>NZ_JAUOQE010000012.1 GCF_030547545.1 Amphritea sp. 1_MG-2023
CCGATGTATGACTGGTTGAGAAAGCTACGCGCAAACAAATCATTCAATACGGTGTGCATTGCCTTAGCGAATAAGCTGTCGAGAATAGCCTATGCCATTTTAAGTAAGAATGAGCCTTATCAAGCGCAGCAAGTTTAATCCGGTTTGCAATAATAGAGCGTGATGATGAAAACGGTTGACCGTCTGGGTAGTAAACTTGTCACAAAAAACAGCTGTTATAGGCTGTCGGCTTTTTAAGGGCTATCTGGAGTGGATGCTCATCGTGGAGCGGGAATAAAAGCTTCCCAACTTAAGACTCCGAATACATTAGCGCAAAACCACCTCACGATCACAAATCTATGTTGCAATCATGAGGGGAACCATACATTTTTGTAAGGGCTGGTGAGGTACGAACCACACTATTAGCTGTTTTCAGAAGTTTAGCAAGTATTCTACAGAGGCCGCTCAGTGCCAAGAGCTGGCATCGGCACTTGTATCTGGCTTGGCTCTTACCGACCCTGAGGGGATATCTTCTTGATAGCAGAGCTGGATTCTTGTCGCCCCAAGCGGGATTCCAGGTCGATCTGTGTCGAAAATTCTCTACGAGGCAAGGCATGAGCTAATAGTTGGCATGTTGTATCTACCAACCAAATAACTGCATGCTCTTTCAAGATAGAATTTACGGGAGGTGCCCATGAAAATAATCTAGGCTGATCTATCACATGTTGCGGTAGTTGCTCGCTTATTTGATCTATATCGTCAGTTTTATAACTGTGAAACCGATCTCGAGCTTGCCACTGAATTTATAACAGAACGTCTGATTAATAACGAATCAGTGATCTTTTTAGCACTAGATGATCAGGGTAAAGAGATGGGATTTACGCAGCTTTACCCCTCATTCTGTTCAGTTGAAGCAGTCAAAATCTATATTCTGTATGATTTGTATGTAGATATTAGTTCACGCGAATTAGGTCTTGGGCGCTCATTGATGAAGAAGGCGAATGAATACGCCAGGGAAACGGGGACTGCTCGTATTGATTTACTCACAGCCAAGGATAATCTCCCAGGCCAAAAGCTTTATGAGCAACTAGGGTATATGAGAACTAATGAAGATTTTTTCGCCTATTCTTTAGCTATAACCAGCTATAACCAGCTAAAACGTCTTAGTCGCTTCCAAAAACGTTTGAAATAAAACACGTCAGATGGCTGTTAGCAGAAATCATGTCGATCAAAATCGAAGGTTCGCTTTGTGCCCTTTGCTAAAATTCAGAAGTACATGCTGGAGGTCGGCTTTGTATATGGACTCCTCCTGTTTAGCAAGGAAGCATTGTTTCAGAGTTAAGACGCGTCTGTACATTCGGCTTTTCGGTGGAGACGCTATCTTCTAGCCCACTATGTATGCGCACCCCAATTCTTCTACGTGTCGTTGGCTTCTAGGGCCACAAAGCGGAACAGGTTTAATCAGGGCGGATATCTCTATCTGATCCTGGCTTGCTTGCTGAACTCGTTACATTTCTATCTGAGCTATCGGGCTTCAGGCTACTGATGGCTCACTTAATATTGCTCTATTGTATTCTGAACCTGTGGTTAGCAGCACCCAGACAGTGCGGACATTCTTGTTGGCCAGAGTAACTGCGGCCTTTCCGTATCCTGCCCGCTGAATCAGTGACTAAAGCCACTTTTGTTTCGGTGTCTGAGGTTCTTTCAGTCGATGTACATAGGCTCTTGCTCCTTGGGTCAGGACCGATCTCAAGCGGTGATTGGCAATATGTCGACTGATACCTATCAGATTGGTCTTCCCGCCACTGCTGTATTGCTTGGGCGTCAGGCTGATATAAGCAGAGAACTCACGGCCATTCTTGAATGCTTTTCCTGTGCCCAAAGTGGCAAAGAGTAAAGCTGCGCTGATAGGGCCAACACCTTCAATATTCAGTAAGCGGGTGCAGGCTTCGTTTTGTTTAACTAGTTGTTTGATCTGTTCATTTAGGAAATTGATATCCTCTTTAAGCTGGAGATACCGTTGGTACATCCGATGTAACGTAGGGCGAAACATATGCGGAATACCGTTTTCTGCATCCTCCAGTACAAGAGAAATATGTTGATGCAAAGCAGCCCACCCTTTGGGTATAACAACATCAAATTCCATCAAAAGACCGAGAATATGATTCGATAGCGCTGCTCTGTTTTGTACCAGCAGCTCACGAGAACGTTGCACGGATTGAAGACCTTGCTGTTCAACACTTTTCAGCGGGGCTTCTTTAATGTTGAGACGGCTTGCTGTTTCGGCAACCGCCAAAGCATCAGTCTTGTGCCCTTGTCGAAAAGGAGCTACTGCAACAGCAGGGATGATCTTGGCCTGGTGATCATGCTCCTGTGCATATCTAGCTCAGTAATGCGAGCTGGCACAGGCTTCGAAAGCAACCAGATACGGTTTCTGTTTGATTAGAAATTCAGCGAACTTGGTACGGGACAGGTCTTTATTCTGGAGTTCTTTACCTGAGGGCGATACGACAGAAACCTGAATGACATTCTTTGCCAGATCGAAGCCAATAGTATTAACTTTAGCTATGTGTGGATTCCTCTT
The DNA here is from genome assembly GCF_030547545.1 of Amphritea sp. 1_MG-2023. Classification (GTDB taxonomy): domain Bacteria; phylum Pseudomonadota; class Gammaproteobacteria; order Pseudomonadales; family Balneatricaceae; genus Amphritea. The sequence goes on from NZ_JAUOQE010000012.1 coordinate 2,564, forward strand.
TTAGTGTTTTGGTCGACACTAAGCCTAGTATCTCGCTGGGAGGGAGGAGTCCATACATTGTGTCGAAACCAGTCCCGGGCTTATATAAAACCGAGCTTACAAACCCAAACATTACGCCCATAAAAAAACTCGACGAACAATCCTGAACGGCGAGCTTATACCTGCTGGGTTCTCTTTATTCAGTCATAACATTATTTTGAGCTGATTAATTACTTGGTTGTAGTGCTTCTTCATGCTTTGTGATGGTGTTCTTCTTTTTTTCGCAATATCGGATAATCAGCTCGCCTACGATCAGTGAAGACGCGATGCCACCCAGTACCTGCAGGGTAAATGTCCAGTCGATAGGCTCACCAGGGATGTAAACAAACATTACAATACCACCGATGATATTCAGTACTACGAAACCGGCAATGACTACCGCTACTGAATTTGAAACAGGCATTCTGAATGGTCGTTCAGTATTGTCGGTCAGGCGCAGTTTGATGAAAGCCAGTACCATCGCAACATATGGCATCAGGAAGATCATGGCGCTGAATGACATCAACGACCAGAACAGATCTTCAGCGGTGTTAGCCATCAGGCTGTAAATCAGCAGTGAAGCTGAGCTGACTGCTGCCGCCAGCAGGGCTGAACCTAACGGTGTCTGGTATTTAGAATGGACGATACCAAATACCCGTGGTAATTCACCCTCATCTGCTGCTTCTATCGCCGCACGGTTGGTACCCATGCTCCAGGTAACCATGTTGGTGAACAGGGTAAAGATCACAAAGCAGGCGATTAGGGTGGCAAACAGATAACCAAATCCGGTATCACCATAGAGATTGTACAGGGAGTGGACAAAGATCTGAGTGATTTCGGTCTGCTCGATAGGTACTGCCGCCAGTACGCCTAAAGTACCGAAGATGTTGAAAGCTGCAACGATCAGGCTGGAAGCCAGGATCGCCCGTGGAATATCCCTAGTCGGGTTTTTCATTTCATCGGCACTGCTACAGGCCAGCTCTGTTCCCATTACGCCGTAAACCATAATGCCCAGGGCGGCAATCTCCAGCCCTGAAGTCGGCACCATGGTTTCCCATGTCAGCACGTTGGCAAAACCGTTGGCCATACCATAATTGATGCCGGCAATACCGATCGCCAGTACGCAGATTATTTTTAGCACAGCGCCCAGGTTAGGTAGCCATTTACCCATTTTCAGGGAAACAATATTGAAGATGGCAGTGAAGATACTCAGGGCTATACCGATAAAGACCTGTTGCCAGAGGCTGAGTCCTGGAAAGAATAGCTCGCTGAGCATGCCGGCGAAGAGAATGTATACGGTTGGCATCCAGGTAGCGTTGGTGATCCAGTACAACCAGGAAATTCGAGCTCCCCAGCGGTAGCCGAAAGCGGTTCTTACCCACTGGTATACCCCGCCATTTTTAGGATAGGTGGTACCCAGTTCGGAACTGATCATTGCCATTGGGATAAACAGGAAAATCAGCACATAGCCCCACCAGAACATACTAGTGGCGCCGAGGGAAGCTGCCAGTGCAATCTGATCCATGAAGAGCATGGCGGAAACGGTATAGAGGGTTACATCCTTGAACCCGAGAACTTTATATTTATGATGCATAATATGTACTTCTTATACTTATAATTTAGATTAGTTGATAAAGCAGTGCTCGGTCAGCGTTAAGGCAACTGTTTTTGTCTTTTGTTTGCAGCTAGCACATAGAGCATCTCTAGTGCCAGGGTGGCGCCTGCCAGTGCTGTGACTTCTGCGTGATCGTATGAAGGGGATACTTCCACGACATCCATACCGACAAGATCTATGCCTACCATACCGCGAACTATTCTTAGCGCTGCGGTAGTGCTAAGGCCGCCGGATACCGGGGTACCGGTGCCAGGTGCAAAGGCTGGGTCCAGGCAGTCGATATCGAAGGTCAGGTAGGTTTTTCGGTCGCCAACAATTTCTCTGATCCGTTCCAGCGTTGCTTCTGCGCCGTGCTGGTCTACCCAAGCGGCATCCAGAACATTGTATTTATGGTTTTCTGCGTCATAGGAGGTGCGGATACCAATCTGAACTGAATACTCAGGATTGACCAGGCCTTCTACCATTGCATGGTGGAACATAGTTCCATGATCGATAGCACCGCCTTCGGAATAGGTATCGGTGTGTGCATCGAAGTGAATAAGGGACAGTGGCCCATGTTTTTCGGCGTGGGCTCGCAACACTGGCAGGGTGATGAAGTGATCGCCGCCAAAGGTCAGCATGGTTTTATCGTTTTCCAGCAATCGCTGGGCGTGAGCCGTCAGATTTTCAACCAGCATGGCAGGCTCGCCGTATTTAAACCAGACATCACCGTAATCAGCGACCTTCAGTTCATCTTGTACCGCAAACTGCCAGGGCCAGCGATATTCTTCCCAAGCCAGGTTGGCTGAGGCCAACCGAATTCCTTTAGGACCGAGTCTTGCTCCTGGGCGGCCGGATGTTGCCAGGTCGAAAGGTACACCTGATACCACGACATCTGCATCAGACTGCTCTATATTGCGGACCGGAGGGACTCCCATAAAAGTGGGAAGCAGGCCGTAGAGTGATTGCTCGTCGCTGGAAACATCATTGTGATCGTTCATCATTTCTCTCGCTTTGAAATCTTTTCGGAACAGCTGTTACAAGAGGGGGCTGAAATTGCTGTGGCGGAGGAATCAGCTACTGTGACCGAGGTTACAGTTAGCTGATAGATTGAAAAAGCACACAGGGCCGGGAGCAGTAATATCTTGATTTGCTCCCGGAGGGCATATTACATATGCCCGGCTTTTTCTAGGTCTTCGACGGTATCAGCGATACTTAGACGCAGTGTGCTTACGATCTCATCCACCTGATCATGGGTTAGAATCAACGATGGTGACATGATATTTAGGTGCACAGTTGGGCGGACAATAAGACCGCGCTTTTGTGCGTGCTCATGAACGATACCCCCTATGTTGAGCTCTTCAGGGAATAAGGCTTTAGTTTCCTGGCTGGCAACAAACTCCACGCAAGCCATAAAGTGTGAACCTCGTACTTCGCCAACGATCGGTAGGTCTGAGAGTGTTTTCAGTTGTTCCATGAAGTAGGTACCCACCTCTTCGACATGGCTTAGAATATTTTCACGCTCAATAATTTCGATGTTTTTCAGGGCTGCGGCACAAGCGACTGGATGGCCGCTGTAAGTGAAACCATGAACAAAACAGCGTCCCTTGCCTTCTTCGGCGATAACATCCCAAATCTTATCGGATAGAATGCAGGCACCTAGCGGCATATAGCCCGAGGTTAAGCCCTTGGCGGTTGTGATGATATCCGGCTGGATATTAAATCGGTCTTTTGAAGCAAAAAACTTACCTAGACGGCCGAAGGAGGTTACCACTTCATCGGAAACATATAGCAGATCGTATTTTTGACAGATCTGCCACATTCGGTAGTGATAGCCTTCAGGTGGCACAATTACACCGCCGGAACCCATGATTGGCTCAGCAAAAAAAGCTGCGACATTGTCTGCTCCCAGCTCCAGAATCTTGTCTTCGAACTCCTTTACCAGAGATTCAAGAAAATCCGCTTCGGTCATGCCTTCAGGGGCACGGTAATAGCCAGGGCTGGAAATATGATGAATAGTGTCGGAAATATAATCGAACTCTTCCGGGTGGTCAGATTTCTTGCCGCCGATCGACATAGAAACATAGGTTGACCCATGGTATGCATTTACCCGGGAGATAATATGTTTCTTCTGGTGCTTGCCGCGGCTGTTCTGATAATACTGAATCATTCGATATGCAGTATCGACAGCGGTAGAACCACCCGTTGTCAGGAATACATGATTAAGATCGCCAGGCGCCAGCTCTGCCAGTTTCTTACTCAGCTCGATGGCGGTTACGTTCGCCATATCGGCAAATGGGTTTGAGTATGCACAGTTGCGCACCTGTTCTGCGATAGTGTCGGCCATTTCATCACGGCCCAGCCCGATGTTGGTACACCACATGCCACCGACAGCATCCAGGTATTTGTTGCCTTCAGCGTCGTAAATGTAAGCTCCTTCACCTGCCGCCACGTTAAGAGAGCCATCTGCTCTATGTTCATCAAAACAGTGATACGCATGCATATAGTGAGCCTTATCGGACTCAGTGATTGCGGCATTATCAAACTTAGAAAAGTGTTCTTTTGGAAAAGAAGCCATAGTGATCTCCATTTGTTCTTGTTGCCCTCTATCGTGTCAAGCAAGTGGAATCTTACACATACCGCATTTGGGGGGGAGGGTTGCGAAACTTCTGTCCATATAATCGTATGTCTTGGTTCTTAAAGGGAATTTGGATACTAAGGAATAGCGCTAACCAGACATAATTATAAAAAGAGGGCTTGTGCGAATGATCGCAATAAGAAAATTGAAAACAATTTCATTTTTCAGCAAATTTCTGTTTATCTCCGTAACGCTGATCGTATTAACTAATTTGCTTCAGCTGTATCGTTCATATCAGACCATGCAGGTCACGAATCAGTTCTCCGTGGAGCAAAGTCAGAAAGCTCTGAAAAAGGAAGCAATACATCGGCTGGAGTCAGCGGCTAAAGAGCTGGCTGGAGAAAGTGCCGCTTATCTGGAGAATGCTTTTCAGACCTCATCTTTCGTAGCCAGCCAGCTCGAAGAGTCGATCCGGGGGGAGTATTCCAACCGTTTGTCGCGGCGCCAGGTGGAGTTAATTACTAAAACCGCACTGGAGGATAATGCCCTGATTAACTCTATTTATGTGGACTTTGAGGCGGATGCCTTTGATGGCTCCGATGATCTGTATGCCAGGGGCTTTAGTCACAGTATTCCTGAAACGGGTATTTTTTCATTGTACTTTGTGCGCCAGAGGGATGAAATTATTCAGTATGAAAACGATGCGGCGACCAACGATCTGCGGTATAGCCAGTCGCTTAATGAGTTTGGTTTTCGTGATGGTGAGTGGTATCTATGCCCGATGGAAGGGCTTACGGCCTGCCTGCTGGAACCATACTTTTATGAGTATGAAGAGGGGCGCTCTGATTACTTGACGTCACTGACTATGCCTATGGTCGTTGATGGAGAGTTTCTGGGGGTTGTAGGTGTCGATATCAACCTGCCAAAGTTTCAGGCGTTAACCATTGAATTGTCAGCGCGGTTGTATCAGGGGAAGACCCGGGTGACGCTGGTTAGCAGGTCGGGGGTGATTGTTGGCTCCAGTAACTATCCGGAGGCGATTGCAAAGCGATTAGCTGAAGTGGACCAAAATATAACCGACTATCTGGGCAATTCTGACGGCAAGGCCCGGATAGAGGATTTGGGGGAGCAGCTACTGCTGACTCAACCGGTGACTATTTCTCATGTTGAACAACCCTGGACACTGGTGCTGGAAGTTCCTGTCGCAGAGATCTATGCAACTGCTGAGCAGATAAAGCAGGAGATAGAAATTATTCAGCAGGAGAACACTTTTGATAATGTTTTGTTAGGGATAACCATCACGGTACTCGCAGGATTATTTATCTGGATGCTGGTGAAAAGTGCAACCGGACCAGTCAGGCAGATTAATAATAAAGTTGAGGCGCTATCTGATCAGGAAGGCAGTCTGAATATGATGTTGGATGTGCGTCAGCATGCTGAGTTTATTCGGATGTCGGAACTGATTAATCGGTTTATCGTCAAATTACGGAATATGGTGGTTGCATTGCAACAGGTTAATGTCAATGTCACCGCCGGTACAGATCTGGTTACCGGACAAATGGATACAATAAATAAACAAGTGGCGGAGCAAAGAGCTAATCTCGAAAGTGTTGCTTGTGCGATGCAGCAGATGAGTTCAACCTCAGTCCAATTAGCTGAAAATGCAGAACGCGCAGCCGATAATAGCCAGCAGGTAAAAGAGGCTGTGGTGTCTACTCAGCAAACGGTTATTACTGCCCAGCAGCAAATTCATGAGCTGACTGAGGATATGAGTCACACCCATGAGGTGTTTAACCGTGTTGCCAGCCAGAGTAAAGATATCAGTATGATTCTTGATGTGATTCGTAATGTTTCAGAACAGACCAATTTGCTGGCGTTGAATGCGGCGATAGAGGCCTCGAGAGGGGGTGAAAGTGGCAGAGGTTTTGCCGTAGTTGCAGAAGAGGTCAGGATGCTGGCCCAGAAAACCAGGAACTCAGTAGACGAAATCAGCAACAATATTCATGGTTTGATGGGCGAGATTGATAAAACCAGCGGGCTGATTCAGAACAGTTTTGAAAATGCGGACCAGGTCCATCAACTGACGTCGACAGCGTTTGAGGCGATGAATCAGACTGTCAATTCTGTTATCAGGGTTGCAGATGATATCACCCAGATGGCGTCTGCAGTTGAGCAGCAGAGTCTCGTGAATGAGGAAATTAATAATCGCCTATCCGATATAGCTAGTGGTGCCAGAGGGCTAGATGAAGCTGCCGAAATTGTCAGTGAACATTGCGATCGGTTGCACCGTGAAACTAGCCGACAAGAACAGCTGCTGTCGGGTTTACGTACCTGAAGAATGATCTGAGCCATCCCATCTTGGTTAATTCGGTTGTATACTAAAAACAGTTTGTTCTGATATTCAATTACCAGAATATTATTAATAATCGCTACTTTTGTCTGATTAGATCTAATCAGATTGAGCTGCAATGACCGGACAAAGTCTATGGATGTATCACTTTCTTCCTTCCAGAAGTGGCACCAAGCAGTTGCCCAGGCGGTTGCAAATCTAAATACCAACCAGTTTCCTGTAGCCCTGATCTCGGCGCTAGAAACTCTGGTACAAGGTGAAGCAGCCATGATTAGCCTGGAGTATAAGAATCGCTCTCCTGTTCTGTTGTTTGATCATGGTATTCCGTTGGAGAAAAGAGACCTGCTGGTCAGTCGTTATTTTTCCCGAGGTTATATGCTGGATCCTTTTTGCCTGGCTGTTTCGGGTGGATTACAGCAGGGATTCTATCATCTGGCTGAAATTGCCCCGGATGACTTTTTTAACAGTGATTACTATAAGACTTACTACATCAAAGCCGGCTCTGTAGAAGACTGCTACTTTGTTGTTGACCTTGGTGAAAACAGAAAGATAACGGTCTGTTTATATCATGGAGATCCTGCCTACCGTTATTCGCAAACAGAGTTTTCCCAGCTGCGGGCAGTAGAGCCTCTGGTGCGCGAACTAGTCCTGCGTCATTGGGGAGATACTAGCTTTGAGGAAACCGATCAGCAGTCGGGTGCACAAAGTCTGGCACGACCGCTGGATGCAGCATTCATGAATTTTGGTCGATCGATTCTGACTGAGCGGGAGCTTGAGACTACCCACCTGATTTTGCGTGGCCATTCATCCAAATCTGCCGCACGGGAGCTTGATATTTCACCTGATACGGTGCGTGAGCACCGTAAAAATCTGTACCGCAAGTTGTGTGTAAGTTCGCAATCCGAGTTGTTTTCGCTATTCATCGATGCAATTTCGCAGTTCAGCGAGGGCAGTAGTGAGGATCCGATGGAGAATCTTCTGAATAGCAAAACATAGTTGTACAAACTCAAACTAGATCAACTAAAAAGGTAAATTTGTTTGATATCTCCGTACTTTGTGAGTGAAGTGATAACTTATAGGCAAAACAGTTTTTTTTCTGTTATTGCTCACTGCATTTATTAGTTGAGATAGCTGATCTAGGTATTCTGTAATGTTTTTTAGTATTACAGCTTCAGGGTCTGAAACAGTTTTTTTCATAGAATACGAAATGAAAAAAGGCGGGCCAAAGGCCCGCCAAAAAGCGCGGGAGCGCAGGCATCGCGAATGCGATAGTGAAGGAGATGAATAGTTTCAGCGGAGCATGGATTTAGTTTCGAAGTACTCTTCTACCCCTATGTATCCTAGTTCCCGGCCATTTCCGGATTGTTTGTAGCCACCGAATGGTGCCGCATTGTTCCATAAGGCATCGTTGATATAGACTTGACCAGCCTGAATACGGCGGGCCAAGGCTTCAGCGTGTTGTTTGTCTTCGCACCATACCCTTGCTGATAGCCCATAAGGAGTGTCATTAGCAATATTTATCGCTTCTTCCTCATCGCTATAGGGAATCATGCAAAGCACGGGACCAAAGATCTCTTCCCTAGCAATTGTCATATCGTTGGTTACGTCGGCAAAAATAGTCGGTTGGATGTAATATCCAGTCTGCAGCCCGACGGGTTTGTCCAGTCCTCCTGTTACCAGTCTGGCGCCTTCACTTATTCCTTTTTCAATGTACATCAATACTGTTTCTAGTTGGGCTAACGAAGCCATTGGCCCCATAAAAGTTTCTTCATCCTGAGGATCGCCTACGTTGATGTTTTCAACATGTGATTTAGCGATAGCAACGGCTTCCTCATAGCGTTTGGCAGGTATCAGCATACGAGTAAGTGCTGTGCAGGTTTGACCGCTGTTGTACATGACATCGTCAACGCCAAGCTTTACTGCTACCTCTAGATCAGCATCCTCGCCTATTAGGAAAGGCGATTTACCGCCTAATTCAAGGCAAACTCGTTTTATCGCAGGAGCTGCTAGCTGGGAAATTCTCACCCCTGCTAAGGTGGAACCGGTGAAGGAGATTAGATCTACTTGCGGATGAGTGCAGAGTGGTTCGCCAACTTTTGGACCGTTACCGTTGACCAGGTTGAAAACTCCTGCAGGAAGACCTGCTTCATCGATTATTTCTGCCAGTAGGAACGCGTGTAAAGGGGTGATTTCGCTTGGCTTTAGGACCATAGTGCAACCCGCAGCTAGTGCTGGTGCTACCTTACCGATCAATTGATGTAGAGGATAGTTCCATGGCGTAATCAGGGCGCAGACACCAATGGGTTCATTGATTACTTTTGAATTACCGATTAGTTTTTCCTGATCGAGGAGTATGGTATGTTCAGCATGTTTGTAAAGCGCATCAATCGGGTCAAGCACCTGAACATCACGACAAAAGTTCAAAGGCGCGCCCATTTCTGAGGTGATGGTGGCAACCATTTCCTCACTGCGTTCACGTAAACGGTCAGCTATAGCGGTAATATAGCCAGCGCGCTCCTCCGCACTAGTTTGTGACCAGGAGATAAAGGCTTTTTGTGCGGCATTTATGGCCCGATTTACATCACTTGCATCGGCGAGTACTGCCTGTCCTGCTAGTGTTTCTGTTGCCGGATTGATAACGTCGATCAGTGTATCGTTGGTTGCTGAGCTCCAGCATCCATCGATGTACAATTGGTTATATACTTTCATTATTATCGTCCTGTTTGTAGCCGGGTGTTTAGCAGTAATTACGTATTAAACTCATCATATCCATCGTATAGAGAGCGGGCCTCCCCCCATTTGTGGTAGCTAAACGGTTTTGCTTCTGATCGTCTATTTCACAGCTAGTCTGGGCTTGTGATCGTACTGGTATATGTGGTGGGGCTGCTGTTAAAAGTTGCGATTCAAGCTGGATGTCGGGAGTGATCTGCCTGAGTTGCTTAAAGTCCTAGTGCAGCCTGTTGTTGGCTATAGGGAGAGCCAGAAAGTGAAGTGGCAATTTTCCTGAGAGGCTATTAGAAAACTAAAAAAAATAATAAACATAATTGCCTGTTATAACGTAAAAAACGGCGCTCAGGTGAGCGCCGGTTATACATACCCTGAGAACCCAGGCTATGCTGCCTGGCCTGTCTTAGTTTGATGTCTTTCGGTTTATCCAGCTTGATGCCAATACGCCGGTAAAAACCAGGAAGATAACAATCGTAGCAAGGGCATTGATATCCGGACTGATGCCCAGTTTGATCTTTGAAAAAATCACCATCGGCAGGGTACTTGCGCCAGGGCCGGTAACAAAGGTGGCAATTACCAGGTCATCCAGTGACAGGGTAAAGGCCAGTAGCCAGCCTGATATTATCGCGGGCAGGATCATTGGCAGGGTGATGTCGTACAGTATCCGAAGTGGTCGGCAACCCAGATCCATAGCAGCCTCTTCGATGGATTGATCGATACTAGCTAGGCGAGACTGAACAACTACTGTCACATAAGCCATTGCAAAGGTCACATGGGCAATGATGATTGTCGTAGTGCCACGTTCAGCAGGCCAGCCAAGTAGAGATTCCATCGATACGAACAGTAACAGCAGGGAAAGGCCGGTGATGACTTCGGGCATCACCATCGGTGCGGTAATCATGCCGGTAAACAGCATACGTCCCTTAAAGCGGCCATAGCGGATAATAGCGATACCCGCCATAGTGCCTAATATGACAGCAAAGGTGGCGGTTAAAAAGGCAATTTTAAGGCTTAGCCAGGCTGCTGCCATTATCTGTTCATTCTGAAACAGTTCAACATACCAGCGGGTTGAGAACCCGCCCCACACCGTCGCCAGCTTTGAATCATTAAACGAGTAAGCGATCAGCAGAAAGATTGGTATATATAAAAAGGCATAGCCAAAGCACATGGCCGACAGAACAAATGTTGAGCTTCTTTTAGCCATTATTTTGCCTCCATCTCTTTAGACTGAAAGTGGTTGAACAGCACGATTGGTGCGACCAGGAATATAAGCATCGCCACAGCGACAGTGGAAGCCATAGGCCAGTCCCGGTTAAGGAAGAACTCATCGAATAGCACACGTCCGATCATCAGGCTGTCATCGCCACCAAGCAATGCCGGGATAACGAATTCACCCAGTGCAGGGATAAAGACCAGCATCGATCCGGCAATTATGCCTGGAACTGACAGGGGCAGTGTTATGCGCATGAATGTTGTAACGGGCCGTCCGCCCAAGTCACTGGATGCTTCCATTAAGGACAGATCCATCTTCTCTAGAGTGGTATAGATCGGCAAAATCATAAATGGCAGATAGGTATAGACGATACCAATATAGATCGCAAAGTCGGTATACAGAAACTGGATAGGGGTGTCCGTTAGCCCCAGCCATTGCAGAATGTTGTTAAGGATACCGTTATTGTTGAGTATGCCGACCCATGCATAAACTCTTAGAATAAAGGCTGTCCAGAATGGCAGAATGATAAACAGCAACAGCCTGCGGCGAGTATGGGCAGGAGCTCTGGCGATACCATAGGCCATCGGATAGCCGATTAGAAAGCAGATTAAGGTCGATGTGGCTGCAATCCATGCTGAATTCAGATAGGACTTCCAGTAAATATCATCTTCAAATAGCATCAGATAGCTTTCGGTTACCAGTCTGATCTGAATCAGTCCCTCTTCTATCTCAACCAGTGATGTATAAGGTGGCCGGGCAATGATCGCTTCAGTAAAGCTTATTTGAAAAATAATAAAGAACGGCACCAGAAAAAAAACGCTTAGCCATAGATAAGGTACAGCTAGAATTGTTTTCTTACCGATTTCGTCAGCTTTTTTTGCCGGCAGAATATTTCGAACCAGGGTGCTAATCCGTGATTTGTTTGCAGTCCGGAAATGGTCTTGTTTTTCAGGAATACCCATTATACGTCTCCACTATTCAGCCAGTAGCAGTGCTGTCTGCTGGTGCCAGGAAATATATACAGCGTCGCCAATATTAATGCTGCGGTCTGATGAGTGCCGCATATTCTGCACCATTACTTTGACAGATTTGCCGCTATCCAGCTCAGCCTGGAAGGTTGATTGATTACCCAGATAACCGATGCCTTTTACTGTCGCCGGAACGGATATTATTCCGGCTTCGTTACTAGCTTCACGTTTGATTTTAAGCTTTTCCGGGCGAATGGCGATCGAAACTTCATTACCGTTTTTTGCGGGAAATTGTGCGTTTACAAATTCCAGTTGGCTGTTTAGTTCTGGGCTTGTCACAAATATTTTATCGCCCTGACGCTTGTCTACAGTCGCATCGAAAATATTAATCGAACCAACAAACTCGGCAATGTGTCGGTTTTTAGGAAATTCATAGACTTCTCTGGGTGTCCCTTTCTGAATAATCTGGCCTGAATTCATCACCGCCATGCGTGATGATAGTGTCATTGCCTCTTCCTGATCGTGAGTAACAACGACAAAAGTGGTGCCCAAAGATTGTTGTATGTTCATCAGTTCAAATTGTGTCTCTTCGCGCAATTTTTTATCTAGTGCCCCCAGCGGTTCATCCAGTAGCAATACCTTTGGATGCTTGGCCAGTGCTCGAGCCAATGCAACCCTCTGTCGCTGTCCGCCCGACAATTGATGCGGTTTGCGATCAGAGAATTGCTCCAACTGAACCAGTCCTAACATTTCCTGTACGCGAGACTGGATCTCTTGCTTAGGTAAACCATCGCGCTCCAGTCCATAGGCAATGTTCTTAGCTACTGTCATGTGAGGGAACAGTGCGTAAGACTGGAACATCATATTGACGGGACGTTCGTAAGGGGGGAGGTCGGTGACATCCACCCCGTCTAATATGATTCGCCCAGAGGAAGGGTTTTCAAATCCAGATAACATGCGTAATAAAGTTGTTTTTCCGCACCCTGATCCACCCAGCAGAGAAAACAACTCTCCCTTATAGATTTTCAGATCGACGTTATTAACCGCTGTGAAGTCTCCGAACTTTTTGTTTACATTACGAAACTCTATGATCGGTTTTTCTTTATCAAAGTTTTCAATGTTTTTGCTGGCAGATAAATTTTCAACTTTCTTATTCATGCGAAATCACTTCCTAAACCTGGACTCAGGTTTTTTAAAACACGGGCGTATATGTTATACGCCCGTTATATTGCGGTGGTGTATTAACGGCCTGTTTTTATTCGGCTCCAGGCCTTAGTGATTTGTCGAACGCTTTTGCTATCTTTAGGTGCTTTACTGATCAGTTGATTCAGGGTGTCCTCATCAGGATAAATGCCAGGATCGCTGGATATAGAAGCATCAATTAGTTCAGTCGACTTTTGGTTAGCGTTGGCATAGCCAATATAGTTAGTTACATCAGCAATGATTTCTGGTTGTAGCAGGAATGCCATAAACTGATGAGCAGCATCGACATTTTCTGAATCTGAGGGGATGTAAAGCGAATCAAACCAGATCGGTACACCTTCCTTAGGAATGGTGTATTTCAGGTTAACATTTGATCCTGCTTCTGCAGCACGCATAGAAGCGACTGCATAATCTCCTGACCAGGTAACCGACAAGCAATTCTCTCTATTTGGCAGAGCGCTTAGATATCCGGTGGAATCAAACTTTTTAATGTAGGGGCGAATATTGGAAAAGAGTTCCTCTACCGCTTTGATATCCGATTTCTTATTACTGTTTGGATCCAAGCCTAAATAGGACAGTGCAGCAGGCACCATGTCTGATGAAACATCGACAACGGTCACGCCGCAGTCTGCAAACTTAGATATAACCTCGGGCTTAAATAGCATGTCGAGTGAATCAACTGGCGCATCAGCCATTCTTTCGTTAATCATATCGACGTTATAGGTAAAGCCAACGGTGCCCCAGGTATAAGGCAGAGTGTATTTCAACCCAGGATCATAGCTTTCAAGCTTGCTCAGAACAGCTGTATCAAGGTTTGACCAGCCCGGAAGTTTGGATTTATCCAGTTGTTTGAAAATTTCGGCTTTAATTAGTCGTGGTGACAAAGAAGAGTCAAACATCACGAGGTCGTAACCAGATTTACCAGCCAGCAGTTTTGCCTCAACAGATTCATAAGAATCAAAAGTGTCATAAACAACCTTAATTCCTGTTTTTTGTTCAAACTTCGCGATAGTGTCTTCAGCGATATAATCTGACCAGTTATAAATGTGTAAAGTATTTTCGTCCGAAGCAGCCATTAAAGAACTGCTGAATAGGGCTGTGCTAAGAAGAACAGATTTAACTGTCGTAGATGTCTTATGTTTCATGACTTGACGCTCCTGATATTTTAATTTTGGAGTGTTAATTTGAAAACGTTTTTGTCGAGCTGGGTTACGTTGATTATTACTGTAATAAAAAAGCCTGCCCGAAAGGGGCAGGCTTAGATATCAGAAGCTCTTACTTACGCTGAATACAACAGCGTCAGAGTTGGCAAAATAATCTTTTTTTACCGAATAAAGATCATCAATATCGGTATCCATATAGGCCAGAGACAGGTCCAAGCCAGCAACACTCTTGTTCAGCGTGACGGAGTAATCGGTGTACTCTTCTAGCCATAGGTTATTCGGATCATCAAAGATCCCGCCAAATGAATGACCAGCATGCAGAGTCAGACCAAACTCATTAGGTAGTTCAAAGGTGTAATCCGCTTCAATGTAGCTGTAATAATCTCCCATATTGAAGTAATCGTTTGCGTGCCAGTAAGAGACGCGTAGCGCTTTGTAGTTAACTCCTACATTGATTTCGCTATAGTCAACATCAGTTGCAGAACCTGGATAGGTGTAATGATACAGGGTAGCGTCGTAGGTTAGGTTTTCATTCAGCTCACCGTAGTAGCCAATGTAGTAATCGCTTTCGAAGCTTTCATTGTTGTCCAGTGAGTCACCCGCTGCATAGTAATCTACGCTGCTGCCCCACCAACCGGCATAGAAGCCAGAGTCATGAAAGTATGAAATGCCGCCCTGAATAGCAGCTTCTTCGCCGCTCTGTGAAACACCGCGGAAACGGTAATCGTTAGTCAGGGAGATTTCTCCGCTGAATTCAGCCTGTGCTGATGTCGCGGAAATAAGTGATGCAACAAGCACCGCGTTGGTTAACAGCTTCTTCATCGTATGAAGTCCTTCTTTTTCAGTTTGCATTTATTTTTTTGAAGGGGATGTTGAGATCCATATTTACTATTCAATGAATGCTACCTTTTAGGTACCCCCCAAACGGGGGGAGGAATGACTTGCGGTAATGTGGATAAATCGTTTTATGACTTTTAATTAGTCTGTTTCGGAGCTGTAGGATTATTAATAGCTAGGGAACATGCGAAAAAGTCCCTCCGTATGAGATAATACCCGCCATAGCGTCAGCCAGGATCAGCACATGGAAAATCAGCTCAGCTTTGCCGATTGCGAGTATCGACAGAAGCGCTACCAAACCCGGAAGGAAAAGTTTCTGGCACGGATGGAAACGCTGGTTCCTTGGCAACGGATAGAAGCCGTCATTGAACCC
This sequence comes from Amphritea sp. 1_MG-2023, assembly GCF_030547545.1. Lineage (GTDB taxonomy): Bacteria > Pseudomonadota > Gammaproteobacteria > Pseudomonadales > Balneatricaceae > Amphritea. The sequence continues at coordinate 17,588 of NZ_JAUOQE010000012.1, forward strand.
TATTATCCCAAACTGGGTAACGGTCGACGGCCTTACCCACTGATGACGATGCTGCGCATTCACTGTCTACAACAGTGGTACAGCCTGAGTGATCGGGCAATGGAAGATGCTCTTTATGAAATTGCATCGATACGGATATTTACGAGTCTCTCGCTCGATAAACCAATCCCTGATCACACGACGATTATGAACTTCAGGCATCTACTGGAACGCAATGGACTTGGCCGGCAGATCTTCGAGGGAGTAAACAACTGGCTGACTGAGGCCGGTGTGTTGGTCAAGGAAGGCACCCTAATGGACTCCACCATTATTGAAGCTCCCAGCTCAACGAAGAACAAGGCGGGTGAGCGTGATCCGGAGATGCACCAGACGAAGAAGGGTAATCTCTGGTTTTTCGGCATGAAAGCTCACATTGGCGTTGATGCCAGAACAGGTCTGACGCACAGTCTTGAAACCACTGCTGCCAATGAACATGATTTGAACCAAGCAGACCGATTACTGCATGGTGATGAGCAGTTCGTATTCGCTGATGCGGGCTACCGAGGCATCGATAAGCGGGACAACCTAAAAGACAAAGCCGTTGACTGGCATATTGCGGAGCGGCAAGGAAAAGTCAGGGCTCTTAAGAAACACCCGAGAATCAACAAAGTTCCGATAAACATCGAATATATGAAGGCCAGTATTAGAGCCAAGGTCGAGCATCCATTCAGAATCATAAAATGTCAGTTCGGGTTTACCAAGGCGCGATACCGTGGGCTGATGAAAAACGACAGCAAGCTGCCGACGCTTTTTGCTCTAGCCAATATCGTCAGAGTGGGTCAGGTGCTACGTGCGTAGGACAAATCTATCTTCAGATGTGTTAACCGTGGGTACTGCACAATCATGGCTTACTTTGATATCAGGCTCATTTTCATGTACACAGAGGGAGCGTATTATTCGAATAATAAATCGGCGCCAATTCAGTAACATTATGTATGAATTACGCCTCCTGCTTCCAGACCTGTATGCACAGGATGTATATCGTGCAATTTCATTTTTTCTCGAAGGAATCTGGGTGCATTGTGCCATGCAGCAAGATGATTTCTCGCTTGAAGAATCTAAGAATCAACTAATAAAATTTGTGGATAATCAACTACTAATAGCCGAGAAAAACTCTAAATGGGCTTCTACTTAATTTTTATAACAACATATGCAATATCGTGTTTCAAAATGCCTATCGTTGACTCTTAGAGGCGGTACAATTAAGTAGCTTCATTTTACTAAGTAAGTTCTATACTTGGCTCTATCAGCCCGAAAAAACCATGATTTACGACCATTTCGACCCGCCTGAACAGCCTTTTCGTGGTATCCAGGTGGGCTTGACCTGCGTGACAGTATCGAACCAGCCCTGACAATATTGGCCAGAGCAAAAATCTTCGCTAGGGAAGGTACGATCAAGTCGCTTCTTTCCAGTCAGGCAGTCCCATCTGGCTATATCAGCCAGAAAAACCATGGTTTCTAACCATTTACTTCTGCCGGAATACCCATTTCACGGTATTCAGGCAGAGGTTAACTCAAAGTTTAAGCACGACAGCCACCAACGTACACGACATCACAGAAACAGAAAATCTGCTTCATGGCGAGGAGACCTTTATCTTGGCGGATTCAGGTTATCGGGGCGCACAAAAGCGAGAAGAATTGAAAGACATCGAGGCGGATTGGCTAATTGCGCTATTTATAAAAAAGGGCAAGCAAGGTGCGTCTTATCAAGAAACACCCGAGAATAAGCAATCCATCCGAACGGAATATCTCCAAGCTGGTATCCGAGCGAAAGTAGAGCACTCGTTGCGGATCATTCAGGGTTTTACACAAGCGAGCATTGCTAGTCAGATAGGCGTCAATCGGTTACTGCGACCGGCGGAACTAAAGAAGTTGATCCGGTTCACTGCCTGATTCCGACCTGTGCCTTGTTGAGTACTTTTGTTGTTTGATTTTTATCTCTTCGCTTATTTTTTGTAGGGTCAGTTCTTCTCCAATTTGCTTAGTGAGTCTATGGCTATTTCGCTGCTTTACTTTTTGGACTGTTTCTTTATCCGGTTTTATGTAGCTACGGGAAGACTTCGAGCTGCGGGGGTTGCCGTACACTTCTACGCTGTTGATTGACTGATGCCCCATTATTGCTGAGATTTCTTCTCGCGGCATGTCACTGGCTTTCAAATCAGCGCCCATTTGATGTCGCCATGAATATAGTGACGGGCGTACTTTGCGTTTAGGCCATAATCGTTGGGTCAACGTGTCTAGCCGTTTTTGCACATAGCGAATGGGGTCTGAGTAGGGCGCGTTTATTAGCATTTCATGACATTCTTTGAGACTGTTAAAAATTGAGTTGTCTTTTATCTCAAGAATGCGGTCAAGCCCTCTTGTACCATCTGCTGTTTTTTTAGCTGAAGGGATGGCGATATAGCAGCTTCCAATAAACTGAAGATTTCTGAGCTCAGCTGGGCGACAACCTAAGTGACTAACGAGTGTAACCCCGACAAAAACGGTACTTTCTTTTTCATCAACTAAGTAATTGAGAAGTTGCTTTTCGTCGGCGGCATTAACTGTTTTTTGTCTTTTTTGCTTAGTCTTTATTTGGATGCGTTTTTTGCTATCGGCGGTGATGGGGTTAACGGTTGCTTTAATCTTATTTGCAGCTTTGTAAAAACCACTTTCTTCTGCTGCTAATGCAAGCGCGGTGCGTAGGCGACGCCAATAGTCTGGTCTGTAGTCTGCTGCACAGTGTTTCAGCGCATCGCTAACGGTTTTGGCTGTAGGCTTCACGATTCCGTGCTTGGAATAAAAATGCTTTGCTAGTCTTCTGTATTCTTCCTTTGTTTTTTCATTCATAGTGACACTCCATATCATTGTGTTTTTGACGACAATCCTTGTCGTTATAAACTAGTATAGTGCTTAATTATCAATACCTTGTGATTTTTTAATAAATTTATTTCTTTATGGCATCTGTTGTTTGAGGAGCATTGCTGGTACATCAAATAACGTGGGTGGGGAGCTGCTTTACTGAAGAGTCACCGTTGCGTATCAACAATACGCGACAGTTCAATTAAAATAGCTGGTCAATGTTGACGTTCAATGCTTGTGCTAATGTCAGTGCTTCATAGTCACTGACCTTGCGAACTTTAGACTCTATTTTTGCCAGCGTCCCTCTGCTGATATCCCACCCGCAAATATTGCATTTCGCAGCTAGCTCGTCTTGGGTTAAATGTTGATGTTCTCTTAATTTTCGAACGTTAGGGCCAATAATATTCAATGTAATTGCTCCGTTAGCGGAGCTTGATTGTCGCAATAAATGTTGCTTTAATTGCTCCGTTATCGGAGCAGTTTTGGAGAAGGGTATTGAGCGCTAAGCAGTTAAAATTGATCGAGAGAATTAATGAATTGACTCTGTTAAGGGCATTTGCTCCTAACGACCGATGTTTGACGGTGAATGAACTCAATCGGCGACGTATTACACCGGTTGAAGCGTCTTTCTATGACCTTATTGATCACGCCACAGAAAAAGGGCTGGTTCATTATAAAGATGACATGTATGACAAGCACAACTACAGAGATGGCGAATGTACGGTTACGCTTGTGCGTAGCGTTGATTCTGCGCATATAGAGGCGCTATCTGACAGTATCAAAAAGGCAAAATTTCCAAGTAGTGCTCGGATATGTCCTGAATTGCGCGATCTATATGAGCGTATCGTTTATGCGGAACTAATTCATGTTATGAAAGAGGTTTGCAGGCTCGATGGCAACCGCTTTTATTTTATGACCCACTCGTCTAGGCGACTTTCGAGACCTGAACCATTCGCACTGCATGAAGTGACAGGGTTTATTCAGATGGCGAATAAGTTACTCACTAGGCAGCAATATTATCAATTGGGTACGCTGTTTAAGCTCACCGATGACTTGATGATGTTGGGATACAAATATGATTTCAGCTTGCCAGCAATGACAGAGATTACAAAATCGGACTATATTCAAAACCAAATATTTTTGGATGAATACATGTTCAAGGGCTCATGGTCACTGGCACAGGTGTTGCCTTTGCCGCTCTGAAAAATTAAATCGTACGCCTAATGTAATCGTTTTTTGTTGTCTTCAATGACCTTGTTGTTTTCAATCGTTTGTTGCACCCAATCAGCACCTTTTCAAGGTGCGCCCGCCATTCCAATGGCTGCTCCAAGCGTCAAGCTCTACTCAAAAATCACAAAAAGCGTGATTTTTTGCGTTCCAGCTTGACCCTCTCCGCATCCATTTCCATTCAGGGCCGGGGGTTCTCATCCCCTCTTCGCTCCTTCGTCGCTACGGGGGATTCCGTCGCCGGTACCCGTCGAACACCCCCATACTTGCCATGGCAAGTATGGGGAGAGCGGTTGGGTGCAAGTATGCCTGTTGAGGGCAATAATGTTGGCGCTATTATTTCTATGCTCGCGGCTTGCTGACCTGAAGGTCAGCAAGCTGCTTGCGCCAATTTTTAACACGCAAACATCTCGCTTACTCATCGTTATCGTGTTGATTTGAGTCGGTCAGTTTGGGTGTTGGTTGGCTAAGCCTTAGCCTGAAAAGTCATGTATTTCTATTCTCAAGTTTTGCTAACTATTGGCTTGAGCGGTATCAATAGGCTATAACATATTGTCAGTATTAGAAATAATTTGAACAGGTTTAGTTTGGTTGTTATTTTTGATTCTTTAAGCGATTGTAAACACTATGCTCTAATATAGAGCAGCGGTTCTCCAGAGGGAATGTCTGGGAATGTATGTCTAGATAAGGGATATCACAGGGATGATGGAGCAACTGACTGACCTTAAAGCAATATTGCACTCGAAGCGGGCCAACATCTATTACTTGGAAAAATGTCGGGTAATGCAGAAAGATGGGCGCGTCCTCTATCTCACCGAAGCCAGCAAAGAAAACCTCTATTTTAATATACCCATCGCCAATACTACCGTGTTGCTGCTCGGTAATGGCACGTCTATTACTCAAGCCGCAATGCGTATGCTGGCATCAGCAGGAGTACTGGTAGGTTTTTGCGGTGGCGGTGGGACACCGTTGTTAATGGCGACTGAAATTGAATGGTTATCCCCACAAAGTGAATATCGTCCGACTGAATATGTTCAGGGGTGGATGTCTTTTTGGTTTGATCCAGAAAAGCGTTTGTTGGCGGCAAAGCAGTTTCAGCTCGCACGCATTGAGTTTATGCAAAAGGTTTGGTCGAAAGATAAAGATCTTCAATTGCAGGGTTTTAACCTTAATGATGACACTTTAGTGCCAGCGTTAGATCGATTTACTCTTAAAACAGAAAACGCAATGACTGTTACAGAGTTGCTTCAGGTTGAGGCACAGTTAACCAAAAATCTTTACAAAATAGCCGCTAATCATACCCAATATGGCGATTTTGTTCGCACACGTGAAGCTGAAGATAACGCCAACGCTTTTCTCAATCACGGTAACTACCTCGCTTACGGGCTTGCTGCCACCACGTTGTGGGTATTGGGTATTCCTCATGGTTTTGCGGTGATGCATGGTAAAACCCGCAGAGGCGCGCTTGTATTCGATGTGGCTGACTTGATTAAAGATTCTTTGATTTTGCCTTGGGCTTTTATTTGTGCGAAAGAGGGGGCAACTGAGCAAGAATTTCGTCAGCAATGCCTACAGGCATTTACCGATCATAAAGCGCTGGATTTTATGTTTGATAAAGTCAAAAGTATTGCGATGAAATCAGACTGGGATGAAGAGGACCTCTCAAAATGATGGTCACTTTTGTTTCCCAGTGTGAAAAAAACGCTCTGAAGCGAACCCGCAGAGTGCTAGATGCTTTTGCTAACCGGATCGGCGATAACACTTGGCAGACAGTGATCACTGAGGAAGGTCTGTTAGCGGTTAAAAAACTGCTGCGTAAGACTGCGAGTAAAAGCACAGCTGTAAGCTGCCACTGGATGCGATCGCGATCACGCAGTCAGTTGTTATGGGTGGTGGGGAATAAAAAACAGTTTAATGCTGAAGGTTATGTGCCGGTGAATAGGACTGAACAGGAATTGCCCGGTAGTGATATGGCAGATAACTGGCGTTATTTACCGTTAATTAAAACCTTTACTGGGTTGGCAGCCCTGCTGCATGACTGGGGTAAAGCCACAAAGTTGTTTCAGGATAAGCTGAACCCCCAATCAAAACATAAATTCAAAGGTGATCCGTTGCGTCATGAGTGGATCTCCAGTTTATTGCTGATGTCGTTGATCCGTTCTGGTGAGAACCCTGCACAGGATCAAAGTTGGCTGGCTCCTTTGGTTGAGAAAAAACTAGACGAAAGTCATTTACAAAATGCCTTGTCTATACAAAAGGATCTATCCCGACCTTTTGAAAATCTGCCTGATGCTGCAAGTCTAGTGCTTTGGCTCGTGCTGTCCCATCATAGATTGCCGAAAGCTCAAGATCGGGATAAGGCTAGCTGTGCTGACAGAACCAACCAGACTCCCCAGGAGTTGCTCGCTCGAATCAGTTGTCACTGGGGCTATGAGAACCACTTTGATGACGATGAGTTTCAACAGCGTCTGCCCGATTGTTTTGTCTTTCCGCAGGGCTTGCTGAGTGAGTCATCTAAGTGGTGTACAGAACTTAGCCATCGAGCCCGTCAACTCAGTGAGCAGTTGCCGTTATTTTCCATGGCGGTTAACGATGGTAGCTGGCGAACGATTGCTCACCATGCCCGCTTATGCCTTATGCTAGGCGATCACTATTACTCTTCAAAGGATAGCGACAAAACGTGGGATTCCCCTGTTGATCTTTATGCTAATACGGGCTTGGGTCAGGATAATGAACGTCAGTTAAAGCAGAAACTTGATGAGCACCTAGTCAGGGTGGCAGAGGCGGGTGTAGATGCCTGTCGTTTACTACCTGATTTTGAGACTGAATTGCCGTTAGCTCAGGATATAGCAGAACTTACGCCTAAAAAACGCTTGTCACCGGAACTGAAAAAGCAGTTTGGCTGGCAGGATAAAGCCGTGAACGCTCTCAAAAACTATCGAAAAGAGACTGAGGACAAAATTAGCGGTTATTTTATCGTTAATATGGCCAGCACTGGACGTGGTAAAACGCTGGCCAACGCTAAAATAATGCAGGCGCTTTCGGACGACCAACAAAGCTTGCGTTTTATTCTGGCATTGGGTCTTAGAACGCTAACCCTACAGACCGGTGATGAATACCGGGACCGAATCGGCCTGAAAGAGGATGAGTTGGCAGTATTGATTGGATCAAAAGCGATTCTGGAACTGCATCAAGGGGATAAGACGCCTCACGAGAAGGAAGAGCTCGACTCTGATGAAGAAGGGTTGGGGTCAGAGTCTGCAGAGTCTCTTTTAGATACAGGTGAGCAGATTGACTGGAACGAAAATGACGAATGCTGGCAGAACCTGTTACCGGAAGAAGGCCTGACGACCGTATTAGAGAATAAAAAAGACCGAGCACTGCTTTATGCACCAGTACTGGCCTGTACCATCGACCATATTATGGGGGCGACAGAAACCATACGAGGCGGTCGTTATATTTTACCTTGTCTGCGATTGATGTCATCGGACCTAGTGATTGATGAAATTGATGACTTTGTCGGTGAAGACCTAGTGGCTATTGGTCGTTTGATCCATTTGGCTGGCATGTTGGGGCGCAAAGTGATGATATCCTCGGCCACTATTCCGCCGGATTTGGCCCTGGCTTATTTTACCGCCTATCAAAAAGGTTGGTCGCTATTTGCCGCTAGCCGTAATCAGAACGATCAGGTTGCTGCGGGTTGGACCGACGAGTTTAAAACCAGTCTGGTAACGATCAATCAGGATGAAAACGCAGTTCAGTATTATCAGAACGCCCATAAAGGCTTTGTTGCCGAACGTATCGTCAAACTGAAACAGGAGCCGGCTAAGCGACGGGCTGAAATTTTGCTTCTACCGGCAAAAGATGAAGTGAATACCGTTGAAAACCTGTTTTTTAGTACCGTGCAGCAAGGCATTCTGAGCAAACACCAGCAGCATTTCACGGTTGATAATAAAACCGGTGCACAGGCCTCTTTTGGCGTCGTACGTTGTGCCAATATCAAACCCTGCATTGAACTGACCGAATACCTGTTAGCTGCGGATTGGCCGGAAGATACCGAAGTACGGGTAATGGCCTACCACAGCCAGCAGGTACTGCTACTACGCCATGCCCAGGAGCAGCATTTAGATAAGGTATTAAAACGCAAACATTCGGTTAATGACCTGAAAGAAGGCGCTTTTTATCAGCCGGAGATACGGCAGCATCTGGATACTTGCGGCACCAAAAATCTGATTTTTATTCTGGTAGCGACGCCTGTTGAAGAAGTGGGCCGTGACCATGATTTCGACTGGGCGGTGGTGGAGCCTTCTTCTTATCGCTCTATTATTCAGTTGGCGGGCCGAGTGCGACGTCATCGAAGGGCTCTGGATAATGACAGCCCCAATATGGCTCTGCTGCAATACAACCTTAAGGGGTATAAGGATCCAAAAGCGGATAATGTTTTTAGTAAACCGGGTTATGAGCAGGGTAAATGGCAACTAAACCCTTCAAAAAGCTTGAATGACGTGCTGGATCTGAAAGTGATAACAAAAAGTGTGGATGCAATACCACGCATTGAAAAAGATTCAGCGCCACCTTCTAAGAAGCTTGCGGCCCTAGAGCACTTTTCCATCAGTCGAACGTTGGGCTGTCACTACCTGACCGGAGAAGCTAAAAGCGGTGTGTCGAGAAGCCCGAAAACGATATGGGGCTACACTGATGATTATTGGTGGATGACTGCACTGCCACAGCAGTTTAACCGTTTTCGTCACAGCGCCCCTAGCCTAAGTCTGTATCGGGTATTGGATGAAAAATCAGGACCCATCTTTAAGATTTATGATCGCCGAAACAGGTGCTGGGTGCCTGTTGAAAGAGAATTAGGTATAGCGTCAGAGCAACTGAAGGTACAGATTAGCAAGCGTTTATGGCTAGTACGGGATTATGAAGCGCTGATCGTAGAGCAAAGCGAAATCAGAGACGAAGATCCAGAACGTACATCGCAACGGCTGGGTGAATTGAATTTGAGTTTTTATCAGGATGGCAGCCGCTATCGTTATAACGACCAATTGGGGTTGGTTAGGGTTTAGTTAGCTACTCCAAAAGGAGTAGCTAACTAAGCTGCCTGTTTGGCAGTGAACTAAATAATAAGCATATAGTTTTCTAAGCTGCCTGTTTGGGCAGGCAAAGGATACTATCAGTCTTATGTTTTTTTTACCAAACTTGGCTTATCTTTTAACTTTTATAATAATAAACATATAGTGGTTGTTTTTTTGTGGCGATCAATTTATTCTGATTCTATCGTTAAGAGGGATAGGGATAGAAAATGCTTGATGCAGCAATAGAAACCTTCTTTGTAGAGCGCAAAGAGGGCTGGTTAAAGAAGAACATAAAAGCCAGCATGACTGAGGGAGAGGTTAGGGATAAAACCTTAGAGTGTGAAGAAGTTTTCGCGTTGAAAAATTGGTTGCCTAATGCTGCTAAGCGGGCAGGGCAGATCTCTTTATCAACACACCCAGTGACGTTTAGTCATCCGAGTGCGCGCAAAAATAAAAATGGTTACGCTAGCTCTATCATAGCTAAAGCTGATTTCAGGCCCGATGGTTTTTTGCGTACTGGTAATGTGCAGACAGAGCATGATGCTTTGGGTAATGCCGCAGCGCTGGATGTTTATAAATTTCTGACTTTGGTTATGGCGGATGGCGACACTTTACTGCATCACCTACAGCAGGGCAGCGAGTTGGCAATAGAGTTGTTAGAAATAGCTGGGGATGTAGAATCGTTGAAGCAAGGCTTTCTGGAGATGGTTGTTGCTAATGATGAGGCCGTCACTAGCTCAAAAATCAAGCAGGTCTATTTTCCAGTTGAGGAAGAGAAAGAAGGCTATCACCTGCTTTCCGTGCTTAGTCATTCCGGTCATCTATTTGAGATGCGTAAGCGTTTAGATCATTTACGCTTTTCTGATTTCACGAAAGAAAAGCGGGAGTTGAGAAAAAATAATAAATATACTGAAACCGGTTATCAGGAAATTTATAACCTGACGACTATCGGTTACGGCGGCACTAAACCGCAAAATATTAGCGTGCTGAATAATCAAAATGCAGGCAAGGCACATCTGTTGTTATCTATGCCTCCGGAGCTTTCTCCCCGAAATACTCGTTTACCGACCCGTAATTTTTTTGGTGATGTGCTTTATCCCAAACAACTGCAAGAAACCTTTCAGGCTTTTCATCGGCTGATTGCTGCTGATTACAACAACATTAATATTCGCAAAGGCTTGGACTATCGAATTGAAGAGTATCTGGATTATCTGATTTTAAAAATGTGGCAGGTACGTAAAGCGTTCTCAGAACAGACTCATAGTCGACCAGAAGCCTTGCCAACATATCAGAAACTTTGGTTGTTACCAGAACATGAGCAAGATCGTTTAGATAATCAGGTTTGGTTGGATGAGTTAATTCGAGAGGCCGCCCGTCATTTTAATGCTAGCTATAAAAGAGTATTGGGTCGGTCGGCGATGGAGCTGGGAGACGATCTTTATCAACGTGTCACGCTGATTGTTGAACAGAGTAAGGAGGCACTGTTATGAATACCCGCCGCTTATTAGTGTTGCCGCACTTAAAGGTACACAACGCCAACGCCCTATCTAGCCCCTTTACTATTGGTTTTCCCGCGATGACCGCTTGGCTGGGATTTGTCCATGCTCTGCAGCGTCGTTTAAACGCCAAAGGTTATCCTGAGTTAAGATTTACCGGTACCGGTGTCATCAGCCACCAGTGTGACCTGCAAACCTACCAAGGGCCGGGGGATTTTGTTCACTCAATCATCGGTACGGCAAACCCTGTCGATAAAGACGGCAACCGCTCCGCCTTTATTGAAGAAGCACGTTGTCATCTAGATGTATCCCTTCTAATTGAATATCAGGCGGATGAAGCCACTGAAGATGCCGTCTTACTGCCAGCTTTTTTAGACGATGTCAGCCAGCACCTGATGCGAATGAAAGTAGCGGGGGGCGATCTGCAAAGCTTCAAAGCGCCGGTTCTTCCCGTGATAGAAGGAGGCGATGAACAATCTCAAACTAAGTTAATGCGTTCACTGATGCCGGGGTTTGCCCTGATTGAGCGGCGTGAGTTGATGCAACAGGCGATGGAGCAGGGTAGTGATGCGCTGGATGCGATGTTGGAATACCTGACTGTGCATCACACCTGTACGAAGGGGGATGATGATAGCGTGAGTTGGAAAAGCCAGCGTAAATCTGATGCTGACGGTAACAAGCTTGGTTGGATTGTGCCTATAGCGACTGGCTTCCATGGCATTAGTGAATTAGGAGAAGCTAAAAATCAGCGTGACCCTGAAACACCGCACCGCTTTGCTGAGAGCATTGTCACTCTGGGCGAGTTCCGAATGGCGCATAGGATCAAGCAATTGAATGAGGTTTTATGGCACTACCATACTGATACCGGTAGCAACCTTTATCTATGCCAGCAGGTACAAACCCAAACTACAGAAATCGATAACGATGGCTTTCATTAAGCCGGATTAAGGAAGAAACGGAGAACAACATGGCTAAAACAAAAGATACAGCATCGGTATTGGCGTTTGAGAAAAAATTAGTACCGTCGGATGGTTATTTTTACGGCACCACTTGGGCTAACAAAGCAGAATCGACCCCGTTGGCACTACAGGAAAAATCGGTACGAGGTACCATCTCTAACCGTTTGAAGGCAGCGATAAAAAATGATCCAGCCAAACTGGATGCAGAAGTAGAGAAACCTAATCTGCAAACCGTGGATGCCTGCGCGTTAGGTACAGAACAAGATACTCTAAAACATTATTTCACCCTGAAAATTTTGGGTGGTGTTGAAACCCCATCTGCTTGCAACAATGCAGCCTTTAAGACCAGTTATCAGCAGGCCGCAAAAACTTATATCGAAAAAGAGGGCTTTAAAGAGCTGGCTCGTCGTTATGCGGTCAATATTGCCAATGCCCGTTTTTTGTGGCGCAATCGTGTCGGTGTTGAGCAGATAGAGGTAGAGGTTAACGTCCTGAACAAGGGACAGAAAGCCAGTTGGACCTTTGACGCTACTCAGTATAGTACCCGTCATTTTGACTATGAAGATGAGCAGATTAGTCAGCTGAGTGAAAAAATAGCTCATGCCTTGTCAACTGCGGATGGGTGTCTAATGCTGGAAATTACCACCTATGCTCAACTGGGTAAGGCTCAGGAAGTTTATCCATCAGAAGAGCTGGTGCTGGACAAAGGTAAAAGCAAAAAGAGCAAGGTGTTATATCAGGTACAGGGTCATGCGGCGATGCATTCGCAGAAGATCGGTAATGCGTTGCGCACTATCGACACTTGGTACCCTGCTTTTGAAGATGAACAAGCTACAGCAGGGCCGATTGCGATTGAGCCTTATGGCGCGGTTACTAACTTGGGGACTGCGTTTCGCACACCAAAAGAGAAGCAGGATTTTTATACCCATTTTGATAAATGGGCACGTGGCGAAGCGCTGTCACGGGTAGAGGATGAGCACTATGTTATGGCCATTTTGGTGCGCGGCGGTGTCTTCGGCGAGAGCGATAAGTAGGAGTCCGTTATGAACTACTACCAAGACATCACATTGTTACCGGATGCAGATATTGCACTAGGTTTTCTCTGGCAGAAAATCTATCAGCAAGTGCATATAGCCTTAGTGGAGCAGAAGGTGGATGCACAGCATAGTGCTATAGCGGTCAGCTTCCCGGCTTATGGGAGTAAAGGCTTTCCTTTGGGTAATAAGCTGAGGGTGCTGGCTAAAGAAAAAGAGCAATTGGAAACATTAAATCTCGCTGGATTTCTGAGTCGATTCGAGGATTACACGCATCTTAAATCAATACAGCCAGTGCCGGAGGGTGCATCTCTTGTTGCGTTTGTTCGCAAGAATATAAAAGGGCAGGCTCGTATCGAAAAAGATATGCAGGCTAAAGCGGAGCTTTGGGCAAAACAATCAGGACAAAGCATTGCGGACTGTCTAAAACAGCTTGAAAAAACCAAACCAAAGGCAGAATCAAAAGCGCCTTTTATTTGGATGGAAAGCCAAGAAACCAAAGCGAGGAATCTCAAGGGCTCCGCCAGATTCCCACTGTTCATTGAACGAATAAAGGTTAATAACGCGCAAGAAGGGCTCTTTAACTGCTACGGCCTAAGCGCTTTAGGAGGAGATCAAGTTTCTACTGTTCCTGATTTTTAACCAAAAAAATAGCTCTTTAAAAATAAGCAATAAAAACAGACGGTTACAGCAAGGCTGAAAATAAAGGTATTTCTTGGTATTTTTATTTAAGTCTTTGTTGTGACTGTTTTTTGTTGTACATTTTTAGAGTTCACTGCCGCACAGGCAGCTTAGAAAGACGTGCTCGCGCTATCAGTGGGAATACCTGAGTTCACTGCCGCACAGGCAGCTTAGAAAGGTTGTGTGGTTTCGATATCCGGTAGTGTTACGTTCACTGCCGCACAGGCAGCTTAGAAAATTGAAGAGAGTGGCGTGGCTGGCTTTATTGCGTTCACTGCCGCACAGGCAGCTTAGAAAATCGGGTGCATCGGCCAGCAACTTTTCGTCATGTTCACTGCCGCACAGGCAGCTTAGAAAATCAGAATGACTTTTATACAACCCGAAATATTGTTCACTGCCGCACAGGCAGCTTAGAAATACTTATACGATAGAGCGCGGAGCCGTCAACTGTTCACTGCCGCACAGGCAGCTTAGAAAATTCGGCAATAACGCAGACGTTAAGGCTGCTAGTTCACTGCCGCACAGGCAGCTTAGAAAATGTAGGCTCCGGCCTGCTCGGGATCTTTGATGTTCACTGCCGCACAGGCAGCTTAGAAATAGATTTTTCTTTAAGCTGCGTAGTGCGTTGAGTTCACTGCCGCACAGGCAGCTTAGAAATTCTGTGCCGCCGCTTTTTCCATGCCTTCCGGGTTCACTGCCGCACAGGCAGCTTAGAAATCAGAGGCATCGGTTATTGCGTCAACTGCTCCGTTCACTGCCGCACAGGCAGCTTAGAAACGATACCCCCGAGAAATGCAATAGCTTTAGATGTTCACTGCCGCACAGGCAGCTTAGAAATTAACAAAATCGCTCATCTATTGGGCGAAAACGTTCACTGCCGCACAGGCAGCTTAGAAAAGGTAGATCACGCTGCGCGTAAAATTCGGGTTGTTCACTGCCGCACAGGCAGCTTAGAAATTTGCCGTAGTCCTCAACCACATAGTCATCATGTTCACTGCCGCACAGGCAGCTTAGAAATGCCCAAGCGCAGGTGATTGGCATGTTGTACAGTTCACTGCCGCACAGGCAGCTTAGAAAACCGCGATCGGCAAGACTCGCTGTTCGATTGGGTTCACTGCCGCACAGGCAGCTTAGAAATGTTGCAAGGGGGCCGGCCAGCCCCCGCTTTAGTTCACTGCCGCACAGGCAGCTTAGAAAGTCGTCCCAGTTGTCATGTGTATAACAGTTTTGTTCACTGCCGCACAGGCAGCTTAGAAAATAAATGGGTGCATTTGCCGCCGCGGGCGTGGGTTCACTGCCGCACAGGCAGCTTAGAAAAGTTTGGGCGCGCACCGCCGCGATGAGCGAAGGTTCACTGCCGCACAGGCAGCTTAGAAAATCGCTTAAGGCCGTTTCTGGCTAGTTTTTGAGTTCACTGCCGCACAGGCAGCTTAGAAAAATTCGGTTTCTTTGTCCCGCGCCAGCGTTTCGTTCACTGCCGCACAGGCAGCTTAGAAACCTAGCCTATCAGCCAGCCCAAAAGCAAAATCGTTCACTGCCGCACAGGCAGCTTAGAAAGCGTAAGAAGATGGGGAACCATAAATGGGTGCGTTCACTGCCGCACAGGCAGCTTAGAAATATTGAGCGTCTACTCCAGCGATTCCCTACACGTTCACTGCCGCACAGGCAGCTTAGAAATTCAACAGATACCGCAGCGCCAAGCTGAGTTTGTTCACTGCCGCACAGGCAGCTTAGAAAAACCGGAACAGGTTTCAAGTGTGTCAGCCGTTGTTCACTGCCGCACAGGCAGCTTAGAAAACCGATGGAAACAACTTGAGGCGCATCTTCATGTTCACTGCCGCACAGGCAGCTTAGAAAGGACAAGAGTAGTTTTACAGTATGGTGGCAACGTTCACTGCCGCACAGGCAGCTTAGAAACAGTTAGAAGATGGATTCCCTAACTGTTTACCGTTCACTGCCGCACAGGCAGCTTAGAAAATGCAAAAGGGATAGCGACATTTAAAAGTTTTGTTCACTGCCGCACAGGCAGCTTAGAAAGATACGTTGGTGACAGTGAAGACGATGATGTGGTTCACTGCCGCACAGGCAGCTTAGAAATTAGCAACACCCCACGCGAAAGGAATGGCAACGTTCACTGCCGCACAGGCAGCTTAGAAATGAAACTTGCCGTCTTTTAGGATTAGCTGAGCGTTCACTGCCGCACAGGCAGCTTAGAAAAAACACCACCAACCCAGCAAGCAACATCAAAAGTTCACTGCCGCACAGGCAGCTTAGAAATCGATGGGATTGCCGTTTTCATCATGTAGATGGTTCACTGCCGCACAGGCAGCTTAGAAATGATTAACGCGATAACGCCCACCCTCACAACCGTTCACTGCCGCACAGGCAGCTTAGAAACTGAATTTCTCGCATCCATGAACGGCTCCCTGCGTTCACTGCCGCACAGGCAGCTTAGAAATTACGAACGCCACGTTTACCGAGATCAATACCGTTCACTGCCGCACAGGCAGCTTAGAAAATCATTTTACGAGCACCTTTGAACACTACTGGGTTCACTGCCGCACAGGCAGCTTAGAAACAAAGCGAATGGGACGCCGGCGAAGCCCACGAGTTCACTGCCGCACAGGCAGCTTAGAAAATCAGTAAACAACCCGAATGCCTGCAACCCAGGTTCACTGCCGCACAGGCAGCTTAGAAAAACGCCGATCCACTTTCTGAATCATCGTTTCAGTTCACTGCCGCACAGGCAGCTTAGAAAAGTTCAGACAGCAGAGCCAGATCAGCGATGCCGTTCACTGCCGCACAGGCAGCTTAGAAATTTCTGAGCTGCTTTTATTTTTATCTTCGTTCGTTCACTGCCGCACAGGCAGCTTAGAAACCGTCAGGGAACGACACCCCGAGGCCGAACAGGTTCACTGCCGCACAGGCAGCTTAGAAAATAACCGTCTGCTATATCGTAACGCCCGCCCGGTTCACTGCCGCACAGGCAGCTTAGAAAAGAGCTAAGCGCCGCAATAAGCCTGATATTAGGTTCACTGCCGCACAGGCAGCTTAGAAATGGCTCGATCAGCTGCGGTGTGATGCCAGCTTGTTCACTGCCGCACAGGCAGCTTAGAAAAAAGCGTGACGACCTGAACCCCGTGAAGAAACGTTCACTGCCGCACAGGCAGCTTAGAAATTATATTTTATTCTTTGGTGTGGACTTGGGTCGTTCACTGCCGCACAGGCAGCTTAGAAATGAATTCAAGAACGGCGATCTAATGGATCCTAGTTCACTGCCGCACAGGCAGCTTAGAAAAAGACTGCCGATTTTTATTGGCCACGATATTAGTTCACTGCCGCACAGGCAGCTTAGAAAATTACAGCATGAATCATTACCGCCTCTGCATAGTTCACTGCCGCACAGGCAGCTTAGAAAAACAGCTCCATCGAACTCGGGAATTGCTTCCAGTTCACTGCCGCACAGGCAGCTTAGAAAAGAACGCCATATTATTTATCCTTTTTGTTGAAGTTCACTGCCGCACAGGCAGCTTAGAAAAGTTTTGAGCAATAACCGCCATAGCTGGGTAGGTTCACTGCCGCACAGGCAGCTTAGAAAAGTTAGGGAATCTACCCCAAACCCCATCAGCAGTTCACTGCCGCACAGGCAGCTTAGAAATTCAAGGGATCTGAGCGCTTCAATTTGTGTGGGTTCACTGCCGCACAGGCAGCTTAGAAAATTAATAGTTCTTGCCCAGGCGAATACGTTTT
Source organism: Amphritea sp. 1_MG-2023 (assembly GCF_030547545.1). Classification (GTDB taxonomy): domain Bacteria; phylum Pseudomonadota; class Gammaproteobacteria; order Pseudomonadales; family Balneatricaceae; genus Amphritea. Next base: position 34,690 of record NZ_JAUOQE010000012.1, read on the forward strand.
GTTCACTGCCGCACAGGCAGCTTAGAAATCGGCAATGGTGCCAATGCGAATCAGGTTTTCGTTCACTGCCGCACAGGCAGCTTAGAAACGCTTTGAGGTTGAACGGCTGCTGATATCCGCGTTCACTGCCGCACAGGCAGCTTAGAAAATTAAGCTTGTGTGGTTGGCTGGTGTAATAGTGTTCACTGCCGCACAGGCAGCTTAGAAATAATTTTTGAGTTCTCAGGTTCATGGCTCGATGTTCACTGCCGCACAGGCAGCTTAGAAATCGAATTGAGAGCATTGAAAAGTGATGAAGCAGTTCACTGCCGCACAGGCAGCTTAGAAAAGTAGCTCGCTAATAGTACGCGCTCTGGACGCGTTCACTGCCGCACAGGCAGCTTAGAAAACCTACAGTGATAGCTGTCATGCCAGTCAAGCGTTCACTGCCGCACAGGCAGCTTAGAAATGTACTACTAAAGGCAAACGGAGTCACACAGCGTTCACTGCCGCACAGGCAGCTTAGAAACTAAAGCCAGCGCTTACCCCAAAGGCACTACCGTTCACTGCCGCACAGGCAGCTTAGAAATTGCCGTACTGCCGGTGATACTTTGTATGTTGGTTCACTGCCGCACAGGCAGCTTAGAAATTCGCGGTCGCCATCGATGTAGCACTGAAGCAGTTCACTGCCGCACAGGCAGCTTAGAAAAGGCTGAGTTTGATGCGCTAAACGAAGAATTCGTTCACTGCCGCACAGGCAGCTTAGAAACATTCGGCCATTTCGCTATGTAGCTCGCTAATGTTCACTGCCGCACAGGCAGCTTAGAAAGTTTGCAGAGTACCACCAGCGGGAACAAGAGAGTTCACTGCCGCACAGGCAGCTTAGAAATTTCTCTAAATCGGCCAACGCATCAAGGATCAGTTCACTGCCGCACAGGCAGCTTAGAAAAGGTTGCAGGGCTGTCTGAATTACAGGCGTACGTTCACTGCCGCACAGGCAGCTTAGAAACTGTAGACACCGCCACAACATTATCGGGGACAGTTCACTGCCGCACAGGCAGCTTAGAAAATTCCTAGTATCTGTTGTTGCTAAAACAATTCGTTCACTGCCGCACAGGCAGCTTAGAAAACCTGCTGGCTACGGATGGGAACAAATAGCATGTTCACTGCCGCACAGGCAGCTTAGAAAACGCAATGCAAGCCAATGCAAGCAAACTAGGAGTTCACTGCCGCACAGGCAGCTTAGAAAACTAGCGAGCCAACACAAAAGCAAAACAATCAGTTCACTGCCGCACAGGCAGCTTAGAAATAGATCAAAAACAACCTTTTTATAATAACGATGTTCACTGCCGCACAGGCAGCTTAGAAATAGCTCGATCTCTTTCTCTTCATCGCTCATGGGTTCACTGCCGCACAGGCAGCTTAGAAACTGATAAAGCAGGAGCATCAGTATCACCAGCTGTTCACTGCCGCACAGGCAGCTTAGAAAGTTACATATTATGACGCACAGCAGGTAATGAGGTTCACTGCCGCACAGGCAGCTTAGAAAAGGACCACCGCACCAGGCATCAGCGCAGCACCGTTCACTGCCGCACAGGCAGCTTAGAAATCTTCAATCAATACCCACATACCTGACTGTATGTTCACTGCCGCACAGGCAGCTTAGAAAGTGCTTTTGCTATACTATCGGTATTGGTTAATGTTCACTGCCGCACAGGCAGCTTAGAAACGCATGAAACGCAATCCCATAGCCGCCGGTTCGTTCACTGCCGCACAGGCAGCTTAGAAATCGTCAATATCGCCGTCACTGTCTGGCGTGATGTTCACTGCCGCACAGGCAGCTTAGAAAAATATATTCACCGCAAAACCTAGCAATAAATCGTTCACTGCCGCACAGGCAGCTTAGAAAGCCGAGATGTTTTAGACCAGTACACAGTATCAGTTCACTGCCGCACAGGCAGCTTAGAAATGGTTCCTGTTGAATGTGTAGATGATACGTTGGTTCACTGCCGCACAGGCAGCTTAGAAATGCCAGCCCTGCAGGCAGACGTTCAAATAGCCGTTCACTGCCGCACAGGCAGCTTAGAAATTGATCAGTTCTTCAAGCGTCATTTTGTCGCCGTTCACTGCCGCACAGGCAGCTTAGAAAGCGCCATGATCTACGGTAGTACCGCCATCTTTGTTCACTGCCGCACAGGCAGCTTAGAAAACAGCCCACCAGCGGCTATTTCATTCCTTGCCGTTCACTGCCGCACAGGCAGCTTAGAAATTCGGCATATATCGCGGGTCTATTGGGTTACTGTTCACTGCCGCACAGGCAGCTTAGAAACTCTTCATCTGCGAAACAACGCGGTAATGGATGTTCACTGCCGCACAGGCAGCTTAGAAAAGACCACCAGTGCAACAAAAACGACCGATTATGTTCACTGCCGCACAGGCAGCTTAGAAATGAACACGCTCAGGCCGAAATTCAATTTCACCGTTCACTGCCGCACAGGCAGCTTAGAAAAAGATGTTCGGTATATTGAGGGCGTCGGATTGGTTAACTGCCGCACAGGCAGTTTAGAAAGCAAGTATATGGATAAACGGGGCGTTACCAGTGTTCACTGCCGCACAGGCAGCTTAGAAATTCTTTTTTTATAATATCAAGCCATTGCTGAAGTTCACTGCCGCACAGGCAGCTTAGAAAACGCAGCGAGAAAACCAAAAAGCCATTTTAAAGTTCACTGCCGCACAGGCAGCTTAGAAAAGATCACCCGGCACCAGTTCACCCGGCACCAGGTTCACTGCCGCACGGGCAGCTTAGAAAGTATCAGTAACAGACCAAGTAGCGCCTACTGTGTTCACTGCCGCACAGGCAGCTTAGAAATTAAGGAGGCAGGGAAAGGGAAGGGAATGAAAGTTCACTGCCGCACAGGCAGCTTAGAAAACTAAAATACCGGATCGCCGAGTTAGAGGCCGGTTCACTGCCGCACAGGCAGCTTAGAAATGTACGCAGCATGTTTTCATAAGACTCGAATAGTTCACTGCCGCACAGGCAGCTTAGAAATGCCCAGGGTGTCCGCGTTCGCCCGTCTTTTCGTTCACTGCCGCACAGGCAGCTTAGAAACAAACGAACAGAGAAGCCCTTAGAGACATAATGTTTACTGCCGCACAGGCAGCTTAGAAAGACCAAATTGTACCGTTTTTTAACGCGTAGCCGTTCACTGCCGCACAGGCAGCCTAATAGAAAAAATTATTAAGTTTTAAGTGGAGCTGTTGCATGACTTGGCTCTGCACCAAAATCTACACGGAAGGGGGCGTTTTCACGGCCTATTTTTTCATGGAAAGTCTACATGGCTATTTCTGTAGACATAAAAAAACCGAGGGCTAAGTCAGCACTCGGTTATCTATTTAGTAGTTTTGAATCAATGAGTTAAGTGGTACCAGTGGCCGCTGATTCAGGATCTTGAACCGGCACGCTTTTAAGGGCGGGCAGAGATCTTATGGAAAGCGAATCCCCGATGTCTTTTTGACCAAACGTCAGATACAAAAAAGCCCTGCTTTCTATATAAGAATTAGCAAGGCTCAAATGATTTACGTTTGTGGTACCAGTGGCCGGACTCGAACCGGCACGCTTTTAAGGGCGGGGGATTTTGAATCCCCTATGTCTACCAATTCCATCACACTGGCCCAAACGTGGAGCGTATTATACGGCTCGTTTTGATGCGGTCAATGGGATTCATGAATATTTTTTTAAATCATGGATCTTATGGCCATTTTTTAACGTTCGACGAAGGCGCGTTCGATGACGTAATGGCCGATATGACCATTACGGGCTTCGGTAAAGCCCATTTTATCAAGGATATTGGTGGTATCTTTGATCATGCTGGGGCTACCGCAGATCATAAAGCGATCGTCGTCGGTATTGAGTGGCGGTAGGCCGAGATCTTGAGCGAGTTTACCCGTGGCGATTAGGTCGGTTAAGCGCCCCTGATTACGGAAGGGTTCACGGGTGACGGTGGGGTAATACAGCAGCTTATCGCTAACCATGTCACCAAAATATTCGTTGCTCGGTAGATGGTCTTGAATGACATCGGCGTAGGCCAACTCAGACAGTTCACGTACTCCGTGAGTTAAGATAACCTGATCATATTGTTCATAGATTTCCGGGTCTTTAATGATGCTCATAAAGGGCGCGAGGCCGGTGCCGGTGCTGATCAGATAAAGGTGCTTACCCGGCAGCAGGTTATCGTTGATTAGGGTGCCGGTGGGCTTGCGGCTGATCAGGATTTGATCGCCAACTTGGATGCGTTGTAGTTTGGAGGTCAGTGGACCGTCCTGTACTTTAATACTGAAGAACTCTAGCTGATCTTCATGGTTAGCACTGGCGATACTGTAAGCGCGCATTAGCGGGCGGCCTTCGTGTTCTAGGCCGATCATGGTGAAGTGGCCATTTTTAAAACGAAAACCGGGATCTCGACTAGTGGTAAAGCTGAACAGGGTATCGTTCCAGTGATGAACGCTGAGCACTTCTTCGCGACCGATGTTTGACATGGAACTACCTCAGACTAAATGGATGATAGTGATTTGGATTCAAGTTATAAGAACTGAGTCACTTATTTCTTAAGTGCATATTAATCCTGCCTGCTATATTGTTAAAGACGATTGTTATGATAATGCTTATCGGAAAAACAGATATATGAAATATACCTTACGGCAGTTGGAAGTCTTCTTGGCGGTCGCGTATTTCGACAATATCTCGCGGGCAGCGGAGAGTTTATCGATGTCGCAGTCGGCTGCCAGTGGTGCCTTGCGTGATCTGGAAGCGCAATTTGATATTCAGCTGTTTGATCGGGTTGGCAAACGATTAAAAATTAATGAGCTGGGACGGTTGCTGCGTCCCCGAGCAGAAGCTTTGCTCGAACGTGCGCGAAGTTTGCAATTAGATATGTCTCAGCATCAGGCGGTGGGACAGTTAAAAATCGGTGCCACCATGACCATTGGTAATTATCTGGCGGTGGGATTAATGGCGCGTTATTTGGATGAACAGCCCCGCGCGAAGTTAGATCTTCAGGTAGCCAATACGTCTGCCATTACGGCTCGCTTGATTAACTTTGAATTGGATATTGGGCTGGTGGAAGGTGAGGTGCAGCATCCTGATCTGGAAGTGATTCCGTGGGTGAAAGATCAATTAGAGGTGTTTTGTGCACCGGATCACCCTTTGGCGACGAAACCGCAGTTGAGTGATACGGATCTGCTGTCGGCGCGCTGGGTATTGCGTGAACAGGGGTCTGGCACTCGTCAGGCGTTTGATTGGGCGTTGCATGGCTTGCTGCCTAATTTGAATGTGTTGTTAGAGTTGGAGCATGTCGAAGGGATTAAACAAGCAGTGACACAGGGGTTAGGTATTGGCTGTTTATCGCGTATCGCCTTGCAAGAATCATTTGAACTCGGCACGCTCATCCCGTTACGCGTAGCGGGCCGTGATTTTAGTCGGCAGTTGTATCTAGTGATTAATCGGCATAAGTATCGTAGTGCGGGGATCGAACGATGGATCGAGCTGTGTTATCAAGCTTAAGCCTAAGGACGGTGCGAATAAGTCAATTACGCCTCTGGCTTACAGAGAATATAACGGACTTATTCGCACCTTCCCTAACTGAGGCTTTTACAAATTTCTTACAAAATTGATAACTTCATCTGACTTTTCCTCTGAGGGCTGAGCGTAGAGTGAAGACAACGATGGTGTTGCGCCATCAGACGTTCAACTCAGGAAGGTAATTATGAACATTCAAACAGATCAATCTATGTTAAGACGAACCCTACGGGCAGTGAGTTGTGTTGTGCTAAGTCTGTTGCCGGTGATGGCTCAGGCTAATCAAGTCAACTTAAATATTAATCTGGCAACGCCGGTGATGGAGGCTGAACAGTCTCACCGAGCGTTTATTAAAGTCTCACTGGAAGGTTTTAAGCAACAGGATAAGCAGGCACGCATCCCGGCGAATGTTGCTATCGTGCTGGATAAGTCTGGCTCGATGGGGGGCGATAAAATTCAGTATGCCCGTGAAGCAGCGATTATGGCGATTAAACGGTTGGATGAGCGGGATATCGTCTCGGTGGTGAGTTACGATTCACGGGTGCAGGTGGTGGTGCCCGCAACTCAAGTGCGTCATCAACAGCGAATTTATCAGGCGATTCGGCATATTCAGGCGAATGGTAATACCGCACTGTTCGCGGGCGTCAGCAAAGGGGCGAATGAGCTGCGTAAGTTTCTCAGCCGCAATAAGGTTAACCGCGTTGTTCTGTTGTCTGACGGATTAGCTAATATTGGCCCACAATCGGCGTCTGAACTAGGCGAGCTAGGGGCATCGTTGGCAAAAGAGGGCATCAGTGTCACCACGATTGGCTTAGGGTTGGGTTATAACGAAGATTTGATGACGCGTTTAGCCGGTTTTAGTGATGGTAATCATGCCTTTGTTGAAAACGCTGAAGATCTTGCATCGGTATTTCAGTATGAGTTTGGTGATGTGCTTTCAGTGGTGGCTCAAGGGGTTAATATTGAGATTCATTGTCACAACGGTGTGAAACCGATTCGTTTGCTAGGGCGAGAGAGCGAAATCATGGGCAGTCGCGTCACCACACGATTGAATCAACTGTATAGTGAGCAGGAAAAATTCGTTATTCTTGAAGTCGAAGTACCTGCTCAGCAAGCCGAAACAGAACTAGAGTTGGTGTCGGTGAATGTGGCTTACGATAATCTATTCACGCAGGATGAAGAACAGTTATCGGGTCAGGGCATCGCTCGCTTTAGTGCGTCAAAACAGGCGGTAACGGCTGCGCGGGATGATAAAGCGTTGGAAGCGGTCGTTGAACAGGTGGCGAATGAATATAGCCGTGAAGCGATTGAGGCGCGAGATAGTGGTGACGTGGCCGGTGCGAAAAAGATCCTTCAGGATAGCGCATCGTATTTGGGGTCTCAGGCTGAATCACTCAGTTCTCCACGGTTACAAAAACAGCAAGAGGAAGCGCTGCAGGATGCCGATGCCTTGGAAACCGAACAGGATTGGAATAAACAGCGTAAAGAGCTGAAAGCACGGCAGTATAAACGTGCCACTCAGCAGACCTATTGAATCTAGCGTGGGGGGATAATAACCCCTCGTTACAGCGGAAGAGTTTGTGAAAAAAACAACGCCTATCTTGCTTGCCGTGATTATTATTCTGCCGCTGTTATTGTTGGCTTGGTTTGGTGTGCGTTTACAACTGAATCAACAGCAAGTGGTTGCTCATCAACTGAGTAATTTGGTCACAGGTCGGTTACAGAGGATTGATGAACAGTTTCAGGAACACTTTTTCCGCTTGCAGCAGGGTTTTATGCGTCAGGCTGAGGGGTTGCAGCAAGCAACGGCGGGGCAGCATTCGGTTGCGCCGGTGCGACGCTTTATCGGACAGTCGGCGGTGGTACAGCAGATGTTCGTGTTATCGGCTAACGGAGAGCGTCGTTTTCCCCCGCGTGATCAGCCGCTGACGCAACAAGAACAGGATTTTGTTGAACTTACCCGTAAACTGCTGCGTGAGCCCGAGCGTTTTATCATGCCGGTGTTAGATCCGGTTGCTCAGGTGCGCCCAAGCATTGTTTCGGCGAGTCGTAGCGAGCTTCAGAGTGCGCCTCTTAGCGAATCGGTGGCACAAAAGTCCCGCTACAGTGCCGATAGGGCGGTAGAATCTCTGTCGGCTTCTGCTGGACTCGGTTTAGCCGAAAACCCTCATGGCTGGATCGCTTGGTTTGCTGAAGCCGGTCTGCAGCAGATATTCTGGTGGCAAGATAGCGATGGCAATACCATTGGCTTTGCACTGAACGCCCCTCGCTTGTTGTCCGATCTGATTAACCTATTACCGAGTAGTGCGGTGATGGGCGAGGGCGATCAAATCGCGGATGCAGATAGCAATAACGAAATTCGACTGATTAATGCTCGAGGTGACATCGCGTATAGTTGGGGTGGGCTGCGCGCAGATGAGGCTCAAAAACCGTTGCAAACCATGCCCTTGAGCCACCCGTTAGCGAGTTGGCATCTGGCCTACTATACCGCTGAACTGCCGGTGGCGATCACCGGTTGGTTGGGATTGATTGTGTTATTGATGTTGCTCGGGGCGGGGTTATCGACGCTGGCTTATGTGTTATATCGCGAACATAGCCGCGAACTAAGGGTTGCTGAGCAGCGGGTTAATTTTGTTAATCAGGTTTCCCATGAACTGAAAACGCCGCTTACCAATGTGCGCTTATATACCGAGATGCTGGAACAAACACTGCCCGATGATGAACCGCTGGCGCAGCGTTATTTGGGCGTGATTAGCAGTGAGGCTGGGCGCTTGTCACGCTTGATCGATAATGTACTGAGCTTTTCTCGCGTCAAGCGCGAAGGCGTGAGGGTTCGTTATCAGCAGGGCGTCATTGATCAATGTCTTGCGCAGGTGGTGGCGTTGTTTACGCCGGTCTTGAGTGCGCATCAATTAAGCCTGCGTTTTACGGGTAAGGCGACGCAGGCGTGCTATTTCGATAGTGAAGCGCTTGAGCAGATTATGAATAACCTGCTGAGCAATTGTGAAAAGTATGCGGCGGCGGGGCGTTTTGTCGATATTCAAAGTTGGCAAACGCAGCAAGCCGATGGTTTATACAGTTACATTCGGGTGACTGATTTTGGCCCCGGGGTGTCGCTAGATGAGGCTGAAAAGCTGTTTGAACCGTTCTATCGGGGCAGCGATAAACTCACCGAAGGAGTGAGCGGCACTGGGATTGGCTTAGGTTTAGCGCGGGATTTAGCCCGAGCTCATGGGGGCGATCTTAGCGTGGATCGCAGTGATACAGATGCCGCGTCGGGCGCTTGTTTTTTAGTCACGCTGGCGACGCCGATTGAGTCAGTAACCGCCTGAGGCATACGATGAATAGAGGGCTATGATGAAGCTATTAATTGCCGAAGATGATCTGCATATTCGTCAGGGATTAGCGCTGTTATTAGAGGCGGAAGGCTATGAGTGTATCGAAGCGGCCGACGGCGAGCAGGCGTGGCAGTTATATCAGCAGCGAGAGCCGGATCTAGTATTGCTGGATATTATGATGCCGAAACAGGATGGTTATGCGGTGTGTCGGCGTATTCGGCAGCACAATGAGCAGTTACCGGTGATCTTTATTACCGCGAAGTCGGAAGAGATCGATCAGGTGCTGGGGTTAGAGTTGGGCGCGGATGATTACATCAAAAAACCCTTCGGTAGCCGAGAAGTGATTGCGCGGATTCGGGCGGTGATGCGTCGAGTACAGCGGCCAGTCGCTGATCTCGCTGAGCAGAATAGCTTTGTCATGGCGGATCTTGAAATTAGGCCCGCTGAGTTTCGTGCCTTACGGGCTGATCAGGTGATTGAGTTAAGCCTCAGGGATCTGAAAATACTACGTTTATTGTTTGAACAGCAGGGCAAAGTGGTCGATCGTGATGCGCTGTTTAATCACTGCTGGGGGCGGGACTATTTTGCCAACAGTCGCACTCTCGATCAGCATATATCAAAACTGCGTAAGGCGATTGAGCTGGATGCTAAAGCGCCCCGCATTATCACCACCGTGCATGGTGTGGGCTATCGTTTTGATGGTTCGCTTTGATGCCGCTTATTTGAAGCTACTGGTTTTATGTGCTTATTTGATGTGCTTATTTGATGCCGTTTATTTAAAGCTATTGGTTTGATGTGCTTATTTGATGTCACTTATGTCGGCGATATAAGAGGGATGGATGATCATCCCTCTGCGGGGGTTGCGTTTATTCGGCGGGATTAGCTTGTTGTGCTTCGCGTCGTTGTTGCTTGAGTTCGCGGCGCTTATGGCTGCTATCGTTGGCATCGGCACCGATATGGGCTTCGCCCCGTTGCTGTGCCAGCTGCATCTGCTTCTGACGTTCCATGAAGCGTTCCCGCTGTTCATCGCTGAGGCTGTCATAACAGTTCGGGCAACTGATACCTGCCTGATATTGCTCGCTTTGCATCTGCTCTTCTGTCAGTGGTAAGCGGCAAGCATGACACTGATCGTAGCTGCCTTTTTCCAGCTGATGATTGACGGTCACACGGTTATCAAACACGAAGCATTCGCCTTCCCATAGGGACTGCTCCTGCGGAACTTCTTCTAGGTATTTAAGAATGCCGCCTTCTAAGTGATAAACCTCATCGAAGCCTTGTTCTTTCAGATAAGCGGTGGATTTTTCGCAGCGAATACCGCCAGTGCAAAACATCGCCACTTTTTTGTTTTTTTGCGGATCGAGTTGTTCTTTGACGTAGCTAGGAAACTCGCGGAAGGTATTGGTATTGGGATTAACCGCCCCTTTAAAGGTACCTACCTGCACTTCATAATCGTTACGGGTATCCACCAGTGTTACCTCGGGGTCGGAGATCAAAGCGTTCCACTCATCCGGTTTCACATAGGTGCCAACGATGCGCTTCGGATCGATACCGTCAACGCCCATGGTGACAATCTCTTTCTTCAGTTTTACTTTAGTGCGATGAAACGGGTTGCTGTCGTCAGTGGATTCTTTGTAGCCGATATCTGCCAAGCGAGGATCGCTCTGCAACCAGCTTAGTAGCGCATCAATACCGGCGCGACTACCCGCCACCGTGCCGTTAATGCCTTCCCGTGCCAGCAATAGTGTGCCGCGCACATCGTTAGTTAACATGACGTTGTGTAGCGGTTCGCGAAGCGCTTCGAAATCTTCTAGCACGACAAATTTATACATCGCGCAAACGATAGTGTGTGACATCTGTTCTCCTCAGCCGATCGGAACGTAAATCCGGAGCCTATGGTTGATAATAAAGTTTTTGATAAAACTTACGTGTTTAAAACTTAAGGGCGCGCATTATACGCGTATCTAAGGGGTATTAAGACGGATAAAAAATAAGGGTATTGTTGCTGCGGCCGTTATTAGCGGGATGACTCATGGATTGCTTAAATGAGGAAATAAAGCGGTGAGTAAAGTCAACGTAATGTCTAGACGCGGTTTAAACATCGAGATAACTTAGGGAAGGTGCTCATTGCAAATCAGAGAATAAGGTTACATGCCCTGTCGCGTCAAAATGATGGTAACTCTGTTCATCGACAAGGATATGCCTCGCGGGTTCGCTTTTGATCTCAGCGAGAGATATATTGCTTAGCGCTTGAGTGTCAAAAGCGAACCGTTATCAGGACGTTGTTAGGTTGTTTGCGACTGAGTTATCGCGCAGGCTCGATGTTACAGTTCGTTAGCGATTTTCTTATAGCCTTCAATTAAGCCGTGGTTCGCCGCCACGACGGATTCAGAAAACGAGGAATAATCTGGAGGTACCTGCTCGATCTGATTAAGATCGAAATCCGGGCCGATATGGGTCATCGGTGGAACATGCAGCTTAAAGGGTAAATCCAGACCGTCGATGACACAGTTATGGCGAATAACACAGCGATCATGAATATGGGCACGGAATACCACGCTATTAAAGCCGATAAAGACATCATCCCCGACTTTACAGGGACCATGAATAATCGAACGATGTGCGATTGAGGTACGCTGACCGATCGTCACCGCCGCGCCAGATTTTGAGTGGATAACCACTCCATCTTGAATATTGGAATCACGTTGAATAATAATCGGCTCCATATGACCCGCGGCATCCACCTCATCGGCACGGATGACCGCGTAGGGGCCGACAAACACGTTGTCTTCAATGATGACATGGCCACAGATAATCGCCGTGGGATCGATAAAGGCTTTCGTCGAGACGTCGGGGCTAAGGCCTGAAGGGTTTTTGCGTAGCATCGGTTAGTTATCCTGAGTGTATTTCTGATCGATGACGACCGCATTATGGGCATGCAGGCTCTCCTGATGCTCCACTTTAAACCAATAGTTGGTTATCTCATCCAGCGCTTCCAGTGATTGCTTGATCCGCCGCGCCGCATCTTCACAGAACATCAGGTTTTCAGCATTCAGTCGGGCGAATTCTTGCTCATCGCTACGTTTAACGGCGGCTTGTACTGGCGTGCCCAGCGCTGCTTCGAAACGTGCGATCAAGCCTGATAGTGGTGGGAAAGAGTGATCATTCAGTTGAATCTTTAGGTAGGCGTAAGAGCGTTGGCTATGAGGCGTGGCAATCGAGCCTGCATCAGACTGAAGCCAGCGCAATAGTGCTTCTTTATCGATGGCTGTTCCGCCAAATTGCTGATCGATCGCCTCGCTGTATAACTGTCTCGATAATGAAGCGGAGCATGGACAGGTGCTGGAGTAGGGGATGGTTAGAGCCAAGGTGATATCAAGGCGGCCCTCTAAGTGTTCAGCATTGAGCGTGCACGGATAGGATTGATAACCCTGTTCATTACTCTTTAGGGAGTTGCGTTGCAATAATAGCTCAAACTGCAGCTGTAGCCGCGCCCCCTGACTGATGCCTTGCTGTGATTCCACCATAAAGGACAATAGCTGTGCGATCGACTCCCTGTTCAGGGGCCGATTCGCTAGATGGTTGTTCATCTGCAGATAGAGCCGCGACATATGGATTCCCTTGGCGTCTGGGTTATCCAAGCTAACATAGAGATTGGCCTTGGCGTTGATCGATAGTTGCTGGTTATCATCAACATTCAAGCGCAGAGGTAGTGCGATATCTTCCATTCCTACCCATTGCAGCGTCAGCGCGTGTGACGCTGCATGGTGAGCTGCGACATCTGGCAGCGGTTTAATTGTTTGCATAGTGGTGTTGTTATTCATGATATTAAGGGTGAAAAATTAAGCGCCATCGCGGTTGATGCTGAACTCAACTGATGACCATCGAAAACCCGAGTGCCATTGACCCAGGTGGAGAGAATCTGTGAACTAAAAGTATGACCATCAAAGGGTGTCCAGCCACAGAGGTAGCGACTCGCGGCATGCGAGGCCTGGGTGACACCCGCGGGGTTAATCAGCACTAGGTCAGCGAAGTAGCCCTCCCGCAGGAAGCCGCGATCGACAACGCCATAACGCAGCGCTGGATTATGCGCGGTTTTTTCGGCTACCTGTGTGATGGTCATACGCCGCTGCTGTACATGATCGAGCAGGCTTAACAGGGCATGCTCGACTAACGGTAATCCCGCCGGTGCTTGCGGATACTGTTGCTGCTTTTCCGCCCATATGTGGGGGGCATGATCGGTGGCGATAATATCGATTTGACCACTATGCAGTGCCTTAATCAACGCACTGCGATCATGGCTTGTCTTGATCGACGGGTTACATTTAATCAGATTTCCCTGGGTCGAATAATCGTCATCGGTAAACCAGAGATGGTGAACACAGGCCTCGGCGGTAATCGATTTGCCTGTGATGGGGCCCGCGTCAAACAGGCTGAGTTCCTCGGCGGTGCTGATATGCAATACATGTAATTGACTGCCATAACGCCGAGCTAACCCCACGGCATAAGATGACGATGCATAGCAGGCTTCCGTTGAACGGATAAGCGGATGATCGTTAATCTTAGCATCGCGACCTGAACGATTATAACTATCAAGATTGCGCTGAATGACCGGTCCGCTTTCGCAATGAGTCACAATCAGTACGGGGCTCTCGCTGAAGATCGCTTCGAGGGCTTGCGGGGCTTCTACCAGTAGGTCACCGGTGGAGGCTCCCATAAACACTTTTACACCGCAATGTCGTGATGGATCCAGTCGTTTGATCTGTTCCAGATTATGCTGAGTGGCACCCAGATAAAACGCATAGTTAGCCACAGCGCTTTGCTCCGCTAGGCGATACTTATGTTCTAAGGCGGAGATTGACGTGGTTGACGGATTGACGTTAGGCATCTCCATAAAGCTGGTGATGCCTCCAGCAACGGCAGCGCGGGATTCACTGGCAATATTGCCTTTGTGCGTCATCCCGGGTTCTCGGAAATGTACCTGATCATCGATCATTCCCGGGAGTAACCAGCAGCCAGCGGCATCGATAACCTCATCCTTGGCTGTGGCGGGGATCTCCTGTGCTATCTGCTCGATACGCAGGTTAGCGATGCGTAAATCAGCGATAAATTCGACACCCTCATTAACCAGCGTCGCTTGCTTAATCAAAGTCGTTTTCATGGCGGATTGGCATCCCCAATAACCCTAACCTGTTGTTGTTCAGGTTCCACCGCGAAATAGAAACAGGCGGGGCGGCCGGTATGACAGGCGGCCCCTTGCTGTTCTACCTGACAAAGAATGACATCACCATCGCAATCGAATGACATCGAGATCAGTTTCTGGCGATGTCCGCTGCTGGCGCCTTTTTCCCACAAACGATGACGACTGCGAGACCAGTACACCATACGCCCTGTGTGCAGGGTTTTATGCAATGCTTCCCGATTCATCCAGGCTTGCATCAATACCGTTTTGCTTGAGCAATCCTGAGCGATGACCGGAATCAGCCCCTGTTCATTAAAACACAGATTATCCACCACCTGAGCTAGGGGGAGTCTGTGATCATGGGCACTGTTCTCCAGTCGCTGAAAAAACGCCTTGCTCATATACTTATTGCTCCTGTCATTAATAACCTCTGTCGCGTTGTTATGGACGTTAGAACTCCTTGATAAAACACGTTATAACATAACATTAATTTTGATAGTTGTAACAAAAATGTCAGGTGTGGGTATGAATGCGGTAGTGAGGGAAGTGAGTTAGGTGAGTGGAATAGGGGGCGGCGGCCCGAGTGATGTCTCAGGGTTATTGCCTGAAGTGATGACAAAAATTTATCAAGAATCGATCAATCTGATGGTGTTACAGGGCACGCTGACAAACGATATATCTGATTATTGTCACCGGCTGATTGAAAGCAAACCGAATTTTAATCTTCGCCTGACTATTAACCCTAATAAAGTCGCCGTGTCACTCAGCCCCTCACTGCCGGTCTCGACCAATCAATCGGCCTTTATCGATGACTTGGTACTGTTACTGGAGATGTATGCCCGTTTGTTTGACCTAGATGAGGTGGGTGTCAGATTGCAGGTGCTGGATCGTGCTATGTGTCCCCGTTTTCATATTGATCAATGAGGTTGTCGTCTGGTCAGTACCTATCAGGGGCTGGGAACCGAATGGCTGTCTAACCATGATGTCGATCGCAGTAAGCTGGGCCGTGAAAATGGAGGATTGAGTGATCACGAGTCGGGGCTGTTTTCTCACTCGGCCTGTATTCAGCAGGCTAAGCCGAGGGGATATTGTGCTGCTAAAAGGCGAAGGCTGGTATGGTAATGATGGTTTGGGTGCGGTGCACTGTTCACCGGCGATTAGCGGGGCTGAAAAACGTCTCGTTGTTACTTTCGATTTTGCGTGAGAATACATCAACAAGCGGTTAGGGAAGGCGCGAATAAGTCAATTACGCCTCTGGCTGACAGAGAATATAACGGACTTATTCGCACCTTCCTTAGTCAGCTCGGAGAGATCATTCAATACGCGTTGCTTTTAATCGGCGCGCCTCTTTTTGTTGAAGAGGGTGTGTGATGTGGATGACAAGTTAACGCTAACTCATTCAAGAATGATTCAGCACGTCTGGCGGCTTGTCTGTGACTATGATGTTATTATGCTTTCCCTCGTAAGCAATGCCGTTACATCGAGGTTGTTAAGCTACGAGGTTCTAAACGACGAGCGTCTAGGTTACGAGGCTCTAGGCGACGAGATTTTATGCGATGAGCGATCAAATCACTCGCGCGCTTTTGTCTATCTGCTTCGCAGTATATGCCGTTGCTAAATCATTAGACTCTGTTCGCTATCTGTTGGCTAATATAGCTGAACTTTAAAGGGGACTCGGGTAGAATATGCCCCCTTTTGTCGGTTGAGCGCAGCTTGTGCGGTTAGCCTTAGCTAAATTATTGAGTGTTAGGTTAACGTTTTTCTATGCAGGTTAAAGATTTTCATTTCGATCTACCCGATGAGCTGATTGCCCGCTATCCGTTGGAAAAGCGTAGCGATAGCCGGTTGTTTTGTGTCGATGGTAATAGTGGTGCATTCGAACATCGGCAATTTTTCGATGTGTTGGAATTGTTACAACCCGGCGATTTAGTGGTATTTAACAACACCCGGGTGATTCCCGCGCGTATGTTCGGCGAAAAAGCCTCGGGCGGTAAGATCGAAGTACTGATTGAACGGGTGTTGGATGAGCGTTCGGCGCTGGCACATATTCGTTCGAGTCGTTCACCGAAGCCCGGTGCCGAATTAACCCTCGATGGTGGCTTGAAAGCGACCATGGTGAGACGTCATGATGATCTGTTCGAGTTGGAATTTGATCTGACAGAAGGCCATCTCATCGATGCCTTAGAGCAGTTTGGCCATATGCCGTTGCCACCGTATATGAAACGTGAAGACGAATTGTCGGATCGCGAACGCTATCAGACGGTGTATAACGAAAAGCCCGGTGCGGTGGCTGCGCCGACAGCGGGTTTGCATTTTGATGATGCGTTACTGCAGCGTTTGGCAGACAAGGGTGTCAATCAAGCGTTTGTTACCCTCCATGTGGGGGCCGGCACTTTTCGGCCGGTGAAAGTCGATAATATTCAGGATCACAAGATGCATGCTGAATATATTGAGGTGTCTGACGAAGTATGTCAGGCGGTGCGTGAAACCAAAGCTCGGGGTAATCGAGTATTGGCCGTGGGTACCACCTCGGTTCGCTGTCTGGAAACGGCCAGTCAGGGAGGCGAGATTGAGCCTTTCTTCGGCGATACCGATATCTTTATCTTCCCCGGTTATGAATTTCGCACGGTGGATCTGTTAATTACTAACTTTCACCTGCCCGAATCAACCCTGTTGATGTTGGTGTCTGCCTTTGCCGGATATGAGCATATGATGGCCGCTTATCAGGAGGCCGTGAAACAACGCTATCGCTTCTTTAGTTATGGGGATGCGATGTTCTTGAGTAAGCAATCGTTGAAATAAGCCCGCTTCGATGCTGGTTTTATGTAATAGCCTAGGCGGATAAGACAAACGAAGGGTGGCTAAGCGGTGGAAATACCGCAAGCGGCCTTTAATTTAGCTAATTAAGCCTTATATAGAGATGAGATAGCCGCTCCCTTGGCGTAACCCAAGTGGAGACATTGATTTAGGAACGCTTGTGACCAGAGAATGTTTTATGAAGTTTGAGCGCTTGGCGACCGATGGTAAAGCACGTCGGGCCCGCTTAAGCTTTCCCCGTGGCGATGTAGAAACACCCGCGTTTATGCCGGTGGGTACTTATGGTTCGGTTAAGGGGATGCTGCCGAAAGATATTGAGGCGATTGGGGCGCAGATTATTCTGGGGAACACCTTTCACCTGATGCTGCGTCCTGGCACCGAAGTGATTAAGGCGCATGGAGATCTGCATGACTTTATGAACTGGAAAGGGCCGATTTTGACCGATTCCGGTGGTTTTCAGGTGTTTAGCCTGGGCGCGATGCGCAAGATCACCGAAGCCGGTGTGCATTTTCAATCCCCGGTAAACGGCTCGAAAGTCTTTATGGGGCCGGAAGAATCGATGCAGGTACAGCGCGATTTGGGCTCTGATATTGTGATGATCTTCGATGAGTGTACGCCATACCCAGCGACAGAGGTTGAAGCGGCTGAATCAATGCGGCTTTCACTACGCTGGGCTAAGCGTTCTAAGGCGGCTCACGGTGATAGTCCTTCTGCACTGTTTGGTATCGTGCAAGGCGGCATGTTCCCTCATCTGCGGGATGAGTCGATCGAAGGGCTAAATGAAATCGGCTTTGATGGGTATGCCATTGGCGGCCTATCCGTCGGCGAGCCGAAAGACGAGATGGTGAAAGTCTTGGATCATCTGGCGTATAAAATGCCGGAAGATAAACCACGCTATCTGATGGGTGTGGGTAAGCCGGAAGATATCGTTGAAGGTGTGCGTCGCGGTGTGGATATGTTTGACTGCGTGATGCCGACCCGCAATGCGCGTAACGGCCATCTATTTACCCGCCACGGTGTGGTAAAGCTGCGTAATTCGGCGAATAAAACCGATACTCGTCCGTTAGATGAGCAGTGCAGTTGCTATACCTGTCAGAACTTTAGTCGTGCCTATTTACATCACCTGGATAAATGTAAAGAGATCGTTGGTTCTCAGCTGAATACGATCCACAACCTACATTATTATCAGGAGCTTATGGCTGGATTGCGTCAGGCCATTGAACAGGGTAAATTGGACGACTTTGTCGAACAGTTCTATCAGCTTAAGGGGATGGATGTTCCGCCGCTTAATGTTGACGTTTAATTTTATTTTTTTACTTTTTAAATAATAGGAGAAGCCTTAATGAGCTTGTTAATCTCTTCAGCACATGCTGCAGATGCTGCCGGTCCGGGTGGTTTAGATCCAAGTATGTTCAACCTGATCTTTCTAGTTGGCTTCGGTGTTATTTTCTACATGTTTATGTGGCGCCCACAAGCTAAGCGTGCCAAAGAACATAAAGCCTTACTCGGTGGTCTGACAAAGGGTGATGAAGTGATCACTGCTGGTGGCCTGATTGGTAAAGTGGTTCGTTTGAATGAAGATTACGTGGTACTGAGCGTAAACGACACGACTGAACTGACGTTCCAAAAGACGCATGTGAGTGCTGCGTTGCCAAAAGGCACGATTAAACAGATCTAAGCATCAACGCTTAATAAAACGCCACTCTCGTGGCGTTTTTTGATGTGAAACCAGGTCGCTTCAACGAACTTGGTTTTATTAACCGTTTAAATCTAAATACTGTTGTCCAGTGCGGTGTGCATTACTCGTTAAATGTACCTACCCATACTGGGCTAGTTAGGGACAGAGCGCCATGCTCAATAAATATCCACTGTGGAAAAACGTGCTGGTCGTGCTGATATTGCTGATCGGCGGTATCTACGCTGCGCCTAACCTCTATCCTGATGATTATGCTGTGCAACTTTCCGGTAGCCGAGAAGCGAATATCGTTAATCAGCCGTTGCTGGATCAGGTAAAGCAGGCGTTGCAGCAGGCTGAGGTGAGTGTTAAAAGTGATGAGCTGACCGATAAAGGCGGGTTGATCCGCTTTAATGACAGCCGTAGTCAGCTAGAGGCGAAAGAAATTATCAGTCGGACGCTGGGTGATAGTTATGTTGTGGCGCTAAACCTAGCACCAACAACGCCGGAATGGCTGAGATCATTAGGGGCTGGCCCGATGAAGTTGGGGCTGGATCTGCGCGGCGGCGTACACTTCCTGTTGGAAGTGGATATGGTGTCTGCCGTGGCGCAACGCCTAGATGTCTATGTCAGCGAGATCAAAACCAAGCTGCGAGCTGAGAAGTTACGCTATCGCTCGGTCGATCATCGTGAAGATGGTAGCCTAGAGTTGAAGTTCTCAACGGCGGTTGTCCGTGATCAGGCCGAGAGCCTGTTACGTAAGGATTACACCGAGTTTCTGATTAATAATGATGACAAGGACGGGGCTTTCTATGTCACTGTTAATCTGGCTGAGAGTAAAGTCCGCGAGATCGAAGACTATGCGATTAAGCAAAACTTAACCACCCTGCGTAACCGAGTGAACGAGTTGGGCGTTGCCGAACCGTTAGTGCAGCGTCAAGGGCGTAACCGTATCGTTGTTCAGTTACCGGGTATTCAAGATGCGGCAGCGGCGAAACGGATTATCGGTAAGACGGCCAACCTTGAGTTCCGTCTAGAGGCGACCACCGATGCCTCACGGGCGACCACCGAGACCTATGCGTTCCGGGATCAAAGCCGTGAAGCAACGCTCGAAAAAGACATTATCATTACCGGCTCTAGCGTCTCGAATGCGCAGTCATCCTTTGATGAGAATGGTCAGCCACAGGTAAATATCTCGCTGGACGCCAAAGGTGGTCAGATGATGAACCGTACCACACGTAATGCGATTCAGCGGCGCATGGCGGTACTGTTTGTCGAGCATAAAAGCCGTACGCTCTACGACACCGTTGATGGTGAGCAAGTCGCTAAGCGTATTCCCTATGTTGAGAAGCGGATTATCTCACTGGCGACGATTCAGAGTGTCTTGGGGGCGAGCTTCCGGATTACCGGTTTGGATAGCGCTACCGAGTCTTCTGAGCTGGCCTTGTTGCTACGCGCAGGAGCACTGGCGGCACCGATCTACTTTGTTGAAGAGCGGACGGTTGGTCCAAGCCTCGGTGAGCAAAACATTGAACTGGGTATGATGTCGGTACAGATCGGCTTTGCCTGTGTGTTGCTGTTTATGGTGGCCTATTACCGCGTGTTCGGCCTGCTGGCTAATATCGCGCTGACGTTTAACCTGATGATGCTGTTGGCGGTCATGTCGATTCTATCGGCCACCCTAACGCTGCCGGGTATTGCCGGTATCGTGCTGACCGTGGGTATGGCGGTGGATGCAAACGTGTTGATCTTCTCGCGAATACGGGAAGAGCTTAAAAATGGACTGCCGGCGCAATCGGCGATCAATGCGGGATTCGATCGAGCCTTCTCAACCATTTTTGATGCCAATATCACTACCTTATTGGCAGCGGTTATTCTGTTTGCGATGGGCTCCGGGCCGGTGAAAGGGTTCGCGATTACCCTGTCGGTGGGTATTTTGACCTCCATGTTCACCGCGATTCTAGTGACCCGGATGTTGGTTAATCTGGTTTACGGCGGTCGTGCGCTGAAAAAACTGTCGATTTGACGGAGTAGAGTACGATGACGACTGAAAAAATCTATAACTTTATGAGGCTGCGCAAGCTAGCCGCTGCTTTATCGATTGCTCTATTGCTGATTTCGATAGCATCATTGGCGATTAACGGATTGAAATTTGGTTTGGATTTCACCGGTGGTTCGCTGATTGAGGTGGGTTATCAACAGGAACCGGATCTAAACAGTATTCGTGATAAGTTGCAGAACGCGGGTTATGACGATGCGGTAGTTCAAACCTTCGGTTCGCCGGTGGATATCCTTATTCGGATGGGGGTCGCGCATGATCCGGAACTCGGTGATCATGTGTTGCAAGCCTTACAAAGCGGTGAAGCCCAGGAATTAACCTTGCGGCGTAACGAGTTTGTCGGTGCACAGGTGGGTGAAGAGCTGCGTGAACAGGGCGGCTTAGGCATGTTGCTGGCGCTGTTTATGGTCATGGTGTACGTGGCTTTCCGCTTTCAGCTGAAGTTCTCGATCGGTGCGGTGGCCGCATTGGCGCATGATGTACTGATTGTGCTGGGCTTCTTCTCGCTGCTTCAGTTGGATTTCGATCTGACGGTGTTAGCGGCGATTTTGGCGGTGATTGGTTACTCGTTGAACGATACCATTGTGGTGTCTGACCGCATTCGGGAAAACTACCGTAAGCTGCGTAAGGGTGATGCACTGGAGATTATGAATGTCTCTTTGAGTCAGACGTTGGGGCGGACGTTGGTTACTTCGTTGACGACCTTATTGGTATTGGTTGCCTTGGCTGTGTTTGGCGGTGAGATGATCTTTGGTTTTGCGGTGGCGCTGTTGGTCGGCGTTGGTGTGGGTACCTATTCCTCCATCTATGTGGCGGCTAATGTGTTGGTCATGCTGGGTCTGTGTAAAGAGGATCTATTGCCGCCAGAAAAACCTGAAGGCGAAGAAGTCGACGAGATGCCCTAGTGGCATTGCGAGTCTAAGCGTTGATAGCGAGGCAATGTGCCTCAGCTAATAAAAAAACCGCGAACATTGCTCGCGGTTTTTTATTGCCTATCGTTAATGGCTGCGTATTTGGATTATGTTTTGAGCCTCACTCAATGTGATATCTCAGTGATATGCTATCAGCGTCGATAGAGTGACTCGGCGGTTATTGACGGCGGCGGGCCTGATCTTTGGTTTGACGTTTATGGTGCGCGAGAACGTGATTGAGCGTTTAGCTGGCATTTCTATTTCTGCGTATGATGTGGGCTCGGCAAAACGTTCCAGATTGAGGTATGGTTGGAGTATAGTTACTCAAAACCTACAAGCAGAAGATAATGAATGTCTGAGCCAAAAAAATTATCCACAGACCCACAGGCCGACCGCGAAGCGGAAAAGTATGAATCGCCCATTGCCAGCCGAGAGCTGATTATGACGCTGTTGGCTGAGCAGGGCGAACCTCTGACGCGACCGCAGCTCGAAGCGCTACTCGATCTGACCGATGAAGACCAATCTGAGGCGTTGCGACGTCGTTTGCGCGCCATGGAGCGCGATGGTCAATTAATGCGTAACCGTAAAGCGCAATACGTACTGCTGAGTAAGCTTGATCTAGTGGCGGGGCGAGTCATGGGTCATCGGGATGGTTTTGGTTTTATGATTCCAGATGAAGGGGGTGAAGATATCTTTCTCTCCGCCCGAGAAATGCGGCAGGTATTCGATGGTGATCGAGTGCTGGTACGCGCCACTGGGGAAGATCGTAAAGGCCGACTGGAAGGCGCTATTGTTGAGGTGCTCGAACGTAAAACCCGTAAACTGGTAGGTCGGTTTCATGGTCATAACGGGTTTGGTTATATGACGCCCGAAAATCAGCGGATCAATAATGATATTCAGATTTTGCCTGATCCTGACGGACAATTGAGCTATAAACAGGGGCAATTGGTGGTGGTCGAGTTGATTACGCCACCCTCCAAGCGTGCCAAAGCCACGGCGCGAGTCACCGAAGTATTGGGTGATCATATGGCGCCGGGGATGGAGATTAAGGTTGCCATCCATAACTATGATATCCCCAACGAATGGAGCGATACGATACGGCAAGAGGTGAGTGAGTTTGGCCCCGACGTGCCGGATTCAGCCCTCGCGAATCGGGTTGATCTTCGCGACCTACCGTTAGTGACTATCGATGGTGAAGATGCGAAAGACTTTGATGATGCGGTGTACTGTGAGCCGATTCGTTCTGGTGGCTGGCGCTTATGGGTGGCGATCGCCGATGTATCGGCCTATGTTCATCCGGGTAGTCCGTTGGATATTGAGGCGCATCTACGCGGTAATTCGGTCTATTTTCCCGAATTTGTCGTGCCGATGTTACCGGAGATACTGTCCAACGGGTTGTGCTCTTTGAACCCAGATGTTAATCGTTTAGCGATGGTCTGTGAGATGACCATTAGCGATGCGGGAAAATTAAAAGATTATCATTTTTATGAAGCCGTGATTCGTTCTAAGGCACGGCTAACCTATACCAAGGTTGGGGCTATGCTGGAACAGCCTGATTCCGAGCAGGGCATTGCGATGCGACAGCAATATGCTGAGGTATTGCCGCATATTATCGACCTGCATGATCTCTACTTTTCCCTGCGTCGAGCGCGTGAAGAACGTGGTGCGATTGATTTTGATACCACCGAAACCCGTATCCTGTTTAGTGAAGAGCGTAAGATCGAGAAGATTGTGCCGGTGGTGCGTAACGATGCCCATAAGATTATTGAGGAGTGTATGCTCTGTGCGAATGTCGCGGCCGCGAGTTTACTGCAAAAACTAAAACAGCCGGCACTGTTTCGTGTACATGATGGTCCGAAAGATTCAAAACTACAGACACTGCGTTCTTATCTCGGGCCATTAGGGCTGAGTTTAGGAGGCGGTGATGAGCCCACGCCACCGGATTATCAAGCCCTATCGGAATCGTTAGAAGGACGAGCCGATAAGCATGTAATTCAAATCATGATGCTACGATCTATGTCTCAGGCGGTTTACAGCCCCGAGCATAAGGGGCACTTTGGGTTGCATTATGAGGCCTATGCTCACTTTACCTCACCGATTCGTCGTTATCCTGATCTGTTAGTGCATCGCGCGATACGCGGCTTGATACACTCCGAGAGTAACAGCCCGCATATTACTCGGCCGACAGGATTTAAGCTCGATAAGCGTTTTATGCATCGTTATACCTTGGGGCAAATGGTCGAATTGGGTGAACACTGTTCGATGACCGAACGACGTGCCGATGATGCCACCCGCGATGTTATGTCTTGGCTCAAATGTGAATATATGCAGGATTGCGTCGGTGACGAGTTCAGTGGTGTGATCTCGGCCGTCACAGGCTTTGGTGTGTTTGTTGAACTAGAAGAGGTATATGTTGAGGGCTTAATTCATATTTCCGCACTGCCGGGCGATTACTATCATTATGATGCGAGTCTGCAGCGCTTGTATGGCGAGCGCAGCGGTAAATCGTTCCGTCTAGGTGATCGGCTGCAGGTGGTGGTCGCTAGAGTGGATCTCGATGATCGTAAAATCGATTTTGACCTGGTGAAAAGGCTGCAAGCGGGGGATACTGCGGATAGTGACGCATCGCAACCGGAACCTAAACGTTTGAGTAAACGTGAACTGTTACGACAGGGTAAACTGTCCTTGGCTGAATTAGAGAGCCGGCAGCGACGCAAGCCCTCCGGGGGGCGATCATCGGCTAAAATTAGCTCGACTAAATCGGCAGGGGCTAAGCCCAGTGGCCGATCTGCTGATTCGTCTGAGCGTAAACGATCTCGGCAGGGAGCCGCTGAATCGGCTGCGCCAAGGGGGAAATCTGAACAGCGTAAAGCCGATCATAGTAGCCGTAAGCGTGGGGCAGAAGCGAAACCAGGTAAGGCAACACGGCAAAAGCTTGAGGCAAAACCTGAGAGTCGAGGCGCCAAATTAAGTGATGCCGAGCAAGAAGTGAATCGGCTATCCAGAAAACCGGCTAAAGGGCTTAGTAATCGAGCGAAAAAGCGTAAATTGAAAAAGCTGCGGGGTAAGCGCAGCAGTCAATAAGAGTCTAAACGGCTGCCATCAGACGGTTGATGCGTTTGACTTAGCGTAGGTATTGTCAGCGGATTAAGGCAGATATCATCACTGATGATATCTGCCTTTTTTGTTTTTATAAGCCAGCGGGAATGAGGTTGAATGTTGGTTTTAGCGCCTTGTCGAATCTCGTTTTTGAGGCTGAAGCGTCTCTTAAAATTCAAAAAATACCCATAATGAGTAGTTTTTTTCTTATATTAGAGAACGTTAATTTATTGTTTTTATTGATTTTTATTTTAAATGTATGATTTTTAAGGATTTGCTTTTTATGTTTTAGAAGGAGCGGCTATTGACAATTTATTTATTTGAACTGAGGTTAAAAATTGATCATACTGCGGGGAGGACAAAAAGAATTTTATGCTGTTATACACACTAATAATTAAATATAGCATCGGATGCTGACTCTCCTGTTAGGTTGCCAGAGAGAGGCCTCAAGATGAGGACTAGGGGGGAACCATGGAAAATAAAAATATCCCCCGTGCTATTGTTAGCGCGGGTTTTTGTGCTTTATTGCTTTCTACGGCGCCGGTTCATGCCGAGGACTTGATGGATGTATGGCAAGTCGCCGAAGAGAACGATACGAAATACCTTTCTGCCTACCATAAATATCGCGCCGATCAAGAAATTATCAATCTAAGTCGTGCCGATCTACTGCCCACTATCTCACTTCAATACGAACATACAGAAACTAGCAAAACCATTAATGAGTCGGATAATGCTGTGTTTTATGGTAATTCTGCTGATTACCCCACCGATACTTATAGTTTGACACTGACTCAATCAATCTTCGATTATTCCCGCTGGCAGCGTTACGATCAATCCAAAATCAGCGCTAATCGAGCCGAGGTTGAATATACGTTATCTAAACAGCAGTTATTATTACGCCTGTCAGAAAGCTACTTTTTAGTGCTTGAACGGATTGATCAGTTGGAAGCCGTTGAAGCTGAAAAGAAAGCGATGCTTAAACATTTAGAAGTATCTGAAAAGAAGCATAAAACGGGGCTCGTTAGAACCGTTGATTTACAGGACGCCTCGGCGCGTTACTTGAATGCCTTGAGTAAAGAGGTTGAATTGCAGAGTCGTCTAATGGATAGCCGCTATGCGTTGCGGGAATCGTTGGGCACAATTCCAGGAGAGTTATCTCGGTTACGTACGGATATTCAACTTGAGATGCCGATGCCTGCCGATCCTGAAGAGTGGGTTCGACTCGCCGCCAAGAATAATCCCGAATTACACGCCCTCAATCTATCTTTAGATGAAGCCAACAAAGAGATCAATGCCTTACGCGGCGGTCACTATCCCACTCTCGACTTTGTATTAACTCACGGTAATGAAGTGATAGAAGGGTCGCCATTTGGTGGTGGCAGTGATATCGATACGACTGAGATGTCAGTGCAGTTGAATATACCCTTATATTCTGGTGGCAAAACATCTGCCAAGTTACGTCAAGCCATCGAAAAACGTAGCAGTGTGCTGGAGGATCGCAACGATAAACAGCGCTCTGTTGAACGTTCAGCCCATGATGCTTATTACCGTATCAATGAGGCCATTGTGCAAATCGGTGCGCTAGAAAAGTCTCTGCAAGCACAGGAAGGACGTTTGAAGTCGAAGTCGGCAGGGTATCGTGGTGGTCAAAATAGCCTTGTCGAGGTGCTTGATGTTGAGCAAGACCTTTCTGATGCAAGGCAGGCTTTAATTAAGGCTCGTTACGATTATGTGCTTAATGTTTTACGACTGAAGTTTGCGGTGGGTGCTTTACAGGAAGAAGACCTAGCGACCATCAATAACTGGCTGATTCGTGAAGCGTCATAACAGATATATCCGTATCTCTCTTTATCTCGCATTGCCATAACGGCTACCCAGGAATTAACTGAAAAAAGTGTATTGTTTCGTTGCTTTTTTCAAATGAAAAAAATCATTGGATGAAAATTATGTCGTATATATTCAATCGTCTACTCAGAATGCGCTATGACAAATTCCGCAATTTAAGACAATATATTTGGAGCAGTCAAGGCATCACTGCTCGACGACGTAATACGTATCTGATGGAACAGATGGAAAATCGCTACCTGTTATCGGCCGATGCGGCTCCGCTGGCATTAAGTGCGGAGCTACTGAACGAAGAGGTTGTCGTAGAACAGCTTATCGATGCAGGTTTAGCTGATGCGAACAATACACAAGAACTGCAATTGATTCGTCAGCACAATGATGATTTGAAGCATGCAGATACGAACAGCGACAGTCATGCTGATATTGAAAACTTGAATTTAGCTGATCTACAGGTTGCTACTGAAGAATTAGATAAATTGGCGGACTTGCCGCCTAAAGAGGCTGAAGAGCAGCCGAGTGCAGAGGGTGAGGCCGAGGTGTTGCCGACTGCGGTTGCGATTCAACATATTCAACAGTTGAGTGGTCATCAGTTTGTTGTCATTGACCGTTCAGTTGAGGATTATCGCGCACTGTTGAGCACCTTTATGGGAGATGCGGGTAGCGATCTTGAATGGCATACAGAGGCGACCAGTGCAGGTGATGCCATGGTCGCAGATTGGTACCCTGCTCAGGATAGCGCTGACGCATTGTTAGTAGTGGATACGGAGCGAACCGATGAATTAGTTGATGCCTCGGTTGCTCGTTCGCAGGCGGAGCGCGTCACGGTTGTTTTGCTAGATGCAGAAGGTGATGGCGTCGAACAACTGGCTGATATTCTTTCCGCTTATGAAGATATTGCCGCATTGCATGTGTTATCTCATGGCGCAACCGGTTTACTGCGTCTCGGTACGGCTTCTTTAGGTAGTGCTTCGTTAGAGCGTTACCGTCAACAATTGGCAGCTTGGGGGAAAGCATTAAAATCAGATGGCGATATTCTGATCTACGGCTGCAATGTTGCTCAAGGTGAGGTGGGTATTGCGTTTGTCGACCGGTTGGCGGGTGCTACACAGGCCGATATTGCCGCGTCTGATGACCTGACGGGGAATCGCTTTATCGGTGGCGATTGGATACTGGAAACTGAGTCAGGCTATGTCACCCATACCCTAGATATGATGTCGACTGAACAGTTCTCGTTTGCCTCCAATGATCCGCTGTATAGCGGGCTGTTAGCTGTTGATAAATCGGTGACTTTAGGGGAGTTAAATGGCACGGCTACCCCTGTAATCCTGACGGCAGGCACTGATACCATCAACTTTACTAATGTTGGCAGTGATATTCGTATTACTGTGACCGGGAAGACTGCGACCACACCGTTTAAAATTACGGCACAGACTATCAATGAAACTACGGGTGCGCTCGTACCCAATACGTTACGTACTTTTCAGTTTGCCGACGGTGATGATGCCACGATTAAGAATATTAAAGTGGGCCGGCTTGGTTATAAAACCGAACTTGAATTACAGACTAAAATAGATGTTTTAGATACATCCACACTCTCCTCCGCCCACATCGCTATCAGTAAAAAAGGTACCGCTTTATCGAGTGATGATGCCTATAAATGGGTTAAAGACTATGCGGTGATGGGGATCGACCCTACCGCCACGGATGCTGCTACCCAGTTAGATACTAAAAGCGCAGTTGCAGTGGTGACTACCGGTACGGGTGAGATTGGCAAATTATCGATCGGTAAGGCCCTAGATACTGGGAATACCCGACTTATTATCGACGATGTTGGCGCGCCCATCGATATTGTTAGAGCGAATACAAATTACAGCGGCAAAATTGATCTGTTGTATAACTCCGGTGCTTCAAATACGGCGTTGACCAATTACGTTAATCTGTCGGCGGGCAATATCATTAAGGGGGTCGACACGTTAACGGGCTTTACTACCGCATCATTTGCCTCATTTACCGCCGATAAGGGCGATCAAAAATTTGATGTGACGGGCTTAACTGATGTGACCGTAGCTGCCGGAGCGGGTGAAGACTATCTCGTCGGTGGGGCCGGAAGTCAGACTCTAGTGGGCGGGGCTGGAAGCGACAGTTATGTGTTTAAAGATAACTGGGGCGCTGATCAGGTTATCGAGCAAGCGGATAGCAAAGATGGCTTAACGGTGATTAAAGGCGGTGATGCCGATGCGCTAGATTTTTCCGCGCTAACTCAAGCTATCACCGTTGAGTTTCATCCGTCGGTTAAATCGACCAAACCATTATCAACGACCACAACAACGGCGATTCCGGTGGTATCTGAGGTGTCGGATACTGACCGAATATCGGCCGAGAAATACGGCGTGCAGGTGTTCCAAGGCGCAAATGTCACCGCCAGTACGCACTCAGTAAAAAATGCCATCAATGTTGAAAAAGTGGTTGGCGGTCTAGGTGATAACACCTATAAGTTTAATAATGATTGGGGGCAGTTCTATCCGGACACGACACCAGCACTGACAGAAACGGTTAACTTTTTTATTGATGATACTCAATCGACCAGCAAAAAAGGGACGTTAGATTTCCGTGAGGTCACTCACGACTTAATCTTTGAGTTGGATAGCGTCAGCACGACCTCTACCGGTACACCGGCGGTCACGACGATAACCTCTTCAGTGAAAGTGACGGCTGTTGTCGAGAAGCAAATTAATATTGGGACGACGGCAGCTCCCATCTTAAAAACAATTACTTACACCTATGTTGTCAACGCAGATAATGTGGCTAACATCATTGGTGGTCAGGGTAAAAATACCTACATTATCAAAGATCAAGATGCCTTGCAGGGTAAGATTCTGACCGCGAAGACAACCGGTAGCTTGGCTGAAGGCTTGGTGACCGGTGATGTCTATGTGGCTGGTGCCAAGATCGCCAAAACCGATGGTGTGAATATCCTCGATTACTCTCAGTATAAGTCTACCAACACTAACGATGTGGTTGTGGATCTGGGTAAATCATCGACAGGTATCGTTAATAAAGCGGTCACCGGTATTTTAAATGCGGCTGATGGTGTCACGACCCCCGCAGCGACTAATGAAGTACAAAAGCTGACGGTGCCAAAAGTTAAAGCGTCACCGACCGTCGCCCAAGAACTGTCCAATATCACCAGCTTTAGGTTGTCTCTGGGTGGGGTAGAAACCATAGAGATTAGCAACTCAGGCACGGCTTCTGCTATTGCTGCAGACATGACTAAAGCGCTGAATGGCTTATTACTACAAGCGACACCGGTTGTGTCGACTAATACAGCGCCGACGACCCCTGCTGCCACTCCTGCCGCTCTGGTCAAGGTAACCGGCACAGGCACGGCTACGGGTACCAGTCCTTACGACTTCACGATTACGTTTCAATCGTTAGCGGCTGGGATGAATATTCCAGAAATTAAGCTGATAGCGGAGGCTCGTCAGGAGAAAAAAACCTCAGGAGGGACGACTCAAGCGACGGTTGTTTTAAGTGCAGAAACTGAAACCAACCCAGACCCCCTTACTATTATTAAGAAGTATACCTCCAGCGGACCGACTGCCGAAGATCGCTATACCCTGACAACGACAATTAAGACCATCACTATTGATGCAGTCGAGCTGACGGCTGCCAGTACAGGCTTAAAAGCAGGTGGTATCGACCGTATCGACGGTTTGAAAGGTACTGACGATTCGGGCGTGGGTACGACTAAGAGCATGACCGTCTTAGGCGATTTTGGTTTGTTGGTTAATGGTACCGGGAGTGGCGATGACCTCATCTTCTCCGATAATTACACTCAGGCTGTCAGTGTAAAAACTGGGCGTGTTTGGGATGGTGGTGCGGGCCAAGATATTCTGACAGGCACGGAGAAGGGCGATATCCTTTATGGCGGTTTGGGCAATGATGCCATCGGTGGCGGGGAAGGTGATGACAACCTCAGTGGCGGCGCAGGCAATGACCGAATCAGTGGTGGCTTAGGTGATGATGCTATCAACGGTGGTGCGGGTAATGACCATCTCAGTGGTGGCTTGGGCGATGACAGTATCGTGGGTGGCACCGGTCATGACGTCCTCTATGGCGGCATAGGTAACGATACCCTCCTTGGTGGTAAAGGCTACGATCATTATGTGTTTATCAATGATTGGGGCCAAGATGAAGTAATTGAAAGTCAGAAAGGTAAAGACGATAAAACCACCGATGAAGGCTTAAAAGCGCGTGGTGATGTACTCGACTTCTCTAACGTTACCCAAGAGATGACCTACTTATTTAACAGTTCTAACCTGTTGGCGGGTACCGGCACTTTCGTTAAAGATAAAACCAGTTGGACTAAAACGCTTTCTGGATTTGGTGATGTGTCGGGTCATTTTGCACTGACCGCCAATACGGTGCGGGTCAACAGTGAAGGTAATGCTAATGAGGTGCAGCGACTATACCTAGGAGGCGCTAAATCTGGCGATTTCACCGTAAAGCTGAATAAGTTTCCTAAACCTGATGGTACTTTTGAAACGACAGCACCGATCTCAATATCAGTGGGCACTACCACGACGGCAACCGCGGAAAATATAAAAACGGCGCTGGAAACAGTGCTTAGAACACTCTTGACTGATAATGGCGTAGCGCCCGTCGGTGATTTGGTATCGGTTAAATCTGCAGGGTCAGGAACCGGTGCTTTTGATGTTGAGTTCAAAAAGCCGATCTACACGAATATTCCATTAATGACGATTGTCAGTACCACGGGGCTAACCTATACGCCGCCGGTGGTCGGTACGGTGGTGCCGGGTGTTAATAGCGTCGATGCGACGACTCATTTAATAACTAAACACACCAACGGCTCAATTAATATCGACCTCGGCTTAGCGGAGTCGGGCAGCTTTACCTTCGGTTTCAAGTATACTAAAACCGTATCCGGGGTAGACACGCCCAACCAGTCTGTATCCATTACCGTGCCTATCGCATCCGGCTCTACTCCTAACGATATTGCTGCCCAGATTCAGCAAAAATTAAACGATCATAGTCCACAAATATTTGCCAATGTCGTGGTGTCTGGTGCCGGCAATAAATTTGAAATTACCGTCTTGAACCCTGAAATCAGTGGGCTAAATACGGTCACCATCACGAACGCGACAACCCTTAAAGGTAAACCCGACATCTGGTCGACCGTTGAAGGCTCTTCGGTTCGAGAGGTGAAGCAACTAACACTCAATAACGTCACCGAAGGTAGCTTTGTCTTAACCATTGGTAAGTATTCCACCGGCCCTATTACCATTGATACGACGGGGTCGATCGATCAGCAAAAAGAAACTACGCGCTTAGCTATTCAGACGGAGCTCAATAAACTTAAGCGTAATTTTGTCCAGAAGTACACGGTAGAAGTCCGCGCCGATAGTTTTACTGATGTACTGAAAGAGTGGCAAATCACCTTTAAAACGCCGGGTGAAAATGATGTAACGGATATGTCCGTCGACGTGACCGGCTTAACCGGGACGAATAATTTACAAGGCCGTGTAACGACTCTGGCCGATGGTAGCTTGCCTGGTAATATTCACGCGTTTGAGACGATTTTGGCGCCTAATGCGGACGCGACCTTTATCTTTGGTTCGGCGTCGATAACCGACATGTTAGCGGCTATTGCGGTGCCAGAGGCGTTACGTAAAACCAATTCTGTCACCATCGATACCAGTACTTTGACCGCGAATGACCATGTATTGGATATCGATTTTAGTCAGGTCGCTGATGAGCTGAATTTTAACTTTG
The DNA here is from genome assembly GCF_030547545.1 of Amphritea sp. 1_MG-2023. Classification (GTDB taxonomy): domain Bacteria; phylum Pseudomonadota; class Gammaproteobacteria; order Pseudomonadales; family Balneatricaceae; genus Amphritea. The sequence goes on from NZ_JAUOQE010000012.1 coordinate 66,960, forward strand.
AGCAAACGGGAGCAGTTAAAGAGGTACAGCCGCTCATTATCAGTAGCACCACTGAAGGTGAGTTTGCGCTTGATTATAAGGTTCAAGAAGTGCAGCGATTGGCCTTTACCGGTGCAGAGCAGCCCAGTGGAACCTTTAAGTTAAGCTTTACCGATCCAGGCGGCGCTAATGCGTTAAAAACCACCGCGACACCGATTGAAATTGTGACCAATGCAGCGACCGGTAAGGTCGATGTAAAAGCCACCGCTGTAAAAATTCAAACCGAATTGAATAAGTTGAAATTTACATCGTCTACCGGCAGCCAAGTAAACCTTGCAGTGAAGGTGACAGGTGTGACGGTTGATGGGGAGCCTATCACCGCCGAAACAACCAATGAAAGCTTTAAAGCCAATAGCTGGAATATCACTTTTACCAACAAAGAGTTAGTCGATGTCGATCTGTTGCAAGTCACTTCTGCAACGGTGGCACCTGTGGTTACCACGGTGACAGAAGGTGTACACAAAATAACCGATAAGATTACGTTTGTTGCTGGTAACAACGCGGCAAATATCACTGAACTGAAGAATAAGCTGAATGAGCTACTGGGTGAAGGCTCCGTTACCGTTAAGGAGCCGCGTTTTGGCAACACGGCGGCGCAAACTAAGCTAAATATTACCTTTAATAATCCGGGTGATGTGGTCTTAACAAAAGCTTTGAAGAACCTAGATGGCTCTGCTTTAGGTTATACCGCTCCGGTGAGCGGTGCATTTGAATTAGCCACGACTGCGGCGAAGGGCAAGGTAGAAGGTAATACCGGCCAACTCTCGCTTACCGTCGAACGTGTTGCGCCAAGGCCTACGGCGTTAAGCACCGATGCTCAGGCATCGGGCCTTGTTGATCAATTACTGGGTGAAAGTATTTTTGAAACCTTTGTCTTTACCGATGTAGGTGAAAATACCATTGTGCGTGGTGGCGTTAATTCGAATACGTTCTCCATCTCGGGTAATACGACGTTTAAAGGCACCATTATTGGGGGTACGGGGCTTAAACCCCTATCCGCACAACTCAATGTCGATGGCTTGATAGACCTCTTGTCGCTAACACCACCTGATTTAGCCGTCAAAAATACTGTTGATATATCGGGGGGGAATTTCGCGGATCTGAGCAAGATTTCGTATGTGAATTTAGCCGAAACTTCTAAATCATCCGTGGCGGTTGATACGGTTGTTGATGGCCATCGAGGTGCTGAAGTCCAACGTCTGTCTATCCCAGAAGCTCAGCGTGGCGGCTTTACATTAACCGTACAGGGGGACGCGACGACGGTCACCACGGCCCCTATCTATATGACGCCGCCGGTTCAGCAACAGCTATTGGTAACCGACTCGACGAATTTTGATCTGACCTATGTCACGGCTGCGGGTATTCAAACGATCACCGGTTTAAGCACCGGCGCCGCAACGAGCGATAATTCAACGGCTATTGCGGATAAAATAAACACGCAATTAGCCACCGAGTTTGGTTTGGCTGCGGGCTCCAAGGTGGTGTCGGTGACTAAGAATGAGGGAGGCTACCTCATTGCTTATACGAACCAGAATAACATGGTGGAGTTTACCGGTGTCCTGACGTCTGCGTCAGGTAGCGTGGCGGTCTTTACTCAAGAAACAGTAACAACGCTTAATTATGTTGCCCTAGCGCAGCGTATTGAAAACGCGATATACGCCGCGATGGCACTGCCTGTCGGCACACCAAAAGTCGTTTTAGTCACGGCGGGTGATACGGCGGGAACATTTGATCTGCGGTGGCGTGCCGAAGGTGATAAAGCGCTGACGACGCTGACGGATATTTCTCTTTCTGCACCCGCGGTTGATCTGGTTTTAACGCCTTCGACAACAACGACACCGCAGGAACATTCGTTAACGATTACTCATGGTGTGAATCCTGATCCTTATAATTTATACATTGGTACCTATAAAACAGTAGATTTAGCTCAGGATGCCGATAAGGATGCTATTGAGGCTGCCTTACAGCAGCTTATTAATCAGCAACCGAGTTTAACAGGTACCGTGACGGTGACGGGCACGGGGCCCTTCACTATTAGTATTGCGGGTGGCTCTGTTGCATCCATCGTGGCTAAGAACAGTCTTTTTTCAACGGTAATGGGTACATCGACTGTCACCAGTCAGTCGACCAATGGTCAGGAGGTTCAAACTCTTAATATTAACGGCGCCTCGCAGGGCATCGTGGGCCTGAAATACAACTTGAAGGCCCTCGCTGATAATAGCCTAGTCACCGATTCTGTCTATGTGGATGTTGCGCTACAAACAGGCGAGACAGCCGATACTCTGCGTGGGCGTATCGAAGCGGCACTGAATACCCAATTGGCGGGTATGGCGACGGCTGTCGTTACCCTCGTTGACGACAATTTCAGTATTAAGCTGACGCCTGCCGCGACGCATATTGTCGAATCGATGGGGGGCACCGGCTATGGTTTATCATCGGCCACGAGCGATCAATCCTTAACGCCGGTGAAGGTAGGGCAAATAGATGCCTATCTGGATCGCACGGATAGTAGCAATGCCTCTCTGGTTGAGACTAATCGAATTTATAAATTTACCCTGCCGCCGGTGGTTGCCGGTGAGGCTATTAGCGGTACATTCACGCTCAGCTTTGGAGGGGTGACCACCGGCCCAATTGATTATGACGCTGACAGTAACGCACTACTAACGAACATTAACGCGGCCCTAACTGCATCCGCTATCAATACCTTACCCGCCACCTTCGTGGGTAATGAGTTTGTCGTTGAAGTGGTGGTTGATCTTAGCGCAGCTGAACAGCCGTTTATCGTTGATGGTTCAAACTTAGCGATTGTGAAAACCAGCGCCGTTGCTGCACCGGGTGTAGCCGCTAATATCGTGACCATAGCCAATGGCAGCGCGGCGAGTAGTGTGGCAGAAAAACAACGTGTTACGTTGGTAGATCAGTCTCTAACGACCTTCCGTTTATCTGTTAATGGCGTCAGTACGCTGGATATTCCGGTCAATCAAAATGATGATACGACCAAGGGCGCTATTCAGAGCGCTCTGAATGCGGCCTTAGGGGCCAATAAAATTACCGTTACGGTCAATCCGGATAGTAGTAAGACTAAGTCCTGGATACTCGAAGTTACCGGGGCAACTCGCCTTAGCGATACGGATAATCTTGTTATTGGTGATAATGCGAATGCCATTACGGGCTATGCAAAAGACGATTTTACGCAAACGGTTTTAACCAGTTTATTGGGCAAGCAGGCGGGTTTTACTGGCCGTATTCAGAACATCGATAATGTGACCTATGGCGCGGGTGTCAACATCGCTTTAAATACGACACTCAACCCTATTGCAGCGTTGGGCAACGCCTCGTTGGGCAGCAATGTGTTTGAGGTTGGCGGTAACTTAATTGAAAACTCAATTACTAACCCTTATGCACAATTTGTTGCAAATGCGGTGCTTTCGACGGTAATCAACGGTGAACCTTCACTGTTTTCAGAAAATGTTGTCGCTCCCGGTATCCATATTCTTGCGGGTGGTTGGGGGGCCGATACCTATAAGTTTAGTGGTTTATGGGGCGCCGCGGCTGTTATTGAAGCACCGGATATCCAGGTGCTAGGTGTCAGTGATTTCTTTGATACCTTAGATCTTTCTGAGGCCGGTTATGGCCTTAAAGGTCAGTTGGGTAGCGGAGATGTTAAGAACACTCTGCATTATGATATTTGGGAAATTACCACCGATAACATTAGTGAACTCACCGACCTTATCAGTGTTGGTCGCGATGATGCTGAAGTTCCCCTTCTATCGATTGGTGCTAATTTCATTATGGTCCGTGACGAGATATTCGGATCAGCATTGAAGCAATTTGGCATTCCGTTGTCCGAAGATATCTTGCTGGGTAACTACGTTTTTGCCACGGGTATTGAAAATATTGTTGGCGGTGGTGGTGATAATATCTTCACTTTCCATGGTGATGCTCGTTTACGTGGCGTCATCTCTTCTGAAGGTGATATCACGCTTAATTATGAAGATTACGATACTGAACTTGATGCTACAGGTCAGGTTATCGGTGCCACAGTTGATGGTACTGCGGGGATTGCTTATACCTTATGGGACGCGGTTGATGTACCCGTTTGGGGGGAAATTGCCGAATCTAAAGTTTTGTTTGGCAGTGCAACTTCCGTATTAGGCGAGCGTTGGAGTTCGCTTTCCGGCTTGATTAATTCAGCAGTTGCTGCCGATTCGCAGTATAACCTGTCTAATAATGCCGTAGCAGGCTTTACCAAAGTGATCGGTTCGAGCGGTGATGACACCTTTGTTGGTAACAGTAACGATAATATTTTTGTCATTGGTCAGGGGGGTGTCGATACGATTGATGGGGGGGAATCCGATGAAAACGGTAATACCCTGAGTTTGGAAGGCCAAAGTGCAGACTATTCTATCGATTTAGCGCAGGGCACCGCGTTGCGAGCTCAAGGGAATGAGCAGCAGTCTTTAGTGCTTAATGCTGTAGAGGGCGACCAGTTTACCCTCGAGTTACCTTCAAGTGATGCTTCGGCGGTTGGTGGCTTTACCACCGCGGATATTGCTGTTGGAGCAAATGCCATTGTGACCGCCGCGAATATTAAAGCTGCGCTTGAATTATTCCTTGGGGCTAATAATGTCGGCGTAACTCCCGATGATGTGACGGCGGGTAAGTTTGCGATCACCTTCTTGAATCTAGATCGGTTTGATAATCCCGCACAGCTGCTCTTTACTCCAACCCACTTAACGGCTTCGAGCGATACGTCGGTTCAACCGGCGGTGGCAGCGCAGTCTCCCTTAGATGGTACTGAGCAAAACTACATTCATCAGATTACTTTGGGTAATCAGGTCAGCGGTGGTGAGTTTACGCTTAGCTTTGATCACCCCGATGGTTCGAGTGGCTTGGTCACCGCTGTTATCCCAGCATTGACCGATTATTCGGCGATGATGCAGCAGATTGAAGATGAACTGAATGGGGTTACAGGCTTGACGGTCAATGTGACTCAGCCGGACCCTGCCTTGGCAGAAGATCAACGTAACTTCACTTTTAATATTGAATTTATTACCCCCGCCTATACCGCTGTGACGAATGTTAGCTTGGCTACAGGGAACCTAGAAAATGGGTCGACCATTGTTACGGTTTTGGATGGTTCGGTCATTGTTGCCAACTACAAAAATATCCAAAATTTAGAGAGTGGTGAAGGCAATGATGTCTTTATCGATAATAGCGGTGGTGTGGTTGTCACGGATCTGGTGGATAGAAGCGCAAATCCGACTGACCCCGCCTCGTTTGAGCTAGATTTTACGGCGAACACCTTTAATGAAGGTGAATTAGTCACTTTGTCATTTGCCAATTTTGAAACAACCGCGGGTGTGACACCCGCCCCCGCACGTTTGGCAGCGGTTTTTGCTATGGGTGCCGATAATGCTGGCACCGTTGCTAATATAACAGCGGCACTGGATGAGCTGACGGGTATCACGGTTGCGGTTAGTAGCGCGGTTGATGGTAAGTTTACGGTGCTGTTTTCAGCCTCGCCTGCCCCTGTGGTGAGTGACTTTAAGGTGGATTTGGCTAAAACCACTTTTACCTTTAATGACAAATTTGGTCAGGATCAGGTTTTCTCCAGCGGCACATCAGATGTGCTCGACTTTTCTTCGATCACGGCAGAGGTAACTCAATCGGCACTGCAGACAGACGCCGATGGCGACTATACCTCATACTCATATAGCGACGAATCCGGCACCCTTCATGAGGTTAAAGCTTATGGCACCTTCGAAACAAAAGGCTTAGAGGGAATTGCGTCAGGAGAGGGGTTGTGGACAGCCTTCAAATCATCTCAAGGCTTTGGTGATATTGTTACGACGGCGGCAATAGCGGGAACCGGCGCGACGCTTGACGCAGTAGCCGATGTAACGGCGATAGACGTACTTAAAACGGAAGCCATTGCTCGGTGGACAGAGGTATTGCCAGCGGCAGCATTGACCAACTTACAAAATATTACGGTGACCGTAGGTGACATTGGTGGGAATGTTGTCGGTAGAACGACCAGTGCGAATGGATTGGATTACACCATCACGCTGGATGATAATGCCGCCGGTGCGACTTGGTATTTAGATGCAACGGCGAGCGATGACACCGATGATGGTGTTTATGATGGCATCGACTTACTGACGGTATTAATGCACGAGATGGGGCATGTACTGGGCATGAGTCACCCTGATTTCGCTACCACCGATCTAATGATGGAAGAGATCGATAAAGGTCAGCGCTTGTTGCCAACATCTGATCACTTTAAGAGTTTGTCGGATCAAACCAAGTTAAGTATTGGCTTGGGCGAGCTGGCCACTTGGTCGTCGCATATCGGCACTAAAATTGATAACTATTTGGATGACTCAACGGCTATTCCGTTTACTGATTTATCCTTGTCTGACCTATTGGGAGACAAAGTCACCAATTTAGATGGCACGATACAAACCAAAGTGCAGTCCTTTGTCGACACCATTGATGCTTATCTCGATTTAAATAGTTCGGCCACGACCAAAGACCTTTTAGAGCATTTACAAACCACCGGTTCGACTGATGGTTTCGCCATCAATGTCGCCTCATCCTCTAATTTAAAAGAGTATAGCGTTGCGCTGACGCTCGAAAGCTTTAGTGAATTGGTCAATCTAGATCTGAATGAACTGATTTCATTTGGTGACTTTGATTTTGATTTGCCGATTGATATTACCCAATCACAACCATTGGTGATCAGTGGCGGTATCGACTTCATGTTTAACTTTGGTGTGGACGATGACGGCGCCTTCTATGTTCGAGATCCTGGGTTAGATGCGCACTTCAATTTCGGCGAAGAATATATTGATATTGTCGGTATGACGGCGGGTTCTGCTGACACCACACCGGCGACTGTGACGATTGACGGCGATCATATTGGCGCGATCAAAAGTACCAGTGCCGGTCAGTTTATGGTCGGTGATAGTTTTTACCTACAAGGGTCTGGTTATACCGATGAGCTCTACACGGTTGCAGCGATTGAATTAAGCCCCGATGGTAATTCGACGATCATTACGGTTGCAGAAACCATTTTTGCTGCAGATCTCTCTGATGATGTAGCCGGTAATGTGATAAAAGCCTTTGATTTTGGTGTCAATTTAGGACCGGTTGGTTTTGAAGTGAACGATGCGGCGCTCTCCCTCGGCGCGTCTATTGGCATGGGTTTCGATGGTGTGCTGAATTATCAGGACATGCTCAACGATAGTACAGCGTCGTTAATGGGGCTACCGAGCTTAGAAGGCGATGCTCACTTTGAAGTGTTGCTGCCGGTGTCACTCTCGGGCGCGTTGGACGGTTTCAGTAATGACGTTGGCTTTATCACCGCTAGTAGCAGTGGGTTGCCTGAAGATGCCTCCATGGCACAGTTCCTCGCCAGTATTCCAAGCTCGGTTCAGTTTGATAATTTAGAAGAGGTCTTCTCATTGGGAGGCCTGTCACTCGATATGATTATCGGGGGCGTTGATGAGCTGCTGAAGGATGTTGTCGGCACCGACCGCGAAGTATTAGGTCAGCAGGTCGGTAATACCGTTAATTTCTATGAAGAGCGTTGGGCGGCCAGTGCCACTCTGGCGCCAGACAGCTATGGCATTTCCCCCGTCGGTGGGCCACAGGCCAGTCGTTATGAAATTCGTGAAGACGGTACAGGTATTACCCTGTTCGAGTGGACGGAGACTGCCAGTGGCGATACGTTCTGGGGCGTTGAGCTGTTCGAAAATGATGAGCGAGTTGTTCAAACCTATACGCATACCTCGTGGGAGTTGATGGGAAGCTATGATGCTGACGATGTATTGGTTGAGTCGATTACCGAAAATGAGGTAACCGGCGCTACGTTTATCGATACAACGGGGGTTAATCCTTCTACGACCGGCGAAACCCTGTCACGTTTCAATATTAAGGACGGCGTGCTCTATGACAAAATCGCCCTTATTGATGCCAGTCTCGCCGATATCCTAGGTGATGGTAGTGTTAGTTTTGCGGCGGGCCTGAGCAATGCCGTCAGTACTGTACGTGATGCGGCGCGAAATGTTCAGCAGCTGGAAGATATGCTCAACGAAGAGCTGCGTATTTTGTTGGCACCACTGGGCATTGCCTCGGACGCCGATATGGTTGATATGAGCTATGCTAATTCAGCGTTTGATTTCGATCTCAACCTTGATCTGATTGCGGAAACAAAATTAGACCTCGCACTCGATATTGATGATCTGGGTTTAGATACATGGCTAGGCCTGTCGGCTGGAGCCTTAGATGCTATCAATGTGGAAGCGAATGGGCAAATAGACCTGAGGGCTGAAGCTGGCTTAGATCTTGGTTTTGGTTTTGATTTAAGCGATGTACGTACACCGATTTTCTACATTGATGAAGCGACAGGTATTCATGCGTCATTACATGGCGGGGTTGATAACCTTGATGTTGAGCTAGGCTTTGATGCTGGGCCGTTGGGCACCATCGGGCTGCTAGGTAAGTATGGTAGCGCCAATATCGATTTAGGCTTTTATGCCAATATGGGTAGCCCGGGGGCTGATGCGAATGGTAACGGTTATCTAGATTTAACCGAAGTAACAGATGGTTTCCAAGCGTCGGCTTTTGGTTCTGCTGACCTGAATCTACCGATGTTCTTTCCTATTGAAGCGCTGCCTCTGGGCGGAACCGATAAAGACTTAGATGCTGATGGCGTTGCGGATAACGTCCTATTTGCCAAAGCGGCATTTAGTATCGATCAAAGCCAGAATTTTGTGAGTACCTTCGATTATAACCTGCCGAAATTCGATATGAACTTCGATGTCATTGTACTGTTATTGGATCTATTGAATGATCCGAAAACGGTTCGGGAAGGTTTGGAAGGCGCATTTTCAGCGATCAACGAAGTGGCTAATGGTATCGATAATATCGTACTGCCGCTGGTGGGTGATGAACCGTTTGATGACCTAGCAAACAGTTTACGTAGTATAGAGACCAGTGTGCTGGGTGAAAAAGATGCTAGCGGTTATATCAACGGCTTAGGTAAGAAATTACAAGACCTTGAAGCCGTTGGTGGCAAGGTATTTGAAGCCCTTCTTAATGAGATTCGTCAAGGGCTGTATGACGGACTGAAAACCATCAATAGTCCTCTATTTGCTTTCGTTGTACCAACGTTAGATGCGTCCGGTGCCGTTCAATATGATGAAAACGGTAAGATCGTAACAGCCCCACCGGAAAACGCAGATGATATTGAGTTAACTTTCTCGGCTAATGGCTTATTAAGCTTCAATCTTAAATTTGGTGGTGTCTTAGTCGATGGTGAATTGCCGATTGATTTTGATAAGACGATGCCCGGTTTAGGTTTGGATATTGATGCCGCTTTGATTGCTGAAATTGATTACCTGATGGGCTTGGGGATTGGTTTAGGTAATATGGCGGCGGTAGGCAGTGGCCCTGATTTTGGTCTGTTCCTCGATACCTCGGGTATCAACGCGAAGGGCGAAGAGATTGCACTCGATGTCGATGCTCGGTTGAAAAATGGTTCCACTGCACAGGGTACATTGGGCTTCTTAAAGGTTGATGTGACTGACGAAACCGCTGGTAAGGATCTTCAATATGATGCGGCGGGCAATGTCATCAATGATAAAGGTGCAGGCATTAGCGGCCACTTTGGTTTTGATATTAAAGATATTGGTGGAAAAACCGGAACCGTGGCTGCTGATGGGCGTTTGGAGTTAGGCGAAAAAGTTGAACTGGTTATCAACGCCAATGCGTATGCTGAGGCGAAGTTGTTTACTAAGGTATCTACATCGGCTGCCGATGTATTGCCGTCTATCGATACCACCATCGTTTACTACCAAGATCTAGCCAGCGGTTCCCTATCTACGACGAGTGGTGCGAGTATTTCGTTTGGCGATCCGAATATCACTCTACAAAATGTGCGCTTAGATGCAGGTTCGGTGTTTGAAAGCTTCTTGGGCGATACATTCGACACCATTGCCGATATTATTTTGCCACTTCAACCGGTGATCGACCTGCTGAATACCGAGATCGATATGGGCGTTGCCAAGCTTAAAATCTTAGATATCGCCTATCTTCGTTTGCCAGCCACAACAGTGGATACCGCGAAGAAAGTGATCGCCGCCTTAGCAGCGACCATCGATTTCTTAGAGAAAGCACAAACCTTAAAGTCGGCTGGTTATATCGATTTCGGTGATTTTAACTTAACCGGTGGTTATGCGACGGATACCTCGTCGGCGGTAACGTCACAAAATACCGCAGGGGCAAAATCGGAGGCTGACCGTAATGCCCAGCTCGGTTCGCATGCAGCCACGGTTGCCGGCCCGTCACAAGATGGCGTAGAAGGCGGTAAATCCAGTGCCAATCAGTCGTCGACCAATAATCGGGCCACCTTTGGTAACCCCGCAGGTCAGAAGAATTTCAGAATTCCAATTTTGGAAGATCCAGCCAGCTTGCTGCAATTTATTACCGGCCGTGGTGAAGTTGACCTGTTTTGGTACGATTTGCCTGATTTGGATCTGTTCTTTGAGTATCAAAAAACCTTCCCGGTTTATCCTGGTTTCAACGTTGGCTTTTTTGGTGAAATTGGTGCTAGCACTAACTTTGATTTTGGTTTCGATACGCGCGGGTTCCGTGAATGGATGGAAACTGATTTTGATGTGGCTGAATCTTGGCGCTTAATTAATGGCTTCTATCTGGATGATCACGGCATTGAAAACACTGTTGGCGATCAAGCGGAAGTAACGCTGCGCGCGGCGGTCGGTGTTATCGCTAGTTTGGGACTTGGCGGCCTAGTCGAGGCGGGTGTTAAAGGGGGTATTGAAGCAATTATCGGTTTCGATCTTAACGATATGGAAACCAACTTTCTTGATGACTTACCGGTCGGTGATGGCAAGCTTTATGGTTCAGAACTGATTGAACGTATCACCCATGGCCCGCAGTGTCTGTTTGATATGACCGGTTCTCTTAACCTATTCTTGGAAGCTTTCTTATGGGTCGGGATTGATGCCGGTATCAGTAAGATAACCCTGTTCGAAGCGCGTAACCGTTTTGTGAATCAAGTGTTGGCAACATTCGAGCTGGAGTGTATTCATCACGCGCCGGATCATATCGCTTCTTGGGAGAATGATGACCAAAGCACGGGTAACCTGATCTTAAGTTATGACAAGGGTGCCGATGCCGATCCGCATAATTACACCGTTGATATCATTACGCCGGATATTGATTTAACCCTGCAAAAACTATCGGAAGAAGGCTATCTCGATACCGAGTATTACACCAAAGCGGAAGAAACCGCGCTGCGTGATCGTATCCGCACTTTGACAAGTGACAACCCGGGTGAAGATATCATTGTTGTGAGTACCGGGCTTGTGGCCGAGGTTTATCTTGCTAAGAATGTTAGTACATTAACGATTGCGGGTACCTCCGGTAACGACCGGTATAGCTTAAAACGCTTAAATGGTCGGGTCGATCATATTGACGTTGAGCTTGGCGGTGGCAGCGACTTCATTGAGATGATTGCCGATACCGAGAATACGGAGATCTTGGCCGGTCTGTATATTAGCGGTGGTGCGAATAGGGGTGCTGCATTGGTTGCAGGGATTGATGATGATGTAATCTCGGTCGATGCCGGTTATTTCGGCATCGGTCATGCTAATGATACTTATGAAATTGTTACCGGTGACGGTAATGATCAGGTGGTGGTGAGCGGTGAAAACGTTGCTTATGACGGTTTAACGGTTCGGGGTAATGCCGGTGATGACATCATCTTTACCGGTGAAGGGCACGACCGCGTCTTTGGTGGTGAAGGTTTCGATACCATCGCCACGTATGGTGGTAATGATTATGTTGAGGGCGGCGATGAAGATATATCCACCGATATCGCGACCTTTACCGATCCCGATGGGGTGGTGCGGTTAACGCCAATCTATCAATTGGATGGCACGCCTTACGCACATTACAACGATCAAGGTATGCCCACCGATGGCGCTGGCGGCCCCGCTTTAACGGTGACTAAAGAAAATTCACAGTTTAGGACGCAGTTTGGCGATTACATCGACGCTGGCTTAGGCGATAACACCATCAGAGGCGGTGCCGGTAATGATGAAATATCGGTGGGGGGTGTCGATGATGACGGTAATCCTATTCTGGGCGGGGTGAATGATATTCAGGGTAATGCCGGGGACGATATCATTAATGCCGGCACCGGCTCCGTGAATGTTGATGCCGGTGAAGGTGATGATACCGTGGTGTGGAATTATGCACCGCTGGCGGCTGGCGCCAATCTACTGATGCTGGGTGGCTTGGGCACCGATAGTTTTGATATCACGGTGAATGACGATGCCAGTCATGTTGATTTACGTAAGCTCAATGCTGGCACTGCCGACACTTTGGCTAAATTAACCATCGATTATGCGTCTGATTATATTGTTATGGATGATATCGAGTCATTAAAACTCGATACTCAGAAAGAAAGTGATGACATCACCATTGGCGATTTGATGGATACGGGGTTGCTCAGTGTCGATATCACTCTAGGTCAGGATAAAGCGCGCGAATGGCAGCCTGATCGCGATGTTGATGGCAACTATCAGGTTTATCCTGCGGATTACTCCGCTTTCTTGGCACAAACCCCTCAGTTGGATGACAACGGGGATGCGGTCAAAGATTCGAATGGCAACGTTATTTATGTACCGGTAGAGCCGCAGAGTTACATCACTAATGTGCGCCAAGGCGAGTACTTCTATCGTTTTGATTTACAAGAAGGTGGTCAGTATCTGACCACCTCCAACGGAGCACCGATACTCGAATCAATTGTCAATGTTGCCGATTATTTAGCCTCGTCACCTGAAAATAACCAACAAGAGCTGTGGTTGGCTGATGGACTGGATAACGTGACGCTGTTTTACGGCTACGATGGCACCAAAGCCGATGACGGCCGCACAGCGGGTAATTCAGCAACGATTACTGCTGGTATGAGTGCCGCAGAGGTGCAGGCTGCGCTTGAGTCTATAACCGCTATCGGTGTGGGTAACGTGACTGTTACGCCTGCCGCAGCGGCAACTGAGAGCACACATGGTACGCAAGCGAACCCATGGGTGATTACCTTTGACGGTGCGACCACTGATTTGAACAGTAACTATTTAGTTCTGGCGCATCAGTATTTCGTACAGAAGCATAGCGGCCCAATGACTGAGCGTGACGATACACGTGCGCAGCAGTATCTGTATCATCTGGATGTGGTGGGTGCTGACTATTTGTCAAATGCTGATCACACCCCTGATGTCACCACCATCACCGATACCATGAGTGAAGTCCCACGCAACGGTGCGCAACTGTTGGCCTTTGATGTGCTGGATTATAATGAAGACGCGCCTGTCGAGGTGAATGGTATTGTTTGGTACAACAACGAAGGTGTCGCTGTATCGTCATTAATGACGACAGACGAAGTACAGACGGCACTCGAAAGCCTGACCGATATTCCTGCCAACAGTGTGGGTGTGAGTGGACAGGGAACGATTAACAATCCTTGGTTGATTCGTTTCTCTGATAATCCGTCTGGGTCGGCGGCGGATGAAGCGACTAAAGGTGTGGATGGTAACTTCCATACCCTCGAATTTGTTGTCGGAGGCAATGCCTTAAACGCTGGAATCATCACCAAAACAACGGCGTTGGGCGATGATATTAATCTTCCGACTAATATCGAGCAGTCATTTACGCTTCCTGTCGGTAGTAAAGTGACCTCTATTAGTTACGCTGGTGGCACTGTTGCAGTCGATGCTGATGGCACGCAAGCGTCCATAGAACAGGCATTGTTAGCGCATTTTGGTATTGATAATGTGGTGGTGACTGAGGGTGATGCTGCTGGTAGTTGGGTTATACAAATACTCGATGCTATTACCGATGCGGATGGTAATTACAGTATCTTAAGCTTTGAATTCGTGGACAGCGCCGCTGCGGTTAGCACACAAACGGCGATCTCTTCGACGCTGACTGATCATGTCGTTTTCCCTGCTAATGACCGCCAAGCGCTCACGATTCCGGCCAATGCTTTTGCCGCTGAATTCGCTTATAACGGTCAGACGGTAGCAATCTCTTTTGATCTACAAGCTTCAGACAGTGTGACATTGGCACAAGCCACGGCCAACGCTATCGAAACGGCACTGCTAAACCACCCCGATATTGGCGCGGTTAAAGCGACCTCGGGTGCTGAGCCCGGTCAGTGGATTGTACAATTATTGGACGCTAGCACGGATGCGCAGGGTAACTTCTTTGGCTTGAGCCTGACCGTATCAGAACAGATCACCGACGCATTGTTAGTGCCGGCTAGCACCACAACACGGGTAAACCCTGATTATGTTGATGGTGTTAGCGATCCCGCAGAGGCGGTGTTTAGCTTTACCAATGGCGAACAGGAACTCAATTTCAGTACCGACACGGCCATGGTTTGGTACGGTACAGAGAAGGTGCTATTGAATAGCAGCATGAGTGAGGCAGATATTCTCGCTGCATTTGATAGCATCGATGCGTTAAGGGCATCAACGGTGGCGGTTACTCAAGCCGTTGATGGTTTGGGTAATCCTGATTGGACTATAACGCTCTCACCTCTGGATGCGAGTAACGTCACTTATGACGTGATGAAGTTGGCTGAAATTACCTCTGTGGCGGTCGTTGATCAAGTCAGTATTGAGTCACAGCTATTGGATAATGTCGGGCGGGTTCAGAACCTCACGTTAGCTGCCGGCCCTGTGTCGCTTTGGTATGGTGATCAAGCGATTGATATCAGTGTGTTGAGCGCTGCAGCGATAGAAACGACACTAGAAAAATTTGATTCAATTGATGACGTGCATGTCACGGGAACAGGTTCTGCAGCTGATCCATGGCAGGTCACTTTCTTGCAAGCAGAGCAATCAGACGATGGCGCTTATCTGCAATTACGCGCCGAACAATACACCCTGAATGGGGCTGTGGTTCAGGCTTCGACTGCATTTTCACGGGGATTGAGTAACGGCGTTGCTGCGACGCAAACGTTGTATCTGGAAGACTGGCAGGATCATGCTTATTTTTCCTACAACGGTGAATCGGTGGTCTTACAGCGTGATATGAGTGCGCTTGAAGTGGAGTTGTATCTTGAAACGCTTGATACCATTACCGATGTGTGGGTCGGTGGTACGGGTATTGAAAATGACCCATGGACCGTTGCCATCATTGATGCAGACCAGAATAGCGGTGCTAACTATGTATTCGAACGCTTTATTAATATCCAGAATATGGCAGTTAAAGCGGATGTCAATACGGCTGATAACAAACAGCAGCAATACATCGATAAGGCAGACGTTGTTGCCGGTACCTATCTGTATTACGGAGATTTTAGTGTTGAACTGGAGGCTGCCGATCTAACGGCGGCGGGTTTGCAAACGGCATTGATTAGCGGTGGCATCAATGTCGCTGTGTATGATGAAACCAGCGTTTTCAGAATAGAGTTTGTTAATACCGCGAGTCAGGCCATTATGGTCAACCCTGCCGGGGGCGGTTCGATTGATAAGTTAACAGTAGCGCAGGACATTAATGTCCAAATGACGCTGCCTTTGGGGGTGTCCAGCACCACCTTTACTCACCCAGATTATGCTTCAATTACGGTTGATCTGACCGCGCTGAATGCCGCTAAAGCCGCAGGCGATAGCGTTGCAATGACCGCGGCCGCGAATGCGGTTGTTACGAATCTCGAAGCTCAGTTTGGTGCTTGGAATGCTGTTGATCAATTAGGTGTGGCGACGCAGATCATTGTTGCTGGTGATGGTTTAAGCCGAAATACGGCCTTTACTATTGAATTAAACGGCTTCTCATCTCAGACACCGATCACTCAAACCTATGATTTCAGCGGTCCAGGTGTACAGGCACTGATTGATAATATGTCATCCAGCTACAAAGTTATCGAGCGGGTGGATACTGCAGGTAACTGGAACATTGAACTCGATGGTGCAGGTAATTACGCTGTGCTGCCGCTGAATTCACTGACAGGCACGGCTGAGGGATATTTATCATCGTTCCAGACCATTGAGCAAAATGTACCACGTATGGTTGAGAAGCCAACGTGGTCGATTCCTGAGGGGGGTGGTGAAGCGGTACTGGACGGCGGCACTGATTGGTTTGAAGATCCTACCTACAATACCGATAACGCTAATGACAGTGTGTTAATCGAAGGGGGCGATGATGCTAGTACCCGAGATTACTTTACCGTAGGCCATGAGCTGCAGGACACCGGCCTTGTTGATGCGAGTCTCGATCCGATTCTGCAGAAAAATACCGATACTGTGCAGGTTGTTCACCGTCGGGTTGATTTAGCTGAAGCGGATAACCTCAGCGAACGTCAAGTGACGATCACTATTCGGGGGATTGATCGTAAAGCAGATGAAGCGGACACCAGCGATAAATTCGACACCATTAATATCAATGCCTTGGGCGGTGATGATTTCATTATTGCCGGCTTTAGTCCCAATGAAGAGCTCATTTTAGGCAACACCATTAATTCTGATTCGGTCATACTCTCCCGTGCTGTGGATAACCTGGGCCTCAGCGGTGGTGACGGTGATGATCGTTTGATCGGTAGTCAATATAATGACCTGATCAATGGCGGTGAGGGCAATGATGTCATTACCGGCGGTCGTGGTACCGATACCTTTGAAGATGTCGATCTTGATGATAATGACATTGATACCCTGATAGAGCAGCGTGATTTGAACTTCAGCTTGTCGGATGGTTCATTCAAGGTGACCGGACAGCAGCAATCATTGCTTGATCCGACAGAAGACGTTGCTGTGTATGAAGACGAAACCAGCGTTGGCGTGTTTGAACAGTTTGAAATATATGGCGGTGCGAGCAGCAATAATTACGGCGTTTTAGACTTTACTAAAGGCGCCTATTTCGACGGAGGCTTTGGCTCTGATAACTATGTGACGACCCTGAGTGGAGTTGTCGATGATCAGTCAAATATCCATATCATGGATAGTGGCACGGGGGCCACTGAGAGCGATACGCTAGAAATTCGCGGTGCCGATGATGCGGATGACCTGTTTCACCTAGATGTTGATACCCAGTATCAGCTGTTAGAAAGGGCGAGAGATTCGATAACCCATGCGCTGAGTGACTTCGTGCTTAGCTATGACGATATCAGCATCAATGTCCTTATCTCTGATACGGCTAGCAGCCTACAAACTAAATTGGCGAATGCCGGTATCACGGCTCGCGTGGCTGAGGTGGGCGGCGATGCGCTGATGATCGAGCTGATAACGGCCCCGCAGACGGCAGAAGAAAAATTCATGCGTTTTGAGGTGTCGGATGCCGCGGCGGCTTCGGTCTCTGTTATTCGCTCATTTGTCGAGCGTTTGGCCGAAGATGGTACGGGGGATGCGTTGCTGGCGGGTAAGCCTGATATCGATGCGATGTTCGAACGTAAAGATAATGAGATTCAGGTTTACAGCCTATTGCCCGGCCAAACTGGTAGCTATACCTTGAGTTATGATGGCTTCACAACGGGTTTATTAAGTCATACCGATGATGCGGCTACTATTAAAGCGGCATTGTTGGCGCTCATTGATCCTGCGACCGGTGAGAATGTCATTAGAGAATTGAACATAAAGGGGACGGGGACTAACCGCGATCCTTGGTATGTCAGTATTAAAGATGCAACGCAAGATGTCCAAGGCAATTTCTATCTGTTGCAGTCGAGCAATGCGGCACTGATCAACAAGCCGGTTGATATTGCGGATGCGATTGCCAGTACGACCCCTTCAATCTCAATGGCCGATCCGGAGTTCTACCAACGGGTTTATTACACGGATGGTCTGGGTAGCGTCTTGGTACATGGTGGCGGCGGTAACGATACCTTCGTTGTCGATGGCAGCATGGCGTCTCTGAATGTTTCGGGTGATGAAGGCGATGATAATTTCCTAATCGGACGGGTCATCGAAACGCATTTTGTTGATGATGGTCATGGTGAGTTGATCGAGGTGGTCAAAGGCCTGAATGGTATTACCGCCGGTGTAAATAACAATAGCTTCTTCTATGGCGGTATCGGTGACGATTATTTTGAGGTTAACCACAATATTGGCCAGTTATCTTTATATGGTGAGGCAGATGACGATACCTTCTTCCTGAAATCACACTTACAAAGTGGCGTGTCGGCTTCAAGTGTGGCAAGCGACACCGGCGGTGGTGGCATTATTGCAGGCGCAGGCGATGAGAATAACCTCACCGCTGACGATGAAAAAGACACCATGATTAACTACGTACAGAATAATCGCGTGTCTATTTTTGGTGGGTCAGGTTTTGATACGTTGATTCTATCCGGCACCCGCTTAGGGGATGAGTTTAATATTTTCACTGACGAAAATGATAAACAGTACATCTATGGTGCAGGCCTTAAAATTGAGGGTGTTAGTGGCATTGAACGATTAGCCCTACTTACAGGAGCCGGTGAGGATGTGATTAACCTCTATGGCTTAAATGCTGATATCACCCTGTTGTTGAGTCTGGGGTCGGGTAATGATCACATCAATTACGGTGGCGCAGCTGATACTTTTGAAGTCATTTATCCTGAATCCAATGCGACTTACACGGTTGAGCAGAATGTGTTGCAGGACGTGCTTGATGCACAAAATGTGACTAATAATGAGATTGTCTTTTCGAAGCGGGAAAACAGTTTTGATGCTGCTGCGTGGGAAGCATTCTTCCAGAAATGGGTGAAGGCAGATGCCAACCCTGTGATTGATGAGGCCCATTGGCGCTTATTTGAGGCTAACTTAACCGTTGCGTTAAAACTCTTTGCTCAGGGGGTTGAGCGGGCTCGCACCAACCCGGTGAATGGCGTCGGTTTGTCTAGTCTCGAAAGGAAAAATTTCGGTCCATGGACATTTACGGTTCGTCAGGACAATACCGCCGCCGTTGATGCTTATGTGCACAATACCAATTTGCTCGAAGACGCGTTGAACTTTACGGGTCAAGAGTGGGGGCAAAGTTTCTCTGATGGCGATTGGGAAAATTATTTCGCCAGTTACGCGCCGATCGAAGCTGTCAAAGTTAGCGAATTGGGACATGCGATCGCACCAGCGCTGCCGGATGAAATTGATTTTGATCTGTTCAATAACCTTGCTGATACAGGGGCAATCTATGCCGGTAATAACGCACTGGATGATATTTTCTTCGGCACCTATCTAAACTGGGTAATCGGCCAGACCGTTACCGGTAGCATTATCCAAAGTGATGGCGTTCGTCTGGGGTCATCGAATAGTGATAGTGAAATTGATAACTGGGGCTACGACCCTGATCTGTATTTGACGGATCTATATACGCGCAGTGTGCCGGTTTATCATCAGGCGAGTTACTGGTTTTTTGGTACGCATCATTACACTTATACCACGGCCTGGGAGGGTGTGACGGGTGTGGGTGAAGAGAAATACGCTTCAAACGATCGTATCGGTGTAGCAGGGACAACCCCTGGCAAAGATATGTTCTGGGATATGATTTCGCTGTTTTATGATGTTGAGGCGAAGAAGGAAAGTGATACGACGATTAACGTCGTGCAAGATTATAGCGCCGATGAGGTAACCGGTACCGCTGCGTATAAGTTCGATAATTTACCCGAACGAAGTGTGCTCAAAATACTACCTGAAAACTATGATATGTCGCGTATTGCGGGCCTGGTTCGCGTTGTGGGCGGTGCTGATACCGATACGGTTACGGTAAATGCTCGGGATAGTGCGGGGCTGGACATTACCTTAGAGAAGCAAGCATTAGAAACGGTTGATTTTGATTTTAACCTCACTAAATTAGCCGAGCTGACCGATGGTACTGGCTTTACGCCGGATGATTTGAAGAGTGCTTTAATCCGCGCTCATAACGATACTCAAGTCGGTGTTCTGGATGACCTACTCAATGGTGATGTTGCCGAAGCCAGCGTCACCCTGTCGAAAGACTTGTTGGTTGAGGAGTTTACCGCACTCGACTACCTCAACCCATTACAGGCGGCCGTCACGGCATTGGCTAACACTAACCCCGTTGTCTCGGATACGACCTTTATTGATCGCTTAGATGGTTTTGTGAAGCGCGGTCTGCAGCTGATGGGTGAAAACCTGATCAGCACCTATGATTTCTCTCTCGATGTATTGGATGCCTTGCTGATTGATCCAATGCTGGATGAGCTCTCTTCTTCTAGCCTGAAGACCGATGTTATTACTCGTCTTGAAGGCTTGAGAAGCTATCTTGATCTGTCCGGTGTCCGTGCACAACTGAAAGATGGCAGTTTGCCGGGTGGTCGAGTTTATGACATCGCTTCGGATTCCGCACTTAGAGTCTATAAGCAGACTCAACTGGATACATCAATACGGTCAACGCGTTATGAATACTCTCAGAACATTTGGGATAACGAAACCTGGGATGCAGCGTATGACTGGAATGCCTCGCTGGGGGAATATGTTCGTCGTTTAGATCCTAACGTTGATGATGTGCAAGCGCTGACACGCAATGATAACGGTTATGGGGACGGCCCGCAGGCGGATAGTACCGCGGGTAAAACAAATTATAGCGTCGTCCGTGAAATTGATACCCGTGAAATTTTAGCAATTAATTACACCGTGGGTGATACCTCAGGAATCTTTGGTGTGAATTGGGTCAGTGGTACGGTGGGTAATACCGATGCGACCCGGGGTAAAGAGATTCTACTTAATAATCAGTATGCAGAGATCGTTGATAATCTGGATCACTCTTATTACAGCTATTCCTACTATGGTGTGGGTGCCCACCACGAAGAAATTCTGGAAGCGGTCGCGTTGCGTCGTTTTAATCAGGATAGTGGCGCCAATGATGTGGCGGCGAGCAATATATTAGACGACGGCGTGTATCTCACTGCAGATAACTGGAAAGACTACGCTATTGCTGTTGGCCAGAGTGCGTTGGGGAATCTTGACTTCAACGATACCAATGTCACTCGCTTAATCGAAACGCTCGATGGCGGGCAAGCGCTACGCACCGACGTAGAAGCACCGTTACTCGATGGTTTAATCATCACCCGTGATATCAATGGCAATGCCGTGGATCACGAGATTAATATCAATGGTGTACAAGACGACTACGGCTTCTATTTAGCCGAGTCGGTAGAAATAATCATGACGATCAACGAAACGCTGGTGGTCACCGATGAATTTGTTACCGGCAAAGGCGCGGTTGAGAAGGTTGTCTCTTTCGATACGCTGCAAGGTTTAGGGGAATATGCCGTACGCATGGTCGGTGTAGAAGATATCGTGCTTAACCTGAATGCCGATGATGCTAATGACAACAGCCAAGTCGTTGTTGATAAGGTCTCGGTTGAAAGTCTACATCATGCCACAGATGTTACAGTTAACACCGGTGCCGGTGGCGATAGCGTGTTTGTGTCAGCCGCAGACGCTGAGAATATCACCTTGAATACAGGCGCGGATAATGACTTCATTACGTTGTCTGATACTGGCACATACGCTGAAGTCAATGCTGGGGCTGACAATGATACGGTTAGGGTTAATTACAACGCTAATAATTTGCAAACTAATGTCAATGGTATTGGCGGTGAACTGGTACTCCGTGGTGAAACTGGTTCCGATTGGTATTACATTGGCTTAGCTAATGAAGGTGAGTCTGTTATCACTATCGATGACGATACTGCGGATACGGGCTTTGATCGAGTGGCGATTCAGGGGACTGATCAAGCGGATAATTTCTTATTCCGTCCGGATACTATTTTTGCCCTAGAAGTGGATGCTGATGGTAATCCAGTGATGGGTGCACCTGTTCAGCGGGTGAATTACAACATCGATAGCAATGATGAGATCAATGTCTATGGTCGAGATGGTCATGATAATTTCACCTTTGATGATACCACTGCGAAGATCTCTGTTTACGGTGATGCCGGCGATGATACCTTCCAAGTGGGTCAGGTATTCAACTCCGCTAGGAATAATGTGGAGTCGGGTTTAGCACCTGAAGATTATTTTGATACGACCTTGGTGACACAGGGCTATATTAGTAACGGTATCAGCTACGATGCGTCACTTAATGGCGGTATTGGCGAGGATAATTTTATTGTTTATCGCAATGTTGCGTCTGTGGATCTGAACGGTGATGAAGATAACGATACATTTTTGATTCGTAGTTTTGTTCTCGTTGATCCCGATGATGAAAACGCCCCGGTCGCCAATATTAATGGTGGTCAGGGGGCTGATTTCATCAACTATGCGATGAATGCGCCGGTTAATATACGTGGCGGCGATGGTTTGGATACCGTGACGATTCTCGGGACTGAATTCGGTGATGATTACGTTATTACCGCAGCGGGTGTTTATGGTGCGGGTCGCTTTATTGGTTTTGAAGGGATTGAGCGATTAATTATTAACGGCATGGAAGGTAATGATAACTTCTATGTTTATAGTACCAGTGAAAACCTAGATCTGAACCTGATCGGTGGCTTAGGCAGCGATACCTTTAATACCGCCGGTGGCAACGATGATGAGTCGGTCACGGTGGTCGCCGATGACCTACAGGGTCATAGTGGTTTATTGAAACATACCTTGACGACGGATGATGATCGTTTTCAGGCACTGATTCAAACAATCTCAACCGATGTGATGGACGATGACGAAGCGGGGGTGATTGTTCGTCCGGTTAGTTCATCAATCCGTACTTACGAAAAGGCTGCAGGCGTTATTTTGGCCGATCGCAACAAGACTAATAATATCTATGAAGTGGTTTTAACTCAGGCACCACAGGATGTTGTACGGGTGACGGCAAGTGCGGTTTTGGCGACTGAACTCGAATTGAAACAGGGTGGGAAAGGCGTTGCGCTTAATGGCAGCGAAGACACCACCACACTGATGTTTGATCGTACCAACTGGTTCATTCCACAGTTAGTGTCGGTGACGGCACCGGATGATGATTTGGCGGAAGGTGTGCGTAATGTCGTTATACGGCATTCGGTACAAGAGGGCGATACCGATCAGGATGGCGATGCTTATGATCGTCTTCTGGTGAGCCAGATTTCAGCAGAAGTGGTGGATGATGATTTGACGTCGCATAAAGTGATTGATGCCAATCCAGATGTTGCCGTGACCCTGATGAGTAATAATCGCTATCAAGTCACGTTATCGCAAGCACCTACCGCGGATGTTGTGATTGAAATCGATACGCCAGATTCAATGGCGACAGATAAAACAACCTTAACCTTTACAGCAGCAGACTGGGGGCCGCAAGTCGTCACTTATAGTGACGTGAGTGGCGGCGCAGCGGACGGATTGATTTCCCATTTAGTGATCACCGATGATGCTTTCTTTAGTGGACAAGTGATGGGTAGCATTGATGTTCGCTCGGTATCACCCACGGTTCTGATTGCTAAGAGCAGCAGTGAGCCTCTGGTTGCTGAAGCGGTCACCTCTCTGCGCAGTGATAGTTATGAGGTGATGTTAAGCCATCAACCATCGGCTAACGTGACTATCACGATAGAAAGTGATGGACAGTTATCAACCGGCGGCGTTAGCGCACTAACGTTTACTCCAAGCGATTGGTATAAAGCGCAAACCGTTACCTTCACGGCGATAGATGATTCAGTCACGGAAGGTATTCACTATGGTCGTTTAAGTCATACCGTGAGCAGTGCTGATCCTTATTATGATGACCTAGCAATGGCTGTGGTTGACGTTACCATCGCCGATGATGAGTCGCCTACCTTACTGATTCTGCAAGAAAATGGACGGGCACAGGTGACTGAAACCGGTGCAGAAGCGGTCTTAGGCGAGGGCATGGTGCTTGTTGACAGTACGGGCCGTTCGGCTCAGGCAAGCTTTGGTCTGGCTGAAGTGGAAGAGTTGCTGGGCAACGACACGGTTAAGTCGGCTCAGGATTTAAGTGCCGCTCGCTGGACAACGGCTACCGATCCAACGATCGCCAATTCTAAGGCATTACCGCACATTACCGTTAACGGTCGTGGCGATGACTCCAAAGATTACTTTAAATTCACCGTTACGCAAACGATGATTGATAATGCGGGTGTGACGGGTGTTGATTTCTGGGCCGATGTGGATGCCGACTATGCTGCAGGTGATAGTGTCTATTGGCAGAGCAAAACTAACTTATTGAAATCGGATCAGGGTAAAACGTCTGTTGTACCGGTGACCTATTACAATAGCAGCTACATCAATCACAAAATCACAGAAGCGGGTACCTACTTTGTAGAGGTTGAGGGGAATACCAATCGTAATACCCCCCGCTGGGAAGGTGTCCCTGAGGGTACCGATTATAAGCTGCACCTTAGCTTGCAGGGACAGGTAACCACGGAGTTCGATTTCACTCAGTCACCCCTGCTCGAAGTTGAAAATGAAACGGCCTTCGTTAACGGTAACGGTGGTCAGAGCATCAGTGATATCGATGGTGACATCGGTACAGGGACTAATAATAAAGGTTGGTATTCTGAACCTGATACGCTGATCGGCAATACCGAAGTGGGCGGTGTTATTAACGATTCAATGGCACATATGACCATTGAAGGCGGTGGGTCTGATAAAGCCGATAGTTATATCTTCGAAGTAACAGATGAGATGTTGTTCAGCTCTGCTGGGGCGTTGAATAGCGGTGACTCTGTTGCGGGTAGTAAAAGCGATTGGTACACATCAGCGGGTATCAACTTCCCTACGTCGGTTACAGTGGGGGATAAGTGGCATGTGACGGTTTCCGGTATCACTTATGACATTGAAGCGGTGAGCACCAGTGGGGCTGATGTCGCTACTTCACTGCTGAATAAGCTGAAAGATACCACGAACGGACTGGATAGTTTCTTTGTCGCCACGCAAGGGAGTTCTGCCGAGGGTGTGCTCATTAGCAATGTAGACAACGGTTTTAAGCTGTCTATTACTCATGAGACCGCCTATTCTGCTGTGCCAACATCGACGTCCCTACAAGCCACCAATGTTGTGTTAAAAGCGCCATCATTTGGTGTGGAAAATGGACAAGATTGGATCGTCAGCATCGATGGTCAGGATTACATCTTTGATAAAACTTCAGGGGCTAACAGTCTTAATACCGTTGGTGCGGGTATGGTTGAAGCGGTGAAGGCTGTGTTAGGTACTGATTATCGTATTAAGTACGACGATGCTAGCAAAACCCTAACCGTGACGGACGATGCCAGCAAAGCGGTCAGTGTTCGCGTGGTTGATGATCGTGCTGTCGATACCGGTTCCACTCAATTAATTGAAACAACCTTGACTGTGTCTGGTCCCGTAAACACGGGCAAGACCTGGTGGGTGGAGGTCGATGGTCAAAAAGGTAGCTTTACCAGCAATTATACCAACGCCGCAGACGCACCTAGCTTGGCAGATATCGCTGCCGGTATTCAAACGGATCTGAATACTAAGTTACAGGCGCTGGCTGCTGCCACTTATCAACTCACGGCAACGACCAATGGTTTCAGTGTTACACAACTGAAAAATCAGAATATGGTTATCGCTGATAGTGGCACGGGTGGTACAGGGGCCGTAGATCGGTCTGGTGACGTTATTCAGCAAAAACTGGTACTGGATAGCGCGCTGACTGCTGAAAACTGGCGTGTATTGTCAGGCGCTACCACGGTGGCCAGTAATGTTTCAGCTACCGATGTCGACATTGTCGGCGATGATCTAGCTACTCAGCTGACCACGGGTGATTATGTCGCTGATTATGTGGCATCTGATACTACACTAGTGATAACCCGTGATACGGGAACCACAAGCCCGGGACTGACGCTGAATGCATTGGTAACGGAGAGCGTTGAAGCCTCACGCAGCACTGCCAATGTGACTGTTTATTCTCAGGCCGTCAGCATCGATTCGGCTTATAGTCACAGCAGCAGTGACGTTTGGACCGTCGCTGTTAAAGATGCAAATGGTGATGATGTTGCCTATACGGGCACGTCATTATCGGCTATTTATGGCACGGCGGGCGCTGCGGGAGGGTTAGACGGTGTCGCGACGGCGCTGACCAATGGCTTAGCGGGCATTACGGTTACTGTTGATACGGCAAACTTAGTTTTTGTGGCTGATGATGAAAGTCGTGTTTCGGCGAGTCTAACGATTGAAAATAATGAAACCATCGACCTGTCGCTATCCGATCCCCGAGATCGATATGATCTGTATGCCTTAGATTTGGAAGTGGACGCTTCACCTGCGGTTGGGGATGCTTGGTCGATCACGGTTAATGGCATTATCTATACGCATACAGTGAGTCAGAGTGATATCGATGCGTCTGCACCGATTAATGAAGTCGTTGCTGATGGTCTGATGAGTCAGCTATATACAGCGGGCCTGAGTACAACGGCAACGGCTATTGGTAATCAGGTGTTGGTTAATCGCGGTATCGATGATGCGATTATTTCGAATGGGCGTAAGACTCAGGTTCAGGGCTTGTTCGATATTGATTTTGGTAGAGCCTATAGTGATAGCTCGACTAACGTCTATCGAAGCGAGTCGCTTTCATCTTCAGGTTCTATTTTCAGTACTTATACACAGGTTAACCGAGTGGTGGAAACTCAAGTGACCTCGACGCAAGCCTATTTGCCGTATATGAAGGTGTTTGATATGAACTCTGCTGCTGTCAATGGCACAGAGATGAGCTTCGATAAAGACTTTAGCTGGCTGGCAGATAATGGCAGCAGCAGTCAACAAGACCCGATGCTGGAGTTCTTGTTTGCTAATAAAGGCACGTATCGGATTGAGGTTGGCTATTCAGTTACTTACACCACCGATGTTGATGTGCGTACGGAAGTCACGACAGTAGAACAAGCGCTGTTCAGTCGATCCATCAACAACACGGTTACCTATGAAAGCAAGACTTATTCAGATACTAACTTACAGGGGATGACCGAGAACTATAAGCTTAATATCTCACTCGACGGCCATGCGACGGACAGTAATTATGTGAGAATGGATGGCATGTTACTGAAAGTAACTGCCGGTACGAATATGGGTAAAGTCGCCATTATTGAGAGCTATGATGCGTTAACCGATACTTATACCTTTAAGGATGCCATCGATATACTGACTGATCCTAACTACGCTGAATATCATCAGCGTCATGGGTCCAATCTGGTTTCTGATTTGAGCCTTAGCAGGGGGGATCGATTCGAAGTCAGCTATCTGATGACCGATGTAGAGGGGTATGTGGATGAAACTTGGCAGGATGATTCATATCAGATGGTCTTGTCTGGTGCGCCAATGGTTGTTGATCCGGTGACCGGCTTGCGGGTGCCGGATGCTGTTACCGTCGATTTTGCAGGAATAGACACGCGTACATATCATAGCAACTACGCTTTCGAAGATGGTAAAACGGCCGAGCATAATCAGGTTCAAGTAGGCACAGACACGTCGAGTATTACCTTTGTCGGCGGTACGCCCAGTGCTGGCCAAGTGGCTTGGGATGATATTCAAACCGTTACCTTATTCGCCGTTGATGACAACATTATTGATGGTGGCGATGCGCAGGTCTTTGCTCCCTTAGGTGAACGCCTTAATAGCATTCGAGGGCCTATCTCTATCGATGGCGGTTTGGGGGATAGCGCGGGTCAGACCCTCAATAACCCACTCTTGTTACCGGAAGAAAATAATTGGTTTAAGACTGAAGGTACGCTCACATCCATTACTCATGTTGGCGGTAAAATTGAAGTGACAGATAGCGCCGCTGAGTATTGGGATAAAGATGCGCGAATACATAAACCGGGCTTTAATTTAGACCTTGAGAATGGCCTGTTTGAGTTGGTGGTGGTTGATAACGCTACTGGCGAAACTGTCACTATGGAGATTGAATCGCAAAATGGTCAGACATTCACCTTAGTGGGTGACTGGCCCAATAGTACGCTACCGACGGCACGCGACTATTACATCAACCCAGTTAACATGAATACCCGGGTGACAGAAGAGACTCAAGTCGATGTGTTGAACCTGTATAACAGTGCTAGCCCTGCTGCTGAAAAGGGTACCTTAACGGCTGACAGTATTATCGGCTTCGGTATGGGTGAGAGCATTAAGCTGGGTAATGAAGAGATTCCGGGTGGTATACGTTATGCCAATCTTGAAACGCTATCGATTGAGTTAGGCGAGGGGGTTGATGATCTGACAATTAAGTCTACTCATGCTGGCAGTACGACAATCGATAGCCGTGGCGGAGATGATCTCGTTAGCGTTGAGACAGTGGCTGGCGCTTTGACCCTGAAAACAGGCGATGACGACGATATTATTAGCGTGGGTAGCGAGCAACAATTAGCCGATGAGGTCGCGGCATTGCTGGTAGTCGATGGTGGTGAAGGTGATAATCAGCTGATCGTTAATGATTCTGGTGATGTTGATAGTAATGAATTGCTCGTCACTTATGACAGCATAACGGGCTTAGATATGCCGTCGCTGTCTGAGGTGCAATCGCTCTATATACGGGCGGTATCGGGTAACTACACACTCGATATCGATGGTGCCGCAATAGCCATTGCAGATCTAGAAGAAGCCACTTTACTCGCGGCATTAAAGGCACACTTTAATGCGGCTTCCGGCTTAGTTGTCGAGCGTCAGGATATTGTGAATGGTTATACCTTCACTATCACTTTTGGCGGTGAGTTGGCAGGCAAATCTATCCCATCATTGGTAATTACCGATATCACTGGGCTAAATGCGGCAACCGATGCGACCGTAGAAGTTAAAACAAGTACCGTAAGAGAAGGTTCGTTAACAGCTCAAACCGGTCGGATTCAAACGCTAACTCCGGCAGCTACAGGCGCTTATCAGTTAGAGGTTCTCAATCAGCTAACCACATCACTTTCTGTTACAGCTACTCAGGCGGAAATCATTGAAGCGTTACGGCCAATACTGAACCCGAATAACAAGCCAGCAGCGTTTGTAAACGATGATCTGTCAGACCAACAGGATTACTTGCCGTACACGGATAATGTTTCAGTTATTCGGGTTGGCAATGAATGGCTAATACAGTTCCAAGGAGCCTATGCGGGGGTTGAAATTACTCGCGTTGTGGGTGATGCCTCCGTTGAAAAACGTATGGAGGGTATTAACTATTACAATATCGGACAGTTGGATATTAATTTAGGCCGTGGCAGCGATATCGTTAATGTTCAATCGACACACCAAGACACGGTAACCAATATCAATACCTTTGCGGGCGAAGATTCGATCTATGTTACTAGCGATGCTAACGCTGATTTGACCAATCAGCCTGATGCGCATGGTAGCTTGGATGGCATTAATGGCTTGTTGAATGTTGATGCGGGAAGCGATGAAAACGCGCTGTATATCAGCGACTTTGATGATGTCGATGTTGATAACGCGACCTTAAGTAGCGACCGTCTCAGCGGCATGGCGTTAGGCGATATTACTTATACTGCAACCAACGGCGACTTTAATAACGATTTGGTTATCTGGGCCGGTAAAGGTGCCGATCAAATCTTGGTTAACAGCGTGTACGTTGAAGGCATTAGCGTGACCACCTTGTATGGCAATGAGGGGGATGACAGCATTACGGTCACGGCTAGCGATGACCTAACGAACCCAGCACATATAGCGTTGGCACCGTTAGGTGACAGTGAAGCTCGTCGTTTAGATATCTACGGTAACAGGGGCGAGGATAATGTCTATGCCGGTGCGGCGACGATGGCTATTCGTGTGCATGGCAATGAAGATGATGATTTGATCTTCGGTAGTCAAGGTGATGATGTCCTGCATGGTAATGAAGGTGACGATCGTATTTACGCGAATGCGGGTAATGACACCGTTTACGGTAATACCGGGCGCGATACCTTAGAGGGTAACGAGGGTAACGATAGAATAAGCGGCGGTTCCGAGGACGATATCATCAGGGGTAATGCAGGTAATGATTCCCTCTTAGGAGAAACCGGTAACGACATTATCTTTGGTGAAGGTGGCGCGGCACAAAACGCTGCAGGCAATGATTTGCTCGCTAGTGAGTTGGATGAGCTTTCATTGATTACCAGCGATGACCTCAGCGCTGATGGCCGCGATACGATCGATGGTGGTGAAGGTAATGACCGCATCATGGCCGGTTTAGGTGGCGACTTTGTCTCGGATAGGGTCGGCGATAATATTGTGCTAGGTGACCTAGGCGCAATCGGCTATACCGATGTGAGTGCCATGAGCGCCGGTGTTGTTACCTTGGTTCGTTCAAGCAGCGTTCAGGGGGGGGATGATGATATCCGCGTGGGAAGTCTCTCAGGTAATAATATTGTGCTGGGCGGCCAAGGCGCAGACTTTATTGAGACGAGTGTTGGTCATGACCGCATTATCGGTGATAACGGTGAAATCGTTATAGGCAACGACGGTGTTATCCAAATGATGCAAAGCATCAATATTATCCATGGCGGCGATGACGTTATTATCACGATAGGTGGTAACAATACTGTTCTGGCAGGCCAGGGTAATGATCGGGTTACGGCGGCTGACGGTGATGATGATATCTTCGGCGATAATGGTTTGATTGAGTATGTTGATGGATTGGCGGTACGTTTGGTGTCGACGGATATCGATGCCACAACCACCGGTCTGGATACTATTGATGCAGGCGAAGGCAGTAATCGGGTGATCGGTGGCTTTAATGCCGATAACGTGACCACCGGCGATGGTGTGGATGTTATTCTCGGAGATGCCGGTGAGTTGATCTATGTGAATCATGTTATGACGCGAGTAACGTCAGCGAAAACCTCAATCGGTGGTGCTGACACGCTTCAAGGTGGGCATGGTGATAATGTTATTTTGGCAGGTCCAGGGGCGGATGACGTGGTCACGGGTATCGGTGAAGATGTTGTTCTAGGCGATACCGGTGAGGTGCTATTTGACGCAGGCCAACTACAAAGCATTGTCACCAGTAACGAAGGTGATGGTGAAGATCATATCAGCACGGATGCTGGTGATGACATCATCTTTGGCGGTTTAGGCAGCGATATTATCGACTCTGGCGCAGATAACGACATTGTGATTGCCGATACCGGTGTCCTTAATTATAACTTTATATCAGAGCCAGCAGTATTAATCAGGAATGATGTCGATGCGAGCTTAGGCGGAAATGACATTGTTAATCTAGGGGCTGGTAATGATATAGGACTCGGCGGAGCCGGTTCCGATTCGATTCGAGGCGAAGCGGGCGAGGATGCCATCTTTGGTGACTTTGTGAATATTACGATAGCGGCCTCGGGGCTGAGGGACTTCCAGTCTACCTTACCGCTCTTCGGTGCAAGTGACATTCTTTCAGGTGGAGATGGGTTTGACATTCTCGTGGGTGGGCATGGGTTTGATTATTACGATGGTAGTTTAATTACTGATGTCATTATCGGTAACTATGCGCGTATTCAGGATGCGGCAGACTTCACCTCTCTATTAATCGTTTCTGATCCGACCGATCGTGAAGTCATCTCTTCCAGTCTGTTTAATATCTATGGTGTTAACACCGATATTGGACGAGAGGAGGATAGCGTTATATTTGTCGATACTGAGGGCTCTGAGGTTGAACCACTGCGTACGGATACCGCTTTGCGATTAACCCCATTGTTGAATGGTGAGGCGCTTTCTCGGCTGTCGGATAGCGAGTTGAAAGAGTTTTTACGCAATCTTCCCTTACTCGGCGGTGAGCAAAGAAGAGGTTCCGGTCATGCATCACCCCCTGTTTCTGTGCCAAGTGAAGAACCAGCGCTTACTGTACCTGAAGAGCCTGATGATGCCATAATCCCAGTGGCGATGGTGGATAAACTGTCAGCGCAAGATGGATCTTGGCTACCCGCCGATAGTTATTCTGAGGATAGTGTTGCAGCTGACATGGAGGCAGAGGGCAGTGAGTTTACAGCACCTGTCAGTGGCTCCTTGTCAGATTCGTTAGCCGTTGGCCTTCTGCTTGCGGCTAATGTGGCAGGGCAGCGAGGATGGCGGTTGGGACGCTTAAGTAATGAAGACAATGTTATTCAGGGAGACTTGCAAGATTTGCGTAGAGCTCAGACCAGTCGGAAGTATTCGGTCTGGCAGAAAAAGGATTTAACATGAAGTTATTTAATCGAAAAACATTGAGGAAGTAAGATGTCTGGCGATACTGTAGAAAATAAAAAGACGAGCGGACCGACAATTCGTTGGGACGACAGTAAGATGCGTAGCACTTACGCTAATGTATGCAACGTTTCCAGTACACGAGAGGAAGTGACGTTATTGTTTGGTACCAATCAAGCATGGCGTGCGGGTCAAAAAGAAGTGGGGATTGAATTAACTGATCGTATGATTGTTAGTCCTTTTGCAGCGAAGCGGTTGTCGCTGTTGTTGAATGGCGTAGTTGAAGAGTATGAAAAGCGCTTTGGTAAACTTGATGATGCCGGCGTAAACAAAAAATAATGAGTCAACGGTGAGTTGGTTTATAAACGCTTCGGTATGTTTTTGCATACCGGGGCATTTTTATATTTAGACGCATAAAAAAAGAATCTATCTATGGGTGAGATAACGGTTTCGTTGCCAGACTCTATTCAGCAGTTGAATGGGTTGCTGGATACTCATCATGACAATTGGTATTTTACCTGGCTGGAGTGGCTGTGCGGTCAGCTACCGCAGGTTCGCGTAGCACTCGTTGTCGCCGATGAATCGCACAACGGACAGTTCTATTCAGTCGCGGTCTGGCCTGAAGAGGGTACTCAGGATAAATTATTACTCGATGCGGCTGATGAGACACTGAAGAAAAAGCAGCCGTTGATCATGCCTTTAGATGATGGAAAACATCATATCGGCAGTTATCCTGTGTTTGTCGATGGTGCGGTGCGAACTGTGGTTACGGTGTTGCTGAATGCCACCGATGAAGAGGCGTTACATAAGTCCTTGGCGACCATCGAGTATGCTGCTGGCTGGCTTGAATTACGTTTATCTCGCAACCTGTTAAGTACGGTTGCTGAAGATAATCAGCGGCAACATATTGTCATCGATAGTATTGCTCATGTGCTTGGTGAGCGGGACTTTGAGCATGCGGCCCTGCGCTTTGTGAACCTGATGGGACAATATCTACACGCCGAACGGGTCGTGCTTGGATTTGTTAAAAATGCAGAGTTAGAGGTTCATTCAGAGTCAAATAGTAGCGGCCATAGTAAGAAACATGAGTTGGTTAAGTTAACCGCGCAGGCTATGCAAGAAGCCGTTGATCAACAAGAATCAATAGTATGGCCGATACAGGATAACCTTAACTGTGTCACACACGCGCATAGCCTTTTAGCGGATGAGAAAGGGCACCGAGCCTTGATGACGATTCCGCTGGTTGATAAAGAAGATTGTTATGGTGCGGTACTGTTTGATCGGCCTGTCGATCAACCATTTAGTCAAGAAGAGCAACTCACAGCTCAAGCACTGACTAATTTTGTGGGGGTCGTGCTGGAGGAAAAACGTCAGTCTTGTTTACCTTTGTATGCCTATGTATACCGTAGTTTTAAGAATCAATTGAGCTTGTTGTTTGGCCCGGGTCATCTTGGTCGAAAAATTACCTTGTTGAGTTTGGTCGTATTATCCCTGTTTTTTAGTTTGATGCCTGGCCGTTACAATATTGGTGCGGATGCTGTTATTGAGGGCGCGGAGATTCGTTCAATTGTTGTTCCTTATGATGGGTATTTACAGCGTGCGACGTTTAGAGCCGGAGATACCCTGAAAAAAGGTGCCTTATTAGCCGAATTGGACACCCGAGAGTTACGCTTGCAGCTGATGAGCTGGGTTAATCAAGAGGCGACATCACGGCGCAAGTACGAAGAAGCTTTAGCTAGAAATGAGCGTACACAAGTACAGATTAATAGTGCTCAGGGAAAGCGGGCACAGGCTGAAATCGAGCTGCTTGAGTATCAGATCTCGCAGGCGGTGATGAAAGCGCCGTTTGATGCCCTGATTGTGTCAGGGGATTTGAGTCAGAGGATTGGTACATTAGTTCGACAGGGGGATGTGTTATTTGAACTGTCACCACGACGTGACTTTAGGTTAGCCATGTATGTGGACGAGTTTCGGATTAATGATATCCGTCAAGCGCAAACGGGGCAGTTGGTTTTAGCTGCACTACCTGATCAGAAGTTTTCATTTACGGTCACGCGAATCAATCCTATGGCCGAAGTCATAGAGGGTGCTACGGTTTATCGCGTCGAAGCTGATTTTGAGAATAAAGCAGACATGCTCCGTGTTGGCCTCGAAGGGGTGGCGCAGATATATGTTGATGAACGGCTGTTGATCAGTATCTGGACGCGAAGCATGGTTGATTGGATGAAACTTCAATGGTGGCGTTTCTGGGGATAGTGCTGCTATCTTGGTGGCTAGATAGGGAGTTATCATGAGTGCTAATTTGTTTTCCAGTGATTGGTATCAGATTGCCGAGTTAAAGCCCCGCCTGAGGCATCATGTGACGGTGAATGCACATCGCTATCGAGGCAAACGTTGGTATGTGCTTGAAGACCATGTCACCGGGCAGGTAAGACGTCTGTCGCCACAGTCTTATCTCATTGTTGGACTGATGAATGGTGAGCGTACAATTGATCGGCTATGGGAGCTAGCATCTCAGCGTCTTGGTGAAGAGATGCCGACGCATGAAGAGATGCTTCAGTTACTGGCGAGCCTGTATCAAGCCAATCTCGTTGGTATGGATACCAGTGGGGATATCAGTGAATTATTTGAGCGAGGTAAGGAAGCAGAAAGAACACGCTGGATGTCTAAACTTAAATCACCGCTATCCATTAAAATCCCCCTGCTCGATCCGGAACGTTTCTTAGTTGCCACGCAACACTATATACGGCCTTTTATTTCTAAAGCGGCGCTTTGCGTTTGGTGTTTATTAGTTATTGGTTTGTTGGTTATGGCCGGTCAGCACTGGGATGAGTTAACCGAGAATGTAACTGATCGGGTGCTAGCGGCGGATAACTTGGTACTGTTATGGTTTGTTTATCCGGTAATTAAGCTCATTCATGAACTTGGGCATGGTTATTGTGTGAAACGGGGCGGTGGTGAAGTTCACGAGCTGGGTATCATGTTATTGGTACTGCTACCGATGCCCTACGTGGATGCTTCATCAACCAACGCCTTTGCCGATAAGAAACAACGTATCTTAGTCAGCTCTGCGGGTATTATCGTCGAGCTGTTTATTGCTGCAGTGGCAATGTTTGTCTGGGTTAATGCGGCCCCAGGAATGGTTAAATCGATAGCCTACAATATTATTTTTATTGCCGGATTATCCACGGTGCTGGTGAACGGTAATCCTCTGCTTAGGTTCGATGGTTATTACATACTGGCTGATTTGATTGAGATTCCTAATTTGGGTCAACGCGCTAATCAATATTGGGGATGGTTGAGCAAACGCTTTATGTTTGGTGTGGGTGGCTTGGCCTCACCTGCCTATGATCGTCGTGAAGCGTTGTGGTTATTTTTTTACGGTTTTGCCTCCTATATTTATCGCATGTTTTTAATGGTCACCATTGTGCTATTTGTGGCGCAACAATATTTCTTTGTCGGTATTGTTTTGGCTATTTGGGCGCTCGTGGGGACGTTACTCGTGCCAAACGTCAAGCTACTCAAAAAAGCGTGGCAAGACTCGGATATTCGTGCGGGTCGGCGTAGCCCAACGTTAATGATTCCTCTCGTCGCTGGCATTGTTGCGTTGCTGTTGTGTGTCATGCCGTTACCGCTGAACACTAGTATTGAGGGCGTTGTGCAGCTCGATGAGCAACGTCGTGTTTTAGCCGAGGAAAACTGTTTTGTGGAGCAATTGCATAAACGTCCCGGTTCAAATGTTGTAAAGGGTGATTTACTGATCAGTTGTAGTAACCCACAGTTGCGTACGGAACAATTAGTTTTACAACAGCAGTTCCTCGAGGCGAGTGCCGAACGTCAAGGTGTTTGGAACGATCCGGTTCAATTAAAAATATATGATGATCAATTATCGCGGTTGAGTCTGGAGCTGAAAGAGAGCGAGGCTCGAATGTCAGCTTTAAACATCTATGCTCAGGCCGATGGACTTTGGTCGCTCAGAAACGCGGCTGATCTGTCGGGCAAGTTTTTGCAGCGCGGTGATCTTATCGGTCATGTTATCAGTAATGACAATGTTTCTATTTTAGGAATGGTACCGGAAGCGGATATTGGCTTAGTACGGGATAAATCGGTCGTGGTATCCGCTCTGCAAACGTCAGATCTCAATACGTTGTTAACGCCCCAACATTGGTCTGTTTTTCCAGCGGCAACTAAAGAGCCAGTGAGTGGAATACTGACTGAAACGGCGGGGGGGAGTGTCATAATGGACCCTTCTTCCTCCTCTACGGAAGCGCCTCAATCGTTGAGGCGCTACTTTATCGTTGCGTTGGAGTTTGAGCGTTTTCCGATAGTCTTTGTTGAAGAACGAATTCATCTAAAGTTTGAACACCCGCCCGAAGCAATCATTTATCGACTATATCGCGTGGTTCGTCGTACGTTCTTGGAGTACTTTGATGTCTGAGTACGTGCGTAAACAGCCTGTTATCGCCGGATTACGTAACGAATATAAATGGCAGGAAAGTAATCGGTTCGATACTTTTTTACAGAGATCGAAAGAGCTGTCGAAGAAAGTAAGCGGTAAGCTGTTAAGACGCAATGAACGGATAGTAAACGCAATATTTAAGCGTTCGCTAGCGCTTGAACATTATCAAGCCGATGAGCTTGCGCTAGCGCTGAAGGCTATTCGTCAAATATTACGTTTGCAAGGCATCAGTACGGTAACGGTTATCGAAGCGTTTGCGGTGATACGAGAGATTAGTGGTCGTGTCCTCGGCATGCGCCATCATCATACGCAGATTCGTACATCGCTAACGATGCTCCGTGGTGGTATTGCCGAAATGTCTACTGGGGAGGGGAAAACTCTCGCCGCCACGTTAGCGGCTGCAACAGCGGGTCTTGCCGGTATTCCGGTGCATGTCGTGACGATCAATGATTATCTAGCTGAACGAGATGGCGAAGAGATGTTGCCTCTGTATCAGGCGTTAGGATTATCCGTTGGCATTATTACGCATGAAAAAGAGTTGCACGAACGGCGTGAAATCTATGCCTGCAATATATGCTATTGCAGTAATAAAGAGCTTACCTTTGATTTTTTGAAAGATAGTTTGGTCTTGGCCCATAGAAAAACCACCCGTCTACAGCAAGCATCACTGTTGACCGGAGATGCATCTTGGGCAGAGAGCCTATTGTTACGGGGTTTACATTTTGCCATCGTCGATGAGGCCGATAGTGTATTTATCGATGAGGCTCGAACGCCACTGATTATTTCAGGGCAAGAAAAATTCGGTCAACGAGAGGAGCAGTTATTGAAGACCGCGATGGAAATTGCGGCAAAATATCAAAAAGAGATCCATTTTAAGCAGGACGAACACGCCAAAATACATCTAACCTCGGCAGGGAATCAGCTTTTAGTTGATTGCTGTGAACCCCTTGAGGGGTTGTGGAATAGCAGTTTCTATCGTGAACCATTGGTCAAGCAGGCCTTGGCTGCGTTACATGTTTATCATCGTGATAGGGATTATATTATTGATGATGACGGCGCCATCCAAATCGTTGATCTATACACGGGTCGTGTGATGCCTGGACGAAGTTGGGGACAAGGCTTACAGCAAATGATTGAAATGAAAGAAGGTTGCGAGCTGACCAAGCCACGGGAAACTAACGCTGAAATAAGTTATCAGAATTTTTTTAGGAAATATCATCATCTATGTGGCATGACCGGTACTGTACGAGAGGTTGCCGGTGAGTTGTTGGATGTCTACCGGCTGCGGAGTGAAACGATTCCTTTACTCAAAAAAAGTCAGCGAAAAAAAGGTTACTGTGAAGTGTACCTAACCGAGCAAGAAAAATGGCAGCGGGTTGCCGAGGTGACGCGTGAACTGGTGACAAAAGGTCAAGCTGTATTGATTGGCACTAACTCAGTGGCCTCATCGGAGGCGATAAGTCATGTGCTGACCAAGGTATCGATTGCGCATAAGATACTGAATGCGCGACAGGATAAGGAGGAAGCTGATATCGTTTCAATGGCGGGTCAGTCCGGTGCGGTGATGGTAGCTACCAGTATGGCCGGACGAGGAACGGATATTAAGCTAACGGATGAAACCCGAGCAGCGGGTGGTTTGCATGTTGTCATAACGGAGCTTCAGGATGCTGCTAGGATAGATAGGCAGTTAGCCGGTCGGAGTGCTCGTCAGGGCGATCCCGGGGCTGTCAGTGAAATTTTATCATGTGAAGATCAACTGATTAAAAAGATGGCGGGGCCATTACTACGCAAGCTGCTAAAAGTAATAAGCGCAACGGGCCTCATGATACCTCATCGCTTGGGTTATCATATTCAGCAAAATTGTCAGAAAAAGCTGTCACGCAATCATTACAAACAGCGCCTGCAACTTATTAAAGTGGATACTCAGCGTCAACGAACGTTAGCGTTTACTGGAGATAAAAAATGAAGAAACAACTGCTCGTGTGTATGGTTGCGATTGGCTTAGTATTTGTTCCGTTTAGTAACCCTCAAGCAGAAGAGTTAACCTTATCTACCCTAGGGTGTATGTTAGAACCAAGTGAAAAAGTGGATATCAGTTCGCCGGTGATAGGGGTGCTAGATAAGGTAATGGTTAAGCGTGGAGATCATGTTAAAAAGGGTCAGTTGTTATTTCAGCTTAAAGCCGGTGTTGAGAGGGAAGGTGTGCAATTAGCGAAAGTTAGAGCTGAGTTTGCCAGAAGGAAAGAACAACGAAATAAAGATCTCTATGATGATGATATTTTAACGGCCAGTGAGAGGGATGAAATTGAAACAGAGTTATTGATCGCTAAGTCTGAGCTGCGCTTGAAGCAACAAGAACTAGCCTTACGTAGGGTCTCAAGCCCAATTAAAGGGGTGGTTGTTAATCGATTCAATAATGCGGGTGAGTTTGTTAACACCGATCCTATTTTGTCCCTTGCAACCTTAGACCCACTACATGTTGATCTATTGCTGCCTGCCAGTGATTTTGGTCTGGTTTCGCTCAACCAAGAGTTATTAATTAAGCCTGACTCAGAGATGCTGAATGTTAGCCGTGCTACAGTCATCATCGTTGACCCTTTGATCGACTCTGCCAGTGGCACTTTTCGTGTGCAGTTAGTAATGCAAAACCCAGATGGTAATATTCCGGCGGGCATCCGTTGTGCGACTCAGACAGTCAATCAGCCGTAGGCTGCTGCAAGGTAAATATATTCGTCTGGTACTGCCGTTAGCGGAGCGTAAGGGCTGCTTGGCTGATGTTAGTCAAGCGTCGATTCAGTAACGAGAATATCGTATCCACTTTGATCTTTAACGGTAATAAATTATAGCGATGGTATAATCCAGACACCTTTAGTCTGTATGCGAATAGGTCATGAAAGAGATCATCCTGCTTAACATTTCCGGCCAAGATAAGCCGGGCGTCACGTCTTCTATCGCCAATATTCTGGCGCAGTTCGATATCAATATTCTGGATATAGGTCAGGCGGTTATACATAACACGCTATCACTGGGTATCCTGATCGGGGTGCCTGAGGAAGCAGAGGCATCTAGTTTATTACGCGATATTCTGTTTAAGGCTCATGCGCTAGATATGACTATTCGCTTTGAGCCTGTCACCGAAGAGGAATACCAAAGCTGGGTCGGTGAGCAGGGTAAGTCTCGTCATATTATTACGCTGTTAGCACGTAAGATCACGGCTGAACATATCGGTAAGGTGACTCAGACGGCAGCGGATCATGGCTTGAATATCGATAATATCAGTCGCTTATCAGGACGCGTATCACTCGAGAATGCTGCCAAGCATCAAGGTGGTGAAAAGACCCGTGCTTGCGTTGAGTTTTCAGTACGGGGCGCGCCTAGCGATTCTGCTCAATTGCGCGAGGAGTTTCTGCGCATAGCCAGTGATCTCGATGTGGATATTGCGTTCCAGAAAGATGATATCTTCCGCCGTAATCGTCGCCTAGTGGTGTTTGATATGGATTCCACCTTGATTGAAGCCGAAGTGATTGATGAACTGGCTAAAGAGGCGGGTGTCGGCGCTCAGGTCGCTGAGATTACTGAAGCGGCGATGCGGGGTGAGATCGATTTTACCGAGAGCTTTAAGCGGCGTATGGCGCTGCTGAAAGGCTTGGATGAATCTGTGTTAGAACGCATCGCACATAATTTGCCCTTAACCGAAGGGGTGGAAGAGTTAGTCTCTAATCTGAAGGCGCTGGGCTTCAAAACCGCGATTTTGTCAGGCGGTTTTAATTATTTTGCCAATTATTTGCAGCACAAGATGGGCTTCGATTACGTCTATGCGAATGAACTTGAGATTGTCGATGGTAAGGTGACGGGGAATGTAACCGGTAGTGTCGTCGATGGTAAACGTAAAGCTGAACTACTGCGAAAAATTGCCGAGAAAGAAGGCGTGCGATTGGAACAAACGATCGCCGTGGGTGATGGAGCTAATGATCTACCGATGCTTTCTATAGCAGGTTTAGGTATCGCTTTTCGCGCCAAGCCACTGGTCCGTCAGAGTGCCAAGCAGGCTATTTCTACCTTAGGTTTGGATGGTATTCTTTATCTTATCGGTTTTAGAGATCGGGATACCTTGTAAGAAGATTTTTAAGGGGATTATGCGAGTGAGTCATTGAGGCTGACTCGTGAGGATGAAAACCGCCAGTTGGCGGTTTTTTTCTCTTTATTCAAAGAAATCGTAATTCATCTCGTCGGTAGGAGGTTGTAAGTAGTACCCCTGAATATAATTGACGCCGACCTGCCAGAGTTTACCCATCAGTCGAGTATCCTCAACCAAGGGGGCGATACTTCTAATGTCAGCGTGTTTAAGGTTTTTGATGAGTTCGGCGAAGACTTGATC
Source organism: Amphritea sp. 1_MG-2023 (assembly GCF_030547545.1). GTDB lineage: Bacteria > Pseudomonadota > Gammaproteobacteria > Pseudomonadales > Balneatricaceae > Amphritea. The sequence goes on from NZ_JAUOQE010000012.1 coordinate 107,947, forward strand.
CGCTTCTGCGGAACTACCGAGATCTTGTATGTAGGAGCCATCAAGCTTAATTAAATCGGGCTTTAGCTTGATACGTAATAATTCACGGTTTTCAGATATGCCGAAATGTTTAATACAAAACTTACATCCCAGTTGTTTTAGCCCGAACCTGAACTGTTCTGCTTTGACTTGACTGGTACTTAAATCGGACTCACTCACCTGAAAAACGACTAATTCTGCGGGGATACGAAATGCTTTGAGCTTATCGGCTAGCCAGTTGAGATCTTCAGGGTCTTGATAAAAACTCGCGGTTAGGTTGATAAAAACCCGGCTGCGCTGATAGGTTTTCAGCTGCTCAGCCATCTGCATAAACGTGTGTTCAATCACCCATTTGTCGATTTGAATATTGGTGTCGGCATGATCCAGAGTGGACAGGAAAATATTCGGTGATAAACCCTCCACGTCATTATTGTCTTGTAAGCGGAGAAATACTTCGTAATTACCGCCTTCATTGCTGGAGGTGAGTGCCACGATCGGTTGAAATAGAATGCGGAATTTATCATGCTTCAGTGCATCATAAATCATTGTGATGGATGCATCGTCGATATCCGCGGTTTCCTCAGCGGTGGTTTCAAACAGTTTTATACTGTTACCCCGTTGCCCATTATTGCGCGCTTCATCGGCGGCTAATCGAGCTCGCTCAATCAATTCTATATAGTCTGGCGCGTTATCATTGATTGAACAGACTCCGATGCTACAACTGGTGGTGACGACAGTGCCAGTGACATCGATCTTGAGTTGTGCAATTGATGTACACAATAAGTCAGCCAGCTTCATGGCTTTATCTGGGCTCGGATCATGAAATAGAATGGCAAAAACGTCCTCTTCTAGACGGGCGCAGAGATGAGTTTTATTGATTTTTTGTTGTAATAGATCGGCGATATCGGATAACACAATATCCGTACTCGTCACCCCAAGTTCGGATTGTAAGGCGCTATAGTTATCAAACCGAATGTATAGCAGACTGCAATCCGCACCGCCGGTTAGGGCTCGGTGAGCGGCCTTCTCTAAGGCGTTGACCAGATAGTTACCATCATACAGTCGAGTGGTCGGATCGATATTCTCAAAGGTCGCTTCACTGGTATCATTATTGGGGCTAATCATTACTTGCAAACAGTCTTGACTCATATAATGAGCAGATTGAATGGTAAAGGTTGCTTGAAAATTAGTGCCATCGATACGTCTTGCTTTTAGCTCTGTTTTGATCTTGTGGCTGCCACTATCTAAGGCATCTTCCAGTGCGGTTTTTAGTTGATCACGATCTTTGAAAACAGTGAACTTATCCAGTGTTTCATGTAAGCCACTGTCATTTTCATCTAGCCCAAACAGTTCAGCAAAGGCTGGATTGCTATAGATAGGTAAAAAATCGTTACTAAGATAGATAATCGGTAGACCAGCAAGAGACACTAAGGCCTGACACTGTTTATCTGTCTGAGCCAGTTCAGCTTCGACAATCCGTAAGCGTCGACGGGTTTCAAGATGTTCGAGTTGTCGTCGAATTTGAATTAATAGTAGTTCCTGCTCTTCTAGCGAGATCACGGTTGCCATGCGGGCTTTTAAGCCTTGCAGTAGCGTCTGACTGTCGCTGTTAGGCACGAGTTGAATAATCGGGATATCTTTACTCAGCCGTTGCAGAATTTGTGCGGCTTCTTTTGCACCAAACTGTCCCTCAACCTGAGGACTGAGGATAATATCCCACGAGCGCTCGCTCAGCGCGACATTAAACTCTTCGGCTGACTGTACCTGTTGCCCCCTAGGCGAGAGCCTAGCGCCACGTAACAGAGTGATAATCGGATCGACTTCCTCAGCGGTTAGACCGAGAAAGAGAATTTGTATATTTTTACGTAGCCGTTGGCGCTTCTCTGAGACCACTCGATTAAAGAGGCCGGTTGGGGCGCTGGTTGTTACTTGTCCGCTCATTGCACCTTCTACTTTGAATACTCCCTTATGTATATCGAGTGTATCTGCTTTGAACTATTCTGTCAGCGTTCAATACGGGAATATAGGCGAGACGCTGGTTATTGACGGTAGTAGAAAAACTCGGTGACAGGAGCTTCGTACAAGCTGGCTTTATTAGTTTACTTGATGGTGGCGGCGATGATTGGCTGTAGATCGATGACTATCCTGAGGCTGGCTGTGAGGCTTCAAGTGTCGTGCTGTTGTCGCAGCGTTATCAAGAACTGGATTTGAACTTTAAATAATAGAGAAAGAAATGACTGGGCGAAACAAGTAGGATTTGAACTTTAAAGAATAGAGAAAGAAATGGCTGGGGTAGGAGGATTCGAACCTCCGCATGACGAGATCAAAACCCGTTGCCTTACCGCTTGGCGATACCCCAG
>NZ_JAUOQE010000013.1 GCF_030547545.1 Amphritea sp. 1_MG-2023
CATCAGAACATGGCTGGTTCCGATATGGGCGATGATCATAAAGAATACTTCGCTGGTGAAGCCGCTCTAAAAGCAGCCGGTGAAGACAACACCATGAATCAGTTCTAATACTGATCGATTAAATGAAGGGCGCTACGGCGCCCTTTTTTGTACCCTAAATCAAGCGGTATGATTACCACGCTGCTAAGACTCACCCATCAATGCCCACTCATAAAACAAGGCTTTATTGATCTGGCGCAAACCTCTATTTCTAGGCCTCGTTTTAGCAGTTAAAATCTGCTCCAAATCAATACTTTCTAACAATGATAGGCGTTTAATAACCACACTTTTTAAACGTTATTTCGCATAAGGATTGTATTAATGAACAGAAAAGCGCTTTCCGCATTTGTTCTGAGCGTATCAATGGTTGCCACCGCTAACTGCATGGCATACGAATCAGGCGATATGATTGTACGCGTGGGTATTGCTAATGTAGACCCACACACATCAAACGACACGTCCGTTCCTGGCCTAGATGTTGATGACAATACCCAACTCGGTATCACCGGCACCTATATGCTAACCGAGAACATCGGGGTTGAATTACTCGCCGCAACGCCTTTCAAACACGATATTACCCTTAACGGCGCTAAAGTCGGTGAAACTAAACACCTGCCACCGACTCTGACGCTGCAATACTATCCCATGGATAGCAGCTCTGCCTTCCAGCCTTATGTTGGCTTGGGTATTAACTACACTGAATTCTTCTCAGAAAGCACCACCGGAGCACTGGCCGGCACCTCGCTAGAACTCGATAGTTCCTGGGGTTTAGCCGGTCAACTGGGCATCGACTATGCCATTGACGACCAATGGTTAGTCAATGCTGCTGTTTGGAAAATGGATATCAATACCGATGTCAACGTGAATGGCGCTAACCTGGGTGAACTCGAAATTGACCCCATGGTGTATATGATGTCTGTCGGTTACAAGTTCTGACATATAAGTTCTTGTATAGGCTTTTGTATAAGCTTTTATATAAGCTCTTATATAAGCTCTTATCAAACAACACTAGAGGCCGGGATGTAAAAACATCCCTGCCTAAAATCGCCCACATAACCCATCAAAAACAGCTTTAGATTACCCCTCCACCACGCTAATAATGGTCTAATGAACCTGCCATTAGCCCCCATCACTGCACTGCGCCCCACGCTATTATCTGATACAATTTATGACGTCTTTAAAGATTATTCGTATAACGAAACAATAACGATAATAGATTTAATGGAATAATAATGACTGATAATCTGCAACTGCCGACATTGAGCGACAGTATTCTAACGCTGTCCAACCGAGTAGCCACCCTCACCTTTAATCGGCATGATGTTCGTAATGCCCTCACGGGTACTCTGTTGATCGACGATATCATCACCGTCTCAGACTGGGTTAATCGTACCCCGCAAATCTCGGTATTAATTATGACCGGTGATGGCAGCGCTTTTTCCGCTGGCGGTAACATCAAAGAGATGTCCGAACGGGACGGTCAGCATAAGGATGGCGCGTTTGGCGGGGACGTTTATACGGTGCAGAATAAATACCGACATGGCATTCAACGTATACCTTTAGCCATGAGCAACATTGATATACCGGTCATTGCCGCCATTAATGGCCCCGCTATCGGCGCTGGATTTGATTTAACCTGCATGTGTGATCTGCGAATTGCTTCAACGACAACCCTATTAGGTGAAACCTTTGTCAATCTAGGACTGATTCCCGGCGATGGCGGGGCTTGGTTTTTACAGCGCTTAATCGGCTATCAGAAAGCCGCCGAACTAACACTCACAGGGCGCATGATCAGTGCCGATGAGGCGAAATCGCTGGGCATTCTATTAGAAGTTGTCGAGCCGGAACTGCTGATGGAGAAAGCCATGGAGCTCGCCCTGCGGATCGCAGAAAAACCACCGCAAGCCCTCCGTATGACTAAACGGCTACTTAAGGGGGCACAGAAAATGGAATTACCCGAGTTTCTTGAACATTCCGCCTTAATGCAAGGCATCTGTCATAATACAGAAGATCATCTTGAAGCCGTTAATGCATTTGTTGAAAAACGAACGCCTAACTATCAAGGCCGATAATGCACTGAGTAACACTAAGGAAGGTGCGAATAAGTCAATTACGCCTCTGGCTTTCGCGTATCTGGCCATTCTAATGTCCACAGAGAACATAACGGACTTATTCGCACCTTCCCTAACACAGACCATGACGTGAATAATTCTGGGCTATATCTATAAGGACCTTAAGCATAGCGACATTGAGCACAAGCAGCTCAAGCATAAGCACCTTAAGTAAGCTCTTTATGTAAGCACCTTATGTAAGTACTTTAAGTAAGCACCTTAAGTCAATGTCTTGAGTAAGTAGCCCAGATTAATCCACCTTATTGGCTTAAGCTAAATGAGCCTCATCATCCTGTTTAAACTGTAATTTAGCCAAACGAGCATAGAGATCTGAACTCTGTAATAACGCCGCATGACTCCCCATATCAACAACCTGTCCCTGTTCCATGACCACAATCTGATCCGCATGTAGAATCGTTGATAACCGGTGCGCGATAATCACGGTTGTTCGCCCCCGCATTAAGGTATTCAATGCCAACTGGACGTTATGCTCATTCTCGGTATCCAAGGCACTGGTCGCTTCATCTAGCAAGAGTATGCGACGATCACTGAGAATTGCCCGCGCAATCGCTATACGCTGCTTTTGCCCACCAGAAAGACGAACACCGCGCTCACCTAACTCGCTCTGATAACCCTCCGGCAAACGCTGAATAAATTCATCGGCATAAGCGGCCTTGGCGGCGGCGATAACCTCAGCTTCGCTTGCAGCGGGACGACCATAGCGAATGTTGTCGATGACGTTAGCGGTAAATAACGCCGGTTGTTGCGCCACTAACGCAATCTGCTGACGTAGCTCATTCGGATCGAGAGCGCGTAGATCGAGGCCATCGAGACAGACCTGTCCCTGCTGCGGATCATAAAAACGCAGTAAAAGCTCAAACAGCGTTGACTTACCCGCCCCAGATGGCCCAACAAGCGCGGTGATACTGCCCGCTTTCAATGTTAATGAAAAATGATTTAATGCCCTCTGCTCGGGTCGCGAGGGATAGCTGAAACAGACATCGGTCAAGCTCAGTTGTGCCCGCAACATGGCCGGATTGGCAGGCTTACTCTGCTGATCGAGCATATCCATCACGGAATGCCCACTTAACGAAGTATGGCCGGCTAACGACTTAATATCACTTTCGGCATCCAGTAACGCCATCAAGCGCTCGGTGGCCCCCACGGCTCGCTGCAATTCACCATACACCTCGGAGATCGTGCCTACGCCCATGGCAACAATGAGTGCATAAAACACAAAAGCACCTAGCTCACCGGCTGACATAGCCCCGTTAATCACATCATAGCCGCCCACCCAAAGCATGCCTGACAGGGCACCAAACACCAGCAAAATGACCAGCGCCATCAGCATGGCTCGCTGACGAATACGCTGCTGAGCGACCTTGAAGGCACGCTGTACTTCGGCGCCAAAAGCTCGGCTTTCGTGTGCTTCCTGAGTATAGCTTTGCACCGTTTTTATCTGCTGAATCGCCTCCCCAGCATAACTGCCAACGTCGGCAATACTGTCTTGACTCTGTCGCGCCAGCGTGCGCACCTTACGAGCAAAAATAATAATCGGCAATAGGACCAACGGCACCCCCGCCACAATGATCAACGATAGCTTAATATTGGTGACAAATAGCATGAGCAGTGCACCCGACGTCGTCACGACACTGCGTAACGCCATTGAAAAAGAGCTACCGATAATGGCTTGCAACAAGGTAGTATCGGTGGTCAAACGAGACATTATCTCGCCACTTCGATTGGTCTCAAAAAAACTAGGCTGCAAGCGAATGACATTATCGAACACCGCCTGTCGAATATCCGCAGTCACCCGTTCCCCAAGCCAAGAGACGAGATAAAAGCGAATAAACGTCCCACCGGCCATCAAAACGGCCATACCCACCAGCAATAGAATGGCTTGATTGAGTTGTGTCACAGAGCCTGCCACAAACCCATTATCAATCACCAAGCGCACCCCCTGACCGATCGCCAACGTAATACCGGCAGTCAATAACAAGGCGATCATGGCACCCAGCCAATAGCGACGATAGGGCTGCATAAATCGCAATAACTGAGCTAAGGTGGAGCATTTATTCATCAGCAAGAGACCCGCATTACGAGATCATTAACTATCTGGCGCGTTAAAACATCTTGGCTTTTAATAAAAGCCAAACTTGTGGCGTCGCCTGCTTGAGCCAATAGAACTGATAGCGCAAGGTCAATTTAAGCCAACCGGTGGTCGAATATTTGCGTGCACTGGTGGTTAATGTTGCGCCGGTATTAATCAATGCTATACCGCCATGGTGTGCCTGCCAAACAAACAGATGATCTTCACCATAAGGCGCATCAAGCGGGTAGCCACCTAAACGCTTAAACTGATCGACCGCAAGGCAAAAACCTTGATCGCCAAACGGTAACCGAAGACAACGGGAGCGCAAGTTGGCTCCCTGACGATTCAGCCACATTGGCCCGCGTCCATCACTCAAAAAACGTAGATTAAAATAGTGTAACCCTGTCGGTGCACGCCTCAAGCTTTGCTTGAGCATCTGCCACTGAGCGTTTGAAAACTGACTGTCGAGGTGGAGAAACCAGATAAATTCGCTGTTCACCCGTTGTGCACCGGCATTCATCTGCGCCGCCCGTCCCGCTTCAACGGTCAGCGTTATGATGCGTTCATCGGTTGGCAATTGCGCTCTGAGTGAGACTGAGGCGGGACAAAATACAAAGATTATCTGCTCGGCCGATTGCAGATAAGCTAACTGCTGCAACATCGGCGCAAGGGTTGTTTCAGATGGACCAACGGGGATCACTACGGCAATGCTCAAGGGTTTCATTTGGCCGCCAACACCATCACGTAAGTTTTTTTAGGTTTCACTACAAGAGGCACCATATTTAAAACAACTAAAACAACGATGATGTTTCATGCTCACCTGCTGTTCTAACGATGCCCGCAGATCACTGCCCATATCATATTCAGGATCATCATCCACCAGCGTACAAGCATATACGCGCATCTGCCCCCGCTGCTTAACAACCATTTTACTAAAGGAACACATAAAGCTGTTGCGGGTCTCTTCAGTATGAAACTGGGTCATGCAATTGGTGGTAATATCTGGCCCATGACCATGACTACCCGGGGGTAAAAAATCAGGAAAGGCAACGAATTTAGTATCACTAGGAATACCGTAATTCTCTAATATCGCCCGATACTGATGCTCTACAGCCGCGGTATCTTCACCGTCTGCCATATGACGAGCGAGCGACACCTGAAAGCCCATATCATAGAGCGCTTTCATCCCTTTCAGGGCGAGATCAAACATCCCCTCACCCCGCCCAGCGTCATGTTCAGCTTCGATATGAGAATCGATACTGATACGAAAACTCACGGGGTAACGGCTTTTTAACAGCGGCACTAACTGATGCAATCGCTTTTGTACCGCATCGGTGCCATTGGTTAATACCAAACAAGGGACATGCTGCGCGGCTTGTTGCAGTATTTTGACGAGATCTTTTGCCAGAAAAGGCTCTCCGCCGGTAAAGGAAAACTGTTCGACACCTAATTCAACCGCCTGATCAATATAGGGTGTAACATCCTCTAATTTTACTAACTCAAGCCGCTTATCGCCGGGGCTAGACCCCTCAAGACAAAAATCACAACTGAGATTGCAGGCGGTACCGGTATGAAACCATAACTCTTTCAATAGATGAGGGCGTATATACCCTCGATCGGCACCATCAGCCGTTGTATACCAGTCTCGACTTCGAATTAGCTCCATACAAACCCCTTACAATTCAATCTACTAACGCATGTATTAATGATAAAAGCTGCGCTCTGGCCGGTCTTGAATCATAGGCTAATGAATCCAATAAGCGACGTAGATCAGCTTCAGTATCCACATCGTACCCAGTGGAACTGAAAGCAACCTGAAAACCGGCAGTTGTACAAGCTGCGGCTAGCTGTTCACCAAGTGCCGGGGTACTCCAACCAAGATTTTCCAAAGCGGGCCAAGGTTGGCAGCCTCCCATCGCCGTCACACCACCATCTTCGGCGGGAGACAGCACAATATCATGCTGTTCTAACAGTCGATCAAACTCGGCATAGCGCTGCAGCGTATGCTCCGGCGCATCGGTACCGATAAACAGTAATCGAGACGCACCCTGCTGACGTAATATCTGATCGACATAATTCAGCTTGGTCCCTAAATTACCTTCACACTGCGGCACGACCTGATAATCGCGTAACAATAGGTCTTCTGCCCATTGCCGGTCCGCCTCACTGCTAGGCGAAAGCACCACAGGGCCGGGCCAACTGCGGGCATCTTCCAAGGCGCAGTTCAATAGCGCACAGGCAACTTGATAAGCAGCATCTTTACCGAGGGTGGCGGCAATACGCTGCTTCCCTTGACCATGAAGTGGTCGTTTACAGAAGATAACTAGGGTTGTCTGACTCATTGACTCTATCCTTACCTATAGAAAAGGCAGCTCAAAGCTGCCTTTATCATCATTTAAACCTTATTTTTAAAACGCTTGAAACTGAGGTTATGCAAAGCGCCTTATCGAAGCAGAAATCGCTTAACCTTCACGAAACCAGGTGGTCCCTTCACGGCTATCCTTCAAGATAATACCCTGAGCGACTAAATCTTCACGAATCTGATCCGCGGCGGCAAAATCTTTCGCCTTTTTCGCATCAGCGCGCTGCTGTATACAGCGTTCGATCTGTTCAGGGGTAATTTCGCCCGCTTTACTCTCACCCTGCAAAAACACCTCGGGTGATTGCTGAAGTAGTCCAATGATACCGCCAAGCTGCTGCAACTGCGCGGCCAAGGCCGATGCTTTTGCCTCGCCTGCACGACTGGCTGAATTCAGCTCGTTAACGAGTTCAAACAATACCGCCAAGGCTTTGGGCGTATTAAAATCATCATCCATCGCTTCATAAAAGCGCTCAGCGTAATCGTTATTCAACTCACCGGCCACCGCATCGACACCATTGAGTGCCTGATAAAAGCGTTCTAGTGCACTGCGTGCCTCTTTCAGACTGCTCTCAGAATAATCAATATAACTGCGATAATGTACGGAAGAGAGGAAATAACGGACCACCTCAGCATCATACTTTTCAAGTACATCGCGGATAGTGAAGAAGTTGCCTAAGGATTTAGACATCTTTTCAGCATTCACTCGCACCGCCCCCGCATGCATCCAGGTGTTAACAAATTTCACACCATTCGCCGCTTCCGACTGTGCAATCTCATTCTCATGGTGAGGGAATGGTAAATCAGGGCCACCGCCATGAATATCAAAGGTATCGCCTAGGCAGCATTTAGACATGGCTGAACACTCAATGTGCCAACCTGGACGTCCCGCGCCCCAAGGCGATTCCCAACTCACTTCACCGGCTTTAGCCGCTTTCCATAGCACAAAATCTAACGGGCTCTCTTTCGCATCCTGTACTTCAACCCGCGCACCGGAACGTAGCTCATCGACATTTTTATTCGTCAGACGGCCGTAATCGGCAAATTTTTCTACCCGATAATAAACATCACCGTTGGCGGCAGCATAGGCATAATCTTTATCGATCAATACTTGCACCATATTGATAATATCTTGCATGTGACGCGTTGCTCGGGGCTCTTGATCAGGCCGCAAGACACTCAGTTTATCTTCATCTTCATGCATTGCGGCAATCATACGCTCCGTCAACTGATCTGGGCGTTCGTCGTTTTCAGCCGCACGTTTAATGATTTTATCGTCAACATCGGTGATATTACGAATATAGGTAACATCCCATCCTCGGGCACGCAGGTAGCGAGTAATGACATCGAATGCCACCATCACGCGTGCATGCCCGATATGACAAAAATCGTATACGGTGATACCGCACACATACATGTTGATCTTGCCCTCTTCCAATGGTTGAAAGGGCGCTTTCTCTTTAGTCAGGGTGTTATAGATCTGCAACATCGGAATTCGCTTATGGCTCTGGCTTAGATGAAATTCGGTGAACAATCGCTGCATGAGTACAGACCCATGAACGTTTAGTCGGCCATTATAGAGGAAACCGCGAAAGAATTAACAACCGGATTTACATTCCCTGCAAAAGGCCATAAAAAACAGTCTTTTGGTGGGCATTATTAAACGATTCATGGTGTGAGGATTGTGTTTTTCGCTGAGACTACTGCGATGCATTATAAAAAGCCGAGCATCACTGAAGAGTGATTAGCGGCGAGTAGCGACGAAAACTGCCACGATTCAGCATGATTAGCATACCGAGAGTGTCGAACAGCTGCATGTAAAACGCAGCAACGTTGGCGAAAACCCTCGCAAACCTTCATGACAACATGAATCAACGCTCAGGCTCAAGCATTAGAGTGTAGAAAAACTACTCTCTCCGTTAATTTATAACCGCTGCTATTTATGCGCTAAATAGCCATAATACACACTCAAGACGGTGTCGGCCGTCTGTTGTTTATGATCTATTTTGGGAGTATTGCATGCTGAGGTATTACCTTGCATTGTTGCTTTTAGGTGTCATCTGGGGCTCTAACTTCATTTTTATGAAATGGTCAACCTTACTGATTACGCCGATGCAGACGGTTTTGCTGCGCGTCCTATTTGGCTTTCTGCCACTCTTAATCGTGGCGGGGTATAGCAAACAGTTGCAACTAAGTCAGTTGAAACATCTATTTCATTTTATGGTGATGTCCGTCCTCGCAACGACATTTTACTATTACGGCTTCGTCGCCGGCACGGATTTGATTCCGACCAGCGTGGCGGGCCTGTTAAGCGGCTCAATTCCTATTTTTACGTTTATTTGTGCCTTTCTGTTTTTACGTCAAGATCGACCGACCTTACAGATGCTGATGGGTGTAATCGTCGGCTTTACGGGCATTATCATTAGCGCTAGACCCTGGGAAGGTACTGAGGGCGTGAATATTATGGGGGTCCTATGGATGCTCGCCGGAACCACCAGCCTTGGTATTTCGTTTGTCTATGCGCAACGTCAACTATCTCCTCTCAAGTTACCCCCTCTGGTCTTGGCGACCTGGCAAACCGGCTGCGCCACTGTCACGCTATTAATCTTGACGGATCTATCCGGCATTAGCCATCTTGCAGCGGATATCAAAACCGTATTAGGGGTGGTGCTTGGCCTTGGCGTGCTAGGCACAGGCGCCGCGTTTTTTCTTTATTACTATGCCATTGAAAAGCTAGGCTCGGTAAAAGCATCGGGCGCCACCTATATTGCACCACTGGTGGCGGTGATTATTGGCGCCATTGTCGGTGAAGATATGAATAGCTCGATTGTGATAGCTTTCATGCTGATTTTAGGGGGCGTGATATTGATTCAAACCGGTAAACCTAAAGCCTCGCCGATACAAGCAGCAGACATCGACAGGCATCAACCCTAATTACCTAATCGAATATTATGGCCGAGTCATGATTGTTGCGTTGCAGATGGGCTCAGCGCTTGCTGACACCACGTCCAAACCGCCTCCACGGCTTGTTGCGGTGCACGGCTGCGTTTGCGTACTAAGTAATAACTAGGCTTTACGATCAGTCGTTTATCGATGACTGAGATAAGCCGCCCAGCAGCAATATCCTTCTCAACAAAAGCCCGACAAGCGAGTGCGATACCCTGACCTGCCAACGCAGCATCAATCGCCAATGTTGTTTGATTAAAGGTCGCCCCCTGTGGCTTTTCATTCGTTTGAAAAAAAGTAGGCCATTGATTATGTGAATCATGCAAAATAGGCAATTGCCGCAAACGCTCTAATGACAGCGGCAAACGGTGACCGACCATTAAAGATGGACTCGCCACAGCAATCAACTCTTGTTGAAACAAGCACACGGCATCCAAGCTCGGAGGAAACGAGTCATGGGTTAAACGCACGGCAATATCCACTTGATCTCTATCGAAGTCAGATACCGATTCGGTGGCGATAATGCGTAACTCTATATCAGGTAAGCGTGCATTCAATTCGCCTAATCGTGGAATTAATAACTTTGCTGCGAAGCTAGGGGTGACACTGATCGTCACTACATTGGGGTGGGATTGGATATGATTAATAGCATCGCTCATCACATCAAATGCCTGTGTCATCTCGACTAAAAAGCTGGCACCTTGAGACGTTAGCGCCAAGCCTCTTGGTAATCGATGAAATAGCGTTTGACCTAAATACTCCTCTAAAGCTCGGACTTGCTGTGCGACAGCACCTTGTGTAACACCAAGCTCGTCAGCGGCATGACGAAAACTCAAACGCCTACCTGATACTTCAAATGCACGGAGCGCATTAAGAGGCGGAAGCTTTCTTCGTGAAATAGTCATGACGGCATACCAATCGTTTTACGACATATTAACTGGAATATTAAACCCGAGAAAGCCCTGTGTATGGCGAAATAAGGCCGTGCCTATATAAAGATCAAGGCAACAGTTACAGGCATACTGGTTGTACGTCGAAAAATGTTAACACTGAGATCCTGCTTCTCTGAAATCCCCGAAGGGCGGACATTAGAATGGTCATCTACTACTTTGTCAGCCAGCTTGAAAAGGTCCAGACATTTCGCTGCACTGGCTTTCGCGTATCTGGCCATTCTAATGGCCGCAGAGAACATAACGGACTTATTCGCACCTTCCCTAAAGCGACTCATCACAACCGCAACTATGACCGCTTTTAACAGCAAAATCATGAGAATAAACTAATATTTAGACAGCGATGTATGAAAACGAGTGTTTGGCTAACCAGTCGTGCTATTTAAGCCGCTAACCTATCAATCTCCGTTTTTAACGTTACGTGAATTGCGTCAGCCTCTCTAGGAGTGCCCTCATGAGTACCACCGAATTCCGCATGATGGATGGCAATGAAGCCGCCGCCTATATTGCCCATCACTTAAATGATGTGATCGCCATCTACCCCATTACGCCGGCGTCTCCGATGGGAGAATTAAGTGATCGCTGGAGTGCCGAAGGGGTTACCAACCTGTGGGGTGTCATCCCCGATGTGATTGAGTTGCAGAGTGAAGGCGGTGCTGCTGGCGCGGTTCATGGTGCATTACAAGCCGGCGCTAAAACGACGACCTTTACCGCATCGCAGGGCTTGTTATTAAAAATCCCTAATATGTACAAAATTGCAGGCGAGCTTACCCCAACGGTCTTTCATGTTGCCTCCCGTTCATTAGCATCCCATGCGCTATCGATATTCTGTGATCACAGTGATGTGATGTCGACGCGGGCAACCGGTTTTGCGCTGCTCGCCTCCAACTCAGTACAAGAAGTGATGGATATGGCCACGATTGCCGAGATGGCTACGTTGACAGGTCGAGTACCGATTTTACATTTCTTCGATGGCTTTCGTACCAGCCATGAAGTCAAAAAGGTTGAACTGGTCACCGAAGCGATGCTACGTCAACTCATTGATATGGAGCGTGTGCGCGACTGCCGTAGCCGAGCGTTATCACCGGATCATCCGGTGGTGAGAGGTACCTCACAAAACCCCGATGTTTTTTTCCAAGCCCGTGAGGCGAGCAACCCCTACTACGATGGCTTCGCCACTATTGTGCAGCAGGCGATGGACAGATTTGCCGATATCACCGGACGGCAGTACCAACTCTATGAATACGAAGGCGCTGCCGATGCCGAATCGGTCATTATACTGATGGGATCAGGCGCCGAAACGGCTTGTGAAACCGTTGATTACTTAAATCGTAACGGCGCTAAAACCGGTGTATTGAAAGTACGTCTGTTTCGCCCTTTTGATGCCGAGCGATTACTCAATGCTCTACCCCGGAGTGTGCAGCAGATCGCGGTTCTCGATCGCAGCAAAGAACCGGGCGCCAATGGCGAGCCTCTTTATAAAGATGTGGCTACCGCGTTGATGCAATCGGTTTTAGCCAAGCAACGCGCTAGTGATAGCTTACCGAAACTCCTAGGTGGTCGCTTCGGCTTATCGTCTAAAGAGTTTACTCCGGCGATGATTAAAGGCGTATTTGATGAACTCCAAAAGACCAATAGCATCAATTTATTTACCGTTGGCATTGATGACGATGTGACCCATAAGAGTATCGATTATGATGCTACCTTCAGAACCGATGCCCACAGCGACACGTATCAAGCCGTCTTTTATGGTCTAGGCGCGGATGGCACGGTCAGCGCCAACAAAAACAGTATTAAGATTATCGGCAATGTGGAAGGTCAGTATGCGCAAGGACACTTTGTCTATGATTCGAAAAAATCCGGCGCGGTAACCGTTTCACATCTCCGCTTCGGCCCTCATAAGATCCATTCCGCTTATGAAGTTCAAAACGATCAAGCTGATTTTGTTGCCTGTCATCAGCCCCGCTTCCTGAATTTATACCCGATGTTGACTAAGGCGCGCCATGGGGCTGTATTTCTACTTAACACCCGTGCGCCAGCGACAGAGGTTTGGGATACCTTGCCCGAACAGGTACAACAACAACTCATTGATAAACAAATTCGCTTCTTCGCTATCGATGCCTATCAAGTGGCGCAGCACTGCGGCTTAGGTAAGCGCATTAATACCATTATGCAAAGCTGCTTCTTTAAGATTTCTAATATTTTACCGCTTGATCAAGCCATCGTGCAGATTAAACAAGCGGTACAGCACGCTTACCGGCGCACCCCCACGCTCATCGAACTGAACTTAAAGGCGATTGATGCGAGCCTCGATCAGCTTCATGAAATTCAGTTACATAGCAAAGCAACCAGTCGTATTCCCATGCATGAATTAATCTCTCATCAAGCTAACGATTTTGTACGACAACTCACTGCCGAGTTAATTTCGGGTCATGGGGATCAGGTGCCGGTTAGCGCTTTTTCTGCCGATGGTACGTGGCCTACGGGCACCGCCGCGTTCGAAAAGCGAGATCTCGCTACCGAACTGCCGTTATGGGATGACACGCTCTGTACTCATTGCGGTAAATGCGTATTAGTCTGCCCTCACAGCGTTATGCGTAGCAAGATCTTCGATCAATCCTTGTTAAAAGAGGCCCCTAATAGCTTTCGCGCCGTGCCGATAAAGGGTGCCAAGGATTTCCCCGAAAACAGCTATATCAGTTATCAGGTATCCCCAGAGGATTGCACCGGCTGCACCCTCTGCGTCGATATCTGCCCGATTGTAGATAAGCAAAATCCGACACACAAAGCGATCAACATGGTACCTAAAGTTCAAACCTATGCGGATGAAAGAAATAATTGGGACTTTTTCCTGTCGCTACCGGAGTTTGATCGCACCAAACTAAAAAGTGGCACACTGAAAGGCTCAATGGCCTTTCAACCCCTATTTGAATTCAGCGGTGCCTGTTCTGGTTGTGGCGAAACGTCTTATATTCGCTTAGCCAGCCAACTGTTTGGCGATCGGATGATCGTCGCCAATGCGACCGGCTGCTCATCTATCTATGGTGGCAATCTGCCGACCACCCCTTGGACAACAAATGCCGAAGGACGGGGGCCCGCCTGGAACAATTCGCTGTTCGAAGATAATGCGGAGTTTGGCATGGGCATGCGCGTTGCTTTGGATAAACAAAAGCAATATGCCACGCGCCTACTCAATGAACTGAAGCCACAGCTCGATCCCGAGCTGGTTAATCAGTTAGTCACTGAAACTGAAGCCGATGAGGCGGGGATTGAACATCAACGGCAATCGATTGAACAACTCAAACTCGCTCTCGATGGGCTAAGTGATCATTCTGCTAACGGTGATAAAGCCATTGAACTACGTCACTTAGCCGATCAACTCAGCCGCAAGAGTGTCTGGATTATCGGTGGCGACGGCTGGGCCTACGATATTGGCTTTGGCGGTTTAGATCACGTATTGGCTTCAGGACGTAACGTCAACATTCTGGTACTCGATACTGAAGTCTACTCTAACACCGGCGGTCAAACCTCGAAAGCAACCCCGATCGGTGCGGTGGCTAAATTCTCTGCTTCTGGTAAAGCGGTGGCTAAAAAAGATCTAGCCCGCCTAGCTATGGATTATGAGCATGTGTATGTTGCCCATATCGCCTATGGGGCCAAGGATGTACAGACACTTCGCGCATTTCTTGAAGCTGAATCCTATGATGGCCCTTCGTTAATCATCGCCTACTCACCCTGTATCGCTCATGGCTTTGAGCTCAAGGATAGTCACTTACATCAGCAGTTAGCGGTCAAGAGTGGTCACTGGCCCCTATTTCGTTACGATCCCCGCTTGGCGGCACAACACAAAAATCCGCTCACCATGGATTCTAAACCCCCTTCTATCCCCTACGCTGAATTTGCGCGCCGAGAAACCCGTTTCAGCTCATTGTTACAAGCTCATCCCGTTGAAGCCGCCGCTTTTCTCGATAAAGCACAACACGAAGTTAGCGAACGTTATAAGCATTATCAGCAGCTGGCAGAGATGGACTGGGAAGCCGCATCAATACCGCAACAAGCCCCCAAATAAGCCAGTCGTTCAATGCGAGCGGCTAGAACATCAGCAACGTTTAACGAAAAGAACTATGATCTGATTAATAATCATTATCATTTACAATAAAAGTGATATATTGTATAACGTTGTTTTAATCAATGTTGCGACAGGTATCTGCGGATGGCTAACTCACTTAAAGCTAAAAGCCTTTGTAAACTTAAAAGCGAACTTATCTCGAAACACCTAGACGAAATAGCGAATATAACCCGTAATAGTCAGTATATTTGTAGTAAGTGCGCCCGCTCATCCGAAGGGAAAAAGTGGTTATGCAAACCGGTCGCGATCTAAGTCATTTAAGTGATCACTAAATTCGACCCATAAATGTGCTACATCAATAACTCGCTGCTATTCTGTGATTATGAATGCTTATTTCTTCTTTTAAAACGTGTATGGAGTCCACATGCTAAACAGCTCAATGCTGGAAAAACTCAATCATCAGATCAATCTAGAATTTTACTCATCTAATATGTATCTACAGATGAGCTCTTGGGCAGAATCAAAAGGCTATGAAGGATGCGCTGCGTTTTTATCTCAACATGCAGATGAAGAGATGCAGCATATGAAGCGTCTATTCACCTATGTGAATGAAACCGGTGCCATGGCGAAAATTGGATCGATCAAAGCCCCGATCGAAACCTTTGAATCCATCAAAGATCTATTCGAAAAAGTCTATCAACATGAATGCTTGATCACTCAAGAGATCAATGGTCTGGCGCATACCGCCTTCACCAATCAAGATTACTCGACCTTTAACTTTTTACAGTGGTATGTTGCTGAACAACACGAAGAAGAGAAGCTGTTTAAGGGCATTCTCGATAAAATTGAGATCATCGGCGACGATGGTAAGGGACTCTTCTTTATCGACAAAGAGATTGGACAGTTAGCTAACGTCGATAGCAGCAATATCTTAACCGATACCGATTGATACTCTTTCCTCGCGGTCCTTCTAGCGATATCCCGCTCTATCGTCGTTTAATCAACCGATAACACCATAAACGAAGACCTCGCTGAAGATTCCACGAGGCCTTCTCGCGTCATTCAAAGAAATAACATACCAAATGATACATAATTGATTATCGTCATTATTTTTTAGTAACACAAAGCATAGAATTTAGTGATCAGAAAGGATGCTCCACTGCATTGGACACTCACGTGGCTTCCTGACTTTATTAACGTTACCGGTGTGATTTGGGCGCGATCCCGATCAGCCATTAAGGTGAATAAAATGACCACTAGCACTCCCCCTACCGACGATTTTTCACAATGCCATATCCGCATTCTGCAGAATTTTGAACAGCTACGAGCCTTAGGAAAAGTGGATATCACTAACCCTGTTGCTACAGATATTCAGGCCAGCGCCAAGAAACTGTTAACTTTTTATCATGAGGTCGTCCTCAATCACCATCATGAAGAGGAACAGGAACTCTTTAATATCGTCATGGATTGCGCCAGCCCCGGCGAAGAACTGCATGCCGCTTCGCGGATGATAAAACGCCTTACCGATGAGCATAGAGCGTTAGAACAGCAATGGAAAAACATTGAAGCTCCGCTAAAGAAATTAGCACAAGGAAGGTTCGCTCAGATGAATAACGCTGCCGCTACCGCCCTAGCGGATAGCTATCTATTACATGCTAAATATGAAGAGTCACACTTTTTACCCCTCGCCGCGACCATTCTCAAAAATACCGATCTTGAGTCATTAGGGCTTAGCTTACATACACGTCACAACATCCATCAAACCGCTGGCTATATGTGAGATCTCCATCACGTAAAAAAACGGCCACATAAAGTGGCCGTTTTTAGCAGTTTATCGCGTTATTTCTTCCAAGTATCTCGCAAGCCAATCGTCTTATTAAAGACTGGATGCTCGGGTGAATGTTCATACCGATCGGCGACGAAATAACCTTCACGTTCAAACTGAAAGGTCGTTTCTGGCGCCGCATCGACTAAACCAGGCTCTACCCAACAGCCCTCAATAACACTGAAAGAATCTGGATTGATATTGTCGAGGAAATTACCTTCGCCTTTATCCGGTGATTCGACATTGAATAAACGATCATAGACTCGTACGGTGGCCTGCTTGCCTTCTGTGGCCGATACCCAATGCATCACACCCCGAGGTTTCATCCCTTCCGGTGGATTTTCGCCAACCGTTCCCGGCACCAAAGACGCATGAATTTCGCAGATTTCGCCCGCCTCATCCTTAATCACGTCGTCGGCTTTAATCACATAGGCACCGCGTAAGCGCATATAGTCATCCGGTACGAGCACTTTAAACTTCTTACGCGACAAGGTGTTATCTTCATTAAAGTCCGACCGATCGATATACAGCTCGCGCGTAAACGGTAACTGCCGCGTACCCATCTCTTTTTGCGGATGAACGGGTGCATTAAGTACTTCAACTTCACCTTCTGGAAAATTGGTAATCACCAATTTCAGGGGATTCATCACACACATCGCCCGTGGCGCGTTCTCGTTTAAGTCTTCGCGTACAAAAAACTCAAATTGAGCCATATCGACAACGCCATCGGTTTTAGACACCGCTAGACTATCGCAGAAATTACGTACCGCTTTAGCGCTGTAACCACGACGACGCATACCTTGAATCGTCGGCATACGTGGATCATCCCAGCCGGTGACATGATTTTCATCGACTAACTGCTTCAGCTTACGCTTACTGGTAACCGTATAGTTGATGTTAAGACGGCCAAACTCGTATTGACGCGGCGTACTCGGCACCGGCAAATGAGCCAAAAACCACTCATACAGCGGTAAATGATCGGCAAATTCAAGCGTACAGATCGAGTGAGTCACGCCCTCAATCGCATCTTCTTGGCCATGAGCAAAATCATAACTTGGGTAGATACACCATTTATTACCGGTTTGATGATGAGTCGCCTTGCGAATACGGTAGAGAATAGGATCGCGCAGATTCATATTCGGTGATGCCATATCAATTTTGGCACGGAGTACGCGAGTACCCTCATCAAATTCACCGACTTTCATGCGTTCCAGCAAATCAAGGTTCTCTTCCGCCGAACGGCTGCGGAAGGGGCTTGGCTTACCCGGCTTTGTCGCCCAGCCACGATACTCGCTCGCTTCTTCAGGACTCAGATCACAAACATAAGCGTTGCCTTCGCGGATGAGATGTTGCGCCCACGCATAAAAGGTATCGAAATAATCAGAGGCGTAGCGAACATCACCGGCCCAGTTAAAGCCAAGCCAATGCACGTCATCTTTGATGGCATCAACGAACTCCTGATCTTCTTTAGAAGGGTTGGTGTCATCGAAACGCAAATTACACTCACCATTGTACTTATCCGCGGTGCCAAAATTGACACAGATCGACTTAGCATGGCCAATATGCAGGTAGCCATTAGGCTCTGGCGGAAACCGAGTGACAACTTTTTGTAGTCCCTGTTGAAGATCCTTTTCAATAACCTGATGGATAAAGTTAGTCGGTTGTTTCACAGTGTTGTTAGCGTCGTTCGTGCTCATAAAGGCGTCTTAACTTCCGTCTGAAATCAAATAGAGGGATATTATAGACAGATGGCTGACAGACAACCATAAGTAAGCTGAAATTAATCAGTTAGTTATCAGCTTCAATCTTTAGTATAATCACGCCTCTCGATGAGTGACGGCATTTATCAGACGATAATTTATCAGATGAACTTACTAGATAGACGAAAATATCTGGATTTTACAAAGGGATCGCAAGCATGATCGTACTGCACACCAACTTCGGCGACATCAAAATTGAACTGGATTATGAGAAAGCGCCGAAGTCCGCAGAAAATTTCGAAAACTACGTTAAAGACGGCTTCTATGATGGCGTTATTTTTCACCGAGTAATCGATGGTTTCATGATTCAGGGCGGCGGCTTTGAACCCGGCATGGTGAGCAAAGAAACCAACGCGAGTATTGAAAATGAAGCCGATAATGGTCTACAAAATAAGCGCGGTACGTTAGCGATGGCCCGCACCATGGACCCGCACAGTGCATCGGCTCAGTTCTTTATCAATGTCAGCGATAACACTTTCCTTGATCATACCGCGAAAACCACCGAAGGTTGGGGCTATGCCGTCTTCGCTAAAGTCGTCGAAGGTTTGGATGTTGTCGATAAAATCAAAGCCGTTTCAACCACGTTTCGTGGCGGCCATCAAGATGTACCGGCTGAAGATGTTATCATCACTTCAGCTGAAATCCTGGATACCGATAGCGCCGAATAATGCGTATTCTGTTTATATCTGATTTACACCTTTACAGCGCTCGGCCTGATCTTACTCGGGCGCTGATTGGTTTTTTAGATAGTACCGCACAAACATGTGATCAACTGTATATTCTTGGCGATCTATTTGAAGCCTGGATTGGTGATGACTTTATTGCCGATGATCTACAGCCGGTTATCACTGCATTAAGGCGTCTGTCCGATAGCGGCTGTGAGATATTCTTTCAGCATGGTAACCGCGATTTTCTGGTTGGCGAGCGATTCGCTCAACTCACCGGCGTGACATTATTGGACGATGCTATCGTCATTCAGCTCGCCTCCGGACCCGCCTTATTGATGCATGGAGATCAACTTTGCACCGATGATCATGAATATCAAGCGCTTCGTCAGCAGCTAAGAGACCCTCAGTGGCAACAAGCTGTTTTAGAGCAATCGGTTGAAGAACGCTTGGCAATGGCGAAACAACTACGCATGGCTAGCGAATCGCATACCGCGAATAAAAGCACGCAGATTATGGATGTTAATCCGCAGGCGGTTACTCAAGCGATGTCCGAGGCTCACTGTAAGCTCTTAATACACGGGCACACACATCGCCCTGCGGTACATCAACTCAAAGATGGTCAACAGCGAATTGTGTTAGGTGATTGGGATACCTCTGGTTGGTATTTAGACGCTTCAGAGCAAGGCGAAAAACTGATTGAATTCAGTATTAACTGATCAGGACTATTCATTCACCACTTAAAGGCAGCTTTTGATACTTCAGCTGCTTTTTACTTTCTGCTGATCAACAACAATCGCTGATCCATTTTACTATCACTTAAGGCATTTTATGCTGATGTAGAGACGACTAGATATATCTTAATAGCGCGATCAGCTAATCAACTGCATACCGCCTAAAACACAATAATATTAATTTAATAAACAACGGAATAACAGAAACTTACATCATGGACTTTATCTGGATTCTAGTCGCTTACCTTTGTGGTTTGTCACTTAAAATGATTGGTATGCCGCCACTCATCGGTTTTTTGCTGGCAGGCTTTTTACTACACTTCTTCGGCGTAGAGCCCAGCGATAGCCTAGATAGCTTGGCAGATATTGGCATCACATTGATGCTCTTCACTATCGGTTTGAAATTACACCTAGGCGACCTGTTGCGCAGCGAGGTTTGGGTGAGCACGCTCAGTCATATCACGCTGTGGATCATCGTGTTTGGTTCGTTTGCCCTATTGATGGCCAGCTTCGCCATGCCCTACTACAGTGATATCGATCTAAGCACCGCCGCCCTCATCGGCTTTGCGCTCAGTTTTAGTAGCACCGTCTGCATCGTTAAATTACTCGAAGAAAATGGCGAAATGAAAACGCGTCATGGTCAGTTAGCCATCGGTGTACTGGTGATGCAAGATATCGTCGCCGTCCTTTTCCTAGTGGTTGCCACAGGCAAGCTGCCTTCTGTTTGGGCACCGATACTATTGGCATTAGTGTTTGCTAGGCCGTTACTCTTCAAGCTACTCGATAAAGCGGGGCACGGCGAAATGCTACCCCTTACGGGCTTCTTTTTTGCCCTCGGTGGCTATGAATTGTTTAATCTCTTGGGTGTTAAAGGTGACTTAGGCGCATTAGTATTGGGATTATTATTAAGCCAACATGCCAAGGCTTCAGAGCTCACAAAATCGCTTCTTAGCTTTAAAGATCTTTTTCTGATTGGTTTTTTCCTCTCAATTGGCTTTACCGCCCTACCCACGTGGTCGATGTTAGCCAGCGCCGGTGTGATCGCGCTATTAATTAGTATCAAGTTTATCCTCTTCTTTGCGCTCTTTACGCGTCTTAAGTTACGTAGTCGCACCGCCTACTTGGCTTCCCTTGCCCTCAGTAACTTCAGCGAATTTGGTCTGATTGTCGCAGCTCTCAGTGTCGATGCTGGATGGCTCTCTCGAGAATGGCTAGTCATCCTAGCCTTAGCGGTATCGCTATCCTTTATTCTAACCAGCATCCTCTATCCCGCAGCTCATCGCGTCTACATGCGCTATAAAGATCATCTAAAACGCTATGAAAGCCCGCAGCGACTCGGCGCCGATATCATTCAACAACCCCCGAATGCTGAAGTACTGGTCATCGGTATGGGACGCGTCGGTAAAAGCGCATTTAAGGCGCTTCAAAGCGTGTTGGATGATCGAGTGGCGGGCATCGATTCCGACCGTTTCCGCGCTTCTCAGCTACAAGCAAAGGGACTGAATGTTTGTTTTGGGGATGGCGAGGATGCCGATTTTTGGGAGACTTTCGATTGTTCTGATATTAAATTGGTACTGCTAGCCCTGCCTCTTATTGAGGATAGCCGTAATGTATCGGCACAATTAATCAATGTCGGTTACACCGGTCAGATTGCCGCGATTGCTCGCTACGAAGATGATCGCAAAGCGCTCATTGCGGCCGGTATCGATAAGGTATTTAACTTCTATAAAGAGGCCGGTAGTGGCTTTGCTGAGGATAGCCTACATTTGATCTCAAAAGGCCACCACGACACAAAGCCTGCCCGCAGCATAGATTAAACCACCGGCTGATCCGACCATACCGCCAATTCATTACCGCCGGGTTCATAAAAATGAAACCGGCGGCCACCCGGAAAATCGAATATAGCTTTGCAGATCACGCCCCCATGGCGGGTTATCTTTGCAGCGGTTGATTCAAGATCGTGACTATAAAATATCAGTAGCGCACCGCCCGTTATTGGCGCGGCGCCCTCTTCTCTTTGAAACAAACCGCCTTCAAGTCCTTGATCATCAAACGCACTATAATCAGGGCCATAATCGCTAAACTGCCAATCGAATACGGCGGAAAAAAAACGCTTACTTAGGGTTAACGCATTGGAACCTAATTCAACATAGGTGAGCTTTTCATGCTGATACTGCATACATTGGCCTACTTTTACACTGAATAGCTAGTCGATCGTATAAGTATAGTGGCCATGCTGAGTTTCACACTCACCGAGACGGAAAGCGAGACCGACAGGCATAATAGAGTGGTTGTAGCCAGCGCCAGCGACTCACCAGCATTGCCATGAAAATCAGACCGCAGCCGG
This sequence comes from Amphritea sp. 1_MG-2023, assembly GCF_030547545.1. Classification (GTDB taxonomy): domain Bacteria; phylum Pseudomonadota; class Gammaproteobacteria; order Pseudomonadales; family Balneatricaceae; genus Amphritea. The sequence goes on from NZ_JAUOQE010000013.1 coordinate 21,898, forward strand.
CGAGCTGCAAGCCGGTCATCACTTCAGCGTAAATAATGGCTGCCAATAGCGCCGCCCAGACCGGCTCCAATGTCATGATTAAGGCGACATGGCTGGCAGGTGCTAGGCTTTGAGCATAGGTCTGTATGGCAAAACGTAGACTCGTAGCAATGACCGCGCTAGCCACTACCCACCCGATCGCTGAGTCACTCACCGACTCAGGCCACGACTCGAAAACCGCAGACACGATAATGCCGCCGCTACCCACCACCAACAGCTGTACAGCCGTGAGCACGATGGCAGGCACCATTAGTGCCATCTTAGACACCAACACAAAGTGAACCGAAAACAACAGCGCAGCACAGAGAAACCAAAACTGCCCTGCCGCCAGCGATAAGCCTCCTTCGAGTGATAACAAACCTAAGCCGGCAATCGCCACGGGGAGTGACAACCAAGTACTCCGTTGTGCTCGTTCTCGATAGGTTAACCAAGCCATCAGCGGCACCAATATCACCCCCATACTGGTAATAAATGCGCCTTCACCGAGATGATGCCCATGGTACAATCCCATAATCCAGCATAACAGAGCACTGCTCATTAATAACCCAAGCCCAAACACAGGTTTCAAGGCGCGCGCGTTGAGTAAGTCGAGACAGCCTTTATAGGCAGGGATTAACAAAATAGCACCCGCTAACAGAAAGCGCACACCAATAAACAGTAACGGCGGCATCTCTTGCAACGCCTCTTTCGAAAAAATCCATCCCGCAGCGGCAATCAGCGTTACTAACAACAAGAGAAAATCAGCCCGGGCTGCAGACGACAGCGGCATATAAACCTCAGTATTTAACGAAATAGATGGATAGGATGACCGTCAGTCAATGTGGCTAAACCGTTGCTTAAGACAAGCGTTAAACGACTGAGCGCTGTTGGCTAGTGATTTTTATTGTTAGCCGGGCATGTCATACGAATGGAAAATGCGAACATGGCTCAATTAACACCACTTTTTTTCCATCTTAATCAGGCTCTCTTGAGCCATTAGGCGGCCTAATTCTATCATCTCTTTCGCTCGATGAAACTCATAAAAACGGCAAGCATTTTTAGGAATACCAATTAATTGATCAGGAGGATAACCCGCCACTTTATATTTACCGAGCGAGGCCTGCATCACTTCAACCGAATTAAACAACACGTCAAAACGGCTAATCGCCTTAGGTGACACGGTTTTAACTTGGCCACGATGATTGAGCGCCTGTTTCTGAGCATCCGGCGTATATTCCCACTCGTCACTAAAGCCCGAGCGCTCTAAGTAATGGGTTATGGGCAACGTCGTTTGATTGCGCTGCACATCGGCATTAAGATCGACAGCGACAATAAGATCAGCATGCGCCGCCACGGTAGGAATGATGGGAATAGGATTGAGAACGCCACCATCGACTAGCAGCCGCCCCTCTTCAATTACCGGCGTAAAAAAGCCCGGTACAGCAATTGAGGCACGAATAGCATCGAGCATTGAGCCTTTTTGAAACCATACCTCTTTCTGATGTGTCAGATCGGTCGCCACCGCCGTATAGGTGATGGGGAGTTCTTCAATTAACGGGTTGCCGACAATCTCACGCAGCTTTAGCAGCAGCCGATCACCACGAATAGTGCCTTCGCCACGTAACGTCAGATCCATCAACTTAAACACATCGATACGCTTGAGGCTGATGACCCAGTCACGATATTCCTCAAGACGCCCTGCCGCATAAATACCGCCAATCAACGCACCCATCGAGCTGCCCGCAATACAGACAATCTCATAGCCCCGTCGGTTCAATTCTTCAATCACCCCGATGTGACTATAACCTCTGGCTCCGCCGCTGCCTAATACCAGTGACACCGTGGTCTTCAAAAGCGAGTTCCTTTGTTATCTTTAGTTCCACCCTACAAGCCCGCAACGCTTGAGCAAAGCTTGTAACATAAGCGTTATCCTCAGCGCACTTGCACCCACAGCCCTACAAGCGACGCTCGCTCAAGCGGTAGCGCAGGCCCAACGCCTACGCTCGCGATACGCTCGGCAGCAATCCCCTTGGCGATCAATAACGCGCTAAAGGCATCTGCGGCTTGCTGACTCTGACGTACTAAATCATCAAACTCGCCAACGCGCTTATCATAGCCGCCGATTAACACCTTCTGCTGCGCATTATTGCGCATGTAATCCAATAACGGCTCGATATCATCGGCATGATTTAGCCAGCTAACACCGCGCTGCTGTAAATCGCTGACCAAACTATCGCCTGACTGCTGCGGCGACTGAATCAGATCGAGCTGAACATAGCTGCGACGGTTACCCCGCTGAACGGTATAAAAGGCGAGCTGTTGCTGGCCGAGATTGGCAGAGATAAAGAACTGCGACCGATCAATACCGTACAACTCAGCAATGTCGAAATAGTTATTCGCCCATTGATTACTACTACCACACTGACGACTACTGCATTGAAATAAGATCGTTGCCTGAAGTGATTCTAATAACTCATGATAATAATTAAATACCTGCGCTGGCGTATGTGTATCGGGTACGCGATAGGTAATGCGCAGTAGATTGCCGCTAATCCGCTGACTTTTCTCGGGTGCGATAACGCCGCCAATCTTGCGCATTGGGCCCGTGGCAAGCTCATACTCTGGAATCTGCTGTTCGTTAAAGTTAACGATCCAACTTAATGGAAACCTCGGCAACTGTTGCGGATCACGACTCCCCGTAACATCGCTCTGTGCCTGTACCGTAAAACTTAACAGCAGTAACCCTAGCTGTAACAGTGTTAGTATCCTCATTAATATTCCTTATGCTCGTCAAGTTATGCGCTGCAAAAATGTTAAGCCTGATAGAACTCATTGATTAGTGTAGCAACTGGCGCAACGGCCTGCTCTTCAAGATGAAGATGATGTCCGCCTTTTAAGCGCTGCGTTTGACAATGCTGTAACAGTGCTATGCGCCGCTCACTTTGAGGAATACCACTGTCTGCCAAGATAAGCAGTGTCTCGGCGCTCATTCGCATTAGAAAGCTTTCTACCTGAGCTTCACTCATGCGCAAAATGGAGGGCAATATAAGGTTAGGGTCGCTACGCCAGTAATAACCATCTTCTCTTCTCTCTAGCCCCCGCTCGACAAGCCATTTAGCCGCCTGATGATCAACCGGCCAGCGACCATTCATGCGCGCCCTAACTGCACCATCCACTTGTTGATAGGGTTTCTGCTCTCTTTTCTGCAGTCGAAGCCGCTTTTTAATGGCTGTTTCCAGTTGCTCGGCAGACTGCTCTGATGGCGTCACCAACGGACCAATGCCTTCGATGAGTACGACTTTATCGACTCGCTCGGGAAAGCCACCAGCCACTAATGTTGCAATGCTAGCCCCCATCGAATGACCCAGCAGTGAAAATCTTTGCAACCCCAGTTGATCGGCTACCCCGAGTACATCAACCACATTATCCCAGATATAATAAGGCATGGACGGAGGACGGTGATCGGAATACCCATGCCCCATCAAATCAAGCGCAATCAACCTCAGCCCCGTTAAGCGAGGCGCCAAACGATTAAACGTAGCCGCATTGTCCAGCCAACCATGCAAAGCCAACACCGGCATACCATTCGCATCACCCCAGCTTTTGGCTGCAATCTGATGGCCATTGACATTAAACGTTAACTCATCTGCTATCGCTGTATACTTCATTGATCTATTAACCCTGTTAATCATCCGCGTTGATGCTTAGCTAACGTGCATAAGCATACAAAAATGGGGTAGTATCTTCACTGTTTTTTCTTTTAAAACAGATAGTTTAAACACGAATTCACCCTATTCTGTCAACATTTTACGCCGAGGCTTTTGATGAACAACCCTCTATCAACGATTCAACCCGCACAAGTGGGGCTGTGGCTGCTCGGTTTTTTATTCATTCCAGCGACCCTATTCTTTCAGCCAAACTTAGGCGGTGAGGGAATGTCCATTTCGCACAATATTAGCGTCTGGATTGGCGCGGTTGTTGTCATCTCTAGCGCCCTGCTACTGATGTTAAAAACCAAACAGTTTCGTTATCCAAAATACTGGTTGGCGATGGCCGCCCTGCCCATCAGCATGATCATACTGGGTTTTATCGTCAATAACGTCCTGCCCACCGAATGGCTGTTTCGACAGCTATATATTTTAGGCGGCTTTGTCTTTCTAATGGCGCTATTTCAGTTTCGCTTTACCCCGCGAGATATCGAACGCGGGCTGATGCTTGTACTGCTGTGCGGCAGCATTCATGCCCTTTACGGTATCTCACAAATTTTCTGGCCTAATATTCTGACCTCCTTCATCACACCGAGCCGAAACGTTCCCTACAGTACCTTTCAACAAATCAATATTCATGCCTCATTTCAGGCAACCGTTTTGATGATCGGCGTTTACCTGCTGAGCCGACCCGTCAGCCTAACACGCTCACCATTGTTGACATCCATGCTACTTGTCAGCACCTTCCTGAGTAGTTTCATTGTGGCGTTTTCTGGCTCTCGGGTAGGGATAATCGGCGCCGCGGCCGGTCTCCTTATCCTTACACTTTGCCATTGGCAGTATTTTTGGAAACGTAAATCGCTAACGCTCGCGGTATTAGTGACAATAACCGCCGCGCTATTCATGGGCAGCCAAGGCATTGAACGTAGCTCCGGCAAACTCGGCGATCTCACGTCGCTAAACGAAGCCGGGGTCGCACAATCAGGCTCAAATAGCCGTATTAATATCTATAACATTGCTATCGAACTGTTTCGTCAACAGCCCTTAAGCGGATATGGTATAGGCAGCTTTCAGAAGGTCTGGCATGATCAGAAGGTGGATTATCTAGACCGGTATCCCGAGGCTAACTTACCGCCGGAACGTCTAAGTCACCCGCACAATGAATTGATGTTCTGGCTGGTTGAGGGCGGACTTATCGCCGTGAGCGGCATTTTCATCTCGGTAGCCGCTATTCTGTATGCCGCCTTCCGCTGTGGCTGGCGACGCGGCCTAAGTTATACCGCCCTGTTATTGCCTATCGGCTTGCACACTCAAGTAGAGCTACCGTTTTATATCAGCAATATTCCTTGGTTTTTAATGCTGTTCTTGGTGTTCATCATTTTGCATCATCGTCAACGCACACGTCGACTGAGATTGAGTCGTTCGGCTGAAATGACCATGGGGGTAATGGCGATCAGTCTTACTCTCGGGGTGACGGCGATCATGATTCAAACGGTACAGGCGAATCAGAGTATTATTCGCTTTCTCAACGGGCGGATGACGGAACCGATGCTGCTGCAACCGGCCCTGAATAATCCGTTTTTTCGGGATTCTGCCGAACTCTATCTGATGCGAACACTGCTACTGCGTGAACTCAACGCACAACAGGGTCAGTTTGCGCCGCAGTTTATCGAATGGGCGGAGCCCTATATTGAGTACACACCGATCCCTCAACTCTATATTGATCTGTCGCGTGCCTATCTAGCCATCGGCGATAAGCAAAACGCTCTGCGTAGCATTGATGCGGGGCTGGCCCGCTATCCTAAACTCACGTCATTGCAGCAAAGTGCGCGACTGATTAAAGAGGCCGCCGCTGGCATGTCTAAAACACCGCCGCAAACAGCGGATAATCAAGCCTCTAAGGTTTCAACAGCGAGCGTAACGAGCCAGCAGGTTAACGCACCAACTGCTGCAACTGCCCCAACCCAGCGGCAGGAAACTCTAGCTCAATAACGGCCAAAGCACCGGGAAGCATCGGCTCAGGGTGCAAGACATGACCTTCACAGAGCAGTGACACGAGTTGTCCAATCAGAGGCTGATGCGTGACTAGCATCAGCTTCTCATCGGTCTGCTGACTCAGCCAATCCAGTAGTTGTTGCGGTGAAGATTCCGGCGTCAACAGTGCTAGCGTCTCACACTCAAGCGAATGCACCTGCTGCACCAATTGAGCGGTTTGCAACGTGCGCAGATAAGGACTATGAACAATGCGCGAGACACCGTCGAGCAGCGATTCGTGCTGATTAAGCATCTGCTGCACTCGCTGCCGTCCCTGTTCGCTTAGATGACGCAACTCATCACTCGGCGCGTCATAGCCCGCCTCACCGTGACGCATCAATAGTAACTGCATCAGCAGTCACTATCGCGCGGTAGAATGAACTCTACATCACTGCTCTGAGTATTCAGCATCATCATCTTGGCTACCTCAGACACGGGAGCCCCCTTAAAGACCACTTCATAAAGCCCACAAACCAGTGGCATATAGATCTCAAGAGCGTCCGCCTTCTCTTTGACATACCGCAGCGTATTAACGCCTTCAGCGACTTCGCCCAACGCGGTGACCGCTTCATCGAGTGTTTTTCCCTCGCCTAGCGCATAGCCGACGCGATAATTACGGCTCAGGGGCGATGAACAAGTAACGATCAGATCGCCCACCCCCGCCAAGCCCAAAAACGTCATCGGATTGGCGCCCAACTGCACAGCAAAACGACTCATCTCCGCCAGACTCCGCGTCATCAGCATACTCTTGGTGTTTTCCCCCATACCTAAAGCGGCACTAAGACCCGAGGCAATGGCATAAATATTTTTCAGCGTACCGCCCAATTCAACACCGTACATATCGCTGCTGGCATAGATACGGAAAAAAGCACAGTGAAGGATCTCCTGTACAGCGGTTCTGACCTGCTCACTCTCACTCGCAATCACCGTCGCGGTGAGTTGCTGTTGCGCAATCTCTTTCGCTAGGTTTGGTCCACTGATCACTCCGATCGGGTTAGCCGGTAATTCAGCCGCTAAGATTTGACTCATCAAACTAAAGGTTTTCGCTTCGATTCCCTTGGTCGTACTGACAACAATCTGTTCTGCAGTGATGAAAGGCTTTGCTTGCTGAATAACCTCTCTAAACGACTGACTCGGGATAGAGACAAAAATAATGTTGGCTCCCTTCAGCGCCTGCTGCAGATCGGCGGTCGCCGTCACCTTAGCAGATAATTGACAGCCGGGAAGATAACGACTGTTTTCATGCTGACGATTGATTTCTTCGGCGCGCGCAGCATCGCGCATCCATAAGCTCACATCGACCCCTTTACTGCCAATCAGGTTTGCTATTACAGTACCGAAGCTACCGCCACCGAGTACTGAAACTTTTACCCTGTCCGTCATCAGAGATTCCTTACCTATATATTCAAAGCGTTGTCACAAAAACACGCCTAAAGAATCGAGTCTTTAGGCACCACTGAAGTTATCGGAGTGATATTAGTCTGACCTCGGATTATGCTTCTCATCCAGCGAATCTAATAATTTATTCACCCCAAAAAACAAAAATTTAACCACAAAATAGCCCACCACGGCTAACAAGCCAAACAGCACCGCCACGCTACTATCACCGGTGCGTTGATAACCATTCACCGCAATAAAAACGAAAAACAAACTCACCACGATCGATAGCACCTGACTAATCAGGCCGGTTTTATGCTTATCCATGAGATCCTCTTTAGTGTTAATCATGATGCTCATCAGGCTCTGTACAGGTCAAGATGAACAACTGAGTGAGACGTTATTCTCACTCTTAGGAGGCGCTTGAGCATAACGATTCAACGGCACCTCAAAGGGCTGCTTCAATGTCGCATGCAGCTGTGCTAGTTCACTAAAATCGCCCTGCTCGGCCCGCTCAATCACGGCTTGAGCCAGATAATTACGTAGTATAACCCGAGGATTATGTTGTGCCATCACTGCAGCGGCATTTGCCGTGATACGATCACGATAATCACGATACCAAGCGGCAAAGCGATCTGATGCACCTAATAGCGTCATTAACGGCTCGCTATCACCCCGTTGAGCTTGCTCTAGCGCTAAAAAGGCAATCGAATAATCCGCCTTTTGTTGTTCCAGCAGCTGCAGAAAGGTATCAATCAGTGCTCCATCCTGTTGGGTTCTACCCTCCATCCCTAAGCGCTTCTTCATCAACTCGGTATAGGCTATGCCGTAAACGGGCTGAAAACGCTGCAGCGCCGCTTCGAGGTCAGACTGTTTGATCAGTCCACTCAACGTCTGAGCCAAGCAGACGCAGTTCCACAATGCGATCGAGGGCTGCTGTTGAAAAGCGTAACGGCCCCGATCATCGGTACGATTACAACGATAGTCAGGCTGATACTGATCCAGAAAACCGAATGGGCCATAATCAAGAGTCACGCCGATAATCGACATATTGTCGGTATTCATGACTCCGTGACAAAACCCGAACGCCTGCCAACGCGCCACTAACTGCGCCGTGCGTTCGACGACTTCGGCAAACATCGTCAAGTATGGGTTGGATTGTTCCACCGCTTGAGGGTAATGATGCTCAATAACAAAATCAGCTAACCGCTTTAACTGCTCGGACTGACGACTGTAATAACAGTATTCAAAATGACCAAAACGGATATGGCTAGGACTCATACGCACCATCGCGGCAGCCAATTCGATCGATTCCCGATAGATTTGAGTTTCACTACCGATAATACACAGCGCCCGAGTGGTGGGCACATCGAGTGCTGCTAACGCTTCACTACAAAGATATTCCCGAATCACCGAGCGTAAGGCAGCACGGCCATCACCATGACGCGAGTAAGGCGTCTTGCCACTGCCTTTAAGCTGTAATTCCCAACGTTGTCCATCGGTGCCGACAAGATCGCCGAGCAGTAACGCGCGACCATCCCCGAGTTGCGGTGTATAGCCACCAAACTGATGCCCAGCATAAACCGATGCGAGCGGCTCACTACCGCTAAGCAAACGTTGGCCACTGAAATATTCACTCAGCGTTTGCGCCGATGTCTGACAGGGATCTAAGCCAATCTGCTTCGCCGCCGCCGTACTGAACGCGATTAGATAAGGGTTTTTAAGCGGCTGAGGGGCAACCGATTGATAAAACGCTGCCGGCAGTTGCCGAAAGCGGTTATCGAGATGTAATTGATTCAAGCCTAGCCATGTCATGATGCGTTACACCGTCAGGCTACACCGCTTCAAGCAAGTTGGGGTCCGGATAAACGCATTTCATTTTCACCCCAGCCACGGTTTCAATTTCAGGTAATAAAAACGCATCATCTTCCGTTGCAAAGCTAATCGATGTGCCTGTGGTGCCCGCTCGACCGGTACGGCCAATACGGTGAACATAGTCATCGGCATCTTCAGGCAATGAATAGTTGATCACATGACTGACACCATCCACATGAATACCACGACCGGCAACATCGGTGGCAACGAGGATATTGATCTTGCCACTACGGAAATCTTCCAACGTCTTCACTCGCTTCTGCTGAGTAATTTCACCGGACATCAATGCCGCTTTCAAGCCATCTTTCTGTAGCCGGTCAGCCAGCCGTCGAGTTTCATCACGGCGATTACCGAAGACAATCACTCGCTCTAACTGATTCAGTTGCATAAAGTTACGCAGCAACTTGTATTTATCCTGACGCGAGACGAGATAGACTAACTGTTCTACCGAATCAGTACTCTTCTGCTCTGGCGCAATCTCGATGACCTTCGCATCGACGGTCCATTGACGCGCCAGACTCATCACATCATCGGTAAAAGTGGCACTGTACAGGAGGGTTTGACGATCGCCCTTTCTCGGCGTGTGGCGGATAATAGTGCGTACATCAGGAATAAAGCCCATGCTCAACATGCGATCAGCCTCATCGAGCACCAGTACTTCAACATCCCCGAGATCAACATCGGATGAACGGACAAAGTCGATTAAACGGCCGGGGGTTGCCACCAAAATATCCACGGAACGCGCCGCCAATTGCTTGCGTTGACGATCATAATCCATGCCGCCCACCAAGGCCACGACGCCGATATTCGCATATTTGCCCATCTCTTCAGCATCGGAGGCAATTTGCAACGCCAGTTCCCGAGTCGGGGCAATAATCAATGCCCGAGGCACCCCTTTAGCCGCTTTATACTCCAACGGATAATCCAATAGGTCGGTGATAATACTGATCAGAAAGGCCGCTGTTTTACCGGTACCGGTCTGCGCTTTACCAATAATATCCCGTCCTTCAAGCGATTCGATCAGCGTGGCTCTCTGAATATCGGAACAATATTGGAAATTAAGATCGGCAATGGCATGCATCACATCATCCGGCAGATCAAAATCATGGAATCGTTGCTTACCCTCAGCCGGCGCTACCGCAAAGTCTTCACGGCGCCAAGCCTGCATGGGCTTGGCCGTCACCGTCGACTGTCGAGCAGAATTACCTTTATTAACACGATCCGTCTCCTTGGATTTTGGCTTGCTACGGTCAGCTTTGCCCTGAGAGGCCCTAGCATTGACTGACTTAGTCGCTTGCTGAGGTTTATCAGGGCTTGCTTGTGTGAGGTTCGGCTTAACGGCCGTCGGTTCAGTTTTTAAAGACGACTTATCGTCTGAGCGCTTAAATAATTTCTTTAACAAAGTCATACCTTATCCGCTTAAGCGAACGGTTAGCTAATATTTCGTCGGAATGGCGGTAATGAATCGAGCAGTTGTCGGCCATAACGCTTAGTGACAACGCGCCGATCCAGTAGCACGATACGCCCCCTATCCTGCTCGGTGCGCAGTAACCGTCCCGCCGCTTGAGTTAAACGTACCGAGGCCATCGGTACCGACCATTCCATAAAAGGGTTGCCACCTTGCTGTTGTATCCACTCAGCCATGGTAGCATCCACCGGATCATCCGGCACACTGAAGGGGATTTTGGTGATAATGACTTCGGTCAAATAATCACCGGGCAGATCCACCCCCTCAGTAAAAGAAGCGAGACCAAAAATAACACTGCCTCGCCCTGCATCAATTTCGCTTTTATGACGTTTTAGTATTTCATTTTTACTAAAATCGCCTTGTGATAGCACCCTATTGTTGAGCTTTTCGTCGAGACTGGCAAGCACTGATCTCATTTGCCGCCAAGAGCTGAACAATACCAATGTGCCTGAATCCGTCTGCAAATGCGTATTCAAGTAGTCAGTAACGGCCTGTGTATGCAGTTCTGGGTCATTGGCTTCAACCTTCATCGGCGGCACGTAGAGCTCAGCGGCATGATAATGATCAAACGGGCTAGCTAAACTGAAGCAAGGCGTATCAGCCGGCAATCCGAGATCGACCAATAGCCGATCGAAGCGCCCCAGCGCGGTCAGTGTCGCTGACGTAATGACGGCAGCATAACAGTGCTGCCAGAGATTCATGTGTAGCATCTCTGCGGCAGACACCGGTGCAGTGCTGCACTCAAAATCATAACCTTGTGTGGTTTCTGCTAAGCTAATCCAACGTGCTGTTGGCGTACTATTCGCCGCATCAACATGCCCCATCGAACGGCCCAGCCCAGTAATATTCTGCAGCCGAGCCACCATCATACCGACTCGGGGATACCAGGTTTCAGCCGCCTGACGATCAATCCCGCCTTCACCATCCAACGATTCTTTGAGCAGATCGAGTATCATCTCCATCTTCGTCGCCATGCGAGCGGCTAAATGCTCAACCTGCAAACCGAACTGTTTAACCGCATCAGGGACAACACCGCTGGGATAACGAAAACGCTCTTTAGGACGACTAAACGAATCGTCCATTAAGATAGGCCGGATAAGCTCGGCCCAGTTATTCAGCACCACTTGTAGATCTTGCATCGGTTGACGTTGCTGCTCAATGTAGTCGCTCATCAATTGCGGGCGACCACTCTGCTCTAGCATCTTATCTAGCTGCTTTAAGGTACTCGCGAGCCAGCGTTCGGTGGATTTAAGGCGCAAATTAAATGAAAAGTGACCACTGGCCTTATCGGATAGATGATGACCTTCATCAAAGATGTAGATGGTTTCAGCCGGATCCGGCAGAATAGCCCCGCCACCTAAAGCAAGATCAGCCAAGACGATATCGTGATTGGCAATCACACACTCCACCTGATCGAGATCTTTGCGGGCCTTAAAGAAACTACAGGCTGAGAAGTTACTGCAACGTCGGTTAGTACATTGCAGGTGATCACTGGTGAGCGGATACCAGTCTTGCTCACTGATATCTTGCGTCAGATTATCGCGATCACCATCCCAACGCCCTGATGCAAATTCGTTTAATAGGCTTTTATAGAACTCGACCGTTTCAGTGTCCATACGCAAGGACTGTTCATCTTCATACAACGCCTGCTGCCCAGTCCCACCATGCGCATCGAGATGTTGCTCCGCCTTACTAATACAGAAATACCGCCCTCGCCCTTTAGCTAATCCATAGGTCACGGAAAGCCCCGCATGCTCGGCGACTTCAGGCAGATCTTTATGTAATAGCTGCTCCTGCAACGCAACGGTCGCCGTCGATAAAACCACCTTTTTGCCTTTCGCCTTAGCAATCGGTAAGGCGGCCAGCAGATAACCGATCGTCTTGCCGGTACCGGTGCCCGCTTCAATAACGCTGACATGTTGCTCGCCTAAGCGGTGCGACTTATCATCCTCAAGAATCGCCCCCAGTACTTTAGCAACTTCAGCAATCATCTGCTTTTGACCCAAACGAGGCTTAAGCTGACGGCTCTCCAGAAAGCGTCGGTACGCCCCCTGTATCTCTTTTTTAATCTCTTCTGAAAGCACCTAAACGGCCCTAATACGCTGTAACGACGCACATTTTAGCAATAATACTGGATAAATAGACAGAAAAATGTTTACAAAGTACAAATACTGTATATAGTTACAGCTACTGGATAAAGATACAGAGTTCATCATGAAACTGACAAAACGCCAAACAGATGTACTTGAATGCATTAAACACTGCATCAGCACAACAGGTTACCCGCCTACTCGAGCGGATATAGCCAAAGCCCTGGGGTTTAAATCAGCCAACGCAGCTGAAGAGCACCTTAAAGCACTGGCACGTAAAGGCGCCATCGAAATGATTCCCGGTACGAGTCGCGGCATCCGGATTCCCGGATTCGATGACGAAGACCCCGGTCTACCGGTGGTGGGTCAAGTTGCCGCAGGCGAGCCAATCCTAGCGCAAGAGAATGTTGAGGAGCGGATTACTATCGCCTCCGACTTTTTTCACCCGCCCGCTGATTATTTACTCCGCGTTCGCGGTACCAGCATGAAGAATATTGGCATTATGGATGGTGATCTGCTTGCGGTGCATCAGTGTCAGACGGCCAAAGACGGCGAAATTATTGTCGCCAGAATTGATAATGATGTCACGGTAAAACGCTTTAAACGAGAGGGTAATTTAGTCTACCTAATCGCAGAAAATGAAGAGTTCGAACCGATTGTGGTCGATCTACAAAAGCAAGAACTCTCAATTGAAGGCCTCAGCGTTGGGGTTATCAGAAGAGGACAGTAATTATGTTGCACGCAGTCAGTGGTCTTAATAGCTCAATCCCCGTATTGCCAGGCCTTATTCGCCCTGCAGCGGCACCCTCAACTCATCCAGCACTGGCCGGCAAAGTGACAGAGATCGTTTTGCAAGGTAGTGACTTAGGACAGATGACTATGCTGCTACCACTGTTAGCGCAACTCAGTAAAGATGATCGCTGGTTTGCTTGGATAGCGCCGCCAGCCTCGCTGCCCAAGAACTTGTTGGAAGCGGCAGGTATTGATTTAAAGAAAGTCATGCTACTGCAGCCCGATCAGAACCATTCAACCTATCAACTCGCCTGTCAGGCCCTCAAAGCCGGCACCTGTCACGCCGTTATCAGCTGGCCTGGTATCCTCAGCAATGAAGAACTCACAGGCCTAGAAGATGCAGCCCTTAACGGTCAGAGTCATGGCATCGTTATCCGCGATCGCCGACTGACATAAGACAAATAACATCCGTCCTTCACGCAAGCAAACCAGCAGTCATAAATAGACCGTCGTAAAGCGCCTGTATCGCGGCAAACGTAAGATAGAGAGATAGCGCTTAAGCTATCTTTCTAGTTAGTGAATAATGCGATCCTCATTCTCAAAATCCACATCATTCTCGAGATCGGTATCCAATCGAGGCGTCTGCTTGTTAGCCTTCTCAGATGCTTTAACGCTCAGATCCGAGATCATATGAATGCCAGCAGTCAGCATGACTTTGGCGACATCAATACACTCATCATCAAGCTGCTGTTTGACATCATCCGAAAAACTAATGCGCATGATCGGCTCATCGGTGGAGTCGGCTCGACGTAATGCAATCTGACCATCATCCAGCTCAATTATTTCTAAAAACATATCAGACATATTATTCAACTCAAGTCATGTCTGTGACTGCAATCAATGAGGGTCAAGCTCTCTCAACAACAGTCAGCAGGCTGTTTATCTTTTATCACCACTCTTGCATACCGCTACGCATACGTTCGATCAATGCCTTAAACTCGCCAAACCAAAGCTGATATTCACGAACGATATCATCATCTTCGGCATGATCAGGGTTGATCTGCATGACGTGTATTTCGGAGACACTTTCAGCCCTCGAACTGGACTCTTTATGCTCCTCGGCACGCCAGCAGGCTTTATAAGCCGCTAGCAGCTTATGCAACCAACTCTCATCGTTACCGTGCAACTGCTGTAGCTCTGCAATTTCAGGCGCCTCCAGCCCCTGAAGTTCCATCTGCTCGATTAGTTGACTCAGCTTGGTTATTCTATCGGCATCAAAGCTGTATTGCTCGGCAATCTCCCTAAGCAATGAGCTATAAGCCGATACCATATGAAACAATACCGACTCATTATAGGATTCGATTAAGGCATGTTTACTCCAGCCGGTCGATTCCTGAGCCACTTTAAGCGCATCAAGGTGGATACGCGTAAAGTTTAACTTTTGATTGGTACGGGTTAAGTACACACCACTCATGCTCAAGCCTCCGCTTATTTCTTCGCCGCTTTCTTCGCCTTAGCTGCCTCAGCTACCCACTTACCACCGCTATAAAAAGCGCGCCAGCCAGTCGCTTTACCGTCAACTTCGGTCATCACATACTGCTCTTTCGTTTTGCGGCTATAGCGAATGATTGTTGGATTTCCATCATCATCCTCGACAGGCGCACTGAACAGGAAGCTATACTTGGGATCAATTTCGCTCTTATGCGGTAATAACTCGGCGACTTTCGGTGCCCGGGTTTCCCGCTTACGCGGGAACTGACTCGCAGCGAGGAACATACCCGATGCCCCATCCCGCAAGATGAAGGTATCTTCGACATTATCACACTGCAGCTCCGGCATCGGCACGGGGTCCATTTTCGGAGGCGCAGCTTCACCATTCTTCAATAACTTACGTGTGTTTTTGCAGGTTTCACTGGTACAACCAAAGAACTTACCAAAACGGCCAGTTTTCAATTGCATTTCAGCGCCACACTTATCACATTCCAACACCGGACCATCATAGCCTTTAATCTTAAAGGCGCCCTGCTCTACTTCAAAGCCGGGGCAATCTGGGTTATTACCACAGATATGTAATTTACGTTGCTCATCGATGAGATAACTATCCATCGCGGTATCACACAGCTGACAACGATGCTTGTTACGCAGAATCCGCGACTCTTCCTCATCATCACCATCAACACTGACGACTTCATCACCGTGCACCAAATTCATGGTGGTTTTACAGCGTTCTTTCGGTGGCAATGCATAGCCAGAACAACCAAGGAAAACTCCAGTGGTACCGGTACGAATCATCATCATCCGACCACAAGTAGGACAAGGGATATCGGTTTCTGTTGGGGCATTCAATCGCATCCCATTATCAGGGTTTTGAGCCAATACCAAGCGATGACTGAAACCTTCATAGAACTGATTTAATAGCGCCTTCCAGTCTGCCTCTCCCGTGGCGATATCATCCAACGACTCCTCCATTCGGGCGGTAAAACTGAAGTCCATCAGATCAGAGAAGTTTTCCACCAAACGTTCGGTGACGATATCGCCCATCTTTTGCGCGTAAAAACGCCGGTTATGGACTTCAACATAGCCGCGATCTTGGATTGTTGAAATAATTGAGGCATAAGTTGAGGGTCGACCGATGCCGCGCTTTTCTAACTCTTTCACCAAACTGGCTTCGGTAAAACGAGGTGCCGGTTTGGTAAAGTGCTGCTTAGGATCGAGCTGCTGCAACTGTAAGACATCACCTTGCTTAACATCTGGCAAGATAACATCATCGTCTTTTCCGCGACTATTCATCACCCGAGTATAACCATCAAAGCGCAAGATGCGACCCTTGGTACGTAACTCGAAATCACCGGCGTTAATCGTCACGCGCGTACTGGTGTAAAGCGCCGGCGTCATCTGACATGCCATGAACTGCCGTCTAATGAGTTCATAGAGGCGCTCAGCGTCTCGCTCCATGCCTTTCAGCGATGTAGCCTCAACACCTACGTCTGACGGACGAATCGCCTCGTGAGCTTCCTGAGCGCCTTCCTTACTGCTATACGAGTTAGGCTCTTCAGGCAAATACTTGCTACCAAAGTTGTCTTTAATATAGTCACGACAGGTGGCCACCGCTTCGGCACTCAAGTTGGTCGAGTCGGTTCGCATATAAGTGATATAACCAGCTTCATAGAGCCGTTGCGCCAGCATCATGGTTTTCTTCACGCCAAAGCTCAGTCGCGTACTTGCGGCCTGTTGCAATGTCGAGGTAATAAAAGGAGCCGAAGGGCGACTACTGGTTGGCCGATCTTGACGGTTAGTCACCTTAAAGTCTTGTTGCTTCAGCTGTGCAACATGGCCTTCTGTTTCCTCGGCACTGACCGGACGAAACGGTTTATCTTTAAACTTTTCGACCTGTAGACGTAACGCTTCTTTTTTATCGGACTGCACATCCGCATGCAATTCCCAAAACTCTTCGGGAATAAAGCTGCGAATTTCCTTTTCTCGCTCCACCAAGAGCCGTACCGCAACCGACTGAACACGGCCAGCCGATAAACCACGCGCAACTTTTTCCCACAACAGCGGTGACACCATGTAGCCCACCACACGATCGAGAAACCGACGTGCTTGCTGCGCATTGACGCGATTGAGATCAAGCTCACCTGGCTGTTTGAACGCCTCTTGAATGGCTTTCTCAGTAATTTCGTTAAACACAACACGCTTGTAACGTGAATCTTCACCGCCGATCGCTTCCCGCAGGTGCCAAGCAATAGCCTCCCCTTCGCGGTCCAAATCGGTTGCGAGATAGATAGTGTCAGCATCTTTAGCAAGTCGCTTCAGTTCATCTACGACTTTTTCTTTACCCGGTAAAATTTCATAACGGGCATCCCAGTCATGTTCCGGATCGACACCCATGCGAGCAATGAGTTGCTTTTTACTCTTTTCAGCTTTGTGCCGTATTTTATCTTCCGGCGATAATTTGCGGGTAATGGCAGCCTGACGAGCACGCTCTTTTGGATCAGATGCGGTCGCACTCCCCGAGCCACTGGTGGGCAGATCCCGAATGTGGCCCACACTCGATTTAACCACAAACTGATTACCCAGATACTTGTTTATGGTTTTCGCTTTGGCCGGTGACTCAACTATAACTAGGGACTTTCCCATATACATAAAATCCTTAAAGGACGAGATAACAATACAAAACAGCGTGCATATATAAGGGCTGTAACTAGCAGGGTCAAGCTTCTGCTAAAAAAAACACGCCAATTAATCAAGATTAATGGCTAATAAAGGTATGTTTCTGGTAGCTTAAATACAGTATGCTGCCGCCAACATTAGCCGGTTCCTTAATTACAACTACCTGAGAATATGTTGCAAGACAACCTGATTTTCCTTTTTTCTTTGATTGCTGTCGGTTTCGTTGCGTTACTGGTGAATAACTTTTTCTCCACCAGAGAACAACAACATGAGTACCGCCAAAAGCGCTTAAAAGAACTCAACAAGAAATCTGCAGAAGCGCTGGAAAGCCTTGCGGTGCTTAGGGAAGCCAATTGCCGCACTGAGATTACCGACGCTCTAAGCGGCTTTGTCGTCAGCATGATTGAAGAGATCTCCGCGCTCGCACCAGAGTCTGAATTACTTCAAGATATCGGCGCGCAGAAAGAAAATACCGATCGTATCACCGCCGTTCCCGGTGGATTTAATAATGATCGCGCGCTTAAAAAAGCTCAAATCCATATTCAGCATGCTGAAAAAATGTGCATCGAGATGGCTCAACTCAACAAACTCAGCGTTGCTCGGGCTAAGCAATTTCAACATGATCTCTACTGGCTCCATGTTTGTGTGTTTGCCGATGCGCATATTAATCAAGGCAATGACTATCTAGCGCGTGGCGATAAGTTGGTGGCCATGTCCCATTACAAACACGCCAAAGCGATGGTTGCGCGTGCCAATGTGCCACAGAAGCAGAAGCAGGACTACATTGAAAAGATCAGAGATCTGCTCAACCGAGCCCGCCCCAGTAGCGCCATGGCCACCGGAAACTTAGCCGCATCGATCGACTTAATGAGTCAAAAGGAAAACAAAGAAGAGTAGCCTCAAGCGTTACGCTTGCCGTAAAAACTCAAATCTGGGCACCGATTCGCCGTTTAACCCTGTGACATGCTCAATGAACATCTCCAATGGGCGAACCCAAATGCCACGATCACCGTAACAGGGACTGTAAACCACCAGCCACTCTTCCGTCTCTGAGTGCCTCGCTAAATGAAGCACTGTATATTCAGCGCCTTTGTAATGACGGTAAATACCGCATTTAAGCGTCTTGTTCATACTACCCTCTCAAGCTTGTTAAACTAAAATCGTTGTTCAATGAATGGCTGCAACCGTGCTTTTAATTCATCCAGCGTGTTTTCGTCGCCTCGCTCATCCCAATACAGCGAAATATGTATCGGTGTAGATTCAATAGATGACACACCCTCTGGCAGCCCTGCAAGCAGCGTATTCAAAGTTGCCAGTTGCTGTTCATTTAAACGTCGCTCGCCCAAGCCCCAACACCAGCCCTCAGGCAAGCCCTGATTGGCCACTGCAACCTGACGAAAGATCTGCCACGGAATAAACTGATGACGCTGCTCTTTTTCTAAGTTAAAACGAGGTAACCGGTATGCCGTTGCGGTGAAGGTTTCTGGCTCTACCTGTCCGGCTGCTCGAGGCGGCGTGAGGCGCACTATTTGTACCTGAAAGCCATCACGAGAGGCCTGCTGCCTCAGCTTGGCTAACAGCCGCTGTCGCGGGCTCGGCATCACCCACATCATTGAACCTAGCAATGACATCATAACGAAAATAATAATGGTCCATTTCATTCAATACTCCTCGACTAACCCGATTGACACCCGTCATAATTAGAATCACAAATTCTATGTTATTCTTATTATTAGGAAACAATAGGAGCGTCTCCCATGTCTGTATATAAACATATTTTATTGGCGACTGATCTATCAGCCGAAGCTGATCAACTTATCGATAAAGTAAAACATTTAGCTGAATTTTCGAAAGCTGAACTATCCCTAATTCATGTCATCGAACCGCTGAGCTTTGCCTATGGTGGCGATGTTCCGATGGATCTAACGGCGATTCAAGCGCAACTCGATGAGCATGCACAAAGTAAAATGAATCGCTTCAGCGGACTGCTCAACTACCCTGTTAAGCAGAGTCACGTTGTCTCAGGTCATACTGAAACAGAAATCCACAAAGTCGCGGATGAACAGGGCTGCGATCTGATCATCGTTGGTAGTCACGGCCGTCACGGCTTAGCGTTACTGTTAGGTTCGACTGCTAACGGTATCCTCCATGGGGCTAAGTGCGACGTATTGGCGGTTAGAGTGACCGAAAAAGAAGAATAGAGTCTTATTCTTCTTTAACTCAGCGATTCATCCCTCTCAGGCGATGACAATCCTATTGCATCGCCTCTATTTCAACCCAACGATCCATCAACGTTTCCAATTCAGCTTCTTTGGCTTGCAACGCTGCCAGCTTGTCGGCGACATCGGTATGATCGCCACTGTAGAAATCAGCAGCACTGGTTTCGCTATGCAGCCGCTCAATATCCGCTTCAAGCGCCTCCAACTGAGCCGGCAGCAAATCCAGCTCTCGCTGCAACTTATAGCTCAGTTTCTTCTTCGCTGGCATCGCCTTTACCGGCTCAGCCGCTACCGGTACCGCCTTAGCTACGGGCTTAACCACAGCGTTCTGGGCGCGCTGCCTCAACCAATCTTCATAACCACCGACGTACTCTTGAACTTTACCCTCGCCTTCAAACACTAACGTCGAGGTGACGACATTATCCAAGAACGCTCGGTCGTGACTGACGAGCAGCAAGGTGCCCTTGTATTCCAACAAGATCTCTTCCAGCAACTCGAGCGTCTCGATATCCAGATCATTGGTCGGCTCATCAAGCACCAGCAGATTGGAAGGCTGACTGAAAAGTTTCGCCAGCATGACTCGGTTACACTCGCCCCCCGATAACGCCTTTACCGGTGTACGCGCACGTTCAGGCGAAAACAGGAAGTCACTCAGATAACTGATGATATGCCGTGATTTACCATTGATGGTAATGCTTTCACGCCCTTCCGATATATTATCAATAATGGTTTTTTCAGGGTCTAGCTTGCCTCTGAGCTGATCAAAATAAGCAATATTGAGGCTGGTACCCAGTTTTACCTCACCCTGATCAGGCGTCAGCTGTCCGAGTAAAACTTTCAGCAGCGTACTCTTACCCACACCATTCGGGCCGATCAAACCAATACGATCACCGCGTTGAATAGAGAGCGTAAGATCACGCAATACTGCTTCACCGTTATAGCCATGATTGACGTTCTCGACTTCAATAACGATCTTGCCAGAACGATCAGCCTGCTCGACTTGAAACTTAGCCTTGCCTTGCTTATCGCGCCGCTGCGAACGTTCCACTCGAAGATCCTTAAGTGCACGAACACGACCTTCATTACGGGTACGACGAGCTTTTATACCTTGACGAATCCATTTTTCTTCCTCTGCCAAGCGCTTATCGAACAACGCATTATGACGCTCTTCTTCCTCAAGCATTTTCTCTTTTTGCGTCAGGTAAGCGGAATAATTGCCGGGGAAAGAGGTTAAATGGCCGCGATCCAGTTCGATAATACGTGTCGCTAAGCGTTCAACCAACGAGCGGTCATGGGAAATAAATAACACGCCGCCACGAAACTCCATGATCTGCTTTTCAAGCCACTCAATCGTTTCGATATCCAAATGGTTGGTCGGCTCATCAAGTAATAAGATATCGGGAGACTGAACCAATGCCGCCCCTAGTGCAGCACGACGACGCCAACCGCCGGACAGTGATGACATCAACTGTTCACCATCTAGTTCAAGTCGTTCAAGCACCTGAATAATTTTTTGCTCTAAGTGCCAACCGTCAACCAACTCGATTTTATGCTGTAATCGCTCTAGCTCAGCCATATCGGTATCACTGTGACTCATCGCCAAGGCTTCATAACGATTCAGCAGATCGACGGTCTCGGCACACCCAGAGGCAACCACATCCCGTACTTTACGTTCATCTGCCGCCGGTAACATCTGCGATAGCTCAGCGATACGCGCGCCACCATCTTGCCAGATTTCACCATCATCGGTTGCCTGATGCCGAGCCAACACTTTGAGCAGCGTCGATTTACCCGCCCCATTAATGCCGACTAAGGCAACTCGCTCGCCTTTATCCAGTTGAAAGTCGACATGATCGAGCAGTTGTTTATCGCCAAAGGCGACGGAGACCTTGTCCAGTCTAATCAGAGCCATGCTTAAATCCATCAAAAACGTTGGCCGCATATTCTACAGAAAAACGACTCGCGGATGATACGCAATCAAAATATATTTACATATCCCAGCCTTCGGCAGCAGAAGCGTGTGATTCAGTCGATAATTTCAGCCATTTCAAGCATATTTTTCTCGAATTTAGATTGGTTTTACCGCTATGATGAATATAAATGCAGCTACCGACAAAGATGAACAATGTCTTATATCAATCATAATACTATTCGCCCCCGTCTCGTTTGCAGTTTATTGCTCTGCTTTTGCTTTGTCAGCAGTGCCGTTGCCGATCAACCTGAAGCCTCTCGGCTGATCTATCAAAAAGCACTCAAACAGCTGAACGATAACAACTTGAATGAATATGACCGACTTAAAGCTCAGCTGACTCAGTACCCGCTGTACCCTTATCTTGAACAACAGGAATTGACACATCGCTTCGATCAGATCTCTCAACAGCGGATCGATCGCTATGCAACCCAGTATGCAGCACTGCCGACCGTGTATCCGCTGGAACAAAAATGGCTGAATTACTTAGCCTCAAAGCAACGCTGGCAAGACTATATCGCCGCTTATCGTGGCTCGAAGGTTCGAAGTGAGTTAGCACAGTGTCATTATCGCAACGCGCTATTACAAACAGATCAGCCGACCCAAGCGCTTAACGCTATTGATACCCTATGGAATGCAGGCCACTCTATCGTCAGCGCCTGCGATCCCGTGTTTAACTACTGGTTTGCCCAGCAACAAGGCCCCAGCAGTTCACTGGCCTATCAACGCTTCTGGAAAGCCGTTGACAATAACAACTTAAGGTTAGCCGTTTACTTGCAGCGCTATATCAACGATGCTGCGCAAACAGCCGCCATTGAGCGTTTTCAACGCGTTCGCAAACAACCCGCTCTGATTAAAGACCCAAACTATTTTCCCGGCGATACTATCGCCAGCCAAATAACCTACTTATACGGCATTGATCGCCTCTCCAGAAAGAGCCCACAAGCGGCTGCTGAGGCCTGGTTCAATATTCGTACTCAGCGATCATTTAGCGAAGCTCAACAGCAAACGCTCAACCGCACACTGGCCCGCCGTCTCGCAAACCGGCCCGATAAGCAAACCGATACACTGCTAAGTCAACTGAATATCTTCCAAGACGAGCAAATTCAAGCGCGACGCATCAAACTGGCACTCACCGCGTTGAACTGGAACAAAGTCCATCAATTGATCGATGAAATGCCCGTCGAAATGCAACAAGATGAGCGTTGGATCTATTGGAAAACACTATCTGCCAGCCATATCAAAGGACTGCAACCGGCCTACTCCGATGCATTTGTTAAACTCAGCACTCAACGTAGCTACTATGGCTTGTTAGCTGCACGCACACTAAAAACAGGTTTTCACCTTAACCCACAGCAGGATAAAGTTGTCGAAACCGCCGTGTTACAACTGGCCAGCAGTCCCGCCATGAGACGCATGCACGAGCTTTATCAACTCGATCAACGCTATTTAGCACGACGCGAGTGGAACCAACTCACCCGTGACTATGATGCCGATCAACTCCGCACAGCGGCCACCGTGCTGCACCGCTGGGGTTGGCACAACATGGCCATTATCGGTATCGCTAAAGCGAAATACTGGGATGACATTACGCTACGCTTTCCTATGCCTTATTCAGATACTTTTGCCACACTGGCCGGAAAGTTCAATATCGACACCAACTGGGCACGCGCTATCGCACGACAAGAAAGCGCCTATCAACCTCATGCCCGCTCCCGCGTAGGCGCGCGTGGCTTGATGCAGTTGATGCCTAAAACCGCCAAGATGACGGCTAAACATAACAATATTCCTTACAAGGCGGTCAGCGACTTGTATCAACCCAACACCAATATCAACCTCGGTGTAGCTTACTTAGCAGAGATGCAAAAGAAATTTGATAACAATCAGGTATACGCCACCGCCGCCTATAATGCCGGCCCTAGTCGAGTAAATCGCTGGCTTAAACAGCGCGGTGAATTGCCTATTGATATTTGGATCGAAACTATACCGTTTACCGAAACCCGCCGATACGTCATGAATGTTATGGCCTATCATGCGGTCTATCGCACGCTGGCGGGTAAACCGGTTCATCTGCCTGAGGCTCAAACCGCCTTTAGAGTCGCACTGCAAAGCTCAACGGGCGCCGATCAAGCCGAGCAACTGCGCGACTTTATTCGTCATAACCGTCATTAAACGTCAATCCAGTAAGGCTGTATACCAAGATGCAAGATACTCATTACCCGCTGACCGATATCGGGGTAAACCTCACTGATAGTGCCTTTGATGCCGACCGCGAAGCGATTATTACCGATGCTGCAGCTGCCGGCGTTCGACGCTTACTGATAACAGGCACCACTGCGGCAGACAGTGAACAAGCGCTCAGTCTTTGTCAGCAATATCCCGATCAATTGTATTGCACTGCAGGTGTGCACCCACATTACAGTAAAACCTTTACCGCCGAGGTGCGAGCCACGCTAGCCGCATTACTGACTCATTCAGCCGTCCTCGCCGTCGGCGAAACGGGATTAGACTTCAATCGCAATGCCTCACCGCCGGCACAGCAGATCTTAGCCTTTGAGCAACAACTCGAACTCGCCAGTGAAACGGCCCTCCCCCTGTTTCTCCATGAACGGGATGCCCATCGGCAACAGATCGAGATACTCAAGCATTATCGTAATGATATCAATGGCGGGGTCGCACACTGTTTTACCGGAAGTCGAGAAGAACTCTTCAACTATCTCGATCTTGATCTTTATATCGGCATTACCGGTTGGATTTGCGATGAACGCCGAGGGCGTGAGTTGCTCAGCTTGATTAAACAGATTCCGGCAGATCGATTACTACTCGAGACCGATGCGCCCTACCTGCTGCCGCGCAATCTCGACCCCAAGCCCAAAAGTCGCCGCAATCTACCGGCTTATTTACCTCATATACTTAAGGAAGCGGCCTTAGCCAGAGGCGAAGATCCACACAGGCTGGCACAACAAACCGAACAAAATGGTCAGCGCCTATTCCGCTTTTAGTCAATCGTTGAGGTCATATCAGCGACAAAGTGGCTGACACCTTTAACATCAAATGGCCAGCGTAGCTCAAGGCCACTTTCCTCATCCACTAGCACGGGAATGAGCTGCGCATATTTATCCATCAACGCATCATCGTAAGCGATATCCACTTCATCCAGCACATGCTGACTTGGATCCAGCGCACACATGAGTACCTCAATGGCCTCATCACACAGATGACACCCGACACTACTCATCAGTAGAAACTGACGCATAATCTCTCCTCAGCGACCTAAAAAAGAACTTTTTGCTGCTGCAGAGTATAAACAACAACGAGATAGGTTTGATAGTACTAATCGATAGCGCTACTACCGCCAGACTCAATGAGACATCCAACACGCTGCCTGACGCGTGTCGAAATTGCTGTCTAAGCCTAACGACTATCCGGCATAACTTGTTGCCGACTGAGAACCGACTTTGATGCAGCGATTATCAACCGCAACCTAGCAAAACGTTATTTATGCCGCCTGTCGATCACACTCATCACACTAACGTACTAAAGTAGTGCAATAGAAGCTTGCTGCGCCGCATCAAGTTGTCTATGCTCAATGTCTCTGCTTGAGCATAAGTATGGGTTTGATTTGTGATACTGGACATCATTTAACAGAACGCTAAGCCAATACACTGATAAGAATAGAGTCGGTCGTCCACCAGCGGCGGCTTTCCACAGACGTTAGCTACGCTGACTAAGATAGGCTTCAGAAAGAAGGCAGTTATATGGAAAACAACAGCAACATTCTCTCTAATCCACAAGAGTTCATCAATTACCTGAATAAGGAAAGCAAGAAGGTTCTGGAGATGTATTCTCAGAACTGCAATGATGATCTGTTTCAAAAGTTCACTCAATCATGGACTGATCTAGCCGCTCGCTCGTTTGAGGACCCCTCGGTTTGGGTTCGTGCTATTTCCGACTATCAGCAAGCACAAGTTAATTTGTGGCACAATATACTCACGGGCAAAGCGGTCGAAAAACCGATTGCAGAACCCATGAAAGGCGATCGCCGCTTTGCCGCAGATGAGTGGAGTGAGAATCCTGTTTTTTCTTACATTAAACAGTCTTACCTGTTGACATCAGATCTACTCAATCAGATGGCATCAAAAGCTAACCTCAGCGAAAATGAGCAACGCAAGCTCGAGTTTTATACTCAGCAATATACCGATGCTATGTCTCCGACTAACTTTGCCCTAACCAACCCAGAAGTCCTGCAACAAGCGCTCGAAACCAAGGGACAAAGCCTCATCGATGGGTTACAGAATCTCCTTGGCGATGTTGAGAAGGGTCGCATCACGATGACCGATGAGTCGGCATTTTCGTTAGGTGAGAATATTGCAACATCGGAAGGCTCGGTGGTTTTCGAAAACGAAATGCTTCAATTGATCCAGTATAAACCGGCAACCGAACAGGTCTATAGCCGCCCAATACTGATCATCCCCCCTTGCATCAATAAATTTTATATTCTCGACCTGCAAGCCCATAACTCTTACGTTAAATACTGTGTCGAGCAAGGCTTAAATGTCTTCTTAATCTCTTGGGTTAATCCAACCATTGAACAACGCGGTCTTGCCTGGGATGACTATGTTGAGAATGGCACCCTGCAAGCGATCAATGCCGTGAAGGAGATTACCGAGCAAGAAAAAATAAACTGCGTTTCATGGTGTATCGGTGGCACGATACTGGCCACGACATTGGCAATTATGGCCAAGCGCAAAGATGAATCCGTTGCCTCTGCCACCTTCCTCACCACCCTGACTGATTTCACCGACCCCGGTGACCTAAAAGTGTTTATTGATGAGCAGCAAGTTAAGCAACTCACTGAAAAAGTGGATGAAGAAGGCCTACTGAATGGTCGTGATTTAGCCGCCTCATTCAACATGCTGCGTTCTAACGATCTTATTTGGTCTTACGTCGTTAACAACTATCTCAAAGGCAAAAACCCAGCCCCCTTTGATATTCTGTACTGGAACTCCGATTCCACCAACCTGCCGGCCAACATGTACAATTTCTATATCAACGAGATGTATATCAATAACAAACTGGCACAACCCGGCGGCCTAACCATCTGCGGTGAATCTATCGATCTGAGCGAAATTAAGATTCCAACCTATTTCCTCTCGGCTATCGATGATCACATCGCCCCTTGGAAAGGTACCTTTAAGGGCACCGAACTGATGCAAGGCAAGCGAGAATTTGTCCTTGGTGCTAGCGGCCATGTTGCCGGCGTCGTCAATCCCGCTTCCAAAAATCGACGCAACTTCTGGTCTAATGGTGAATTGGGGCAAGGCGCCGATCACTGGCTAGAAACCGCTGAGCGTCACGAAGGTAGCTGGTGGCCTCACTGGGCTAAATGGCTGAAGCCGAAATCAGGTAAAAAAGTCGATGCGCCACAGACCTATGGCAATAAAGAATTTAAAGCCATCGAAGCCGCTCCCGGCCGCTATGTCACCAGCCGTATTGACTAGCAAGCGTCGCACCCCCTAAAAAGCCGAGGCCTGCCTCGGCTTTTTATATCAAACCTCCTTGATAAACAGATAACCTGTGACATACATTTCTTTATTTTCTCTACGAGAGAGCCAGAAAATACTGGCGCTGGCGACCCCTATTCTCATTGCTGAATTGGCACAAGCCGCCATGGGATTTGTCGACACCCTGATGGCATCGCGTTATAGCGCAGAAGATTTAGCCGCCGTAGCACTCGGCTCAGGCATCTGGCTGCCCATCATGATCGCGTTCAGCAGCATCTTAATGGCCATCACGCCAATGGTCGCCAATCACGCCGGCAACGATCAACTCAATCGAACCCGCCTGATCTACCATCAGGGCGTCATCATCGCACTGCTTATCAGCGCCGTGGCTTGGCTGATTTTACGCAACATGGCCCCGGTACTCGAGTTAATGCAGGTAAGCGACAGCCTGAAAAGCAAGACATTAGCTTATTTAGACGCACTCTCATGGGGTGTGCCGGGCATCATGCTTTATCAAGCGGCCCGCAGCTACTCTGAAGGGCTCGGAAAAACTCAGCCATTAATGAAAATAGGCGTCTTCGCCCTGCTCTGTAACATTCCACTTAACTATATTTTTATTTACGGAAAACTTGGCATGCCTGAATTAGGTGGTGTCGGCTGTGGCTGGGCGACAACCATCGTGATGTGGATTATGGCGTTCAGCGCCATGCTTTATCTACGCCACTCAAAGTACTTTCGCCGATTGAATCTGATCATCTGGCCTCGCTTCAAAGCCGCATACTTTACCACTATTCTAAAAATTGGACTCCCCATCGGCTTCACCATGCTCATTGAAGTCAGCATGTTTTCGGTGATCGCGTTACTCATTGCCCGTCTCGGCGAGACTGTCATTGCGGCCCATCAAATCACGCTGAGCTTTACTGGGATGGTTTTTATGCTGCCGCTGAGCATTTCAATTGCACTAACGATCAGGACCGGTCACTTTATTGGCCGCAAAGATTACAGCAGCGCGCGCCGCACCGCGATCAGCGGTTATGCCATCGTCATTCTTACCTCCATCACTAGCTGCACATTGATCTCATTGCTATCGGTGCAGATCGCCACACTCTATACCGCAGATGATAACATCATCAAACTCGCCAGCAGCCTGCTCTTAATCGCCGCTATATTTCAAATACCGGATGCGATACAGGTTGTCAGTGCGGGAATCTTAAGAGGCTATAAGGACACCGCATTTCCGTTGCTCATTGTATTTACCGCTTATTGGCTAATCGGCTTACCGCTGGGTTATGTGCTCGGCCTGACGAATATAGTAACACCGGCTAGCGGCCCTACCGGGTTCTGGCTGGGGATGATTGCAGGCCTAAGCGTTGGCGCTATACTGCTATTAATGCGCTATCAACATCTTAAACGTCAATGCTAGTTTTTCGCCGAAGCCTTAGCCTTGTATCTATCTTGATATGCCTATCAGGTTGCGATCAACAGCCTGTAGAAACGATGCTTGAACGCTATAGCAATCGCGTAGCTAACAGCTTAGAGAGTGATGCTGAGCTCAACCTTGATCTGCCTTTGAATCTTCCGGCTTATCCCCCAAGAAGGGATCGTATACGCACAGTCCCCGATCTGCGTCAGGGTTTACTTGAAGTGTTAAATCTACGTCATTGTCAGTTGATCCCCTTAATAGCAGAACGTAATAGCTCACTGGGCAAGGTCATGCCTCCCTCGCGTCAGATGGTC
Organism: Amphritea sp. 1_MG-2023; assembly: GCF_030547545.1. GTDB lineage: Bacteria > Pseudomonadota > Gammaproteobacteria > Pseudomonadales > Balneatricaceae > Amphritea. The sequence continues at coordinate 50,801 of NZ_JAUOQE010000013.1, forward strand.
TATGAGATACAGCTAATCAGCCGTCTCAATCATTGTCGACAAACACTCAGAGAGACGCAGACAGAGCCCGAATTGATTCAACAGGTGGACGCGCTTTTTCAGGTAAAACAAGACAATATCGAAGCCGCACTCTGGAACGGTCTCTTTACCAGTGAAGCGATGGAGAGAAATTTTTCCCGTTCAGAACCACCGCTGCCTCTCATCGAAGACGACGGCTTCAGTCAAACTCGTCAGGCCTTTATCCTCTTCAACCGTATCGCCGCGTTAAATAGCACCATTCAACAGCAGCCCACATGGACAGAGCCAGACTACCTGAATCAGCTCGAGCCACATTATCAAGCACTCACCACGCTCCGCTATGGCAGTCGCTGGCTACGCTCAATTTATTTGCTCACTCACACGCTCAACCATACCGCTAACCTCATAGAACAGAGGCTGCGACAACGCCCCCTGTGTTACAACCAACAGGCCACCCCCAAGGCGAGGATTGTTAAAAATGTCTTTAACAAATATTATGCCGCTGAGCTGCAGCCTTACATGGCGAAAATTGATCGCGATGGGCGACAGTGGTTAGCACTCAATCAACAGCTACTCCAACACTTCACTGTGATTCCAGAACCAATGCAACGATACCAACGCTTAGCCCTGAGCACCGAAGCGCCGTTTTGGCAGCGTTATATCGAAGCACGCAATCGGCACACACAAGCCTGGCAGCGGTTACTCAAACAATGCAATTTAATGCCTAGTGCCTCCTGATGATTAACACCCATTTTGAGTAAATAAAACAGGTGTTCTTGATCGGACTATGAAACAATTAAGTCATGCTTAGTTATCAACGGTTCGCCGTCCCCACAGCAGCCAATGACAGGCGACAACACCGATCGACAGGTTCGATATTGTCTCGCTTGAGTATGTTCACGATGCTCGCCTTGTTATCGTTGACCTATACGCTCACCGCAGCGCCGGGGCTGACTGTCATCATGTCGGACAGTCAGATTAACAAGTTAGGTCAACAATATGGTGAGATGGCGATGCGCCGTTTACGCCGTTGGCAAGATTTGATGGCAGAGATCGCTGACGTCAGCGAGGATGAAAAGCTGCGGCGTGTTAATCAATTTTTTAATCAGTTAAATTTTGTCGATGATATCGATCACTGGCAGCAGAAAGATTATTGGGCCAGCCCCGTCGAATTTCTCATCACCAACGGCGGCGACTGTGAAGACTTTTCGATCGCTAAGTACTATACCCTGCGTCAAGCCGGCGTACCGATCGAAAAACTCAGTATCGCTTATGTAAAAGCGCTAAAATTAAATCAGGCACATATGGTGTTAACCTATTACCGTACACCTAAAGCCACACCACTGATACTCGATAACTTAATATCAGACATAAAGCCCGCCCATCAGCGTACCGATCTACAACACGTATATAGCTTCAATGGCGAAAATCTATGGCTATCAAAAAAAGGGCGCCGCAGTACACTGGTCGGCACCTCTGATCAGCTAAAACCTTGGGTCCAGCTACAATCACGAATGGAGAATCAGGATTATTAACCTGATAAATAGAAGATGAGGAATCAAACATGTCGATTGTAAATCAGTTAATGGCGGCCGTACTCGCTGTACTGATCGGATTAGCGGCAGGCACCGTCTATCTTATGTCCGATAGCTCGAAGACGATGCTAATACATCAGCTCGAGTCTCATGGGCAGGATACCGCCACTCACCTCGGTCTCTATTTAGCGCCCTATATCGCAGCGCGCGATACGGCGGTTATCGAAACCACGGTTAACGCTATTTTTGATAGCGGCTTCTATCAACAGGTTCGCGTTGTCGATGCCGATAACGCGCTGCTGTTTATGAAAACAACCGATGCCCATGTCAGCAACAAGGTACCTAATTGGTTCATTCACCTTATCGATATCACTCCGCCGGAGATGACACGAGAAATCACCCATCAGTGGCAAAAAGCCGGCACAATCTATGTCCAGAGCCGAGCGGGTTATGCCTATGAACAACTCTGGCGAGGCACAGAACAGACGTTTATCTGGTGCGTTGTACTCTCGCTGCTGAGCCTGTTTTTTATCAGTTTATTGATGCGTTATATCCTCAACCCCTTGAAAGGCGTTGAAGATCAAGCATTGGCATTATCACAACAGAAATATATCGAACAAGCCCGCATTCCAAGCACTCGTGAACTCAAACAGGTAGTTCTAGCCATGAACATGATGGTGCGCCGAGTGCGCACCATGTTTAATGAGCAAGCGAAGAATATCGAAGAAATTCGCCGCACCGCCTATCAGGATGATCTAACCGGATTAACCAATCAGCGCGCCAGCCTAACACAACTGAGTGAACGCATAGACTACCGTAATGATTTTGGCCTCGGTAGCTTAATTCACTTACAAATCGCCGACCTGCAACAATTAAACGCGGAACTCGGGGTAGAAAAAGCCAACAATTTCATCCGCGCTTGCGCGATTCAGCTGCAAAAGATAGCCCGACTCACAGAAACCCCCGTACTAGGGCGAATCAGTGGCTCGGAATTTATTCTGCTTAGTCATATCACCGATCCCGATCAATTAACCCGAGAACTGAATAAGCTGACAGACAACCTACAAGGTGAATACCGTCAACTCAGTGGCAAACCGCCGCATCAGATCATTTTTATCGGCGCGGTCGCGTATAAAGAACAGGGAAATTCAGAACAACTATTAGTCAGCGCAAAACTCGCAGCAGAACAAGCGAGTACGGCCAATACGACACTTTGCTGTAAAGGCATCGGCAATCCTGAGCAACAGAGCAGCTGGCATGAACATGTGAGTCAGAAAATCATTAATGGCGATATCTTTTTACAATTTCAGTCGGTGGCACAACTATCTGAAACACCGGAAACGCTGCATCGCGAAGTCTATGCGCGTATCTTAAATCAAGATAATCAGCCCTGTATGGCCGGCGAATTCATTAGCGTGGTGAAACAGCTTAATCTCATGACCGCACTCGATATCTCGGTGCTACACTCTGTCACTGAACAACTCAAATACAGCCCAGATATCAAATTTGCGATCAACCTCAGTAATGACTCCGTCAAAAATATCGACTTTTGTGAAAGGTTAATCGGTGTCACGACACAACTGCCGACACCCAATAACCTGTCCATTGAGATCAACGAAACCTCAGTTCTCAACAATATCGATCAGGTTACCCTGTTTCGCGATCAATTAAAGCAGGCTGGCGCACGGTTTGGTGTCGATAACTTCGGTATCAACCCAGCAGGTTTTAGCTATCTATATACGGTACATCCGGATTACATCAAAATTGATGGTTCCCTCATAAGAGAGCTCGATAGCAGCGCAGAGGACCGCTTCTTTGTGCGCAGTTTAGTGACCGTTGCTCATAGTCTTGATATCGCCGTCTATGCCGAACATGTTGAACGAACCACGCAACTCGAGGCTCTGCAACAATTAGAAGTGGATGGCTATCAAGGCTGGCTGATCGATAAATCAGCGCAAACCTAAGCTAGGTTAGTCCGTCACTCAGACATAGAAACAAGCGATAAAAAAACCGCCAGATGGCGGTTTTGATGATCAATCAATGGCTATTTAACCGCGCTTGGTTAACAGCATCTCAAGCTTATTATTAAGGCGTTCTTCTTTTTCCTTAACTTTTTGCTTGGCTTGTTCCTCTTGGCGTTTTTGCTGACGCAGCTTATTAATCTCTTTCAACTGCTGCTTAGCATGTTCAGCTTCTGACTCGGTTACCGTCCCTGATGGCTGAGCATCTAGGCCAATCCGATCAGCACCCTCTTTCAGACTGCGAATATAATAAGGCGAGCGCACATAGGATGCGAGCGCGCGTTTAATTTTGTTCTTTGCCAATTTCTCATCAGCAATCAGATCTTCCTGAATACCGATTTTCAATGGTCGCATACTTTCCCGATTGAAAACCTCTGGGTAAGCATCACACAACAGCTGTAAAGCCGCTTGATTCGCTGCACGGTTTTTTGAACGGGTACGGGTTTTAGTTTTATCCGTAGTTTCTGTTGCTGTCACAGTAAGTTTCTCTCAACCATTTATCTATAAGCCTGTTTAATCGGCCAGTTTTAAAAAATCAGTCTCTCATCCGAAAGCGGGATTACTCCCCTTTACGGATAAGATAACAATATTGATCATCTTCTGCTTTCTGATCGATGAGCTCATGACCTAGAAAGGTGCAAAACTTGGGTACATCACGCTGCGTTGATGGATCAGTTGCCATTAATTGCAACACTTCACCAGTCGCCATTTCACGTACTTTATTGTGTAATAGCATAACCGGTTCCGGACAGAACAGGCCGGTTGCATCCATTACCTGATCCGCTTTAACTTCAACCATCAACTCCACCTCTTATAAATCCGGAGACTTATTGTCGCAAATTCAGCGGTATAGAAAAACCCATGTTTTGATCAGATCCTCTTTTACCCACTATAACAGTGCTATTATGTTGATATAAATAAAATAAATTTGTTCTGCTATAGGAGAGTCATCATGATAAAAGTACTCATCGAACGTCATATAGCCACCGACTTAGCAGAGCTCTATGAAAAAGCCGCCCGTAGTACCTTGCAAGTCGCGATGCAGGCTCATGGGTTTATCTCCGGTGAATCATTGAAAAATAGTGCTGATCCTCATCATCGAATAGTCATCGCAACCTTTCTGTCCTTAGAGGACTGGCAGCGTTGGTATATTTCATCAGAGCGCAAAACCATCATGGCAGCGATCATGCCGATGTTAACAACAGACGAGAAGATCACCATCTTGGAACACGAATGCTAAGGAAGGCGCGAAACTGTCATTAACCGTGATAATTGAGTAACCGAACATGCACCGTTATCTCTTCGCGATCATGGTAGAGATGCTTAGCAGCAAGGCGATAATCAACGCCCGCTTCATTCAACGTAGTTTGTAAATACGCTAAGCAACTCTTTACTTCAGGATAACGCTGCTTCATCGGTAATTTAAGGTTAAACACCGTTTCACGACACCAACCCTGCAATAACCATTGCGTCATCAGTTTGATAACACGGGTCGGCTTATCGACAATATCGCATACCATCCAATCAAACGGCTTCTGCGGCTGATAAGCAAATGCATCTTCGGTCAAATGTTTCACTTGACCGGTCTCCATCAAAGATTCTGCCATCGGGCCGTTATCAATGGCGGTGACAAACATATTCTGATTCACCAATTGCCATGTCCAGCCTCCCGGCGCAGCCCCTAAATCAACGGCCCGTTTACCGCTACTGATATAATGATGCCACTGTTTTTCCGGGATAAACCAATGCCATGCTTCTTCGAGCTTCAAGGTGGAACGACTCGGAGACTGATTGGGAAATTTCAAGCGCATAATTCCCATCGGCCAAGGCGCGGAGTTACTGATAGGTGCATAGCCAATATAAAAACAACTCCCTGACAAGGCAAACATATGCAGCCGACACGGTGCTTTTCTCGGTAACAACCCTTGCTGACGCAAAACCTGACTGAAAGCCGAACCAAAGCTATTACAAAAACGCTGCATCTCACGCCCTGCCGTTGTATCGGCAGGCTCAATCCAAAGTTCGCAGCATTCAGGTAAAGCACGAATATAGGGCATCAATGACGCAACCCGATCCTGCGTATCGATATCTTCAACCAACGGCAACGTAGCGACCCATTGACGGGTAAAAATCAGTTGCTGAAAGTCTAATTGCTCTACCGCCAAGGTAGCACCATCCGCTTGATGACTAACAAAGAGTGCATAACCGCTATTGTCTTCCAGCTTGCAGTAACCATAGATACCCTGCTGTTCACACAGTTCACGCACCTCGGCTGCACATTCTTTTTCGAAGCCGGGACGACAATAGAGCAAAAGGTGATTCACAGGATAATTCCTCGATGATAGTCATTAATAATTTCAAGAGTCGATTCTACTGCATCTACCATGTGTTCGTCCTGAGTTATTCCAGACATTTTTCGCGGCTTCAGGTCATGATCACCGTCTTCAAGCCAGTGCAGCGTGACGGCATCGGCTAACGGATATTGATCAACTTGCTCTTTTCGTCCCATGCTATCCCGAGTGCCTTGAAAAATATGTATCGGCTTAGTCACGGATAATAGATGCTCGATCCGCGGTGCATCCTGCTTGCCGGCAGCATAAAAAGGATAACCATAAACAAAACAACCGATCACTCGGGGGTGAGCTGCCATCATCGTTGCCATTCGCCCGCCCATCGATTTACCCGCCAGCCAAAGAGGCCGGTCATCATCGAATGATTTAATCAGTTGCGTAAAATACTCGAGTAATTTTGGCTGTCGATCGGGCGGACGTTTTTTTCCGTCCATCCGCCGCTTCTGCATATAGGGAAATTCAAACCGAATAACCTCAAGCCCGCCGGCCGCTATCGCCTCTGCGATTTGACTCATAAACGGACTATCCATCGGCGCACCGGCACCATGCGCCAGTAATATACGCCCCTTTTCTCCACCACCGTCGATCAGCATTGATGCGCCCTCTGCTTAAAAAAGCGTCAGATTATGCCTCAATTTACGCTTGATCCATATCAACAAAAACTAAACTAGGAAGTTTTGATACGGGTTTGATATATATCAATATTACCTGAAAGCCGCTTAAAACAGCGACCGATTGGATACATCAGAGAACACAACCAAGCTATAAACTCATATTTATCAACAAGTTGATGAAAAACCGAGCACTGTAAAAGGTTACCGCCATAAACCTTTCTCCTTAATAACAGTGCGGCACTATGTCGCAACTAATACCGTTGACGCATTGAAATTTGACCGCCATTTCAACATAATAGCCAGCGGAAATTTACTTTCTAAACCTTTCTAATAGCTTGTTGATGAGAGCCTGATATGAGCACAGCAGCTGAACACCCAACCTACAATTACAAGGTGGTGCGTCAATTCGCCATCATGACAGTGGTATGGGGAATCGTCGGAATGGCCGTGGGTGTGCTAATCGCATCCCAGTTAGTATGGCCTGCACTAAACTTTGATACCGCTTGGTTAAGCTTCGGACGCCTGCGTCCATTGCACACCAATGCCGTTATCTTTGCCTTCGGAGGCTGCGCATTGTTCGCAACCTCTTACTACGTCGTACAACGTACGAGCCAAACTCGCCTGATCTCTGACAAACTGGCCGCCTTCACTTTCTGGGGCTGGCAGTTGGTTATCGTGAGCGCAGCCATCACTTTGCCACTGGGTCTGACCTCTTCTAAAGAGTACGCAGAACTAGAGTGGCCAATTGATCTGCTAATCACGGCCGTCTGGGTCGCCTATGCCATCGTTTTCCTTGGCACAGTGAAGATGCGTAAGACATCACACATCTACGTGGGTAACTGGTTTTATATGGGCTTCATCCTGACAGTGGCAGTACTGCACATCGTTAACAGCGCAGCGATGCCTGTTACCCTGTTCAAGTCTTACTCTGTTTACCCTGGTGCTGTCGATGCGATGGTACAATGGTGGTATGGCCATAACGCGGTAGGTTTCTTCCTCACAGCCGGCTTCCTAGGCATGATGTACTACTTCGTACCGAAGCAGTCTGGACGTCCTATCTACTCTTACCGTCTATCTGTTGTTCACTTCTGGGCTCTGATCGCAACGTATATGTGGGCCGGTGGTCATCACCTGCACTATACCTCACTGCCTGACTTTGCTCAGACACTGGGCATGGTGATGTCTCTGATTCTGTTGGCACCATCTTGGGGTGGTATGATCAACGGTATGATGACCCTCTCAGGTGCATGGCATAAACTGCGTACCGATCCTATCTTGCGCTTCTTGGTGGTTTCTTTGTCGTTCTACGGCATGTCAACCTTCGAAGGCCCAATGATGGCAATCAAAACCGTCAACGCGCTGTCTCACTATACTGACTGGACCATCGGTCACGTACATGCGGGCGCATTGGGTTGGGTAGCGATGATCTCTATCGGTTCTGTTTACCACATGATTCCTAAGCTCTGGGGTAAAACTCAGATGGCCAGCGTTGCGTTGATCAACACACACTTCTGGCTAGCCACGATTGGTACTGTACTGTACATCTGTGCGATGTGGGTTAACGGTATTCTGCAGGGCTTGATGTGGCGTGCGGTTAACGAAGATGGCACCCTGACTTATAGCTTCGTCGAAGCACTTGAAGCAAGTCATCCAGGCTTCCTCGTTCGCGCGTTGGGCGGTGCATTCTTCCTGACCGGTATGATCCTGATGGCATACAACGTATGGCAAACTGTTCGCAAAGACAGCACAGCACCGGTTGCTGACGCGTCTGCGCAAACAGCTTAAGGATCAGAGGAGCACATAATATGATCAAACACGAAACGATTGAAAAGAACATCGGCCTGATGATCCTACTGATTATCTTGGTAATCAGTGGCGGTGGTCTTGCTGAAATCGTACCGCTGTTCTTCACCAATGCGACCACTAAACCGATCGAAGGTTTACGAACGTATACGCCGTTGGAGCTGGAAGGACGGGACATCTATATCCGTGAGGGCTGTACTGTATGTCACTCTCAACAGATTCGTCCTTTCCGCGCAGAGACTGAGCGTTACGGTCATTACTCAACGGCAAATGAAGGCGTATGGGAACACCCGTTCCTGTGGGGCTCTAAGCGTACTGGTCCTGATCTGGCCCGTGTAGGCGGTCGTTATAGTGATGATTGGCATCGTGCCCATCTCTATAACCCTCGCGATGTCGTACCGGAATCCAAGATGCCCGCTTACCCATGGCTGTTTGAAAACAAACTGTCTGGTGAAGATACGGCTGCCAAAATGCGAGTGCTAGCTAAGCTCGGTGTTCCATACACTGAAGAAGATGCTATGCAAGCGCGTGAACAGGTTGAAGGCAAGGCTGAAATTGATGCCGTTGTTGCTTACCTGCAGGCACTGGGTAAACTCCACTCTCAATATACCAACAAGCGGTAATTCGAGTGAGCTACGAAGTTTATGGTCCATATCTGCCTCTTTTGATGCTACTGACCTTTATCGGGTTATTTATCTGGGTGCTATTGCCAGGTAACCGAAAAAGATTCGATGAGGCATCAAAACTACCCTTCGCTGACGAGGATAACGACTCCCCCAGTGAAGACTCTGCTAGTGCAGATATAACCAATGACGGGAGAAATGAAAAATGAGTCCTTTTTGGAACGCATGGGTATGGGCAATTACCCTAGTAGTTATTCTGGGCTGTACCTGGTTACTGCTTGCCACGCGTAGAAGCGAGCCTCACAAGGAAAGCACAGAGGAAACTCTGGGTCACACCTTTGATGGTATTGAAGAGTATGACAACCCCCTGCCTAGCTGGTGGTTTCAGATGTTTATCGGAACCGTTATCTTCGCTATTGCATACCTGGCGCTTTACGGCCTAGCCAATGTGAAAGGCTTTTACGGTTGGTCATCTGTTGGTCAATATGAAGAAGAGATGGCGCATGCCGAAGAAGTCTATAAGCCTGTCTTTGCTAAATATGCAGCTATGTCGGTTGAAGATCTTCAGGCTCAGCCTGATGGTTTGAAAATTGGTCAGCGTATGTTCGCCAACAACTGCGCTGTATGTCACGGCGCAACGGCTACCGGTGCACATGGCTTCCCTAACCTGACCGATAATGATTGGCTGTACGGTGGCGCACCTGCCACTATCAAGCAGACCATCACTAATGGTCGTCAGGGTGCTATGCCTGCCTGGGGCGCTGTATTAGGCGAAGAAGGTGTGCGTGATGTGACAAGTTATGTCTTGTCTCTTAGCGGCATCGAGCATGATACGGAAATGGCTGCTCGCGGTCAGCAACAGTTTCAAGCTTTATGTACAGCTTGTCACGGCGCTGACGGTAAAGGCACTCAAGCGCTGGGCGCACCTAACCTGACCGATAATGTTTGGTTGTATGGCAACTCTTTCGCAGAGATCAGCCACACAATCCGTACCGGTCGTGCTGGTGTTATGCCTGCTCACAAAGCGCTACTAAGCGATGATAAGATCCAACTTATCACGGCTTACGTCTACAGCCTGTCTAATAAGTAAGGCCTAGATCAATAAAAAAGGCGATATGATGTCAATCATATCGCCTTTTTTTGTGCCACAGCTTAAATACGCACTTAAAGCGCGTATAATATTCGAATTCACTAATAAACCATCTGAAACATAAACAGAGGTTATTAGTGTTGGTATTTCGACTACTTGATGGTGAGGAATGGTATGAATCAAATACCAATTAAAGATGTGACGCCAAAGCGTGATAACAGCAATGCAACCAATGATCTATACGCAAAACGCGCGCACATCTATGTAAAATACTACAAAGGCTTTTTCAAAAACTTAAAAACCATATCCGGCGTTTTAATGCTGGCGATGTTCTACGGCTTCTCTTGGATTCAATGGGATGGTCATCAAGCTGTTTTATTTGATCTACCCAGCCGCCAATTTCATGTTTTCAGTTTCACTTTTTGGCCGCAGGACTTCATGCTGCTGTCTTGGCTGCTTATCATTTTGGCTTTTACGCTGTTCTTTGTCACCGTATTCGCCGGACGCCTCTGGTGCGGTTACGCCTGCCCTCAGTTCGTTTGGACCTGGTTTTTTATCTGGGCCGAACGCATCACCGAGGGTGATCGCAATCAGCGTATGCGACGCGATAAAAGCAAGTGGAGTGGCGAAAAGCTTGCCCGCAAAACGGCCAAGCACGCATTATGGTTATTTATTGCAGCCGCATCAGCCATCGCCTTTGTTGGCTACTTCACGCCTATACGCGAGCTAACCCCTGCCGTTTTCAATTGGAATCTCGGCCCCTGGGAAACCTGGTGGATCGGCTTTTTGACGGTCGCTACGTACGCTAATGCCGGCTGGTTACGCGAGCAAGTCTGTACCTATATGTGCCCCTATGCACGCTTCCAAAGCGTCATGTTTGATGCCGACACATTGATCATCTCTTATGACGAAAAACGCGGTGAGAATCGCGGGAAACGTAAGAAAGGCGCCGATTACAAAGCACAAGGTTTAGGCGATTGTATCGATTGTGATAACTGCGTGCACGTCTGCCCCGTTGGTATCGACATTCGTAATGGTTTGCAATATGAATGTGTTGCCTGTGGTGCCTGCGTTGACGTCTGTGATGACATTATGGATCGCATGGGTTACGACCGAGGATTAATTCGCTATACCACGGAACATGCTCTTGAAGGCGGTGAAACCCGCGTTCTACGTCCGCGACTGATCGGTTATTTTATCGCGCTTTGCGCCATGTTCATCGCCTTCAGCTACACCCTTTACAGCCGAGTACCGCTTGAAGTCGATATCATTCGTGACCGAGGTCAGCTTTATGTTCAAGCCTCCAACGGTATGATCGAAAACGTCTATACGCTTAAACTAGCCAACAAATCGCAGGTGGATCATCAATTTAGCATTGATATCTCCGGCGTTGAAGGCATTACCATGGCGGGAGAGAGAGTGGTGTCAATTCGCTCAGGCGAGCTACTGGATTACCCTATCAGTTTACAGGCCGATCCACGCTTCTTAGAACGTCCGAACTACGATATCATCTTCCGCGTTCAAGCGCTGGATGATAAGAGTATCTTAGTAGAAGAGGATAACCGCTTTATTGGGCCGGTTAAACGCTAAGCTAAACCTACCCTCCTCTATTTGACTGAGTTAGAATAGCTGCCGGATTCACTTCCGTGCAGCTATTTCTTTTTTAAGGAAACATATGACTGATCTCGATATTGGCCCTTGGTATAAACAACCTTGGTTATGGTTTATTTTGGCTCCCCTGATTGCCACCGTCCTTTATTCCACGGTCTACATTACCGCATCGGTTGTGACCAATGATGGTGTTGTGCTTGAAGAATACACCAAACAAGCCAAAACCTTTCATGAAGACAAGCGCCTGCAAGAGGCAGCCGAAACGCTGGGCCTGCATGGCACGCTACGCTTTGATACCCTCACCGGTGATGTCAATCTAGAACTGATCAGCAGCCAAGGTGCAGCACTTGCCCCCCAATTAACCCTGCTCATCGGTCACCCAACCAAAGCCAGCTTGGATATCAGTATCACTCTGAATAAGATACAAGCGGGTCATTATGGCGGCGAACTCTCTAACGTATTGAAAGGCAACAAGACGTTAATTATCAGCCCGACCGATAAACAATGGGCACTGACGAGTAAGGTACAGCCCCCTTACGATCAACAAAGCTTCACCTTTGGTCATCAGTAAGCCACCATGAACGCTCACGAAGGTCTCCTGAACGACCGCCTACATTGCTTTCACTGTGGGCTTGATATCCCTCCTGATAGCCAGTATTTCACGGTGATTGAAGGACAACCTCGACAGATGTGTTGTCCTGGCTGCCAAGCGGTGGCTCAAGTCATCGCCGATGGCGGGCTAGAAAACTATTACAAACACCGCACCAGCGAAGCGGCCTCGCCAGATGCACTCAGTGCGACAGAACAACTCCGGGCCGAATATGCCCTGTATGATCATCAGAGTGTGCAACAACACTTTGTCGCCGAACAAGCCGATGGCAGCAAACAAGCCACTCTGGTCATCGAAGGGATCACCTGTGCCGCCTGTGTCTGGCTACTGGAGCACCATCTCAGCTCACTCAAGGGCGTCATCCAAGCGAATGTCAATCTGACCAATCATCGCGCCCGTATTCAATGGGATGAACAACACATAAAGCTCAGTGATATTTTTATCGCCATGCATAATATTGGTTATCAGGGCCACCCTTATCACCCTGATAAAGAGGAGCAACTACTCGAACAAGAAACCAAACGAGCCATGCGCAGGCTAGGTATTGCTGGGGTCTTTACCATGCAGATTATGATGCTGGCCGTGGCCCTGTACACCGGCGCAGGGGATAGCCTTGATGCGAATTATGAACACTTTATTCGCTGGGCCAGCTTGGTTTTGGCAACCCCGGTGGTTGTCTATGCCTCCAAACCTTTTTTCCAAGCCGCCCTGCGAGATCTGCGCACCCGCCACCTCACCATGGATGTGCCGGTCTCCATTGCTATAGGCGGTGCTTATCTTGCTAGCATCTGGGCTACGCTGACGGCTAGCGGTGAAGTCTATTATGACTCGGTGAGCATGTTTACTTTTTTTCTGTTGATTGGTCGTTTTCTTGAGATGAAAGCGCGTCATCGCACCGGCAAGGCAGGTAATGCGCTGCTTAATCTCCTCCCCGCCAGTGCGTTACTCTGCACCGACGAGGGTGAAACCATTGTCGCCGCCAATGAACTACAGCAAGGCGATCAAATTCTCGTTAAGCCCGGCCATACCATACCCGCCGATGCCGTTATTATTCAGGGCAGTAGCAGTATCGATGAATCGGCCCTCACCGGTGAATACCTGCCACTGACTAAGCGCGAAGGCGATAATGTGGTCGGCGGCACCATTAATGTTGAAAACCCCATCCGCTTGGAAGTCACTCAGGTTGGCGCCAGTTCTCAGCTTTCGGCCATTGTTCGCCTGCTCGAACGCGCCCATGATGAGAAACCTAAGGTCGCTCGGTTAGCCGATAAAGTATCCGGTTATTTTGTCATCGCCGTCCTCATCATCGCCGCGTCTGTCGGCTTATTTTGGTGGCAAACCGAACCCGAAAACGCTTTCTGGATTACCCTCTCGGTATTGGTGGTCACTTGCCCCTGCGCGTTATCACTAGCCACACCAACGGCGCTGACGGCGGCGACAGGAACACTGCGACAACATGGCCTACTGATTACCCGTGGGCATGTGTTAGAAAGCCTCGCCAAAGCCACACATATCGTTTTCGATAAAACGGGTACTTTAACCGAAGGCAATCTGTCGCTACAAGAGAGCAAAACGCTGAGTCATTTATCGGCGCAACAATGTATTGAGATCGCCGCCTCACTGGAAGCGCATTCCGAACACCCTATCGCCAGAGCATTCCATAAAATAACCGCACCCAGATCAATCTTAGCGGCACAACAGTTAACCAATCATGTCGGTCTGGGCCTAGAAGGCATCATCGATGGTCAACGTTTCTTTATCGGTAAACCGCAGTTTGCGAGTCAACACTGTGGTCAGCATCTTGATTTTAGCGATGCCCCTGATAACCGCTGTCAGTGGCTGTTACTGGCCGATGAAACACAACCATTAGCGTGGTTTGGTCTAACCGATCCGGCTCGTAAACAAGCCGCACAGATGATCGGCCAATTAAATCAGATGGGGCTGGAAGTTCAGATGCTCACCGGCGATAGTTCGGCCGCGGTCGGTCATATTGCGCAACAACTACAGATCGATAGCGTGATATCCGGTGTTAGCCCAGCCGAAAAACTACAACATATTCAGCAGTTGCAAGCGAACGGCGCACAACTACTAATGGTTGGCGACGGTATCAATGATATTCCTGTCCTAGCGGGCGCTCAGACCTCAATCGCGATGGGCTCCGCCACCGACCTGGCTAAAACCAATGCCGATGCCGTCTTGATATCGGCAGAGCTGATGCGCCTGCCGCAAGCGTTAAAATTGGCTAAACGGACGCGCGCGAATATCCGTCAAAACCTCAGCTGGGCGTTGTTTTACAACTTGATTGCGCTGCCTCTCGCGGCCGCAGGCATGATTGCCCCGTGGATGGCAGCCATCGGCATGTCGGTCAGCTCTCTGGTCGTCGTTGGAAATGCCCTAAGACTGACTAAACTTGGTCGCCCAGATCGGGTAGAATAGCGCTACTAATTTGAGTGAAACACTATCATGGCTATTATCTATCTGCTTATCCCAATCGCCATTATACTGGCGAGCGTCGCTATCTGGGGGTTTTTCTGGTCGGTTAACGCCGGCCAACTGGATGATTTAGAATCACCAGCCCACAGCATTTTATATGACGATGATGAGCATCTGATTCCTGACGATGCTAAACAGCCTAAAACGACTGATAAATCAGAATGACCGAACCCCTGTCTGCCTTAACGGCATTACTACTCGGTTTATTGGGCAGCGCACACTGTTTAGGTATGTGTGGCGGTATATCCAGTGCTGTCGCTATGGGTATCGATCGTCAAAACGCGCACCCGTTACGCTTACTTATCGGCTTCAATCTTGGCCGCATTGCAAGCTATACACTGGCTGGCGCGCTGCTCGGCAGTATTGGTTGGCTAATACGCACGCCTGAAGTAACCTTGCTATTACGCTCGTTCGCCGGCTTGATCTTGGTTTTAATGGGCCTTTATGTGGCGCAAATTTGGCGCGGCTTGGCTTACCTCGAAAAACAAGGCAACCGCCTCTGGCGCCATATTCAACCTCTCAGCCGAAAACTTCTGCCCGTCAGCAATTCGCTGCAATCTCTGGCCCTCGGGGCTTTGTGGGGATGGCTACCCTGCGGACTGGTGTACAGCACTCTCATTTGGAGTGCCACCGCCAGCGACTGGAAAGTGTCCGCGACCATGATGGCGTGTTTCGGCCTAGGAACGGTTCCCGCCATGCTCGCCACCGGATTGCTGGCCAATCAGGTACAGACGCTATTAAAAAGCCGCCACACACATCGCATCGCCGGATTACTCATTATTCTATTCGGACTGTATACCATTCCCTGGCAAGGACTGAGCTTAAGCCTTTCTTGATCAGTATCAATACTGCGCCGCTTAAAATCCTTATAATCGCCTGCTTGCCGTTATCGTGAGAAATATTGTGAACCAGAACAATCTGATTAAATGGGATCTTGACCTCATCCGCCGCTATGACCTATCCGGCCCCCGCTACACCTCTTACCCTACGGCGATTCAGTTCAACCCTGAGTTATCGGCGACTGATTTGGTTAACACCGCTCGGCAAAGCGCAGATAGCCACGCACCTTTATCACTTTATGTGCACATCCCGTTTTGTGCTCATGTTTGTTATTACTGCGCCTGCAACAAAGTTATCACCCGTAATCGTAACAAAGCCCAACCTTATCTCGATACGCTGTATC
Source organism: Amphritea sp. 1_MG-2023 (assembly GCF_030547545.1). GTDB lineage: Bacteria > Pseudomonadota > Gammaproteobacteria > Pseudomonadales > Balneatricaceae > Amphritea. The sequence continues at coordinate 66,753 of NZ_JAUOQE010000013.1, forward strand.
AAGAAATGGCACAACTAGCCGAATGGTACTCCGATAATCGCAGTGTCGAGCAGCTCCACTTAGGGGGCGGCACCCCCACATTCATCAGCAACGAGCAGATGATAGAGCTGATGTTAAAGCTAAGACAAAACTTCAACTTACTCGATGATGATTCCGGCGACTATTCGATTGAAATTGATCCCCGCGAAGTGGATCACGAGAAACTTAAAGTGCTGCGGGAGATCGGCTTTAACCGTGTCAGCTTTGGGGTTCAGGATTTAGAGCAACGCGTACAGCAAGCGGTTAACCGTGTGCAACCGGTTGAAGAGATCGCCGATGTACTGAATGAATCACGTCGCCTTGGCTTCCGTTCAATTAATATTGATCTAATCTATGGCTTACCACATCAAACCCTTGAAAGCTTTAACGCAACACTGGATACCATTATTGAACTTAGCCCTGACCGTCTGTCAGTATTCAATTATGCGCATATGCCCGACCGCTTCCGTTCACAAAACCATATCAAAGCCGAAGATCTCCCTAACCCTAATATTAAACTGGCCATTCTCGAAACAACGATTAGCAAACTGATCGCTGCCGGTTATGTGTATATTGGTATGGATCATTTTGCCAAACCCGATGATGAACTCGCACGGGCACAGCAGAGTGGTAAACTTCACCGTAACTTTCAGGGTTACACCACTCACAGTGATTGCGATCTGGTGGCGATGGGGGTGTCTTCGATCAGTCAAATCGGTGATGTTTACTATCAAAATGAACATGACATGAGCGCCTATACTGCCGCCGTCAACGCGAATAACGATGCCATCAAGCGCGGCGTCACGCTCAGTGCCGATGATCATATTCGGCGCGCCGTCATTACTCAATTAATCTGTCATTTCGAACTAAATATGACTGAGATTGAGCAACAGTTTAAGCTCTCTTTTGCCGACTATTTTGCAACCGAATTAAACGATCTGAAAAAATTTAGTGTCGATGGTTTAATCAAGCTCAGTAACAATACGCTTCAGGTTACCCCTGCTGGCCGCTTGTTAATTCGTCGAATCTGTATGGCATTTGATGCCTACATTCCTAAACAGGAAGTCGGTAAAAGCTTTTCCCGAATCATTTGATTCGGGAAATACTTCACCCTGTGAAAAATTTAGTGGATAATCAGCTATCGCCATATCTACTATTTAACGAAAACAGGACATCCTATGGGCAACCATAAATCATCAGAAGGGAAACTTCACAGCTTACAGGTTCACTGCAACACCTGCAGCCTAAGTTCTTTATGTTTACCTGTATCACTGAATATGACCGAGATGGACCGGTTAGATAGCATCATCGATAAAAGTCGCCCCCTCAAAAAGGGTGAGCATCTTTTCCATCAAGGCGAAACCTTCTCTTCCGTCTACGCGCTTCGCGCCGGCTCGATTAAAACCTACACCCTGACCAATGAAGGCGAAGAACAGATAACTGGCTTCTACTTCCCCGGTGAAATGGTTGGCATGAGCGGCTTTGATAATGATCAGTACCCGGTATCGGCCAAGGTACTCGAAACGACAACGGCCTGCGAAATTCCGTTTGAACGACTCGATGAACTCTCCGGACAGATGCCCGAGTTACGTCGTCAGATACTGCGCACCCTGAGTAAAGAGGTGCGCGATGATCAACAAATGATGCTGCTACTGAGTAAGAAAAGTGCAGAACAACGCGTTGCAACCTTCCTGATTAAGCTATCGACTCGGTTTAAGCTACGTGGTTATTCAGAAACACAATTTCGCCTATCCATGTCAAGAAATGAGATCGGTAACTACCTTGGCCTAGCGGTTGAAACGGTAAGCCGCATTTTTACGCGCTTCCAAAAAATGGAACTGGTGCGCGTGGATGGTAAAGAGATCGATCTCTGCAATCTGAGTGAGATCTATCGTCTCTCCGGTGAAGTTCATGAGACCGAGGCACCTAAAGATAGCATCTGCCCACTCAGTTAAGCCTCAATAATGATATAATCCTGCGCCGCTTTTTAGCGGCTATAATGGATGTACTCCGCTCTTTTTGAACACTATCGTGTCTAGCCCGTTGCTTTAAGGTAATCTTGATGAGTTTTGATGAATGTTATATAAAATCAGTCATGCGTACGATAGAAAACTGGCCCGAGCCTGGCGTCATGTTTCGCGATATCACCCCGCTATTTAAAGACCCCAAAGCCCTCAGAATGATTGCCGATGCTTTTATTCAGCGCTATATCGACAGCGATGTCACACATATTGCCTGTATTGATGCTCGCGGCTTCCTGTTTGGCTCGATCATGGCTTATCAGCTTAACCTGCCCCTCGTACTGGTGCGTAAAAAGGGCAAGCTACCGGGCAAGACCATCCATCGTGAATATGCACTGGAGTATGGTACGGCAGCCGTCGAAATGCAGATTGACGCTGTGACTAAAGGCGATAAAGTACTGATTTTTGACGATTTGATCGCCACGGGCGGTACGATCCTCGCCGCCAGCACCATCATCAAAGAACTCGGTGCCGAGGTTTATGAAGCGGCCGCCTTAATCGACCTGCCCGACCTAAACGGCTCTGCCTTGATTCAACAAAGCGATATTCCTGTATTCACACTACTCGCCTACGAAGGCTTATAATCTGCTGTTTAAACACCGCGACAATGTTAGCGAAGCGCCCTTGTTCTCGCGCTTCGTTTACCCGACTAACCACTTCACCGATGCGCTTAACTTAAGCACTGATAAGCACTCTATTTAGAGACTCGGGGCCGCTAGCTAAGGAAGGTGCGAATAAGTCAATTACGCCTCTGGCTGACAGAGAAGCTGGAAATCAAGGCAACCGTTACAGGCATACTGGTTGTACGTCGAAAAATGTTAACGCTGAGATCCTGTTTCTCTGAAAGCCCCGAAGGGCGGATATTAGAATGGTCATCTACTTTGTCAGCCAGCTTGAAAAGATCCAGACATTTCGCTGCACTGGCTTTCGCGTATCTGGCCATTCTAAAGTCCGCAGAGAACATAACGGACTTATTCACACCTTCCCTAAACCATACCCCGCTCAACAAGCGAAGCCATCATTTTATCCGTATCATTACTGTTCGCTCGAGGGATATCGCTTTACAATAGCGGCTCATTTTTTATTTGTTATTAAGGGCTCATCGCATGTGGTTCAAAAATGCCATCTTTTACCGTTTCACACAGCCATTTACTTATACCTCAGACGCCCTTGAAGAGAAACTCAGCGAGAAAGCCTTTACCCCATGCGGCAGTCAGGAGCTGAGTCGTTTTGGCTGGGTAAGCCCGAGCGGTAGCTTATCTGAGATGTTAGTCCATGCGGGTAACGGCTTTATGCTGATCGCAGCCCAAAAGGAAGACAAGATCATTCCCTCTCAAGTCATCCGCCAACAACTCGACAAGCGAGTCAAACTCATCGAAGATGAACAAGCTCGCAAGGTGTATAAAAAGGAAAAAGATCAACTCAAAGATGAGATTATCTTAGACCTTCTGCCACGCGCATTTAGTAAATATCAAACCACCTGGGCACTGATCGCACCCGCACACAATTTACTCATCGTGGACGCTAGCAGCCATAAGCGTGCGGAAGAGTTACTTAGCCATCTACGCAGCCTACTCGGCTCTCTACCGGTTGTACTCCCCGATGTGAATCATTCACCTTCGGCGATCATGTCTCAATGGCTAGAGCAACCACAAGCACGTTACACGGGCTTAGAACCCTTGGATGAATGCGAACTGAGAGATAGCGCCGTTGAAACCGGCATTATTCGGTGTAAGGGACAAGATCTTGATAGTGATGAGATCCGTCATCATCTTGAAGTGGGTAAACGCGTCGTCAAACTGGCACTCGAGTGGCAAGAAAGCCTCAACTTTATCCTTCAGGATGATCTGTGCATCAAGCGTATTAAGCTATCCGATCAACTCAAAGAAAAACTCGATCAAGACAGCCCCGATGAAGCCTTTGCTCAATTCGATGCCGAGTTTGTACAGATGTCGCTCGAACTGACACGACTCATTCCGGCACTGACGGATGCCTTTGGCGGTGAAGCCCAACGTCCTTAATCGCTCAGAGTCATCATTCCCGAGGCAGCCGGTCGACATCGACCGGCTAGGCGTCGTTTTAGAGACAAGCGTTAAGCCCATAACATCGTCAAGCCAAATCAATCACCACATCAGCCTAACGGCCAACATCAAGTTATTATTTCAACTTCGTTAGCCACTGTGTAGACTACGACTATTCAGCCAATCAGGACTATTCCGTGAGTAAAACCTACAGCGTAAAAGAGATGTTTTATACCCTTCAAGGCGAAGGCGCACAGGCCGGACGGCCCGCGGTATTCTGTCGCTTTAGTGGCTGTAATCTTTGGTCTGGGCGAGAACAGGATCGACATAAAGCGGTATGTGATTTCTGTGATACGGATTTTATTGGCACCGACGGCCAAAATGGTGGCAAATTTCATTCCGCCGCCGCCCTCGCCAGCGCCATAAAAAGCTTCTGGCCGACAGACACAAACGCGCCACAAGGTCAGCCTTATGTCGTCTGTACCGGCGGTGAACCGTTGTTACAACTCGACTTAGCATTAATTGAGGCGTTACATCAGCAAGGCTTTGAGATTGCCGTTGAAACCAATGGCACACTGCCGGTGCCCAAGGAGATAGACTGGATTTGTGTCAGCCCCAAAGCCGATGCTGAACTGGTGCAGCGCAGCGGTGATGAGTTGAAACTGGTTTACCCGCAACCACTGGCTCTGCCTCAGCAGTTTAGCGGACTCACCTTTAATCATTTCTATCTGCAACCGATGGATGGCCCTATGCAGCGCATGAATACTCAAGATACGATTCAGTTTTGCCTGCAAAACCCACAATGGAAACTGAGTTTGCAAACTCACAAACTACTGGGTATCGACTGAAGCCCCCCTAAAGCCGACCGGCCAGTTTCGCCATAACACCATAACAAGTGCCGGTATCTGCATCAAAATACCGTACAACAGTACCGCCAACGACATCTCCGATTGTTGCAGCAGAGCGCCCGTCACCATCAACGCGGTGCCTGCATTCTGAATACCGGTTTCAATGCTGAGGGTCAGCGCTATTTTCGGCTCGAGGCGTAGCACATAACGCGCCAACAACCCCGCTAACACCATGGCACTACTGGCTAACAACATGATGGCTGGCGTCAATACCGGTAACAAGGACGGTATTTCCTGACGATTTGCCCAACTGATCAGCACCACGACGATCAACATGAAAAACAGTGACAGCACCTTCACTGGGCGCTGCAACTGAGCACACAAGCGCGGCCAACGCGCGTGAATCATTAGCCCGATAGCCACCGGCAGCAAGGTAACGATGACGAGCTTCATCACCGTGCTTAGCAAAGGTAGCGCCACTAACACCCCCTCGCCGAGCAAGTATTCCAGCGTTAACCAGGTTAACCAAGGGAGTGAAAACGGAATAATCAGACTGGTAACCGCCGTTAACGAGATTGATAAAGCGGTATCGGCACGACACAAATAACTAATCATATTCGAGGTTGCACCACCCGGTGCAAACGAAACAATCAATAGCCCCGCCGCCAATAACACCGGCACCTCTAACAGACTCACCACCAGCCACGCCAGTAACGGTAACAGCAGAAGTTGAAACACCAGCCCCGCGATCAGGGCAACAGGCTGATACCGTAAACGAACGAAATCATCCCGCTTGAGCGTCATTCCCATACCCAGCATAATAATAAACAGTGCCACGGGTAATAACAGTGAAAGTGCATTGCCGCCTTCCATTCAGATCGACTCCATAATTCCCATTTGAATCGCTATCATAGGGTGCAGCTAACCGCATAACAATGGCCAGATTACAGATAATTAAAGGGCTGCCTCAATCTACTCACATTTATTGTGGATAACGTTGTGGGTACACTGCTTTAGCCCCGCTCTGACACCCGAATTTAAACTGATCCAGACAAACTGGCTATTTTTTAATCAGTTGTTTTTATCTAATAATTTCAATAACTTATACTTTATATCTCGCGCTATAGAAGGGCTTAAAAAGTTTTTATCCAAGAACTATTTCAATTCAGCGTCATTCCTATGAAGCAAAAAAGTCAACCCATTTCTGAAATAAACGATAAATAGTCGCTTTAAACTAGCCAATTTAATCGGTTCCACTTAACATACTCAACTCGTCAAGAATCGGAACTTTTACATGCCTGAATCTCATAGCCATCAGTCACAAGCTCAGCGTATTACTATTATCGGCTCTATCTTCGATACCCTGCTTGGCGTACTAAAAATTATCTTTGGTATTATGGCTCACTCGAGTGCTCTGATCGCCGACGGCATTCACTCGCTCTCCGACCTAGTAACAGATATCTTAGTCGTTTGGATTATTAAATACTCGCATCAAGAGCCCGATGAGGAACACCCTTGGGGTCATGCTCGGTTTGAAACGATTGGCACCGTGATTCTCGGTTGTGTACTGGTCGCCGTGGCTGGCGCGATGGCCTATGATAGCCTACTCACCTTGATCAAAAATGAAGTTTTGCAACTCCCCGAATGGCCTGCCCTCGTGATTGCGGCCATTTCCGTGCTCACTAAGGAAGTCATTTTCCGTTATACCCTAGCGGTCGGTCAGCGGATTAAATCCGATCTAATTATTGCCAATGCGTGGCACAGTCGCACCGACGCGTTTTCATCCATTGTTGTATTTGTCGGTGTCGCCGGTGCAATGGCGGGCATCGCCTGGTTGGATTCAGTTGCCGCCATCGGTGTGGCGCTGATTATCGCCAAAGTCGGTTGGGATCTTACCTGGAAAAGTATTCTCGAGCTCGTCGATACCGCCCTACCTGAAGAGCAGATTCAGGCCTACGCTGACGTCATCATGGGTGTTGAAGGCGTCCTCAGCGTGCATAGTTTCAAAAGCCGCAGTATGGGCAGTCAGGGACTGCTAGAGATGCACCTGCAAGTTGCGCCACACCTCAGTGCTTCCGAAGGACATTATATCGGCGATAAAGCCGTGTTTCGATTGATGCAAGAGTTTGAAGATATCGGTCATGTCATTTTTCATATCGATACCTTCGATGATGATGAAGTAGGCCATGATGCCTCCCTGATACTCCCCACGCGAACAGAGATCAGCGGTATTCTGTGGGAACTGCTCGATCAAGCAGGCCACCCAGAACTCAGTATTAATCGTCTCGCCCTATTCTACCGCCTAGATTTCGTTGAAATTGAGCTAATGTTACTCGATAATTCAGACACTCAAGCTCTTGACATTAAAGCACTGGAAGAAGAATTAAATCGGCTGTTCAGACAATACCCTTGGTTTAGATGCCTCCATCTTTGGCAGGGCACACAGTCGACTCGGTTATAAATATGGCTAACGATATAGGCTATCGCCGTCCAGCCCAACCTCAGCATATCGAATTAGAAATACGTAAAAGCCGATTTATCTGCGATATACAGCCGGTTAACGATCGTCCCGCGGCGATGCAATTCATCGCCTCTATTCAGGCGATGCACCCAAAGGCCAATCATCATTGCTGGAGCTATATCGCTGGCCGCCCCGATGATGCCCATCAATGGAACTACAGTGATGATGGTGAACCGAAAGGCACCGCCGGTCAACCGATGTTTAATGTGATCCATCACAGTGATCTGGGTAATATCTGTGCGGTAGTCACCCGCTATTTTGGCGGTATTAAGTTAGGCACCGGCGGTATTGCCCGAGCTTACTCTCAAGCCGTACAGCAGGCATTACAGACATTAACCACTGAAACCGTTATTCCTACTCAGCAGATCGTTCTCGTGGGCCCCTATGATTTAACTGGTGAACTTGAACAATTGATTCATCAATTTCAACTCACTGAGTGTCAACGGCAATTTGGTACCGGTATCGAAATAACCGCTCAACTGGCGACTCATCAAATAGCTGCCTTTGAGCAAGCCTTAACGCCTTTTCAGCATAAAATAGACCTGACTATCAGTTAAGTCGTCTACCTATGTTCTGCATACGCTATCAATAGCCGTCGATGTCTTACACCGCTAGCGATCGATGCCCCCGTTAACACCCGTTGCTTTGCCTGATCAGATTCAAAAGCAGCCCTTGCAATACACTCACTGCATGTCTAAGCGCCTAAATTTAACCCACTTAACCCACTTAACTCACTTAACAGCAACCGATATCACGCATACGGCTAACGCGGCTGCCTCATATCAGCAGTAACACGATGATCCCAAACACTAAAAGAGTGTCTATTGATTTCACAATTGCTTAGAATACGCTGCATATCGGCCGAGTCAAAACCGTCCAATCGAACAAACAGTGTGAATATTGAGCTCCATGAGAAACGCAACTGCGCATAGAACTACGCATAGAATAACGCATAGAATAACTACACATAGTTTGCACCATTCGATTCCGCGACCGTTAAGCTTAGCCAACTAGAAACCCGAGGCGTCATGAAGTTTACCGATAATTCCCATCAAGCCACCGAATACCTGCGTCAGGTTATTCCGCTGATCGTCAAGCATGTCATTCCACCGACACCGCTCAATTACGCGCTTTGGTATGCTTATGTGAGTGAGTCAATACCCAATCTTAATCAGCGAATGGACGACGTCCTAGAGACTTATGGCACCTGCCCACATCGCATCAGTGAACAGCTATTCAGTGACTTCTTGATAAAGGATGAAACGGACAATAATGACGTTTTACAGCGAGCGCTATTATCCGTGATGGGCGATATTGAAAGCTCCGCAACAGACACCGTACAAGATACTGAAGCTTATCATGAGATTTTACAGGAGAGCCTAGCGTTACTTAAAACGGGCCACGACACGCACTCACTTGAAGGCATTATCCAAACATTATCAGCTAATACGCAATCAATCAGCGCAAGCACGCGTCAATTTCAAGCCAAAATTGATGCTGCTCAAGCAGAAATAAATCACCTAAAACAACAGCTTAATAACTCCCGCCAAGAGGCAATGATTGACCCTCTTACCGGCTTATTTAATCGGCGATTGTTTGATATAGAAATTAATCAGTTCACTGCCAGAGACGCAGCCGAGGTCGTGTTAATCATGGTTGATATCGACTTTTTTAAGCATTTTAACGATACCTATGGCCATCAGATGGGTGATAAAGTGCTTCAGTGTGTGGCTAAATTAATCAAACAGGAGTGCGCAGAGCCTCGAGTGCCGGTGCGTTTCGGCGGAGAGGAGTTTTCCATACTGCTACCCGATATGAGCGTGATTGATGCTTGTGCACTCGCCGAGCGAATACGTCAACGTATCGCCGCTATTCGCATCAAGCAAAAGAAAAGTGGCACCGTGATCAGTTCGATAACCGCCTCTTTTGGGGTTGCCAGCCTTATCCGTGATGAAGCAGCAGAGAGCCTGATCGCACGGGCCGATGCGGCACTCTACAAAGCAAAAACAGCAGGCCGAAATAACGTGCAAAGCGCTGATTAAATCCGTATCCCTAGTTTAACCCTCAAGCTTAATCGGTGACTCAAGGGCCGTTGAGTCATCACCCGATCATCAAGACAAAAAAAACCCCGGTCTGCCGCAGCAGCCGGGGTAATACTCGATGAAGATCACTTAACTTACAGGTTCACGCATCGTTACAAACTCTTCAGCAGCCGTCGGGTGGATACCGATAGTGGCATCAAATACCGCTTTGGTCGCTCCGGCCTTCAAGGCAACAGCAATGCCCTGAATAATTTCACCCGCATCAGGGCCAACCATATGCACCCCGAGTACTTTGTCAGTATCACGATCAACCAACATCTTCATGAAGGTTTTTTCATCACTGCCGCTGAGCGTATGCTTCATTGCTCTGAACTTAGATTTATAGACATCGACATTGTCATACAGTTCACGGCTTTTTTCTTCAGATAGCCCAACGGTACCAATATTTGGCTGACAGAACACCGCCGTAGCAATCAAATCGTAATCTACTTGCTGATCCTGACCCGCATACAGATTACGCACTAAGGCCATTCCTTCTGCTAATGCTACCGGCGTCAACTGTACTCGGTCGATGACATCACCAATCGCATAGACAGAAGGCTCGCCGGTTTGGAATTGATCGTTGACCACAATTGCGCCATTCGATTTTTGTTCCAGATTAATATTTTCCAGCCCCAGATCCATAACATTCGGTACACGGCCGGTCGCATACATAATGGTATCGGCTTCGAGGGTGGTGCCATCGGTCAGATGCGCCAAGAACGAGCCATCGGCCTGCTTGTCGATCTTTTCAATATTGTTATTGAAGCGCAGCGAGACATTTTTCTTCGCCACTTCTTCGGCGGTAAACTCACGTACTTCCTGATCAAAACCGCGCAGGAACATATCGCCACGGTAGATCAGCGATGTTTCAGCCCCTAGCCCCGCAAAGATGCCCGCAAATTCGACGGCGATATAGCCACCGCCAACCACAATGGCACGTTTTGGAAACTCATCTAGGTAGAACACTTCGTTGGAACTAATGACATGTTCACTGCCAGGGAACGCCGGCACGAATGGCCAGCCGCCGGTGGCGATCAGAATACGCTCAGCGGTATATGCTTTACCTGCAACCTCAACACTGTTGGCGCCGGTAATTTTCGCGCGACCATCCAACAGGTTGACCCCGGCATTAATCAGCATATTGCGATAAATACCGTTCAGACGCTCAATCTCTTTGGTTTTGTTATCCCGCAGGGTTGGCCAATCAAAGGTCGATTTACCTACGGTCCAACCAAATCCGGCCGCATTTTCAAAATCTTCGGTGAAATGGGAACCATAAACGAATAATTTTTTCGGCACACAGCCCACATTCACACAGGTACCACCGAGATAGCGATCTTCAGCCATACCGACCCGAACGCCCATGCCTGCTGCCATACGTCCAGCTCTCACACCGCCAGAGCCAGCACCAATTACAAACAGGTCAAAATCAAATTCTGCCACAGAAATCCCCTTAACACAGATAACAATTAACTCAACAAACAGAACGGCAACGCCAAACGTCTGCCCGATAAAATTTTATGGGCTCTAATCTACCTGCTGCGCTGCCATGATGCCAATAAAGATCGACAAAATATGTAATAGGGTTTTTCAATCGCCCGTGATTGCACTTTTTTTATCTGAAGGTTACCGTATGCGCCATATCGCACCTGTTATCGATTTTCCTTTGGATGTAGCATGAAACTGATCTCATTTAACACCAATGGCCTACGCGCCCGCCCCCATCAAATTAAAGCCCTGATCGACAAACATCAGCCCGATGTCATCGGTATTCAAGAAACCAAAGTCCATGATGATGAGTTTCCCGAAGCGATGATTAGCGCGCTGGGCTATCACGTGGAATATCACGGTCAAAAAGGTCATTACGGCGTCTGCCTGATCTCCAAGTTACCACCGGTGACTCTTGAGAAAGGCTTTCCCGGCGATGATAGCGACGCGCAGAAGCGCATGATTATCGGTGAATACGATATCGACGGCATTCGCGTCAAAGTGTTGAACGGTTATTTCCCGCAAGGCGAAAATATTGCTCATGAAACCAAATACCCGGCGAAGCGCAAATACTATAACGATCTACAAGACTATCTCGAACAGTACTGCGATCCGGCACAGCCATTAGTGGTGATGGGCGATCTGAATATTTCTCCGCAAGAGATTGATATTGGCATTGGCGAACCTAACCGTAAGCGCTGGCTGAAAACCGGTAAAACCAGCTTCCAACCGGAAGAGCGTCAATGGTTAGCGCGTTTACTCGGCTGGGGGCTGCAAGACACCTTCCGTAAAATCCATCCCGACACCGACAACCTGTTTAGCTGGTTTGATTACCGTAGCCGTGGCTTCGAAGCCGACCCTAAACGCGGCCTGCGTATCGATGCCGTGCTAGCCACCGAAGCGCTCTACTCTCGCTGTAGCGATGCCAATATCGATTACGATATCCGTGGCATGGAAAAACCTTCCGATCATGCCCCTATCTGGGCAGAATTCAGCTAACCGCAGTGTGACCTTGGCCATTCAATCGAATGGCCTAGAGCCAAGGAAATTTAATGAACGCCCTATCAAAACTCTTATTCATATCCGCCACAGTCATAGGTATCTCGGCCTGTTCGGCGCCAGGTCCAATGCAAACGATGAGCGGCCCCATTCACACGCCTGTTTTTGAACCCGTTGCACTCGATGTTGTGAAAGACGGTTCCGAAAAAGTGTATTTTAAAGAAACAGCAGCCATGTATGAGGGTAAAGAGGCTCAACTTTTGGGTATCTTTTTCATAACGGATAATGGCGCCTATATGGTCAAATGGGATAGAAGAAGCTACGAGTACACTCTTCAATATAAAATACACCGCGATAATATTTTATCGATATCAGATGACAAGGTCGTGAGAAGCTTTTGGCCAGATTCAAATTTATTAGTCATCAAAGATAAGCAAGGACATGAAGTAGGCTTTTCTCTGAATGGAAAAGCCGCTGCACGCAGCTTTTTGCATGACATTAGCGGCAAATAAATACAGAAAAAATTGTACTGAATAATGATAGAGCCCCGACTGTATTTACAGCTCGGGGCTACTTTTTGCCTAATATAGCGTTCGCTACTCAGCCGAAAAGCATTACAATGCGCATTTTTACCCTGATTCTGGCCTTTTCTTGAAACTCAGTAAACGCTTAACGCAAATTAAACAGTTGGTCGCACCGGGCTATAGTCATATCTGGGATTGCTGTTGCGATCATGGCCACCTCGGTGCGGCCCTGCTGTCACAACACAGTGCTCAAATCCATTTTGTGGATATTGTACCGACACTCATCACTGAACTAGAAAGTAGACTACAACAGCATTACCCCGATATCGCTGAACGCTGGACAACCCACTGCCTTGATGTCGCGGCATTGCCCTTAGAGCAGCACAGCGGCAGACAACTGATCATCATTGCGGGGGTGGGTGGTGATCTGATCCAGCAGTTTGTGCAGACTATTCAGCAGCAACATCCTCACCTGAATCTCGATTTTCTGCTCTGCCCAGTGCGTCATCAGTTCGCCCTACGGCAAACGCTGATTGAACTGAATTTTAGCTCGAAAAATGAAGCGCTGATTGAAGAGAATCAACGTTTTTATGAAATTATGCTCGTGTCAGCCGACAACAACGCTGGCACCAGCATCAGCCCCGTGGGAGAGGCACTATGGCAAGCCGATTCAGATGAGCAACGCGATAACATTCAGCGTTATCTTCACACAACTCTCAATCACTACCAACGGATGCAACAGGGCAGCTCAGTGGATGTGAGCCACATTATCGAGGCTTATCGTTCGGTCAGCATATAAACTACTCAATTTGCAGGCCGGCCACTCACGCACTTCTAACCTCTATACCGATAGCGATTGAGTTATTCAACCGAGGTTCAATATCGGCACGAGGTACCCAAAGGGCATGCTAGCGTGCCTCGCGACATCTGCTGTTCATTTCTCTTCAAAACCATGGATGGAGTGATGAGGGAGGTTGCACGTAGGCTGCTGATGAACTTGCGAATCGCACCAAAACGCCAGCAAAAACCTCCGCCATATAGATTCAGCGTTAACGGGCTGGGCGTTGTGGTCCTTCCTCTTTTTAGAGTTCGTGATACTTCAAGTATCGCTCAACCTTATAAAAACGCGCGGTTTCTTAGATACGTTTTGACACTGATGCTAGATATGCCTGTTACTTTGTATCGACTACACCTTCGTCATCAAAATTAAAGTGCTCCGACCCCGTAGACTAGTCATGCATGGTAAAAAGCAAGTCTCGCCCCCTTCGTTAATATGAATATCGGCACGAAGGTGTGCCTCGCCACATCCGCTTGTTAACTAAGTGCCCCGTCGGCGGGCAGTGATCTTGTGAACCCTACCATTGTCATAGGTTATGTAAGCCAAAGCCGCAATCATAATAAGATAACGGTATAAACTCTAAGCCGTGTCAACCTAATGAAAAGTCATCACAGCCTGATCTCCCCTGATAAATTTACTCGATGGCAATAAAGATTTGGATCTCGTTATCGCCGTTATACAATTCAAAATCAGTGGTGTAAGCCCGAGTATAATCCGACTGATCTGAGCTAAAATAATCCCACACTTTAGACCAGGTCTCGATGACGATTTCTGGCAGGCCGCCCTTTCCTTCGAATACCAAATATCTGCCGCCCTTAATCGCGACAGACTCAGCGGCATGTTCATCTTTAAGCATATCGGAACCCGCCAGCACATCATATTCGCCGGCCAAGTCTGATGCGTAATTGCAGTACACCCCTAACACACTCGCTTGTTGCGATAATGTTGGCGCGATATCAGCATAGAAGCGCTGCCAAAGCCCAGCTATCTTCGCTTTTTCTGGGTTCATCTCAGCACTATTTTTCGTACGAACTCTGATCCCTCTTACGGTTTTTTCATCCACCTGCATCACATACACGATTTACTCTCCTAGCGCTCATAAAAGCAACATCGCCGCTATTCCATCATTCGGATAGGCCACATATGCCCAATATTAGCTATTAGAAGCGCTATTGCAATCACTTCCCATTAAGCTTATATGACACGCTCATACGATCAATCTGATAAGGTTTCGTGCTCGATAATCGTCGCTAGCATCCCCAAAGCGGTGCCGGTAAACCACGCAAGCTCTATATTAATTAATCTCGATAACAGGCACACAGCACAAACCTATGTATATAGAAGGCTGAATTGTATTAGCAGCAACAAGTGAGTTGATCTCAGCTCTTGGGTATAACAGCAAAGCAGCATGTCTGACATAGCCAATCATCCATCGTTAGCTCAGTGCTACCGCCTAAATCAATGACGCTGACTCATGCCCCATTGATTCCATGCAATAGGCTCTGCGTATCAGGTTTATTTTTGCCGATAGCGGTTATCGGCACGAGGTACCCAAAGGGCATGCTAGCGCGCCTCGCTACATCTACTCGTTAGGGAAGGTGCGAATAAGTCAATTACGCCTCTGGCTTACAGAGAAGCTGGAGATCAAGGCAATCACCGCCTGAGGGGGAAAGGCTTATCGTTTATGCGACAACGAAGCACTCGTTGAGTGCCACATCTTCACAGCTATCAAGTCAATTTCACCTCTTCGGCCAGCATCTCTGCCGAGGCTTGAATAATATCGATCAAGCTATGCGCGGCGGTGGAGAGTGGATAGCGTTTACGAGTGACGATCCCCACGGAACGCGAGATCACCGGCGTATGCAGTTCACGACAGACGGCACCCTGTTCGCGCATCTGCCCGATACACAGTGAGGGCACCGCACTCACCCCTAAGCCGGTGGCGACCATACGGCCGATGGTCGCCAATTGATGGGTTTCAAATTCGGGTTGAACCTGCATCCCCAATTGACGCAATTTTGCTTCGATCAATAAACGGATACTGGAAGGTCGCTGTAAAGCGATAAAGTCATCTTGAAGCAGCGCTTGCCAAGCAATATCCTGATGCTTAGCTAATTCATGCTCGGGGTGCACCACGGCTACAAAGCGATCTTTAAATAATGGGCTAAAACTCAGATCTTCAGAGCGCCCCGGATCGAAGGTGAGGCCGACCTCCACCTGCCCCTGACGCACCATCTCTACCACATCTTCGGCAATCACATCGTTAACCGTGACACTAACACGGGGGTAAAGCAGCCGATATTCGCGAATCAACTGCGGCAGCAAACTACTGGCAAACGATGGCATTGCGGCCAACACCACTCGGCCTCGATTCATGGCGAAACGCTGATTCAGATCGTCGAGAGCCGCGTCACAATCCTGCAATAGCTTGCGCGCGACTGGATAAAACTCCTCCCCTTCCGGGGTGAGTGCAATCGCCCGCGTGGTGCGGCTAAACAACGCGCCACCGACCTCCTCTTCGAGGTTTTTAATGGCGATACTCAGCGCCGGCTGTGATAGATGCACCTGTGTACAGGCATCGGTAAAGCTCTGCGTGCGCGCAACCGCCACAAATGCTTTTAACTGTTTCAGCGTAATGTTAGCCATATTTCTCCGCCGGTTCGCGAGGTTGTGCCTCTGATAAAAGGCAACACCTAACCATTTATAAAAAAAAATTATAAATAGTTTAAATAATTAAATTTGCTAAATAATACCCCCTGTATGAGACTTAAGCCACTGATCGACTCGATTGTCTCTGAAGAGCCAATCAAGCCTGATCATCATCGTTGCATTAGGTGCTCGGTGTTCTGGCAACAGAACTGTCCCAGCCGAGCACCTGCCTATAACAACAACAGTTAATGCGGAGTTGCACACATGTCGGGTTTCAACAAGGTAGTAAATAGCTACGAAGAAGCGATGGCAGGCCTGGAAGATGGCATGACCGTTATCGCAGGAGGCTTCGGCCTTTGCGGTATCCCTGAAAATCTGATCAAGCAGATTAGAACGATGGGCACCAAAGATCTCACCATTGTCTCGAATAACTGCGGTATCGATGGCTTCGGTCTCGGTATTCTGCTGGTTGATCGTCAAATCAAAAAAATGATCTCCTCTTATGTGGGCGAGAATGCGCTGTTTGAACAACAGTTGCTGGCGGGCGAACTTGAGGTTGAACTGACCCCACAGGGCACACTGGCCGAGAAGATGCGTGCCGGTGGCGCGGGTATTCCTGCGTTCTATACCGCCACTGGGTACGGCACCCCCGTGGGTGATGGTAAAGAGGTACGCGAATTTAATGGCCGTCACTATATTATGGAAGAATCAATCACCGGCGACTTCGCCATTGTTAAAGGTTGGAAAGCCGACACTTACGGCAACGTTGTCTACCGCGATACGGCGCAAAACTTTAATCCGATGGCCGCGACAGCCGGCAAAATCACCGTGGTTGAAGTGGAAGAGATCGTTGAACCCGGCGAGTTGAACCCTAGCGAGATACACACCCCCGGCATCTACGTTAACCGAGTGATTAAAGGCACCTTCGAGAAGCGTATTGAACAACGTACCGTACGTCAGGGCTAAACAATAATAATGTATTCCCGATAGCTGCCGGTTTATAACGGCTATTAGGGAGAAGAGGAAAAACAATGGCACTCTCTCGTGAACAGATGGCTCAGCGTGTTGCACGCGAGCTTCAGGATGGTTTTTATGTCAACTTGGGTATCGGCATTCCCACACTGGTAGCGAACTATGTCCCTGCGGGGATTGAAGTGATGCTGCAGTCCGAAAATGGATTGCTCGGCATGGGGCCTTTCCCAACCGAAGATGAAATTGATGCCGATATGATTAATGCCGGTAAGCAAACGGTAACAGCGGCCACCGGCGCATCGATTTTTTCCTCAGCGGAATCCTTTGCCATGATTCGTGGCGGACATGTTGATCTCACCGTGTTGGGCGCATTTGAAGTCGATGTAAACGGTAATATCGCCTCGTGGATGATCCCCGGCAAGCTGATTAAAGGCATGGGCGGTGCCATGGATCTCGTCGCGGGGGCGGATAATATTATCGTCACCATGACTCACGCATCCAAGCATGGTGAATCGAAACTACTGACCGAATGCTCACTGCCGCTGACAGGCCGTGGCTGTATTAAGAAAGTCTTGACCGACCTCGCCTACCTCGAAATTGAAGATGGCGCTTTCCATCTAAAAGAGCGGGCACCGGGCGTGTCGGTCGAAGAGATTATTGAGAAAACCGAAGGCAAGCTGATTGTGCCGGACAACGTGCCGGAAATGACCTTTGCATAGGTAACTCGTTAGGCGATTAAGCCTAACTATCGCGCTCAACAAAAAAGGCTGATGTTTGCGCATCAGCCTTTTTTATTACCTCTCAGCGGCAACAAAAATCACTTGAATGCCGCATCAAAAGCCTCTCAATAATCAATTAAGTCGCGCTATATGATTGATAAACACCTCGGGCTCAATCACGCCGATCAGCGTCATATCCGCTTGTAACATCCCCGCCCGATCGAAGAAGATTAACGCCGGTGGGCCAATCACTCGGTAATCACGGCTTAGCTCTTTGGCTGCGTCATCATTCGCGGTGACATCGACTTTAATACTCAAGAACTCGCTCAGTCCCTGCTGCACGCCGGCATCCGAGAAGGTAAAGTAATCTAACTCGACACAGGCCACACACCAATCAGCGTAGAAATCAAGCATCACCGGCTGATGATTGGCTTTCGCCTGCGCTAATAACTGATTCAATTGCGTCTTGTTAGTTACCGTGACAAATTGCTGTTCCGTAGCCGCTTGAGCAGGCCCGCCGACGGCAACGTTTTTCAGGGGTTGTAACAGGCTCGTACCGCCGGTCATGCCACCGATAAACAGCAGCCCACCATAGATGAGTAACACCACCCCGATACCTTTCCAGAACACCGGCCAACCACGGGTGTTATCCGCTAGCCGATCGAGGGCTTTCATAAACACCGCCGCCACCAGTAAAATAATGGCATACAGGAGCAGTGCAATACTGTCATCGATGACGCGATCCAACATCCACACCGCAAGCAACAGCAACATCACCCCAAAACCGGCTTTAACACTGTCCATCCATGCACCGGCCTTGGGTAACAATTTACCCGCCGATGCACCGACGAGCAACAAGGGCACGCCCATCCCCATACTCAAGCTGAACAGTGCCGCCCCACCCAAGATAGGATCACCCGTCTGACCGATATAGATCAACGCGCCGGCTAACGGTGCCGCCATACAGGGGCCAACTATCAGCGCCGATAACAACCCCATAATCGCCACACCCATCACCGTACCGCCCTTTTGACCGTTACTAAGGTTATTCAGGCGGCTCTGTAATGCACTCGGCAGTTGTAGCTCATAGAAGCCAAACATCGATAGTGATAGCAGTACAAAGACAAAACTAAACAGGCCGATAATCCAAGCATTCTGAAACGCTGCCTGTAGGTTCTCACCGAACAGCCCAGCAATCACGCCCGCAACGGTATAGGTGACGGCTACCGCCAGCACATACACCAACGAGAGCAGAAAACCATGCATAGCGGTGGTACGATGCCCCTGCCCGGCAATAATGCTCGAGAGAATGGGAATCATCGGGAACACACAAGGCGTCAGAGCCAAGGCCAGCCCGGCGACAAAAAAAGCCCCCAGCGTTAACAGTAAACTGCTACTAGAGATCATGGCGGCGAAGCGATCCTGCTCACTCTGTACAACGGCTACAGGGTTACTAGTTTGCTTGACCGTATTCGTTGACTCACTCACCACCGATGCTAAACCATCGACATTAACGCTATTCACGGGAAGCTGCTTCAGATCAACAGTGGTAGTGACCGGCGGATAACAGATGCCGCCATCCCAACAGCCCTGATAAGTAATCGTGACGGTACTATCCACCGGTTGACCGGTGGTGCTGGTGAGATCCACATCCAGCAACGCTTGATTGTGATACACCCAAACCCGACCAAATAAAGGATCATCCTTTTGTTCGGCTTCTGAGTAGCGACGCTTCAATTCTGCCACATCAGAGCCATAACGCAGTTCGATTTTGTCGCGATAAAGATAGTACCCCTCTTTAATCGTCCAAATCAGCTTAAGCTGCCCATCCGTCTGTTCACTATCGAGCAGATAGGCCTGATCGACCGGTAACGGGCCATCTTGTTGCGTACTAAAGGGGTTAGCATTATCAAACAAGCCGGCCTTAGCGGGTAGGCTAAACTGAAGCAGTAGCAGCATGAGTAGGGCAATGAAGCTAACGCCCAAACGCGGCCAGACAACGGGGTGAAATACGACAGGCACAGTAACCTCTTTATCTATATGTCGGATCGATTAGCCTAGTGGACAGCGTCCTGCTCTATGAGTTCGCTTGATGATGTTAATGCACCTAAAAAAGTTATCGATGATGTCGATAATGATGCGTAATATCAAAGGCTAGCCTATTTAATGCGATTGTATCATCCGATCACCTCAGTCAGCACTTAAACCTTTTCCCTGAATGTGTTACAAAGTACCTCCTTTACGAACGCGCTAACGGGTGTACAGAGTAAAGGCTGTACACTTTAGGAAATTGAGATGTCTGATAACCGAGTCGAAAACCTCAATATTGAGAGTAATGAGGTACTGATCACACCCGATCAGTTGAAAGCAAAATTACCCCTGTCAGAAGCCGCGGCTACCTCCGTCATTGAAGGTCGCCAAATCATTAAAAACATTCTGAAAGGTGAAGATAAGCGACTGTTTATCGTGGTCGGCCCCTGCTCTATTCACGATCCCAAAGCAGCCCTTGAGTATGGTCAGAAGCTAAAGCAGCTTGCGGAACAAGTAAAAGACACTCTCTATCTGGTTATGCGCGTCTATTTTGAGAAACCTCGGACGACTGTGGGTTGGAAAGGTCTGATTAATGATCCGCGTATGGATGACTCTTTTCAAATTGAAGAGGGCCTACATATCGGTCGTGAGCTGCTGTTAGAATTATCGAAAACCGGCCTACCTCTGGCCACCGAAGCCCTCGACCCGATTTCACCACAGTATATTCAAGATCTGATTGCTTGGTCGGCTATCGGTGCGCGTACCACCGAATCGCAGACTCACCGTGAGATGTCCAGCGGTCTATCCGGTGCCGTCGGGCTTAAAAACGGCACCGATGGCGGCCTAACGGTGGCCATCAACGCCCTTGAATCGGTTGCTCATCCACATAACTTCCTCGGGATTAACGAACAAGGCCAAGTGTCTATTGTGCGTACCCGAGGCAATCAATATGGCCATGTTGTATTGCGCGGCGGCAATGGCAAACCGAATTATGACTCAGTCAATGTTGCTTTATGCGAACAGGCACTCGATAAAGCAGGCCTGAAGCAAAACATCATGATTGATTGCAGTCACGCCAACTCCAATAAAGACGCTGGCCTTCAACCGTTAGTCATGGAAAATGCCACCAACCAAATCATCGATGGTAATAAATCAATCGTTGGCCTGATGGTTGAATCCAATCTCGGTTGGGGCAATCAAAAAATGACCGACAACCCAGCGGATCTACAATACGGCGTCTCGATTACCGATGCCTGTATCGATTGGGAAACGACCGAGAAAACCTTGCTCGCTATGCACAATAAACTGAAACACGTGTTACCTAACCGGTAATTAGCACGGCAGCACATGAAAAGGATCTTCGGATCCTTTTTTTATTGCTTAACAATCTAAAGCCCTCGTTCCACCCCCTCTATCGGTAATAAAACTACAGTCATACTATCTTTTAGTCGATAGTATTCACCTGAATCGGCCTAAGCTCTTCAGTATTAGTAATTTTTTAACGTATAATGCGCCCGCGGAATAATTAATTACGGGCTTACGCAAAGATGTAACGAATAGCCATAAGCTGTTCTGTTAAGCCTCTGGCTACCAGCCAAATGACAAGGGGATACAATGACCACCACGAATCACACTATTTACTGGACCCTGACCGACGAAGCACCCTCACTGGCAACCTGTTCTTTGTTACCAATTGTAAGAACATTTACCAAAGCGGCCGGCATCGACGTTAAAATTAGCGACATCTCTCTCGCAAGCCGTATTCTCTCGGCATTCCCCGAAAAGCTGAACGAAGAACAAAAAGCGGAAGATGGATTGAAATTCCTGGGGGCATTAACTCAAGACCCACACGCTAACATCATCAAGCTACCGAATATCTCTGCTTCTATCCCTCAGCTGAAAGCCTGCATCGCAGAACTTCAAGCACAGGGCTGTGATATCCCTACCTACCCTGAAGCACCTGAAACCGAAGAAGATAAAGCCATTCAGGCGCGTTACTCTAAAATCCTCGGTTCTGCAGTTAACCCGGTTCTACGTGAAGGTAACTCTGACCGTCGTGCTCCAAGCGCTGTTAAAGCTTTTGTCCGTAAATTCCCACACTCTATGGGCAAGTGGAGCAAAGCTTCACGCACCCATGCGGATTATATGCGTGACGGTGACTTCTTCCATAGCGAACAATCCATCACCATGGAGCAAGCGGGCGATGTCCGTATTGAGTTCGTTGATCAAGCCGGCAATGTTGACGTTAAGAAAGAGTTGAGCCTTGAGCAGGGTGAGATTCTCGATAGCATGCGCATGAGCTGCAAAGCCCTGCGTGATTTCTTCGAAGAATCCATGCAAGACGCTAAAGAAAGCGGTGTGATGTGGTCACTGCACGTTAAAGCGACCATGATGAAGGTGTCTCACCCAATCGTCTTCGGTCACGCAGTAACCGTATTCTACAAAGAACTGTTTGAAAAATATGGCGAGCTGTTCGAAGAACTGGGCGTTAACCCAAACAACGGTATCAGCAGTGTTTATGACAAGATTGCTACTCTGCCAACCTCTAAGCGTGAAGAGATCGAAGAAGCGATCCATGAGTGCTTAGAGCACCGTCCAGAAATGGCGATGGTAGATTCGGTTAAAGGTATCACTAACCTGCACGTTCCTTCTGACGTAATCGTCGATGCATCTATGCCTGCCATGATCCGTAATGGCGGCAAGATGTGGGGTCCTGACGGCAAGCCAAAAGATACTAAAGCGGTTATGCCTGAAAGCACCTACGCCCGTATCTATCAGGAGATGATTAACTTCTGTAAAACCAACGGCGCGTTCGATCCAACCACTATGGGTACCGTGCCTAACGTTGGCTTGATGGCGCGTAAAGCAGAAGAGTACGGTTCGCACGATAAAACCTTCGAAATCATGGCTGACGGCGTTATGCGCGTTGTCGCTGCTGACGGCACTGTGCTGATGCAACATGAAGTCGAGAAAGGCGATATCTGGCGTGCTTGTCAAACCAAAGACGACGCGGTACGCGACTGGGTTAAACTGGCCGTAACGCGCGCCCGTCAATCCGGTATGCCTGCTGTGTTCTGGCTCGACTACAAACGTGCCCACGATGCTGAACTGATCAAAAAAGTTAACCTGTATCTGCAAGACCATGATACCGATGGCCTTGAAATTAGCATCAAAACCTACAATCAGGCGATCCGTTACAGCATGGATCGCATGATCCGTGGCAACGATACGATCTCTGTTACCGGTAACGTACTGCGTGACTACCTGACCGATCTGTTCCCTATTATGGAACTGGGCACCTCCGCTAAAATGCTATCGGTGGTACCGATGCTGAAAGGTGGCGGTATGTATGAAACGGGTGCTGGCGGTTCTGCACCTAAGCACGTACAACAGGTTGAAGAAGAGAACCACTTGCGTTGGGACTCTCTCGGTGAATTCCTGGCACTGGCCGTTTCTCTGGAAGAGATGGGTATTAAAGAAGGCAACAAGCGCGCCGAAGTGCTAGCGAAAACACTGGATGATGCTACCGGTAAATTGTTAGAAAACAACAAGTCACCTTCACGTAAGACCGGTGAATTGGATAACCGTGGTAGCCACTTCTATCTGGGTATGTACTGGGCGCAAGCCGTTGCTGCTCAAACTGAAGATGCAGAACTGGCGG
This sequence comes from Amphritea sp. 1_MG-2023, assembly GCF_030547545.1. Taxonomy (GTDB): domain Bacteria; phylum Pseudomonadota; class Gammaproteobacteria; order Pseudomonadales; family Balneatricaceae; genus Amphritea. Next base: position 90,147 of record NZ_JAUOQE010000013.1, read on the forward strand.
CGACCTTCGCTCCATTAGCAAAAACACTGACCGACAATGAAGCGCAGATTGTTGCTGAGCTGAGCTCCGTTCAGGGTACCCCTGCTAACTTGGGTGGTTATTACCACGCTAACCGCGAAGACGTTAAGAAAGTGATGCGTCCAAGTGCAACGCTAAATGCCGCATTGGCAGCACTGTCTTAAGCGATATCTCGCCTAACGACACTTTACCGCTGCAGGGCCCGCCTCTGTAGCGCTAAAAAATGTAGCGCTAAAAAAACCGGATCAGTTCACTGTTCCGGTTTTTTTATGCCTCATGCTCACCACGTCGGCTTGCTAATTACGCCACGACTAAGCGGCAAGCGCGTGTTTCGATCAGTGCAGTTTCATTTTCGGCTTAACGCTACCGCCGATCTTTTGCGCAAAGTAAACAGCGGATGCCTTTAACCAACCATGTATAGCGACTTGATGCATGCGATACAGTGAAATATACACCAACCGCGCCAAGCGCCCCTCAACAAACATCGAGCCTTTGGTTAGGTTACCCATCAAGCTACCCACGGTACTATAGCGGCTAAGATTGACTAACGAGCCATGATCTTTATAGATATATTCCTGTAACGGCTTACCCTGCTGCGATAGCAAAATATTCTTATACACCAACGCGGCCATCTGATGCGCCGATTGAGCTCGCGGTGGCACCCAGCTACCATCCGGCTGCTCACAGGCACAGCAATCACCAATCACAAAAATCGACTCATCGACACTACTTTGTAAATTGGGGCGCACCACAATTTGACCATTACGGTTGGTCTCAAACAGACCGGTCTGCTTAATAAAGTCCGGCGCTTTCACACCTGCTGCCCAGACTTGGAGATCGGCACCAATCAATTGTTGATCTTGCGTGATAAAGCCCTCATCGGTTGCTTGAGTGACACGCACATTCTCATGAATGGTAATTCCCAGTTCGATCAACTCTTTCTTAGCCGCCTGCGCAATTCGCTGTGGCAATGCGGGTAAGATCCGCGGGCCAGCTTCGATTAGGTGAATTTTCAAGCGCTGAGCCGACATCGCTGGCATACCGTAGAACTTAAACAGATCAGCCACATGATTAAGCTCCGCAGCCAATTCAACTCCTGTCGCGCCCCCTCCGACAATGGCCAACCGCAGCTCTGTGTCTGCAGCACCCTGATTGACTCGCATAAATTGATTTAATAGCGCGCGATGAAAGCGTTCGGCCTGCTGATGCGAATCGAGAAAATAGCTATGTTCAGCGACGCCTGGCGTGCCAAAATCATTACTCACACTCCCCACCGCCATCACCAGCGTGTCATAGGCGAGTTCCCGCTCGGGTAACACCTCTTTACCTTCATCATCGCTTAACGACTGTAAACGGATCGTTTTAGCGGCCCGATCGACGCCCATCATGGTGCCCAACTGAAACTCATAGTGATGAGCGGCACTATGGGCACGATAAACCACGCCATCACTGCTCATATCGAGCGATCCGGTGGCAACCTCATGGAGTAGCGGTTTCCAAATATGACTGCGATTACGATCGACAAGGATAACCCTTGCGCGTTTCTTTTTGCTCAACTTATGACCCAGCCGGGTCGCTAACTCGAGGCCGCCGGCCCCTCCTCCTACGATTATAATAGTTTGCATCTGTCATCCTCAAAAAAGTCAGGTTAGCGCTGGTCTCACCAACACTAACCTCACCCATCTGATAAAACAGCGCCGCTATCAATACCCGACTACTGAGTCTGCTATGACGCATATTATCCATCGACCACAGGGTGGATCAAGCGATGCATCAGTATAAGTCCTGAGTCGTACTATCAGCCCAATGGGCGATTAATTCAATACCAACGGCGACATAGAAGCCCAGACGACGACTAGGATACTCCGATAACCTGACATAAACACAGCAATTTATACAGCCGCAAATAAAGAAATAGAGAACATAGCCCAGAGGAAGCAGCAGACATAAAGCCTTATACCGGGGAAGAGTTGTTAAGCTAACGCCTCATTGCGAGGCGTTGATTTGGCTTAATCGATCAACGTATCGATTAGATCGATCATAAACTCAGTTTGCTCTGAATTCATCGGCTCCCACGATGAGACCCCCATACTGTCGAGCACACGGCGACCTTTTTCATTATCTTGCATGGTCAGCAATGCCGTCTGAATCGCTGGAATACAGGCTGCCATACGCGGTCCGACTAACAAGCTATGATGCACAACACCGATTTCACTACGCACTAAGACTCGCATACGACTACGAATCAATGCCGATAGCTGATCGTAAGCTGCTTTCAAAAAGAAGCCGACATCCGCATCGTCATTCAACAGGCTTTTAGCTCCCACCACGTAACTGCTGTGCTGCTTAATCGCCGTATTACCGCTATCAAGATCAGCAGACTCCAACATGATCATACCTATGGTATGTACATCGGGATCATCGGTGGTGGCAATACGACAACCGGGTTTAAGATCCTCAACGGTTTGATAGGCTGATGCCGCGTTAACAGCGATAACCGTTTCATCCGCCTGACTCGCCGGTCGCGCCACCGCTTGAAAGCCTAATTCGCGAACCAACATCGACGCATCGTAAGGATTCGCATAGATCAGATCAAACGTACCTGCACGCATCGCTTCACGTTGAGCCTCAAAGCTATCGTATAGTTCTAGGTGAATAGCCATATCCAAGCTGCGCTGTAGCCAGGTATTAAAAAAGTACCAGCCGGAAATGTGATCCGGCGCAAAATCGGGGCTAACGGTAAGATTGTATGTCATGCCTTACACTCCGCTGCCAACAATGTTTGATACAACGCCTCACTCTCTTCGATCTTACGTCGAGAAGGTTTACGGCGTACCGAGGTATACCCCACCAACCGACTATTGCGAATATTCGGAATAACCGTCGCTTTAACCCAGTAATACGCACCATCTTTACGCAGATTTTTGACATAACCATGCCATTTATTGCCCTGCCCGATGGTATCCCAGAGGTCTTGAAAAGCCGCAGCCGGCATATCAGGGTGACGCAAAATACAATGTTTAGCGCCAATCAACTCCGCTTCACTATAACCCGACATATCTATAAATGCCTGATTCGCATGAGTAATAATACCCTGCGGATCAGTACGCGATACGATCAATTTACCATCAGGATAAGGTACTTCACGATCAACCAGCGCAGCTGTTCGCTGCGTACCATCAAAATAGGAGATTGCCACATGAGCCATCTCTTCAATGTCTTGCTCAGACATACTTCAGCCTTATTTACGCCGTAGCGGCTAGCGAATGATGCTCAACCGCTATCGAGGGTTAACAATTAAAGGATTTTGCCGATCGCTTCAGCCGCGCGTTTCACATCGAGAAAAATTAAACCGAGACGTGCATTCGGCTTAGCCACAACGGTTAACACCGAATCCTGATTGGCGTGTGTCATCAGAATATAACCCTCATCGCCTTTCACTAACACCTGCTCTAACTCACCACGGGCCAGCTCTTTTGCCGTTCGCTCACCCAACGACAACATCGCGGCACTCATCGCGCCAACTCTGTCTTCATCCATACTCGATGGCAGTAATGCCGCAATCATCAATCCATCGGTAGAGATCACCGCGGACGCTTCGATATCTGCAGACGTGCCGTTGAGATCACTCAAAATAGAGGTAAGCATCTCAGAACGCATAAACCACTCCTTTTCTTAAAGACTCCCATTGTGGAAGCTTATTCAAATCCAACTATTAATAATCGAGATAGCGCCGCGCTAAGCTTGCCAAAATATCAGCAAAAGCCTGTTGATTGAGCTTGGGCATATCCGAGATGACTAATGTAAAACGTTGATGACCGATATAAACAGCCCAACAACCTATCTCACTTTGCCCTGCGGCATTCAGAATACCCCAAGACGCGCCGCGTAATCCTAATTGAGTCGTCAGCAGTTGTTGATGCCGCTGCTGTAACGAGACTAAATCGGCCGCCATTGCCGCGAGTGCTTCAGACTGTTCAGTTGAGTAGCCCGCCGACGAAAGACAAAATCCTTGATCATCAGCCAACAGCGCCTTACCACTCGCGGAAAGCGCCTGTAGTCGGCTCGGCAAAACCTCTTCTAAAGGTCCTCGATTAATCTCAGGTGGCGTTGTTGCTAACGCGACAAACCCTCGATCCAACAACTGTTGAAACAGCCCCATGGCCTGCTCTTCATCGAGATCGGCAAGTTCTGCCACCAGCTCTAATGAATACAGCAACTCAAAATCGGTTGATAATAATTGCAACAACATCGCGCGCGCATCATCTGCCGCCGAATTTAAAGTTGCAAAGTAGGCGCCACTTGGAGTGATAGTGATATAACGAATAGCGTCTTGACTGAAATCTCCCACCAACATTTCTCCGACTACAAACTAAAAAAATTACGCCTCGGCAATTGCCTCGCTACGATGTTCGTCGCGAGGCTTAAACGATGCCCCTCACTCAAATGCCTGCAAACAAAAAGCGGCGGTCATAAATGCAAACACATAACGCTGATGAATTTTCAGGACATCGAGCACTTCAATCGCCGATAAACGATGACGTGTCCATAGATTAGCCATCGTGCTGATATGCGGTATTGACAACAACCGATCAAAATCAAGTGTCTTCGTTAATTGATACGGCTGTTGTGGATCAATCATGCGATCTAGACGCCCTTTAGATGTCCATAATGCCAACTGCCAAATAAGCTCATCACTATTCATCGTCGTCAGGTTAGCATTACCCTCTGTTGAGCCGACAGCCAAATCAGGGCGCACATTCAACCCAAGCTCTTGATAGCCAAAGCGCGTCAGTGCCAGCGGTATCAATAGCTCTTCACTGAAATCAAAGCAAAACTGTTGCTCGGCGGGTAAATAAGCGAGCAAGCCTGGCAATCCCGTCAGCTCTAGCGGTAACTGCCTCGCTCGCCCCTCGGTGATGCTATCCAGTAATATCGCTAATAATGTCGCTTCTTTTTTAAAGAAAATTCGCCGCCGCTGATCCGCTTCATAAAGATTGATGTCAGGCGCGTTACCACAGCACTCATAGACCATCTGATACGTTAATTTGGGCTGGATATCTGCGGGTTTCTTTTCACTTTTTTGAGGCCCTCGCGGTGCAAGCTTCGATGCGGCTAAAGCGATCGTCGCCGCCTCGACATTGGCCTCTAATCGCGTCTCTTTGACGGACCCATCGAGCACTGACGCCGGCATGGGCGCAACCGTCAGCCTGTCCTCTTTTAACGCTGCAGGGTTAACAGAACGATCGGTCGTCGGCGTTGATGGTAAATGCTGACACCGTGATCGTCCGTTCGCCTGATAGTCAGCCAGCGCTTGCCGTTCCGACGCTAAACGCTGTTGATATGCTTGAAACGCACTTGCCGCTTCACGACTCACACGCTGTATGGACGGCTGCAAATCAATACGGCGATCAAATTGATCCATCACTTGCTTAATCGCTTGCATCACCTGCTTTCCCTGCAACGGCTTGCGTAACGTCACCCCGCCCTGAAACTCTGCTGCTGTTGCTGTCACAGCAATCAGAGGTCTTTCCCCCTGATACTCATCGATGAACGCTTGAATAGCGGGCGATTCCATATTAAACATCAATACATCCGCTTGCTCCGCAGCAACCAACGCATAGGCGGCTTGATGCTGTTTAAAAAACAGTTCTATAGCGGTTTTAGATTGCAGTTCAAAGCCTACAACGCCGAGATGAATAACCTTGTTGACGGTCCGTTTAGTAAGCTTGATGTTATGCGATACGCCCACGATGACTCCTGCCTGCTAAAATCAGTGATAGCGAAACTCAATTAATGCAGTGAATAGTTACCATTACACAGCACCGATGCCTGTTTACTCAGTTGCAACAGCCTCGTGTTATCGCCACTGCTCAATACCTCATCGAAAATAGATAGATCATCTTCACTTAATAGCGCGGCCCCCTGCTGCAACAACCGGCGACGCAAAGCGTTACCCCGTTGTTCAAGTGTGAGATAGAGATCTAACAATGCCCCGGTCAGTTCAGTCGCGTCATGACACAAAATGGACAGGTAGACACGCTGCACCTGATGACGAAGGTTGTTCGGGTTGGCAGCGACTAAACGACTATAGTGATGCAGGAGTAAGGAGTGATGAGGGCCATCATAGATTAGCGCTTTACCATCCAGCGCGGTAAAGGTTGTTTCTATATTCAACGCATTAAGCCCTTCGAGCTCTGCATTTAATTCCCAGCCGGAAATTGCAGCCCAAATTGATGAATTCACAAATCTTCCCTCTGACTATTTAAGATAATCTGACCCGGAAAAAGCGGATAACCACCGGACTAACCCCATAGCAAACGATTGTTCAACTAGCAAAATCCGTCATCACACGCTAATGACCGATGCTGCATAATACCTAAATCAATCTCGCTTGCCTTAGGAGAGCGATGTAAGTTTGATCTAAATCATGGGATCAAAAAAATTGAAAAACGTCATGTCGTCATCGACGCCGACCTATTGACGATCAGCATCAAGTGAGAGTATTAATGGAAAAACACCTGTCAATCTTAACGACATGAGCCTTTTAGACTATATTTTATAAGTTCTATTTTATGGGCTCATTCGAGATCGATGGCTAGGATAGCCGACCGACTGTCAGACCGCTGCATATCCGTATTGTCTGACACAGATAACAGATAAGGGGGATATCGTGCTTAAAGCTTACCGTAAACATGTAGCAGAACGCGCTCAAGAAGGCGTACCAGCCAAACCGCTAGATGCCGATCAAACCGCTGCGCTGGTTGAGCTATTAAAGAACCCACCTGCTGATGAAGCGACATTTATCCTCGACTTGTTGACTAATCGAGTCCCTGCGGGTGTTGATCAAGCGGCTTATGTCAAAGCGGGTTTCTTAGCGGCCATCGCTAAAGGTGAAGCCGAATCCCCTCTTATCGATAAAGTGAAAGCAGTAGAGTTACTCGGCACAATGCTGGGTGGCTACAATATTCAACCACTGATCGCAGCCCTAGATGAAGAGGCACTCGCCCCCACTGCCGTTACCGCACTGTCGCACACCCTGCTGATGTTTGATGCTTTCCATGATGTCAAAGATAAAGCCGATGCCGGTAATGCTTATGCTAAGCAAATTCTGGAATCATGGGCGGCCGGTGAATGGTTCACCTCTAAGCCAGCACTGCCTGAGAAAATCACCGTGACGGTGTTTAAAGTCAGCGGTGAAACCAATACCGATGATCTGTCTCCTGCGCCAGATGCCTTCACCCGTCCTGATATCCCTCTGCACGCTAACGCCATGCTAAAAATGGCCCGTGATGGCATCGAGCCAGTTCAGCCCGGCAGCATAGGCCCGCTATCTCAGATCGAAGCAGTGAAAGCCAAAGGCCATCCGGTTGCTTATGTCGGTGATGTGGTAGGCACCGGCTCTTCACGAAAATCCGCAACCAACTCGGTATTATGGTTCTTCGGTGATGATATCCCTCACGTACCGAATAAACGTGCGGGCGGTTACTGCTTTGGTGGCAAGATTGCGCCGATCTTCTTCAACACCATGGAAGATGCCGGCGCCCTGCCGATCGAGATGGACGTTGAAAAAATGAATATGGGCGACGTGATCGACGTGTACCCCTATGAAGGTATCGCGAAAAACGCCGAAACCGGTGAACGACTGTGTGAATTCAGCCTTAAAACACCGGTCATTTTAGACGAAGTCCGTGCCGGTGGCCGTATTCCTCTGATCATCGGTCGTGGGCTGACTGAACGTGCGCGTGAAGCATTGGGCCTAGGTCCTATTAATCTGTTCCGTAAACCAGAACAACCTACCGATACCGGTAAAGGTTTCTCCTTAGCACAAAAAGTGGTCGGAAAAGCCTGCGGTGTTGATGGCGTTCGTCCTGGTACCTACTGCGAGCCTAAGATGACCACGGTTGGCTCTCAGGACACCACTGGCCCGATGACCCGAGATGAACTAAAAGACCTAGCTTGCTTAGGCTTCTCGGCTGATCTAACCATGCAGTCTTTCTGTCACACGGCGGCTTATCCGAAGCCGATTGATGTGCAGACTCATCACACGCTGCCCGATTTCATCATGAACCGTGGTGGTGTTTCACTCCGTCCTGGTGACGGTGTTATTCACTCTTGGCTCAATCGGATGCTACTGCCGGATACGGTCGGTACGGGTGGTGACTCGCACACCCGCTTCCCCATCGGCATCTCTTTCCCGGCAGGTTCGGGTCTGGTTGCCTTTGCTGCCGCGACCGGCGTAATGCCGCTGGATATGCCTGAGTCTGTCTTGGTTCGCTTTAAAGGCACTCAACTACAGCCGGGCATTACCTTACGTGACTTGGTTAACGCTATCCCTTACTACGCTATCAAACAGGGACTACTGACCGTCGCTAAAGCCGGTAAGAAAAACATCTTCTCGGGTCGGATTCTTGAAATTGAAGGCCTGCCCGATCTAAAAGTTGAGCAGGCATTCGAACTGTCTGACGCTGCCGCCGAACGTTCAGCGGCCGCTTGTTCTATCAAGCTGGACGAAGCCCCTATTAAAGAGTACCTAAACTCCAACATCACCATGCTCAAATGGATGATTTCTGAAGGTTACGGTGATCCCCGTACCATCGAGCGTCGGATTAAAGGTATGCAAGAATGGCTGGCAAAACCTGAACTAATGGAAGGTGATGCCGATGCCGATTACGCCGCGGTGATTGAAATCGATATTAATGAGGTTAAAGAGCCTATCCTGGCCTGCCCTAACGATCCTGATGACGTGAAGTTGCTGTCCGATGTTGCTGGCACACATATCGATGAAGTCTTCCTCGGTTCATGTATGACTAACATCGGCCACTTCCGTGCCGCCGGTAAACTACTTGAAGCATCTGGCGCAACCATCCCAACCCGTATGTGGATTGCGCCACCCACTAAAATGGATGCCGCTCAGCTGACGGAAGAAGGCTACTACAACATCTTCGGTAAAGCCGGTGCGCGTATCGAGATGCCGGGTTGTTCCCTCTGTATGGGCAACCAAGCACGGGTCGGCGATAACACCACCGTAGTATCCACCTCTACCCGTAATTTCCCGAACCGTTTGGGTAATGGCGCGAACGTCTACCTCTCGTCTGCCGAACTGGCAGCGGTAGCCGCTCTGCTGGGTAAAATCCCATCGGTTGACGAATATATGGCGTACGCGACGAAGATCGACAGCATGGCCGCCGATGTTTACCGCTATCTAAACTTCGATCAAATCGAATCCTATATCGATAAAGCGTCCAACGTTATCGTCACGGCTTAACCGTTAAATTACCGGCTACAACCCTTCGGTTGTCACAATACTGTTCACTTAAGGAAGGTGCGATAAAAGACCTAATGAAAAATCCGACGTTGATTTCAATGTCGGATTTTTTTTGCCACTGATCGCCGCCAGAGACGGCACCGATAGCTATGAGATAAAAATCGAGCTTAACTGATAGTAGCAAGCAGTAACGAGCAGTAACGAGCAGTAGCGAGCAACAGCGAGATACCGCGCTAAAACCGCTCGCCAGTCGATGGCGATGCCGGTCATCGTAATGGCTGAAGCACAATCCGTATCAGACACTGAGCGACGCTCGGACCACGAGTCAGCGGCTTTACGTTTGGCAATCAGCACGGCCGACGATACTTTAGTCAGCGGCTCAGAACGAAAAGCCAATCCGCAGACATAAAAAAGCCCTGAAGAATCAGGGCTTTCTGTTAGTCACGCTAGGCGTAATTAGATACGTGCCGCTGGAATAGCGTTATGTACACTCAAGTCATCAGTCGGTGGCGCGAAAGTCGTCAGATCGATACCCTCAACCGCTTCTTTGTACTCCTCCAACGTTGGGAAGCGACCTAGAACACAAGACAGTACAACCATTGGCGTAGAGCCCAGCAAAGATTCACCTTTCTTCTCTGCGGTATCTTCAACAACACGGCCCTGGAACAGACGAGTAGACGTCGCCAACACGGTGTCACCCGGTTCTGCTTTTTCTTGGTTACCCATACACAAGTTACATCCAGGACGTTCCAGGTACATAATATTTTCGTACTTGGTACGTGCTGCTTCTTTTGGATGTGCATCAGAGAATTCGAAGCCGGCGAATTTCTCCAGCAACTCCCAATCACCTTCGGCTTTCAATTCATCAACGATGTTGTAAGTCGGTGGCGCAACCACTAATGGCGCTTTAAAGGTAACAGGCCCTTTCTTCTCTAGGTTACGCAGCATACCAGCAATGATCTGCATATCGCCTTTGTGAACCATGCAAGAACCAACGAAGCCTAAGTCAACCTTACGGCCATCGTAGTATGAAGCAGGACGAATCACATCGTGGGTGTAACGCTTAGAAACATCTTCGTTGTTCACGTCTGGGTCAGCAATCATTGGTTCATTGATGACATCTAGATCAACGACAAGCTCAGCGTAGTACTTCGCATTGTCATCTGGAGCCAGCGCAGGCGCTTCGCCAGATTTCACTTCAGCGATACGTTTATCTGCCAGATCGATCAGACCTTGCAACATAGCCGCTGCGTTATCCATACCTTTGTCGATCATGATCTGGATACGAGACTTAGCCAGCTCCAAAGACTGAATCAGCGTGTCATCGGTGGAGATACAGATAGACGCTTTCGCTTTCATTTCTGCAGTCCAGTCGGTGAAAGTGAAGGCCTGGTCAGCCAACAGCGTACCGATTTGTACTTCGATCACACGACCTTGGAATACGTTTTCGCCACCGAACGTCTTCAGCATTTGTGCTTGCGTCGCGTGGACGATGTCACGGAAATCCATGTGAGGCTGCATTTTACCTTTAAAGGTTACCTTCACAGACTCTGGAATTGGCATGGCCGATTCACCCGTCGCCAGTGCGATCGCAACCGTACCGGAGTCAGCACCGAAGGCAACACCTTTAGACATACGGGTGTGAGAGTCACCACCGATGATGATGGCACGGTCGTCAACGGTAATGTCATTCAGGACTTTGTGAATAACGTCAGTCATTGAAGGGTAAACGTGTTTTGGATCACGCGCAGTGATAACGCCGAACGCGTTCATGAACGCCATCAGCTTAGGCGTATTTGCCTTCGCTTTGTTATCCCACACAGAAGCGGTGTGACAACCGGATTGGAAAGCACCATCGACGCTGGTAGAGATCGTAGAAGCGGCCATCGCTTCCAGTTCCTGACAGGTCATAGGACCGGTTGTATCCTGAGAACCGACGATGTTCACTTTAACGCGAACATCAGAGCCTGTGTGCAAAGGCGTCTTAGACGTAACACCCACTGCGTTACGGTTGAAGATCTTCTCAACCGCTGTCAAACCCTGACCTTCGATAGAGATCTCTTTAGATTGTGCGTACACAGCAGGCGCTTCAACACCCAATGTTTCAGCCGCGAACGTTTGCAGCTTCTTACCGAAAGTGACCGCGTAAGAACCGCCGGCTTTCATGAATTCCACTTTTTGTGGCGTGAAAGCATCAGAGATATCAACCAGCTCTTGATCGCCGTTGTACAACTTCTTAGCTTTAGTATCGATGGTCAGAACGGTACCGGTCGCCACTGAATAGGCTTGTTCTAGGACTGGATCGCCGTTTGCGTCACGCACAACGTCGCCATTAGCGTCGGTTTTCTTAACCCAGTTTTTCAGATCCAGACCGATACCACCGGTGACACCCACCGTCGTCAGGAAGATAGGCGCGATACCGTTAGTGCCTGCAACAACCGGACGGTTGTTGATGAATGGGATGTATGGAGAGGTTTTTTCACCCGCCCACAGTGCCACGTTGTTAACACCCGACATACGGGAAGAGCCGACACCCATGGTGCCTTTTTCAGCGATCAACATCACTTTAGCATCAGGGTTTTGCTTGCCCATCTCAGCAATTTCCTGCTGAGCTTCTGGCGAGATCATGCACAGGCCGTGTAGTTCACGGTCAGCACGTGAGTGAGACTGATTACCCGGCGATAATAAATCAGTAGAGATATCACCCTCAGCAGCAATGTAGGTAATCACTTTAATCTGCTCTGGGATGTCATCCAGCTTGGTGAAGAATTCAGCTTTTGAGTAACTTTCCAAGAGATCTTTAGCGATGGCGTTGCCCGCTTTGAAAGCGTCAGCCAGACGAGCGTAGTCTGCGTCGTACAGGAATACCTGAGACTTCAGAACGTCACCGGCAGCAGCAGCCTGAGCGTCGTCAGACAATGCGATATCCAGCAGCACTTCAACAGAAGGGCCGCCTTTCATGTGAGAGAGTTGCTCAAGCGCAAACTCAGGAGAGATCTCTGCAACGGTTTCTTTACCCAGAGCGATATCTTTCAGGAAAGCCGCTTTAACAACAGCCGCTGGCGTCGTACCCGGTAGCGTGTTGTAGATGAAGAAGTTCAAAGATGCTTCGCGATGCTCATTACCAACGTCTTTAATCTGGGCAATGATTTCAGAAAGTAGCTCAGCGCTATCAATCGGTTTGGGATGCAGGCCAAGGTCCTTTTTACGAACCTCTATTTCTTCTAGGTAGTCAGAATAGTAACTCATAGCGTAAAGCGTCTCTTCTCAATTAATGCTAATTTTGAATCGGTAACAGATTATAAAGAAAAAGCTACAAACAGCTCAATGAAAACAATTTAAATTAGGCTTATAGTCAATATAAGTAAAATAAATAGTAGCAAAATCAACGTGTTTCAGATGGTATACATTGGTAGTAGTATACCTAATTCAGGTCCGATATGGCAGCACCGCTGCATCGCTGAAAAATAATAAGCCTTTAGGAGGGATGCTTAATATTTTAGGGAAGGTCAAGCGTTTTTATGTCACCGTGAATGAACAGGCGCGCCTATTCATGGTAATTAAAACGAACCTCTGAATCGTACTTGCAGCCGCTCGACTCAACCCCATTAAAGCTTCGCGCCGCTTCGAGGTAGCTATTATTGCACACTCAAAGCAGCAAAGTTAGCGGCGCTGATCGAGCGCTGAGGTGAAGCCAAATGCTCAATCGTCATGCAAGCAACCGCTATCTCTGATTGGCTCACATTTAGCGGCTCCATATCACTTCGCTATACTGATTCAACCCTATGCTGATTCATCCTTGAGCTTTTTATTCATTCAATTAAGCCATTTCCTGGTCATATAGGGCCGCATATCGCCTACATAAACAGCCTCAGATACGTCTGCAAAAATTTTAATAGCCCGTATACACACTAGCCAATAGTCTTAAATTGTATGTAATTAATGTAAAAAAGATCTAATAACCTTGATTTAAGGCGTCCATCCGATAGTATTGTCGACAATCTTAACAAGATAATCATTTATGTTGCAGTTAATAGCGCTTCGTTTGACGGCTGAATACATAACTAAAAAGGCGATTGAGCAGCGCCAACAATGACCGGAGGCTCGCCCCAAAAAGGTCATAGGTTCAGCAACGCCCCATCTGCGTGAGGTATAAAATATGACAAGTCCTATCGATTTTGATCCATCCCGTTCCATCAAAACACTTCCCGGCACAGCGCACCGCTACCATAGCCTTCCCGATACCGCTGAACACTTTGGTATAAAACTGGATGAACTGCCTTTTTCTCTGCGCCCTATTCTGGAAGGTATCGCCCGAAATGTCGGCCAAAACGGCATCACCGCTGAGCAGATTCAGGCGCTTGGCAGCTGGACAGAAGGTCAAGGCAAACAACCGATCGAGATTTCTTTCACTGCGGGTCGCGTCCTGATGCACGATCTGAGTGGCACCCCTGCCATTGTGGATTTTGCAGCGATGCGTTCAGCTGTTCAGCGCATGGGCATGGATCCTGCCATCATTGAACCTTTAGTCCGCGCCGATCTGGTGATCGATCACACGGTTACAATGGACAATACCGGTAGCCCCGCGTCTCTTAGAATCAATGGCGAACTAGAAGCGGCCAGAAATAAAGAGCGTTATGCCTTTTTGAAATGGGGGGCGCAGGCATTTGAAACCATCAGAATCATCCCCCCGCAAACCGGCATTGTTCATCAGGTTAACCTAGAGTACTTGGCTCAAGGCTACCTCAACATTAATCAACTGATGGTTCCCGATACCCTCATTGGGATGGATAGCCATACGCCCATGGCTAATGCATTAGGTATTGTCGGCTGGGGCGTGGGCGGCATTGAAGCCGGCGCTTCCATGCTGGGCCAACCGATGCAGATGCTGGCCCCCGAAGTGGTGGGCGTAGAGCTTACCGGCGCATTAAGAGAGGGCGTCACGGCAACAGATTTGGTGCTGACGATCACTGAAATGTTGAGAAAATATCCAGCGGGGGTTGTTGGCAAGTTCGTTGAATATATCGGTGAAGGCTGTGCCAATCTTTCCCTGCCAGACCGTGCCACCATCGCCAATATGTCGCCTGAATATGGCGCCACCATGGGATTCTTCCCCTTTGATGAAATCGCTGCCGAGTATCTAAGGGCAACCGGTAGGGATGGCGACCTGCCACTGGCTTTTTATAAAGCACAAAATATGACTTGGACGCCAGGTCAGTCCCTGCCTCGCTATACCGATCTTCTTCAGTTGGATCTATCCACGGTTGAACCTTCTGTGGCGGGCCCTAAAAGACCTCAAGACAGACTACCACTAGCTGAACTTGGCAATGTTTTCAGAAAAGCCGCGGCTGAAGGCCAAGAGAAAGGTAAAGAGCGTACGCCTGAAGTGGTGAACGTAACGCCAATGAAAGCAGACGAAGCCGGTATTTTCGTACCCTTACCAGAAAGGGAATTAAAAGACGGCGATATCCTCATTGCGGCGATTACGTCCTGCACCAACACATCGAATCCAGGTTTATTGATTGCAGCCGGTTTGCTGGCTAAGAAAGCCAATGAGCTTGGCATGAAAGTCCCCGATGGCGTTAAAACATCGTTAGCACCGGGGTCACCGGTGGCAACCGACTTTTTAACCAAGGCGGGACTACAACAACACTTGGATGCACTGGGTTTTAATACCGCCGGTTATGGCTGTACAACCTGCGTGGGCAATTCTGGTCCTCTGGCACCGAGCATTGAAAAAGCATTACAAAACCACGATATTATCGCCGCGTCTGTGTTATCCGGTAACCGGAACTTCGAAGGCCGCGTACATCCGGATGTTGATACTAACTTCCTGATGTCACCACCGTTGGTCGTTGCCATGGCTATTGCGGGCAACGTGAATATTGATGTGAGCCGTCAGCCAATCGGTCAAGATGCACACGGCAAAGATGTTTTCCTTAAAGATATCTGGCCGAGCAACGCAGAAATCACTCAAACGATGCATGAATGCATGGACCCGAAAGCCTTCAGAGCAACCTATGAGAATTCGCTCGATGGTCCTGATACGTGGCAGAACTTGGCATCCCCTACCGGGCCTGTTTATGACTGGGATCCTGATTCAACCTACATCCAAGAAATCTCTTTCTTCGAGGGTTTCTCACTGGAAACACCTGAGGATGCGTTAAACAATATCTCCGCGGCACGCATGCTGGTGATGTGTGATGACAATACCACCACAGACCATATCTCACCGGTTAGCCGTATACGTCCCGACTCCCCTCCTGGCGAATACCTGATCTCACAAGGCGTTGCAGAGGCCGACCTGACATCACTCGGCGCACGCCGAGGCAACCACCACGTGATGCTGCGCAGTATTTTTGGCAATGGTAAAGCCAGAAACCTAATGTTGCCGGGCACCACTGGCGCGGTTACGAGTTATCACCCGTCTGAAGGTGAACCTGCGCAAATGTCTATTTACGATGCCGCTGCGCGGTACCGTGAAGAAGGCACGCCTACCGTTGTGTTTGGCGGTAAACTGTATGGCACGGGATCGTCACGGGATTGGGCCGCTAAAGGGCCTGCTTTACTAGGTGTAAAGGCGATTATTGCTGAAAGTTTTGAGCGTATTCACAAATCCAATCTGGTGGGCATGGGTGTTTTACCGCTGCAATTACCAACAGGAGTCACTCGCGCGTCGCTGAATTTGGATGGTTCAGAAACCTTTGATTTGAAGGGTATTGATACTCTTGAACCGAGGGGATCTGTAGCACTGACTATACACAGGGCGGATGGCTCATCGCAGCAAATAAAACTGCTTTCGCGTGTTGATACCTCATCAGAACTGGATCAAATACGTCATAAAGGCATCTTACCGATGGTGTTACGCGATATTATTGCCGCGAATACCTAACCGGTTAACCGAGCTCAACGGCCAACCAATACAGACAGACGATGATCAGCGTTGAAAGGCTGACATCGTCACTCTGTTTAGCGTTAGACGTTAGGAAAACGCTACATCACAGTTATCGGTTATACATTTGTCCAAACCTTGGGATCCGATTTGAAGCCTTCTTTCTCTAGTTTCTCCAAAAAACTAAATGTACTAGGGGTAGATTCCTTAACTTCAGACCAGACTTCAGAAAACAAAACTCTATTAATATTTTCTTCAATTCCACTCGCCCAGTTCTTCCAGAGGCGTTCGCTTATACGATTACAGTGCCTATGAGCAATTTGTTCGTTACATAAGTCGAGATAGTTAAATACAATTTCGCGCGCCTTTAACTTTTCAGGCCCAGCCAAGTCTTTACCGAGAAGCACATCAACTGGGATTGCATAAATCAAATCTCTATATTGTTGGTTAAACAGTCTTCAAACGTAGCTTGAGCGAGCTTTCGACTCTCCCAGATCTGCCAAGTTGCAACACCAACGCCAATTGCTGTTGCTATCAAAGCAATATTCTCTAAATCCATAACTTCCTCGAAAATGTATAACGTCGCAAATCACCGGCAAATTGGAGCAACGATAGGCTTGTGGCTTGTGGCATCCGCCACAAACGAGCGTAGCGGAAATTTGTCCGCGTGAAATTGCCTTGTTATGCGTACCAACCCTAAACTTAACTCCGAGCAACAACAACCGCACAAATGACCAAAATGATGGTGACTGGAGACCACAACATTCTTTCCTTTTTGCTCGGTGTAATAGTGTTTAAAATTGCACTCACTACACACAATGCAACCACAAACCAAATTACCGATTTAGAAAGCTCAAAGAGTTCACTAAAAACCAAACCCGCGCGTATTAACACGATCAGTGCCATCAGTGCTAAAAGCAACAATTGCACTAACGCGCTAATACGCAACTTCGGGGAAAAACGACCAGGGAATTTACCACCCATTGCCATTTCACCCCAAGGTGCACCCAAGGCGAGGGCTAGCTGAAAAAGCATTACAACTGTAGCCAAGAAACTAAATATAGATGCTGCTGTGGTTGAATCAATCATTCTTGTTCTTTGTACTCATATCCGCATAACGCTGAACAAAGAGGCGTGTCTCACGCGTCCACCTTCCGTGACTTGTTATGCATTTATGACACGGCCATTTGCCAACTCTTGTTCGTCAGGGATCTCATATCTTGGCTCCATAAAGTTAAACATGAAATCAGTAACCTCAAAGGAGTAAACACTAGGGTCTTTCTCTACATTTCTTTTTTCTACGCGCTTTTTACGAACATCTTTTGGCGCGCTCAAATAATGTACTTCTGGCTCAATATCGAGCTTCTTTGCTAGAGAAGCAAAATGACCGCGCTGCTCTCTAGTAGTGAAGCCTAAATCTAAAACCACATTGCCGTTCAATTTTAAAATTTGTTCACCAACCTGCCAGATTTGAACATAACACCGATTTACCCTCTCAATCATCCAAGCATAATCAAGGGACGTCATGTCTTTTGAAAATAGATTCTGCATCCACGGATCTATAGAGAAGCGAACTGCCCCAATGTCCTTAGATAAAGATGAGGAGTATGTGGTCTTCCCAGCACCTGTTGGACCGGTAACAATAATTAGTCTCGCCATTGTTTGTAATTCTCTTTTCATGCATAACGTCTCATTCAGAGGCAATAAACCTGACTATGTATTTGCTACTAGGTATATGGTCTGAAACAGAGTCCCATGTATCATTATTAAATATATCCATACTATCAAAACAACAAGGAATGCCTTTAGCATTTCTAATATCCGCGCGATCCATCAATTGAAAGTGCAGATGTGGAGCAGTTGAATTCCCTGAGTGCCCAACCTCGGCAATCTTATCCCCAACATTAACTGTATCCCCCACTTTGTGAATTATTGAGCCTGTCTTAGCATGCGCTATAAATGCAGAGTAGTTATCTCCTTCAATAATTAAGTAGTTTCCACCTAATGTTTTAACTTTTCCATGCTTGTAAGAAAAAAACAAACTATTGAGTAAAGCGAAGCCAAAATCAGAAAGTATATGTAAACGAGAACGTTCTTTAACTTCATTTTCAAGTTCTCTTACGACACCGCCAATGGGAGCATAAATAGGCTCACCCCACCCATATGTGTCAGCCAACTTAACTTGAGCTAGATTGTATTCTTTCTTTGACTTCTTGTGCCAACTTGAAGTGCCGTCGTTAGTAATTTTTATACGAACAAAATCATAAGCGTATGTCATTCCCCAATTATGAGCACCGTGACTGGGAATCTTATCCCCTGGAGTCGTGACGGCAAACCATTCTCCGCGCAAAGGTGGTGCAACACTGATAGGTTTCATTCAATCCCTCGAAGCTATGATTAATACCGTCGTGGTAGGACGGCCAGTTACCCGTACCGCCTCCACACAGATCCGGACGTGCGGAACTACCGCATCCGACTTCTCAGTTATATATTCGCCCGTGTAAATCAGGCCCGTTCTGCATGCGCTTTCTTACTCGCTTGCTATCACATTAAAACACTGAAGCAAGTGGTTAAACTCTGGCCAGTTATAGCTACACCGTTGACTGCGGTGCTGATCTGCTGATTGCGGGCACGGGTCATGTGTGTGATCCTCCATAATTTCACCAGTGCTTCAAGCGTAGATCAGACGACTTATTTTGGTAGGTTTAAATTATGGGTGTCCCGGTTTTTCAGGTGCGCTTTATCGGCGAGTAAAATTCCCGCTGACTTGGCTTGTTAGGTGTTTCTTTATATTGATAAAGCTGCCTTATTTTTTCTTTTTTGAAGATGAGACCGCTATGAATATAATGATAAATACAACTACTACTCCACCTACTTCTGCCCAAGTCATAACGATTCCTTTGAATTTAAAAATAAGATTTATAAAAAATTAAACTACCACTTAGACATATAAATATCACTATGCTCAATGATGCACTTAACGCTTCAAGCAGCGGCGCGCGTTTGCGCGACCAGCCACGAAGTGGCGTTGCTGCCTTGATTTGTTAAGCTTTTTATACAGAAAAAACAATTTTATTACTGTCCAAGTCTCTCACATATGCTGAATATTTGGGGCCTCGTTGACCAGGCTCCCCTTCACAAGTTCCACCCAACTCTATAGCTTTATTATGAAGTCTTTTCACTTCTTCCTCAGAGCCAACATTTAAGCCGACCATTGTTCCATTTCCATTAGTAGCAGGTTTACCATCAAATGGCTTTGCTATAGCAAACGCGAAATCTTCACACTGCCAAAAAGTCATTCTGTCAGTTGAAAATACTTGATTAAGTTCTGTTCCTTCGAACAAAGAATCGTAGAACTTGATCGCTTCCTCTATGTTGTTTGTTCCAAGAACGCAATAATCCAATTTCATATATCTAGTATCTCATGTGATGGTTGGTTGAGGAGCTGTCGTGGTAGGACGGCCAGTTACCCGTACCGCCCCCACACAGATCCGGACGTGCGGAACTACCGCATCCGGCGCCTCAGTTATATATTCGCCCGTGCAAATCAGGCCCCTTCTGCATGCGCTTACTTACTCGCATTGCTATCACATTAAAACACTGAAGCAAGTGGTTAAACTCTGGCCAGTAATAGCTACGCCGTTGACTGCGGTACTGATCTGCTCATTGCGGGCACGGGTTATGATGTGATCCTCCATAATTTCACCAGTGCTTAAAGCGTAGATCAGATGTCTTATTTTGGTAGGTTTAAATTATGGGTGTCCCGGTTTTTGGCTTCAAAAACACGATCTTGTATATCGTACTCTAGCTTTTCTACGACATTTTGCTCCAATGTATCAAGCTCCTCTA
>NZ_JAUOQE010000014.1 GCF_030547545.1 Amphritea sp. 1_MG-2023
GCTGCACTGGCTTTCGCGTATCTGGCCATTCTAATGTCCGCAGAGAACATAACGGACTTATTCGCACCTTCCCTAACGTCTAGCTTGGCATAGATGTTTTTGCGATGCCGTCTGAGAGTTTCAATGGATATATTCAACTGCTCAGCGCAGGCTTGAGTGCTGTAGCCCTGTAGGGTGAGACCTAAGACATCTTTTTCACGGCCGGTTAAACACGAGCGACCAAACAGATCAAACGCTAAGTTAACGCTTTTTTCAAAACCGGGTATGACTTTTAAATCCTGCTCTTCTTGCTTGGACAGTTTTAAAAAAGCCCACTGATGTAAACTCAACTCTCTTATAATCGGTTCGACGCTGCGAAGAAATGCTAATGCTTCCTCGTTAAATTTAGAGGAGCTTTTCTTACGCATTAGCGATATCTGTAGATAGGTATCCTGATCTATCTCGATGATATAGACAATCTCATCGGCGGTATCACATTGGGCGTAATAACTGCGGTAATACTCGCTTTGCTGAAAGCCTTTAGCGCTTAACTCCGTGATGCGATATAAGCCTGGCGATTGTTGATTGATGAGTGCGGCCAGATAAAACGGATCTAGCTCATATGAACCCTCTATATAGGTATCAATCTGTGCCGAACGTTCTTCTCGGCTGATTTCGAAGTAGATGGTCTTGGGTGACTTGTTACGTCGATAAAGCCATACCTGTGGGTAGTCGATCTGTACGGATCTTCTGAGAACGTCGATCAAACAGGGAAAAAAGGCATCATTGCCCAGTGCTGTCACCAATGTTGCTAACTGTTTATTCCAGTCGCTAAAGCTAGACGTTGATGCAAGGGTAAGGGCGGTCATGATCTTCTCCAGACGCGTTTAAATCGTCCGATTTTTTATCACAGAGGCACCTCAGAGACGCCGTGAATATGATCTTTGAAACTACGTGAAGCTAATACTAAAGTCAAACGGCTTGCGTGCGTGGCTAACTGCGTTAAAGCGTCAAGTTTAGCGCTGACATGACCGCGTCAAGCTTTCTGTTCTGAATAGCGCTTTCACGTTAACCCCTTAGGCGCGCTTTTGATGTAACCAAGGTTGGGTATATAGAACAACTTTTTCTCTCGCTACACTGAACGTCAAATCACACCACAACACATTGATTATCGGTGGTGATGTTTAGGATGATGTTATGAATGATGAACAGTTACAGCAGAAAGCAAAAGATCACCTTTGGATGCACTTCACTCGCATGGGGTATTATCAAAATCGGGATGTACCCATTATTTCCCATGGTGAAGGGTGTTATGTCTATGATACGCAAGGTAAAAAATACCTAGATGGTCTAGCGGGACTGTTTACCTCGCAGTTAGGTCATGGGCGAAAAGATATCGCTAAGGCGGTGGCTGAGCAAACCGAGAAACTCGGTTTCTTCCCGATCTGGTGTTACGCCCATCCTGGCGCCATCGAACTCGCATCGCGAATCGCTGAGATGACACCGGGTGATTTAAATCGTGTGTTTTTTACCAGTGGTGGTGGCGAGTCGGTAGAGGCGGCCTGGAAACTGGCGCGTCAGTATTTTGCTGAGATTGGTCAGCCACGACGCTATAAGGTGATTTCCCGAAATCTTGCTTATCACGGCACGAGTCTGGGGGCGTTATCCATTAATGGTGCAACCAGTATTAAAAATGTTTTTGAGCCGCTAGTACCCGGCGCGAGACATGTTGAAAATACCGATCTATATCGTTGTAACGGTGCCGAGGTTAATGCTGATAGCCTCTCTTATGCGAAAAAATGCGCCTTGGATATCGAACGTGCCATTGAGATCGAAGGGCCGGAAACCGTTGCCGCTGTCTTTTTGGAGCCCATCCAAAATGTGGGTGGCTGTATTGTGCCACCTGAGGGATATTTCCAAGAGGTTCGAAAAGTCTGCGATAAATACGGTGTTTTGCTGGTATCCGATGAGGTTATCTGTGCCTTTGGGCGACTCGGCTATATGTTTGGCTGTGAACGCTTTGATTATATGCCCGATATCATTACCTGCGCTAAAGGGCTGACCAGTGGTTTTGTACCGATGGGCGCAATGATCTGCCGTGATTTCCTGATGCAGCCGTTCCTCGAAGATGAGGAGAAACTGTTTTTGCATGGCTCCACTTTTGGCGGGCACCCGGTCGCTTGTGCTGCTGCCTTAGCGTCTTTGGATGCATTTGAAGCTGAAAATGTGTTAGCTAATGTGCGTGAAAATGAAGCGTTCTTTAAGCGTGAGCTAGATAAGTTACTCGAGTTGCCTATTGTTGGTGATGTCCGAGGGGCAGGCTATTTCTACGGTATCGAGCTGGTTAAAAATAAAGTCACTAAAGAACATTTCTCTGCGGAAGAATCTGAAAATGTACTGTTTAAGTTCTTATCACCTCGCTTATATGAAGAGGGCCTGATGTGTCGAACGGATGATAGAGGCGAACCGGTTATTCAGTTATCTCCGCCATTAGTGGCTGGACGGGAGGAGATCAGTGAGATGGCACGGATTCTCTATCAGGTGATTGCCGAAGCGAGTGAGCTCGTTAACGCGGCTTAATTTTTACGGTTATCTCATGCGACGTATTCATGTGATGTCCTCATGTAACATAGGCTTCTGCATGAATAGTCGCTGGAATACAGGCAGATAAGAGTAAGGTGAGTATGAATAAGCAGCTTTATATTGGTGGGAAATGGGTTAAATCGACATCCTCTAAGACGATCCCAGTGGTCAATCCGGCGACTGAGGAAGTCTTTGATTCGGTTGCGGCCGCTAATGCCGAAGATGTAGACGCGGCGGTTAAGGCCGCTCGTGAAGCTTTTGATAATGGCCCTTGGTCGATGATGAGTGGAGCGCAGCGGGCGGTATTTTTACGCCAGATAGCCGCTCAAATTGAGTTGCGAAAGGATGAAATTGTTCGGCTTGAAGTGCTGGATAATGGTAAACCCCAGCCTGAAGCCGAATGGGATATTGATGATGCGGTGGGGACCTTTAACTTTTACGCTGATTTGGCTGAAGGGCTTGATGACGCGGATGAGACGATCGAACTCTCGGATGATAGTTTCAGTTCCATCGCTGTAAAAGAACCGTTAGGGGTTGCCGGCGCGATTATTCCGTGGAATTTCCCTTTATTAATGGCGGCATGGAAAGTGGCTCCGGCGTTAGCGGCGGGTTGCACCATGGTGTTAAAACCGTCGGAAGTGACTCCCCTGACAGCCTTGGTATTGGCTGACATCGTTGATGCTGTGAAACTACCTGCTGGTGTGCTGAATGTTGTTACCGGTTTCGGTGCCGATGCTGGACGGGCGCTGTCTGAGCACCTAGGGGTGGATAAGCTGGCGTTTACTGGCTCAGTGCCCACTGGTTCGACGATTATGCGTGCGGCTGCAAGGGATGTTAAAAATATTAGCTTAGAGCTAGGCGGTAAGTCGCCGTTTATTGTGTTTGCCGATAGTGATATTGAGGCCGCCGTTGAATGGATTATGTTTGGTATTTTCTGGAATCAGGGGCAGGTGTGTTCTGCGACCTCTCGTGTTCTAGTAGAAGATTCGCTGTATGGCCCTCTGCTGGAGCGGTTGGTTGAAGAGGCGAATAAAATCACCATTGGGCCAGGCAATGAAGCGGTTTTGCTCGGCCCGTTGGTGAGTGAGGCGCAATACCAAAAAGTGTTGGCGGCTATCGCTCAGGGTGTGAAGGAGGGGGCTAAGATTGCCTGTGGTGGTCAGCGTCCGACTGGAATGCCACGGGGCTATTATGTTCAGCCTACCGTACTGATCGATATGGCTGAAGAGAGTGATGTCTGGCAGGAAGAAATTTTTGGCCCGGTGGTCTGTGTGAAACCCTTTAGTACCGAAGCTGAGGCTATTCGTCTGGCTAACGACTCTCGCTTTGGTCTGGCTGCCGCAGTGATGTCGAAGGATGACTCTCGGTGTGACAGAGTTGCTCGGAAACTGCGTGCGGGTATCGTCTGGATTAATTGTTCTCAGCCAACATTTACCGAAGCGCCTTGGGGGGGATATAAACAATCGGGGATAGGCCGCGAGTTGGGCAAATGGGGATTAAACAATTATCTGGAAACCAAGCAGGTGACAAAATACAACAGCGATAAGCCTTGGGGGTGGTACCTAAAGTCGTAAGCTTTATGTGTGTTTTGCTCATAGAGCATACTGTGACAACTTGAGAAGCTTAAGTGCTGCCGCCGACATCAGCGGGGCAGCCATTATAAAAAATATAATCGATATGGCTCTGATAAGCGCCGTTTACGGTATTTAATAAGTTTAAGCTTATACGATGAAACGGCTGAAATTGTGACATCGAAAGCACCTTAATTGGAGCATAAAATGAATCTGAAGAAGTTAAGTCTTGCAGTTGTACTGGCCACGTCACTATCAACCAGTGCCGTTGCGAATGACTCGATCAAATTCTATAACTGGTCGGATTATATTGCCCCCGATACGTTGGCTAATTTTGAAGCAGAGACAGGGTTACCGGTCACCTATGATGTGTTTGATAGTAATGAGGTATTGGAAGCGAAGTTGATGGCCGGCGGGTCGGGGTTTGATTTAGTCGTGCCGGGCTCGCAGTTTTTAGGGCGTCAGATGATGGCGGGCGTTTTTCTAGAACTTGATCGGGATAAGCTGCCTCATTATAAAAACCTAGATCCGAGCTTGATGAAAGTGTTGAGTGAAGTCGATCCCGGTAATCGCTATGGTATCCCTTATCTGTGGGGCACCACGGGCATCGGTTATAATGTTGATCAAGTGAAAAAAGTCTTGGGTGATGATGCGCCCGTGAATAGCTGGGATCTGGTGTTTAAACCGGAAAATCTTGAGAAATTAGCCTCTTGTGGCGTTGCCCTGCTGGACGCCCCTTCTGAAATACTGCCGATCGCGTTGAACTATCTGGGCAAAAATCCTAACAGTATGGAAAAGGACGATTATCGTCGAGATGCTGGTCTCGGTAAGCTGCTCTCTTCTATCCGTCCAAGTATTACTTATTTCCATTCCTCAAAATATATTAATGATTTGGCTAACGGTGATATTTGTGTTGCTGTGGGTTGGTCAGGCGATATTCTGCAGGGGGCCGCGCGAGCAGAAGAAGCCGGTAACGGTGTTAAGGTTGCTTATAGTATTCCGAAAGAGGGGACGGCGGTTTGGTTTGATATGCTGGCTATACCTGAAGATACTAGCCAACCCGATAAAGCACATAAACTACTCGATTACCTACTACAGGCCGAGGTGATTGCTGGGGTGTCTAACTATGTTGCTTATGCGAATGGTAACAAGGCCTCGATTCCGCTCATCGATACCAGTATCACTAGCGATGAAACTATTTATCCGAGTGAAGAGGTGCAAGCGAAGTTGTTTTCTCTGAAGGTGATGCCAAAGAAAATTGATCGAGTGACAACACGTCTCTGGACTGACTTTAAAGCGAACCGTTAACGTGTCGCTATCGGGGGTGTAGGCCTCCGATAGCATTTATTGTCGCATGGTATCTACGTTGGGATATTTACAGCGCTAGCTCGGCGAGTTTCAAATCCAGAGTCGCTTTGAGCAACTTATACAGCCGAATAGCCGCATCGATTTCTTCTTTACGGTTGGTCAGACTCTCTATATTCAGCCCTAACGGAATACCGAGATCGCCGCAGGCTTCCAAGATCTGATCGAGGTTATTGCGACAGATACGGATCGATTCGCCTAGCGGATTATGAGCATCCAGAATGCGATGGCGGGTTGCCTGAGGTACAGAGATTCCCAGCCATTCCATAAACTCGAGAGTCTTAGCACTACCGCAAGGGGTGAAAGTGAGAATGATTCGCTTCGGCGTTAGGTCACGTTCTTTGCATTCGCGCGCATAAGAGCTCAGCAGGTCAATGGTTGCTTGAGGGTTATATACCGCTTGAGAGACGAAAAACTCACAGCCTTGGGCACTTTTTTCTATCAGGCGTAGGTGCTCGTTGCCTTTGTTAGCATGACGCTCGGCAATGGTGACGCCACCGAGGTTAAAGTTGAGGCTGTGTTCCTGCATTGATATATAGGCTTGTGGCAGGGTGAGCTTAATATCACCGTCAGAGGAGGGGCTGCCGACTAACACCAAATCGCGGACACCGTGAGGACACCAAGCACGGTCTAGCCACTCATCAAACTCTTCGCGGCTACGTTGCGAAACACTCTTGTAGGTGATGACAGGTCGGCCCGATTTTTCCCGAAGGATAGCCGAATAGTCGCGTGGATCATGAGTATTCATAAAAGGGAACGGGCGGGGCCTATCAGTCCGACTGCTTTCGTCCTGAATGTCATAAACGATCAATCCGTCATAATCGATTTTACCAAGACGTTCGAGAAGTTTATCGCCGATATCGGATACCTGTGCCATCGAAACAGAAGACTTCGGCGGGGTGGTGCCAATAAAATAAACGCCGCGCGATGGGTCGGCGAATTTCTGTTTCAGTCGTGAATCACTCATGTGGGTATCCGTTAGCTCTTAAGTCAGGGGTTGTGCTTTTTAAGTACGATCTATTCTAACAATGAATACTGTTCATGTGTTTAAGTTATAAGGTGAAATTTTTTGCAGTTAATATGAGCCGATTTAATGTCAACTGAAATACAATACAGATAATCCCGTTTTTAATTGTTAAGGATATGTTGTGAATAAAATAAAAATGGACTTGAGTGCTATACAGCAGCAGGTAGGCACTGATCCTAAAAAACCGCGTTCTTTGCCTCCGGTGCATCTTTGGAACCCCGACTTTAGTGGCGATCTGGATATACAGATTACCCGCGATGGACGTTGGATTCATGAAGGAGGTGAAATAAAGCGTCCAGCCATGGTGAAGCTGTTCTCCTCGATTCTATGGCGTGAAGACGAGCATTATTTTTTGGTTACGCCGGTGGAAAAGGTAGGCATACAGGTTGAAGATGTGCCTTTCTTTATTACTGGTTTAGATGTGCGCCAGGGAAGCCAAGGGCAGGAGTTAGTGTTTACTTCATCCACAGATGATGTGGTGGTGGCGTCAGCGGAGCATCCGTTACGGGTAACAACGGTTCCAGGTACTGACGACGAGCCAGCCCCCTATCTGATGGTGCGTTACGGTATGGAAGGGCGGATTAATCGTAATGTTTTCTATCAATTGGCTGATTTGGCAGAAGAGCATGATGGTGTTTTTGCCGTTCAGAGTTGCGGTCAGTGGTTTGCGCTTGAGGAAGGTTATTAACCGGCGGAGAAGCAGTTATTAAAAGTCACTGCGAGTACGTGGATATTATGAGTCAAAGGGGAAACTCGTTGTAGAGGTCAATGCCAAATACTTCTCAATCAATATTATCTCGTGGTTTACAACCAAGGGGCTGTGCGTTTATGAAGTGGGTAAAAGGTGATTTCCAGCATATTTTCTATCGATTTAGGCTAATAAAGGTCGATATATTTTTTCACGCTAAAAAGAAATCAAACCTGTAATTGAAATGTTTGTTTCAGGATTGATTCGTCAGTACACCTTAGTCGATTCGGTATAAATAAGACCTGTTTTTATTGGAATTATTTTATAAAATTAAAAAGCCTCGTTTTTCTGAACGAGGCCTCACCTGTTTTACTTTATCAAAGATGACAGATTGTGAATTGCTTCTTCATTGATCCATGTTGACCAAATATCAGATTGAGTAGTAATGAAATGGACGGCTGTTTCTTCTGCTGATGCTTTGTTTATTTCTTGCCAAGCTAATAATTTATTTATTGTATCGGAAGAAAATGAAATATGAGTCATTAACTTGTAAACTTCTGGATTATTTTTCGAAAATTCAGTTGTAACAGCTGTAAGCACTGCTGCTGAAGGAAACGAACTGACTCCTGGGGTTTGACAATCTGCTTGCGCATTACACTCGTGAATTTCTTTATGGTATGGCCCAAGATCCACATGGGTCATTTCATATTTCCCTAAGATAGCAGTAGGTCCCCAGTAAAATCCAAGCCATGGTTCTTTGTTGTTATATGCAGAGACTAGAGATGTTGCTAATGTTTCACTTGATCCATGATTGAAGGTTTTAATTTGATGGCCTTTAAAATCGAGTGCTTCAGCAAGGTGGTCGTTTATAATGCGGCACCCCCATCCTTCGGGGCAATTATGAAATAATCCATTAACAAGTTTTGGGTTTTCTAAAATACCTTCCATAGTTTTAAGCTCTGGATGTCTCTCTGCTAAGTATTTAGGTATATAGAAGCCCCTTTCCCCACCGTCTGAAATTACATTGGCCGCAATTACAACTTTACCTTGTTTTTCTAGTTCATAAACAACCGGTGCACTAGTCGACCAAATCTCTGTAACGATATGAGGCTCACCTGTTTCAGCAAGAGATGTTAATGCTGGTACAGTTGATGAAGGCACAACTGTTACATCGCATCCATAACCTTGCTCCATTAAAAACTTGGATACGTTGGTAACAAATGCCGCAGAGGCCCAATTCATTTTTGTAATAATGACTTTTCCGCAATCGGCATGACTTGTTGATGATAATAGTGCTAATGTAAGAAAAAAGCTCCTTAAAGAAAGCGACTTTTTAGATATCTGAAGTATTTTCATAATATTCCTTTTGACTATTTTTTTTAGGGTTTTAGAATTCAGCTATTGGGTTACCTAGTACTTCCATAATCGGAGTGACGCCTAAGCCAGGCCTTGAAGAACAGTTAATTCTTGATTGATGAACTTGTGGTCCATTAATAGAACTTTCAGTTTCAATGATGCTTGCTGGGTTCCAGACGCTTAACAACTTGTTTTGTGGTGTAGAGTGGGCCAAATGGGTAATGGCTGCACTTGTAATTGTGCTGCCTCCCATGCATTGGATTAGCATAGGAATATTAAATTCGGAACAAAAATCTCTCATTTTTCGAGCAGAACTAAGCCCACCAACACGGCCAAGCTTAATGTTAACGCCATCTAGCACACCATCCGATTGTGCTCTCACAAGAATATCTAGCCCAGTCGCACATTCGTCTAAGATGAGTGGAATATTGGATGACCTGCGTAAATTCCTACATTCTTCGTAAGTTTGGCAAGGCTGCTCTATCACAATGTCAATATCTCTACATGCTTTGGTAAAGCGCAATGCCTCATCGATACGCCAACCTCCATTCGCGTCGATTCGTATTGTTTCGTAAGAGCGTAAGAGTTCAGAGAGTTGTCTGATAAATTGAATATCGGTATTGATATCACCGCTGGCTTTAACAGAGAGCTGAGTTATGTTATCAAGACGAAATGCATCTAACTTACTTTTTAAAGATTCATCTACCTGAGTTCCAATAAATGCAGTCACTGGCATGTTAGTAGACTGACATCCGCCAAGTAAGGTATATAGCGGTGTTTGGGTCGACTTGCCTAGAAGGTCCCAGCAGGCCATTTCAATAGCATGCTTTGCGTAACCATGTCCCACTAATGTATCGTCCATAAGGGATGATATTAAACCGATGTTTGTTGGATCTTGGCCAATTAATTTTGGTGCCACTTCTTCGATTACGCTTCGGACGCCTTTAGCAAAAGCAGGTAAGTAGTTTGCTCCCCAAGGCACGCTTTCTCCCCAGCCAATGTGTTCGGTATTGGTTACTACCTTCACAATAGTAGCATCTAAATATTTATTTACTCTCCCTCCGGAAAGTATCATCTTCTCTCCTTTTTTATAGAAAAGGTTAAGTTGATAAATAATGATATTAGTGATTTTCAAGTGAGGTTCCTATGAATAGAAAAGTTTTTTTATTGTTATGTATGATAATAAAATATCGGTGTAGGAGGAGTTAATCAAACAATTAAAAGTTGGCCGGTTGGATAACTTTAATTTATGTGAAAAATGAATCCGGCGAACAGGAAAATATAAACTGAATCCGTGACTCTATTCGCCAGTCAGTGCTCAGTGCACTCAAACAGTAACGCTCTTTAAAAATTCGGTCTCATTCGAGGGTTTAACTGGACTGCCAGCGAGATTTTCGGCTTTGGTCGGCCCTGGTTAATAGCATCTGCAGTGCTACATTAAGCAAGGCTCCAATCTGTTGAAAGGTTTTACCCTTCTCACGAAATTTAATCGCATATTGACGTAAAAGTTATTGTTGCTCTGTGCTTGCGTGCATCTGAAATTATGGTCACATTATATCAGGTGTAAACTTCCATCGGGCTAATAGCGCAGGTTATAGGTGATAAACACGTTGGGGTGAACATTCAGCCTCGTTTCCCCATGGTTACGGGTCTGATTGATTCGAGAGAGGCAGGGCGATGTCAACAGAGGCACTTTTGCTCCATTGCAGACACATTTTTACGGGTTCTCTTATCGATTAAGATCAGTTTTTTTAACCCAAAAGGCCCAGTTATTATTGTTTGAAGGTTGGTGTTGATAACGTTAGATTGCTTTTAGCATCGGCAAAGGTAATCACTCGGCGATCGCTTTATTTTTCGGTTGTGTAAACGTAAATGCCCCGTTTAAGCGCGGGTTTCATTTATACGAGTTGATAGGTTTATTATGTCCTTTTGTCTTTACTCATATTGGGTTGCTTCACGTTACCATTTAATTCTACTTTTATTATAGGTTATTATATGCCAACTATTCGAATTGAAGGCCTATCTGATGATGGGTATGACATTAATCATTTATTGACGCGATGTACTGAAGCTGCCGCTTCTGCTTTGGATATTCCAAAAGATTGGGTGTGGGCTCTTTTTCGAACAGTGGAGCCCGGTTGTTATGTTGAGGGTGAAAATGCTTGGCAAGGTAGTGAAGTTAAACAGGCGACTCTATTAGTTTCAATTGTCGCTCTGGAAGGTCGGTCAGCCGAATTGAAAGCCTCTCTGCTGGAGGCTGTCGCAACGACCGTATCTGAGGTTACCGGTGTGATATTAGAAAAAGTGTTTGTTGAATATCGTGACATTCCTAAAGGCCAGGCGTTTAGTGGTGGTATGGTTGTTTAATCAAAGTTTTTAATCACTATTTAATATTGATTGTTGAAGTAATAAGTGGTTTTTCAATGCTGATGAATTGATTTTAAGGATTGATAGCCGCTCTAGCATAACGAAAAACTAATACCATTTTTATTTAGAGATGTGTGATGAAAATAACAAAAATTAAAGTGTATCAAGTTGATATGCCTTTTACTGCTGGGGCTTATTTTCTTTCTGGGGGGCGTTCATTTGAAGCACTCGATAGTACGATTGTCAGTATTGAAACTGATGCGGGTATTATTGGTTGGGGAGAAACATGTCCTTTTGGCATATCTTATCTGCCTGGGTTTGCGGTTGGAGCAAGGGCGGGTATTGCCGAGATAGCGCCCCATTTGATTGGTCAAGACCCTCGAAAGCTCATCAATATTAATAATTTGATGGACAAGGTGCTTTGTGGTCATGGTTTTTTAAAATCAGCCTTGGATATGGCGTGCTGGGATATACTAGGTCAATCGTCTGATATGCCGTTATATGATCTTTTTGGTGGTATGCAGACTAAAAAATTGCCTATTGTTGCCTCGGTTTCTGATCGCCCTGAACCTCAACAAATGATTGATGATATTAATCGTTTTAGAGAAAAGGGGTATTTTCACTTTTCGGCTAAAGCGAGTGGGAACCCTGATAAAGATATTCGTCAGTTTCAGGCGGTTGCCTCGCAGATGAAGCCAGGGGAGGTGTTGCTCGTCGATGCTAACACAGGTTGGAAGCAACATGCTGCCCTTCGGGTAGTGAGAGCCTTGCAGCCGTATGATCTTTATATTGAATCACCTTGCCGAACTTATGAAGAAACTCTTTCGATACGTCAGCAGACTGATCTGCCAATGATGTTTGATGAGGTCTTTCAAGGTATCGATGTATTGCTTCGGGCGCACCGAGATAATGCAGCCGACGTTGTAAATTTGAAAATATCGAAGGTGGGTGGGCTAACAAAAGCAAAACTTATTAAAGATCTGTGTGTTGAGATGGGGATGGCTTTGACTGTTCAGGATACGGGAGGAGGCGCATTTGCACAGGCCGCCATTGCTCATATTGGACATACAATTCCTGAAAATCTTCTCTTATCAGTCTGGGACTGCACTGAAATGACAAATGTGAGTGTGGGGCAAGGTGCTGTTGTTGAGAATGGTTATATGATGTTGCCTTCAGGCCGCTCTGGTCTGGGTGTCGAGCCACATAGTGAGGTGTTAGGGCAAGCCGTAGCTCAATATGCGTAAAGCTTTATACGGTTACCGTTTAAAGCACTTATTTGAATTTTAACAATCGGATATTGTGCGGTTGGTAAAAGCACGCTTGCTTACATATTTTTAATCTTTTTAGGCGCATATCAGCGCCTTTTTTTATTGTTTATGCATTACTTTTTTTAACTCAAATGACATTTTATTCATCGTTTGAATCGAGCCAAAGCGAAGCTTACATTGACGTTCAGGCTATTAAGTCGTCAGTTGGTGATGAAGTTCTATGCTTTGGTCACAGATGATTTTGAATAGGGTTTAATCTTTTAAATATAATAATTGGAGTTATAAAAATGCAGATTTCTTTTGCCGGTAAGCGAGTCATGATCACCGCGGGTGCCGCAGGTATGGGGCGTGCGACGGCGATGGCGATGCATAAATTGGGCGCCACCGTATTTACGTGTGATGTTGATGAACAGGGGTTAGCCAGTTTGCCTGAGGGTATTACTACCTTCGTGTGTGATGTTTCAGATTCTTCTGCTGTTAACGCCATGTTTGATCAAATATTACCCGGTGGCCTTGATATTATGGTGAACAATGCCGGTATCGGAGGCCCAACAAAGCCTGTGGAAGATGTGACAGATGATGAATGGTCTCAATGTATGTCTGTATGTATTGATTCTCAGTTTTATTGTACCCGTCGAGTTGTTCCGGTATTTAAGGCAAATCAAAGTGGTGTCATTATCAATCTAGTCTCTGCGGCCGGTATTTTGGGCTTTCCTAACCGCAGCCCCTATGTTGCGGCAAAATGGGCTGTGTCTGGGTTTACAAAATCGATGGCGATGGAGTTAGGACAAGACAATATTCGTGTGAACGGCATCGTGCCTGGCAATGTTAACGGTGAGCGCATGGAGCGTGTCATCTTGGCTCATGCTGAGGCAGAAGGCATTGACCCAGCAGAAGTGCGCCGTCTCTATGCTATTGGCACATCCATGCAGTGCTATGTTGACCCTGAAGAGATCGCCGATACGATCTGCTTTTTATGTTCTGATTATGGCCGTCATATTTCAGGGCAGATTGTCGGTGTCGATGGATTTACTGAAACCTTGTATCCGCGCACTTAAATAGGCGTTTAAGGCAAGTTTTTTAAACCTTGCCTTTATGCTTGTACCGTTTAATAACATGGCCCGTTAAAAATGATTGTTCACTTTTTAACGGACATCGGTGGTGATTTTATTATGGTTAATTTAAGTGAATATGATCGGCGGCTGCTATCGGGTGACGAAGGTAAGGCTAAACAGTTAGCGATGCAGGTCATGGTGCGTGCAGCTGAAGTGTCAGGGGTTGATCGCTTAGTCGATGTGAGTATGGCTCATGTTAACAGTTGTTTTTATAGTGGCCAGGTTGGTGTTGATTTTGCGGAGTTCTTATTGAAAGAAGGTGGAACGGTCGCTGTTCCTACGTTGACGAATGTTGGTTTGATTGATTTATTGCATCCTGACTTACGGCCTGAGAAAAGTAATCAAGAAGCGGTTCAGGGGGCGCGTAAGCTTATGGCTATTTACGAGAAGCTGGGCTGCGAAGTGGTATGGACCTGTGCGCCGTATCAACTTAAAGAACGTCCGAGGTTAGGTGATCAAATAGTCGGCTCTGAGTCTAATGCGGTGTCTTTTTACAACTCGGTATTAGGTGCACGAACAAATAAGTACGGTGATTTTCTTGATATTTGTGCGGCTGTTACTGGGCGTGCACCTTATGCCGGTTTGCATCGAGATGAATGCCGACGAGGCGAAGTTTTATTTCGGGTTGAGGGTGTGCCTGCCAAACTGCGTGAAGAAGATATTTTTTATCATGTGCTGGGTATTATCTTGGGG
Organism: Amphritea sp. 1_MG-2023; assembly: GCF_030547545.1. Lineage (GTDB taxonomy): Bacteria > Pseudomonadota > Gammaproteobacteria > Pseudomonadales > Balneatricaceae > Amphritea. Next base: position 14,013 of record NZ_JAUOQE010000014.1, read on the forward strand.
CGGGAATCGGGTACGAGTATTCCTGTTATCGAAGGGCTGCCCCAGAGTGTTAATGAGGATCAATTGAAGGCTGTAAGTGCTGCAGGTGCTGCATCTGGTTCTGTCAGTTTGTTTCATGCCATTGGTATCACCCCGGAAGCGGCGAGCTATGACGATGCTTTTCAGGGAGGCGAGCCGGTTCGAGTCGTTGATGTGACGGCTGAGATGCTAACAACCGCGAGAGATATGCTTTCTCATGCGAATAGTGGAGCATTGGCTGCGGTTTGTTTGGGGACTCCTCACTTTTCGCTGACTGAGTTTGCTAAGTTAATGCCATTAATACGTGGCCGAAAAGTGAATTCTAAGGTGAATTTCTTTATCTCAACGAGCCGCTTTATTTTGGCCGACGTTGAGAAGCAGGGTTGGCTATCGGAGCTGGAAGATGCAGGGGTTCGTATGGTCGTAGACACCTGTACTTATTTTACGCCGGTGGTGAATGGGGTCGAGGGGAGGGTAATGACTAATTCTGGCAAATGGGCTTACTATGCCCCCGGTATGCTTGATGTCAGTGTTGTCTTTGGCAGCATGGAAGAGTGTGTAGAATCCGCAGTGCAGGGGACTGTTTGGCGTGATGAGCGGCTATGGGATAGTGAGTTCTGGGGGGGTGAGTAATGGCAGAGTATAAAGGTCGAGTTCTGAATAAAGGACAGGTGAGCGGTGACGTATTATTACTTGATGAGCCGCTTAGTTTTTGGGGGGGCTATGATCCAGAAACGGGCGTCATCCTTGATAAGCAACATCCGCAGGTAGGTCTCGTTATGACCGGTAAGATTGTGGTGATGCCCGGCACGCGAGGCTCTTCTGGTACGCCTGGGGTATTAGGTGAATCGCTTCGTTTAGGTACAGGCCCTTTAGGGTTAATCTTGAATAAGGGGGATATTAATGTCACTGCCGCCGCGATGATCGTGTCTACGTTGTATAATATAGACTGTCCGGTGATTGAATTGGATGTGGATGCGTTTGCCCAGTTAGTTGATAACATCCCCTTAAGTATTAGTTTAGAAGGGCAAGTCACCCAATAGGTCCTTTTGTAGCCTCCTGAAAGTAATCGCTTTTCAGGAGGTTATCATCCTCGATATAAAGCTGTAACCTCTAGAAGAATTATCAAAAATCGCTGATAATTCATCATAAATAAAAGTTTCTAGAAATATTTCTAGTTTGAGGCTTATGCGTAATTTCCGAAAACAACTCCCCCCGATGACCAGTCTGATTGCTTTTGAGGCCGCCGCTCGGTATATGAGTTTTACCAAGGCCGCCGAAGAGCTCAATCTGACACAGGCTGCCATTAGTCGACAAGTAAGGCTGTTAGAAGAAAATCTGGGCGTTGCTCTGTTTGTTCGTTCCCACCGAGCGGTTAGGTTAACAACGCAAGGGCGTAATTTTCAGCATACGGTTAGTGATGCACTGGAGCGGCTGGTGTATGGTGCCCAAGAGTTACGTACCCATCATCAGGGTACGACTATTTCTGTTTCTGCCGATATGGCTATTTCGACGTTCTGGCTTATGCCTCGGTTAAGTCAGTTTCGTAGTGAATACCCTGATATCACGATTCGGCTGATAGCATCAGATGATCAAATGCTTACAGAGAGTGATGATATTGATGTATCGATTCAGTTGGGACAAGGGGGGATCGATGAGCAAGAATCAATATTCCTGTTTCAAGCGGAAGTGTTTCCTGTTTGCAGCCCCGAATATCTTAAGCGCTATCCAAATTTAGAATCTGAAGCTGATTTGTTAGCAACAACATTGTTGCGGTTAGAGGATGAGCGTTGGAATTGGCTCGATTGGCCCGCTTGGTATGCGCTTAATCATATTCAGTTAGAGGGTAATCGCAATGATTTATATATTAATAACTATCCTCTGCTGATTCAGGCCGCAATGATGGGGCAAGGGGTCGCTCTGGGTTGGCAGCACCTAGTTGACGATATGATTAGTTCGGGACATTTAGTTAAGCCAGTCAAATCCAGTATACAAACGAAAAGGGGGTTTTATATTGTTTTTCCAAATAAACATGAGATAAGCCCTGCCGCGAAGAAATTTAGTACATGGTTAATGTCACAATGCACTGTGGTTTAATTATCTAGGGCGTTATGAACAGTGGTAATATATCACTGTGTAAGGTAAATCTGTGTTTGGGGGCAAATCGATACGCCAGCGCTGCGTCGGTCCCTGCTTTGAAACTGATATTTCTGTTGTTGTATTTCCATTCATAGGTGTTGCAATCATATTGGATTGCTGTACATAAAAAATTAATCAATGGTTGGTGTATGAAACGGCTTGATTTTAATCAATTAGCAACCTTTGTCGCGATCGTGGATGCTAGCAGTATTACTAAAGCCGCCGCATCATTGCATCGCACTCAAGCGGCTATCAGTATTCAATTAAAGAAACTGGAAGAGGGGACGGGTAAGCAACTACTCAATCGCAGTTATAACCAATTCACTTTGACCCGCGAGGGTGAAATTCTCTTATCTTATGCACGCCGAATTTTAAAACTATCCGAAGAAGCCTTTAATGCCATTAGTGATGAAGATATCACGGGTATTGTTCGCTTTGGTATCCCTGATGGTTATGCCCGGGCGTTTATACAGAATGTTCTGCGAGAATTTATGCATCGTTTTCCTCAGATCCGTATACAGATCAAAAATGATGATAGTCATAATTTATACAAGAGTTTACATCTTGGGGATCTCGATCTTATTTTAGTCACTCGCGATCTCAAAGAATCGGGTGGCGAGCTCATTCGAAGAGAAAAGGTTTGTTGGGTCGCCGCGAAAGATTATCAGTTCGATATTAATCAACCCATTCCGTTGGCGCTTTATGAGCAGGGCTGCGCGTACCGTAAAAATATGGTGGAGAAACTTAACCAGGTAGGCAAAGATTGGTTTGTATCGTTTGAGTGTCAGGGAGTGACGGGATTTGATATCGCTATTTCGAATGGCTTGGCTATATCGGCTTCAGCAGAATCTTTGGTGAAAGATGAGTGGCGTATTATTAAAGCCTCAGAGGGGTTGCCTGATTTAGGCAATATTGAAGTTGAATTGCACCGGATTCCAGGTGAAGGTAGTGAAGCGATACGTTGTTTTGCCGATGAGCTAACACGTCAAATCAGTAACATTCATATTGGCGAAGCGCATTAATATCGAGCTATAAATAAGCTCTGCGTGTGAATCACAGCAGAGCTTATTAGGTCTTACTGAGCCTTTCTAGGCGGCATCTGTTTGAGTGCGAATACCGTCATCGGAGGGCGCGCGAGGGACTAACGCCCTGACGAGGTCTTTCATGCAGATCGTGCCAATCGCCTGTTGGCCTTCCATGACCTGATACACTTTTGTGGTATCACCATCTGAATGGGAGATAACGCTTTCGAGTGTGTCGTTGTGGTCCACTTGGCCTGCCGTCTTGATCGATGAGTCAGACAGTGGCTGCATCACCGAACGCACCCGTAGTACCCTGGCCCGGTTAATATCGCTAACAAAGTCTTCAATATAGGGGTCGGAAGGGTTGAGTAGAATCTCCTGTGGTTCCCCTTGCTGTATCACTTCACCATCTTTCAGAATGACGAGGTGATCGGCGAGCTTTAGGGCTTCATCTAGGTCATGACTGATAAAGATAATGGTTTTATGGAGTTCCTTCTGTAGTTCGAGGAGTAAGTCCTGCATGTCGGTACGGATTAGGGGGTCAAGCGCCGAGAACGCTTCGTCCATCAGCATGACTGTCGCGTTCGAGGTTAATGCCCGTGCAATTCCCACCCGCTGCTGCATGCCGCCCGATAGTTGGCTGGGATAGTGCTCTTCAAACCCAGCCAGACCAACCCGTGCAAGCCATTTAATGGCTTCAGCATCGGCTTCTTTGGCACTGATACCTCGGACTCTCAAAGCGGTTCCGGCATTTTCTAAGACCGTTTTATGGGGCAACAGAGCAAACTTCTGAAACACCATCGACATATCCGTCTGCCGCATTTTTCTCAGTTCGTCGTCAGATAGTGTCATCACATCAACACCATCAATCAAAATTTGACCGTCGGTGGGCTCAATCAGGCGATTAAAGTGGCGTATTAAGGTCGATTTTCCTGACCCTGATAGACCCATAATGACCGTAATATCACCGTCTTTCATATCGACGTTGATATCTTTGAGTCCCATCACATGATTGTGTTGCTCCATGAGTTCATTTTTTTCAACACCCTGTTTGGCAAACTCAAGTGCTGTTTGAGGATCCGAGCCAAAAATTTTGTATAGCTGTTTAATCGATACCTTTGTTGCTTTAGTCATTTTGGTTAGCCTCAGTGATTATTGTGAGAAACGTCAACGCGAGCCAGCGCTGCTTTACTGACGCGGTCTAACAGAATGGCAAGAATGACAATACAGAAGCCTGATACCAATCCAACACCCAATTCGAGATTATTAATGCCGCGTAATACGAGAACACCCAGGCCCGGCGCCGATACTAATGAGGCGATTACAACCATCGCCAGTGACATCATGATGGTTTGGTTTACCCCGGCCATGATGGTGGGCAGTGCGAGTGGGAGTTCAACATTCAGTAGTTTTTGCCGTGCTGTCATGCCGAAAGCGTTGGCCGCTTCGATAATATCTTGATCAACCAAGCGGATGCCTAGATCCGTTAAGCGCACCACCGGTACGATGGCATAGAGAATAATCGCAATACCATAGAGTTTTGATTCGGTGACACTAAAGAGGAAAATTAAGGGTATTAGGTAGACGAAGGTCGGTAGGGTTTGCAACATATCGAGCACGGGAATGGCTGATTTTTGCAGTCGATCATATTTCGACATGGCAATGCCTATGGGGACACCTATGATCACACTTAAGCCGGTACAGATAAAGATGATGGCCATCGTCTGAACCGCATAGGTGTAGTGGTCAATAAAGGCGAGAAATAACCAGGTTATCGCTACCAGTAAAGGAGCACCTTTGGTCCGTGTCACTGAATAAACAGCGAAGATTGTGAGACTGATTAATAACCACCAAGGGGTCGCAACAAAGAGCCAGATGGCACCATCCAGCAACCAGCTAAGGGGCTGCGTCAACGGGTCTAGTACGAATTGTAAACTGCTTTTGATGCTAAGAAAAAATTGTTCTACCCCATTGGTCATATCGCGGGTGCGGGGAATTGAATTACAGGCTGCATGCAAATTATCTAATGAAGGGAAAGGCATATCCCACAATGACGTATCAGCTTCGCTGGCTGTTTTATTCTTAGCCAATAATTGGGCCATAGTCATCGGGCCATCTTGTTTGGTAATGCCACACCAGTCCTGCAATCCCAATGTGCTAAACATCGAGTCATAAAATGCCATAACGTTATTCCTGTTTTATTCTTGATACGCGGTGAAATCTTTGTAGGTTCTTTGCCTATCGATGCGGCAAGTCACTCCACACGATGAACGGCCAATCTAAGTTCTCGATGGAACCCCTGTGTTAGCGGGTTCTATCGATAGCACGGCTTAGTTTAATAGTGCGGTTAGTTTTGCCCGAGCATCATCGTTGATCCAACCAGACCACTTGTCTTGTTGTGTGGTAATGAAATAGACGGCGGCTTCTTCTGCTGATGCTTTATTGCTCTCTTGCCAAGCGAGGAGTTGGCTCATCTCTTCGCTGGTGAAGCTAATATGCTTCATGAGCTCGAAGATTTCAGGTTCGCGGTTGGCGAAATCAGAAGTGACACCGGTAACAACGGTACCGGCTTTGAGAGCGGTTTTTTGTGGGTCGGCGCAATCTTTAGATTCGATACAGGCATGTGCTTCAGCATTGAAAGGACCAAGGTCGACGGCAACCATTGGGTATTTTCCAAGTACCGAAGTAGGCGCCCAGTAGTAAACGAAAATAGGCTCTTTTGCTTCGTTCGCTGAGGCGATGGCGGCGGCTAAGGTTTCACCTGACCCGTGGTTAAAGACTTCCATCCCATGGCTCGCAAAATCAAAGGCTTTAATCAGGTTATCATTTTTGATACGCACGCCCCAGCCGTCAGGCGCGTTGTGAAAGCGACCGCCCACGAGTTCTGGGTTGGCAAGCACACCATCGATGGTTTTTAGTTGCGGGTATTGATCGACTAGGTATTGAGGTACCCACCAGGCATCTTTGCCGCCATCAGAGATGATTTGAGTCGCGGTAATGACTTTGCCTTGCTGTTCAAGTTCGGTATATAGCGGTACTGAGTTAAGCCATAACTCGGTGACGATGTCTGGCTTACCTGTTTCTGCGATAGAGGTCACCGAGGGGACTGTCGAGGTTGGCACGGTCTGCACGGTGCAACCATAGCCTTGCTCCATGAGAAATTTGGAGACTGAGGTCACCAGTTGTGAGGATGACCAGTTCATCTCACTGATACTGACTTCGCCGCATTGAGCATAGGCGGATGAAGACATGATTGATGTGCCAGCAATCAGAGCCGCGACAGCCATAAAAGACTTTTTCATTTTATATACCTTTACTTGACTTGTTTTTATCTAGGTTTAGTAAGTGGTGTCACGCGCTCACTAAATCAGAGAAATGCATTCGATGGTTCCGAAAGCGCCTGATATTGATACTAGAGCGAGATAGATGTGATTGTTAAATTTATAATTCTTTCAAAGAATTTAAATAAAATTTATGGAGCGGTTGCTGATTACTGTAACTTATTGATTATTATTGTCTTTTCTTTAAAAAAATAAAAGACATAAAATTAATTTAATAAGTTATTAAACTGAATAAATTTCAGTTGGATTCTAGGCTGTTCTACGATGGCTCCATGTTACCGGGGTAGCAGGCTTGCAATGCAAGTGGAGACGATCAGGCAGTTATATTGGTCATGTTTTCTCGGGATTAAGGTTATGTAATGTTATGAGTCTGTTTCTGACAGTGCAGGAGTGCATGTGAAAATAACGAATGTTGAAACACTAAAAGTTGAAATTCCGCTGCAAAAGCCGTTGATCACCGCTATTCACAAAACAGAAACCGTGGGTGTGGTCGTGGTTCGAATTGAAACCGACACCGGTCTGGTAGGGGAAAACTATGTCTTCACGCTAAATAAGGATCGTTTGGTTGTGTTTGAAGCGATGATTCGTAGCTTGAGCCCGTTTTTAATCGGCCAGAACCCGATGTACGTGGAAAAAATCTGGGGAGATATGTGGAATGACTGTAACCCGATTGGGCAAAAAGGTATTTCCATCTCGGCTATTTCTGCACTCGATACGGCGCTATGGGATTTATTAGGTAAGCAGGCCGGTATGCCGCTGTATCAACTGTTCGGTGCTTGTCGCGATAAAGTTAAAACGTATGCCAGTAGTGGTTTATGGTTGTCCGCCAGTATTGATGAGTTAATCGAAGAAGCGCATGGCTTTATTGATCAGGGATTCCGCTCGATGAAATTGCGTTTAGGCAAGGATAATCCAAAAGAGGATGTGGCCCGTGCGAGCGCATTACGCAATGCAATCGGCGATGATATCGAGATTCTGACCGATGCTAACCAGTCGTTGACGCCGCGTAAGGCTATTTCGTTGGCGCGACAGTTAGAAAACTTGAATATTGGTTGGTTGGAAGAGCCGGTGCCAGCGCATGATCTTACAGGACATGCGAGGGTTTTAGATGCGATCAATATACCGGTGGCGAGTGGGGAAACCGACTACACGCGGTTTGGAATGAAGAATATTCTCGATAGTGGTGCGGTCGATGTGTTGATGCCGGATCTTCAGCGTATTGGTGGTTTGAGCGAATATCGTAAAACGGCCGCGCTGGCGTCGGCTTATAATATTCCCATCTCTACCCATATCTTTACCGAACAAAGCCTGAGTATTGCAGGATCATGCGAAAACTGTATTTCTGTTGAGCATGTGGATTGGTTTGCATCCATTTATCAGGAAAAAATAGAGGTTAATGAAGGTTATATTGCGATACCACAGTCTCCAGGACTGGGCTTTAATCTTGATTATGATTATATTGAAAAGCATCTTTGGCAATAAGTATTGAATAAAACGGAGCGATTAAGCTCCGTTTTTTTTGCCTAGTTTATTGTCTGGTCACATCCATATTGTTGGATAAAAGGAGTGGCTTTAAGTCCCGTGATGGCTTGGCGTACAACCGCTTCATGTTGACGATTGTTGGCAATGGCTAAGCTAATGGTGAGATTAAATTCGGTGGCTCCTTCGACACGGTATAGCGTCCCTTGTTGCAATAACGGTTGCACGGTTGAAAAGGCTAAGTAGGCAGACCCGCCTCGGTGGAGGATTTGTTCCAACGCTTGAGATTCAAGGGCCAGTGAAATTCGGTGGTGCGGGACATCGGGGTATTCTAGGTTATGTTGTTCTTGAAACTGATGGCCCCAGTTGACATAGATATAGCCATCGGCTTGGCCGGTGCCAACGTCTCTGGGTTCGGTAGATACGAGAATCAAGGGTTCAGAAAAGAGGGGCTCGTAATGCATGTTCGGTATTTGTTGTGGCTCAAATACCAGGGCTAAATCTAGCAGGCCTTCCCGCAGCTCGTGTAGTAAAAATGATGAGTAGTCCGATTGGATGCGAGTCGCAACCCCGGGTGCATTTAGGTTCATCCAATCGAGCCAATCCGAATACAGCTTATTCCAGTAGTGCACAGGAATACCGAGGCTAACAATACCTTCGATATTTGGTGGCAAGGCGACCTCTTGTTGTGCCTGCTGCCATGTTTTAATCACAGAGAGGGCGTAGGGGTAAAAAACTTTACCGCCATTATTGAGGGCGACGCCATCGCGTTTACGGGTGAATAGCTCCCTGTTCAGGTGTGATTCTAATGCTTTAATTCTCGCACTCACCGATGATTGTGTGATGTGCAGGTTTTCTGAGGCTTTCTGAAAGCTGCCGGTCACGGTGACTTCCAAAAACGCACGAAGGTTTTCTATATTCATACCAGCCCTGAATGTATTGGGTAACCGGACTATCTTAAATATTATGACAGTTAACGTCAGCTCAGTATCTTAGGAAGGCGAGAATAAGTCCAATGGAGTTTATCGGGGAGGCTGAAGCTGGCAAGGGGCTGCCAGCTTCATCGATCAGCTTAATAGATCAGCTTCGTAGTAACTGATCAGACTGTTCTTCAATCAACTTAAGTACACTCAGGTGTGGTACCTCAGGGCCATACTTTTCGGTGGCTGTTTGATAAGTGGCATAAACCTTATCGGCGAGGGTCATATCAACACCGAGGTGGCTACCCAGCTCAGTAATCAGGCGCATATCTTTAGTGGCTAAGCCCAGTGCGAAGGATTGGTCATAGCTACCGTCCAAGACTTTTGGAATATAGTTATCAACAACGTAGCTTTGTGCACAGCTGTTTTGCAACACATTATGCAGTACTTCTAAATCAAGATTAGCTTTAGCGCCCATCATTAAGGCTTCGCCAATCCCCTGGGCAACCAGGTAGTTTAGATGTAACTGAGCCAACTTCGTGACATAACCCGCACCTGCTGGGCCCATTCTGACCGCTTTCTTGGTGAAGGCATTGAGTAACGGTGCAAATTGCGCCAATACCACCTCATCGATACCAAGCAGCATGGTTAATGTGCCGGCGGCAGCGCCTTCCGAGCCACCGGTGACCGGGCCGTCAATTAGGGTCATGTGAGCAGGTGCAGCGGTGCGAACTTTTTCCCACTCGGCCAATTCATTGGTGCTGGTTTCGATCCATGTGGAGCCGGGCAGAGCATTTTCTAGAATGCCGTCGCTACCGAAGGCGATTTGATTGATTTGCACCGAGCTTGGTAACGAGGTGAAAATTAGATCACATTGCTGAGCAATATTTTTGACCGTTTCACCTGCCACTGCGCCATTAGCGATAAAGTTATCGACGACCGCTTGATTAAGATCCAATACGAGCAGTTCGCACCCATTAGATTTGCAATACTCAAGCAGGTTTGCTGCCATACCTGAGCCCATATTGCCCAGACCGATAAAGCCTATTTTCATTGTTGTATGCCCATTAGATTAGCGATTTAAGGGCAGGCGCTTGCATGAGCCTGCCAGTAAAAACAGGGTGTGTTATTGAGAATGACTTAAAACTTGTATGATGGGTCAGCCCGATCGCACTTGCGTAGCAGCGCAGGCCATTCGTATTTACCTGGAGAGAAGGCTTCATACTGTTTCGACGCGAGTTCCCAAAGGGCAGGGTCGCCATATTCCAACTCGAAACCGGAGGCGGTTGCTTGTAGCGCGACTTCACAGGTACGAATCAGGTAGTACATGTTCATGAAACATTCGCCCGCGGTTTCACCAACGGTCAAGAAGCCGTGATTGCGCATAATTAGACAGCTATTTTTGCCCATGTTTTCAGCGATTCGGTGGCGCTCGTCGGGATCGACTGACAGGCCTTCCCAATCATGAAAACCCACTTTTCCATAGAGCATGGAGGAATCTTGAATCAGAAAAGGTAGTTCTTTAAAGGCGGTGGCTGCGGTACATGATTTTGGGTGAGCGTGAAACACAAACTTGTTGTTGCGATGATGCTCGCTCAGGTGGATAGCACCATGGATGATAAAACCTGCGGTGTTCACATCACTAGGGCCTTCCAATACATTGCCTTCTTCGTCAACCTTAATCAGGTTAGATGCCGTCACTTCTTCATAATTAAGGCCAAAGCGATGCATATAAAAATGATGCTCCGAGCCTGGGACGCGGGCGGTGATATGGTTCCAGATAGTATCGTCCCAACCAAACATATTGGTTAATCGGAACATTGCTGCTAGATCGATACGAACTTGTTCCTGTTGCTGTTCGAGTGTGAGTTCACTGTTTGTGGTCATGTTGGAAGTCTCTAGTTGTTGTTGGTTAAAATTTATCCGTTAAGCGGGTTTGATGACGTTATGGTGTCGGGGGTTGATGTAATGGAAAGGGCTGTTCACCGTTTTCAATACGTCGAATGTTGTCGGCAATTAGCCGCACCGCAGAGCGAGCATAGGTCGCGCCGGACATGTGTGGTGTAACGGTCACCTTAGGGTGCTGCCAATAGCGCGATGCTGATGGCAGCGGTTCAATGCTAAAGGTATCGAGGACGGCGCGGCTCAACTGGTTGTTATCTAAGGCGCTCAAGAGTGCATCATCATCGATAATGTCACCGCGACTGATATTGATTAGCATTGCCCCTACCGGTAACTGTTCGATAAGATCGCTGTTGATAAAATGCTGTGTCGAGGCATTTAGCGGCAGACAGTTGACGAGTACATCCGCCTGTTCAACCGCCGTGGCGAGCTGATCCGTTGAGTGAAAGCAGGCAATATTGTTTAACTGTTGCGGGTAGGCGTCCCACCCGGTGACCGAAAAACCGTTCATGCTGAGGCCGTTAGCGACGGCTTTACCCACTGCACCAAGTCCAAGAACCGTGACATTGAAGGCGCTGGGCTGACAAATGTTATGGCGATGCCATTTAGCTTGTTGCTGCTGTACTCTATAGGTGTCGTATAAGCGATGCTGATCCATGACCCAGTAAAGAACATATAGGCCCATGTCTTTGATAACTTCTGGATCAATCAGGCGCACGATAGGCACATGGGGAATATTGTCATCAGCATCTATATGTTCAGTCCCCGCACCCAATAGCAGTATTCCTTTTAGATTAGGGTAGCGTTGGAGGTCGCCGTTAGGGTGATTCCAAACCACGGCATACTCTATCTCATGAGCCGTTTCATCTAGATTTACTATCTGGTCATAGATATGCACGGCTTTGTCTGGAAAAGCGGTTGTTAGTGCTTGATACCAGGTTTGATTATCGTAGCCGTTGTTATTTAGCAGAATAGACATTGTCGGTCTCCACCGGTTGATGACTGACCTGATGGAGGCCGATGACACCGATTAGAATTAAGCCAATAAAGAGCATTTTGGGTAGGGTGATCTGCTCAGCAAAATAGAATGTGCCGATCAGGCTGATCAGCATAATGCCGACCCCCGACCAGACCGCATAGACCACGCTGACATCAATTGTTTTAGCGCTGAGTGTGATTAAGCTCAGGGCGATGGCGAAAAAAACAAACGTCAGCACCGATGGCAGTAGATGACTAAAGCCATTCGATAGTTTGATGCAGGTTGTGCCTGCCGTTTCAAAAACGATGCCTAAAAGTAACAATATCCAGCCATTCATCGCGCCATACCCACAAACAATTTAAGCGTAATATCAGCTTATTTTGGTCATCTGTAAAACGGAAAATATTGGTTAGGGGTATCGATAAAATTTGAGGCACTGGGGTGCTAATATCAGCTAGATAGTGTTGATGATGACGAGGGGTAGGCCTGAGTTGCTGAGGCGGTGTGAAGTCTCGGTTTAAGTCTTCGCACTTCTCGTGGTACCAGCACTCATGTAGATGAGTGCCGGTTTGGGACGAGTGTTAAGTTCAGGCTGCGCTTAGTGATACAGCTGTAACGGCGGCTCTTGAAACGTTACGTCATTAGAAGCTTAACTTTTCAATAATCATCTTGTCGAAGCTGAGGCCTGTTGCTGCTTGTTCATGAGCACAGCTTACGCCTTCACCTGCATATTTGAGGTTGCACTCTGCTTTTAGAGAACTACTGGCTAGATTATCTCCAGCTGCTTCAGCTAGGGCGATAACATCCTTGTAGTAATGGGGAGGGTGTCCATAGCGATCAAACTCTTTAATCAGACTGTCCAATGCCTCAGCTGGCAAAGCGTTATTTTTTACTTTGAGTTTAGCTTGGTTGACATAAAGCTTAAACGATGGATATTGGCCTTGAATACCGTATTTTAAATTAGCGGCCATTGAGCTAGTACGGCTTTGTTGGGCCCGAACTTCGTAAAATACTTCGCGGATAAAGTTTTGATTTCTATTATAGCCATTCACTGCCTTGGATATTGTGGTAGCAGAGCGATTGATATCCCCCTTACTCATCTGTTCATGAGCTTTAAAAGTCGATTTTAGGGATTGATTTAGCGTTTTATACCGAGCAGAGTTAATGAGCTTTGACCAAGCGAGTGTGCGATCCAGAGGGTCTTCTAGTGTGGGATAGTGTTGATCAGAGTATTCTAGCAACGTTTCGATTCTATCAGATGCATTGTCATGGCTTTTTGATGCATCGGTTAGTAGCGCTTTCAGGTTTGATTGCAGGCTTGCAAGTGCATTGTTAAATCCGGCATTGAGCGGGTCTTCTGATTCATTCTGGTACTGCTTAAAAGCTTCTATCTGCTGTAGTTTGGCGGCATCCTGTATCGCTTTATTCTGATCCTCCCAGGCTTCCATTTTATCCATCAGATCGAACATGCCCTGAGTGCTGAATCCAGCAGTAATCATTAGATCTAGTCCGAGCTTATCAGCTTGGCTTTCTTGGCCGCGGGTCCAGCCGGGGTTGATAAAACCGTCGGAAACCAGCATGAGCCCCAAGGCATTTTCCATGCGCTGCTTATCTTTTGCAGGAATTATGTCGGAATCATCTTTGTTTAGTCCAGCAATTGCTGCTGAAGCCATGACGCCTTTTTGTTGGATTTTGACGAAAAGGTCGCTATCAGAGTGATTCATGATGTTGTGAGAGAGTTCGTGAGCCAGAAGGGCCACAAGCATATCTTCAGTGTCGATATCACCTAGCATGCCGAAAGGAATATAAATATTGCCATCGGCAGAGCAGCGGGCACCGAAAGCGGTGTCAGCAACAACATAGGCTTTCCCCTTGAGTCCGGAGATGCCAGATGTTTTTTTCAGTTGATCAAGTCTCTGATTGATGAACTTTTCCAGTTCTGGATAATAGATGAGTCCAAGGCCTATACTCTGCTGTTGATATTGGTCCTGTTGGGGACCTCTAGCGAATAAACCAGGTTCATGATGTTTATCGAGCTGCTCAAGAAAAGGTTGTTCATCGTTGAATCCTCCTGGAATCCAGCCTTTTACTTGACTCATCGTGCTTCCCATACAGCCACTCAGGACAAACCCTGTACAAAGTATTGCTAGTTGTTTTTTCATTGAGCGCATCCCTCTCCTAGTCCTCGGTGTACACCACTTTTTTCCGCTTTAAAGCTATTGTTGCATTGCGCATTTGAAACCAGCCTATCGTTGGTTTTCGCTGCCCTTCTTTTAATGCCGTATTCACTCCCCTCAAATACGATAACCAGTCGGTTATTTTGGGTTTCACGCATGACCTTTAGTGGCAGTGAAAACTGATCTCTGGGCACTTTCTTAACCAAGTTACCTGTTTGTAGGTTATAGAGATTTATTTTGCTCTTTCTTAACTCAGTCACCTGCAACGTTTCCGCAGAAGCGAACTGTAATAAGGAAAGGCTTATCAAAATAGATAGAAATTTATAGCGCATTGAGAAATCCTTTTAAGCAGTCTTTAAAAAGGGACTATCAGGCAACCCATTGCCTAATATAGTGAAACCCGCTTTTACTGGTATGATGAAGTCGATCAAGCAGATCTAGCTTGTCGAGAAAGAAGCCCAGACCAATGAGTTGGATGTAACCAACCCAAACAGAAACTGATAGATTGAGCCAGTTAAAACAAAGAAGGATCCAAGCAACAATCCAAACGCCGATAAATGAGACCGAGAGGATATGATTGATGGTTTTATGCTTGCTAATACGCACCAAGTCTCCATTCGAGAGCACGATAAAGATACAAAGGGGTAGTAGGATGATCAGATGGAGGGCATGAATAGGTAGCCCTGTTTGTAGCTCGAAACTTTTCTCGTCAGATTTGTAGTTGCTGCCATAGCTAAGTAAGTTATCCAGTCCCATTGCATGGTAGTAAACGCCTGGTAAAATCTCCCGAGTTGGTGTGAAAACGAGATCTTGAATACCGGATAGGTTACCGCCAAAAAAAACCACGCGGTCTTTCAAATGGTTATCAAGATCCTTAATTGCTTCTTCGAACGAGGCTCCGGTGGGATTGACTAGATCGCGTACAAAAACGGTTGTGGTGTAAGGTGTTTTTCGATCTATAGAATTTAAGCCTTCAGTAACAATGCCTACGAGATCGATCTCAGACACTGAACCTACCATCCAGGCATTGTTCTGTTGGTTAGCAGCTGTACCCCAGACAATATCAATTGGACAATTGAGTAATGCCTCTGAATCATATAGGTCGCCGTACATTGCTGCTGCTGGTGATTTTAGACCATTATTTGTGAGTGGATAAGAGCGGGATATGAAGTCGTCACCATCTACCTGAACCGCCGGTGAGACGGGAATTATCAGTTGCTTTAGTTCTGGCCAGTTGAGCTCTAGGTCTTGTTGGTCTTGCATCGCAAGGTAGATAGGAATCCCTTTCTCTTGGTACATTTTAAGT
Source organism: Amphritea sp. 1_MG-2023 (assembly GCF_030547545.1). Lineage (GTDB taxonomy): Bacteria > Pseudomonadota > Gammaproteobacteria > Pseudomonadales > Balneatricaceae > Amphritea. The sequence goes on from NZ_JAUOQE010000014.1 coordinate 29,296, forward strand.
ACCAATATCAGATACTCTTTATCCGGTTTTTGGCGATCCATCCAGTAGAAATCAATAAATACAGCTTTTGGCTGGTGCTCGAGGAGGTCTTCTAATACTGAACCGTAAAATGAATAAGGTGCTGGCCAGCGACCATCTAAGTAGTTTTCTACTGTTTCATCATTGAGGAGTAGAACAGAGATTTGCCCCTGGCCGGTAGTAGGGTATACATAATCCCCTAAAAGAGTATTGAAAAGGTCTTGGAAATACTTATCAACTTTATTGCTTGAACCGAATGGGCTCCAGATCATCACAACCCATACCAATAGCATTAGACTTAGCATTCTGAATAGGTGGGCGGGCTTAATTTCGCGGAAAAGGTGCCTGCGAGAGTGGTCACTCATACTTCAAATTCCCTTTTAAGACGACCGAACAAATACGCTAGAGCGTTGTTCAAACTTTCCGGTGTCGATTAATGACGATTAACAGCGGCAAGTTCACGGTAATCTAAAGCTGTTTTGTCAATATCCTATATGGAGGGTAGTGCAGGCTTATATAACGACGCTACCCAGCCAATTTTAGGAGATCATATCATTGTAATTCATATGGTTATACATGATATGCTCGTTTTGGGTAGTCGAGGTATAAAAGCGACTCAAAAAGCGTTGTGCTGTCGTTGGGATGTATCGTTGTATGTCTTGATGGTGCGCTTGTAGAGCACAACCGGTATTCGAGGTCGGCACTTGAAGGGTAAGTTGCTGACGTTAAAGATTTAATACTAAGTGGTTATTCATTAATGTATTAACCAATACCTTGTACTCCCGCCCCAGCATTCACTGATTGTGAGTGCCGGTTTTGGACGAGTGTTAAGTTCAGGCTGCGCTTAGTGATACAGCTGTAAGGGGGATTCCTGCAGGGCGAAGAGTTGCTCTCTTAATTCAAGAATATGTTCACTCCAGTAGCGCACCGTATTAAACCACGGGAAGTTGTGCGGAAAGGCCGGATCTTCCCAGCGTCGCGCGATCCAAGCCGCGTAATTCATAATCCGCAGGGTGCGCAGGGTTTCGGTGAGACGTAATTGGGCTGGATTAAAGTCGCAAAATTCGCTGTAACCCTCGATAATTTCTAGCAATTGAGCCTGCTGACTCTCCCGTTCGCCGGACAGTAACATCCAGATATCTTGAATGGCTGGCGCATTACGGGCATCGTCGAAATCAACAAAGTGCGGTGCATTATCACGCCAGAGCATGTTACCGATATGGCAATCGCCGTGCACACGAATGCGGTCGATCGGCTCGCAAATCTGCCAATGTTGTTCCATTAACGTGAGTAGATCGGTGGTGAGAGTATCGTAAGAGGTTTTCAGTTCAGGGGGAATAAACTGTTCGCTGATCAGTTTAGCACTATCATGACCATAACGGGCGATATCAATGGCGGGCCGATGGATAAAAGGGCGACTGGCACCGATGGTATGGATGCGGCCCAGCATGCGTCCGAGGATGAACAGGTTGTCCATATTATCCAGTTCGGGGGCGTGTCCTCCTTTACGAGGGAATAGGGCAAACATGAACCCCTCATAATCGAACAGGCTGACGCCGTCCCGTTTTAGCGGCGCCACGACGGGAAGCTCCTGTTCTAGAAGTTCAAAGCAGAATTGATGCTCTTCGAGAATCTGTTCTCGGCTCCAGCGGGTGGGACGATAAAACTTGGCGATGAGTGGTTCGCTATCATCAATGCCGACTTGATAGACGCGGTTTTCATAACTGTTGAGGCCGAATACTCGCCCATCACAGAGATAACCGAGGCTTTCGATGGCATCCTGAATAAAGCTGGGCGTCAGGTGTTCAAACGGGTGGGTTGTGCTCATCGGGGCTGCGCTCATGGGTTACCAGTCTTTAAAGGGGTGGGATAGCAGGTTGGAATTATAATAGCGTTTGTCGCCGGTGACTTCTTCGCTAATCCAGTCGGGCAGTTCGGGTTGCTCGGTTTCGCTGTTGAGTTCGACTTCAGCGATAATCAGCCCTTGATTATCACCGGCAAAGATATCCAGTTCCCACAGGTGTTGTTGATGTTGAATCAGGTAGCGGGTTTTATCAACCATGGGGCCTTGGCAGAGTTCATCGAGCATCTGACGGGCATCGCTGACGGGAATCTCATACTCAAATTCACTGCGGGAGAAGCCGTGAGTTTCACCTTTGAGTGTGAGAAAGGCTTTATCGCCCATAATGCGAATGCGCACGGTGGTTTTATCCGCCGTTTGAATATAGCCCTGACAGATGGTTAGCCCCTGTTTCGGTAGATCGACTTTAGCCATATCCACCAGAAATTTTCGTTCAATTTCCTGTGCCATATTTTCTCCTCAATAAAAAAGGCACGCTGTGTGCCTTTTTTTGTGTAACCGATTTAGCTTAAGTGTCAGGCTGAGTTACATGATCCGCATGCCCGGCTGTGCGCCTGCGTGAGGTTCGAGTATCCACAGATCTTTTCCGCCAGGGCCGGCCGCTAAGACCATGCCTTCTGACATACCAAATTTCATCTTACGTGGGGCTAAGTTTGCGACCACGACGGTTAGCTTGCCTTCTAGCTCTTCAGGTTTATACGCCGATTTGATGCCAGCAAAGACGTTACGGGTTTCGCCACCGATATCCAGCGTTAACTGCAGTAGTTTATCCGCTCCTTTAACGTGTTCCGCTTTGGCAATCAGGGCAACGCGGAGATCGACTTTAGCAAAATCGTCAAAGTTGATCTCATCGGCGATCGGATTTTTCTCTAGTTCCGTTTTTGTTGGCGTCGGTGCTGCTGGAGTCGTGGCAGCGATAGCGGCCAGCGTGGCTTTGCTGTCTTCGATCATCGCGTCAATGCTGCTCTCTTCAACCCGTTGCATCAGGGGCTTGAATTTGTTGATCTGATGATCCAGCAGTGGCGTTTTAATCGCATCCCACGCAAAACCATCGATGTTCAGGAAGGCGATCGTATCGTCAGCCACCTGAGGCAGTACCGGTGCAAGATAAGAGATAATAACGCGGAACAGGTTAATGCCCATGGTGCAACAATCTTGCACCTGTTGCTGTTTATCTTCCTGTTTTGCCAGCACCCAAGGTTCGGCGGCATCAATATATTGGTTAGCTTTATCGGCAAGATGCATGATCTCGCGCATCGCTTTACCGTATTCGCGGGCTTCATAAGCATTAGCGATCAGTTCACCGGAGGCGATCGCTTCATCATAGAGCGCCGGCTCGGCTAGAGTGCTGCCCAGCTGACCATCAAACTTCTTATAGATGAAGCCAGCACAGCGGGAGGCAATATTGACGACTTTATTGACCAAGTCGGCATTCACCCGCATACGGAAATCGTCCAGACTTAAATCGATATCATCGATACCGGAGCCTAACTTGGCGGCGAAGTAATAGCGCAGGTATTCTGGCCGCAGGTGCTTCAGGTAAGTTTCCGCCATAATAAAGGTGCCGCGAGACTTGGACATCTTCTGGCCGTTAACCGTCAGGAAACCATGGCAGAACACTTTGGTGGGAATACGGAAACCGGCCCCTTCAAGCATGGCTGGCCAGAATAGGGTATGGAAGTAAGCGATATCTTTACCGATAAAGTGATATAGCTCGGTATCGGAATCTTTGTTCCAGTACTCATCAAAGTCGACCGCGTTTTTATCGCACCAGTTTTTAAAGCTAGCGATATAGCCGATCGGGGCATCGAGCCAAACATAGAAGTATTTACCCGGCGCATCGGGGATTTCAAAGCCCCAGTAAGGCGCATCACGGGAGATATCCCAGTTTTGCAAACCAGATTCAAACCATTCATTGAGTTTGTGAATCATCTGCTCTTGAACGCAGCTATCGACCCAGTTACGCAGGAACTTTTCGAAGTCGCCCAACTTGAAAAAGTAGTGTTCGGATTCTTTTTCAATCGGTTTCGCACCGGATACGGCGGAGTAGGCATTTTTCATCTCGATCGGGCTATAGGTTGCGCCACAGACTTCACAAGAGTCGCCGTACTGATCCTGCGCGCCACATTTAGGGCAGTCACCCTTAACGAAGCGATCGGGCAGGAACATCTCTTTTTCTGGATCATAGGCTTGCGTGATGGTTTTACGGTCGATATGGCCTGCATCACGTAGACGGCTATAGATCAGTGAGGAGAAGTGTTTGTTCTCCTCTGAATGGGTTGAGTAGTAGTTATCAAATCCGACCATAAAGCCGGCGAAATCACGCTGATGTTCTTGACTTACCTGATTAATCAGCGCTTCAGGTGTGGTTCCCATTTGATCTGCTTTCAGCATGATCGGGGTGCCGTGGGCATCGTCGGCGCAAACATAGGTACAGTGATGGCCGCGCTGGTTTTGGAAGCGAGTCCAGATATCAGTCTGGATATACTCTACCAGGTGGCCCAGATGGATTGGGCCGTTGGCATAAGGCAGAGCGCTGGTAACAAGAATCTTGCGTTGTTTTTCAGTCATGATTCAGAGCAGGTCTAGGTTGCGGAGATAAGCGAGCAATTTTACCCTTAAATGACTGAAAATACAGTAACAACGGGGATCTTTTTTGCCTGTGTAGAGAATCTAATGGCATTGATTATTGTTGCTATACTGAGTTAGAGCTATGGGGCTTATTCACAAATACCCATAATTCGAAGAGTACTTAAATAAAGTGCATAGGCAACGTTTCATGGTGGATAAGTGAGTCTATCGTCGACGCGCACTTTTGTTAGCATGCTTTTGTTAGTTAGATAATGTTGGTGTAAATAGTGTCGGTGTAAATTGGAGAACTGAACGTAACAGGCCACTCGGTGAGTCGCTGGAGAAGAGCATGTTTGAATATATTCTAAAGGAAGATCAGGTGGCTGTATTATGGCTCGGCAAGTCCTTGGCCGATCTGCATAATATTCCTGTTGAATTGAAAGGCAAGATTACGATTGATATGGCAACTCAGCCTGAACAAGCGTTGGACATGCTCGATGAGAATGGCTATCAGGTGATTGTGATGCAGCTGAGTCAAAGTGAGTTTGAATTTCGCTATGACTGGTTGCGCCGCGTGGCGGCAAAACATCCTGGGGTTATTCGTATTATGCTGAATGATGGGTTGCAGTCTTATCAAGCAGCTAAAGCTTCAGAGCTCTGTCATCGATCGCTATCATTTGACTCTGCGGTGAGTGAGTTATTTAACGTGGTGGGCGAGAGCTTGCACTTTATTCGGGCAGCGAATAAGCCGGCGATTCTCGAATATGTGGGAGCCATACAACGGCTGCCGTCGCTACCCGGGGTTTATGTTGAGTTGAATGATGCATTGGCATCCGATAGGGCGGGAGCGGCGGATATTGCCGCTATTATTGAAAAAGACCCCGCCATGAGTGCGAAAATATTGCAGTTGGTTAATTCCGCTTTTTTTGCCCTGAATAGTAAAATTTTTAAAATTAAAGATGCGGTGGTGACGCTCGGTGTACGGCAAATTCGCGATCTATTTTTACTCTCTAGGTTGTTTGAGCATTTCCCACAGGATAAAAATTGGTCCAGCTTTTCATTTGAAAATATATTTTTTCGTTCGATGGTGGTGGGACGTTTTGCACGTGCTATCTGTCGTGAGCAGCGTGTCAGTCCTGATGTGGCCGATAAAGCCTTTTTGGCGGCGTTACTTCAGGATATCGGCATGTTAGTCATAGCGACTCGGGAAGTAGAACGTTATAGCAAGGTATTACAGGAAGCGGCCACGCTGAATCAACCGCTTTATGCCGTTGAAAAACTCCGACTGGGAGTGACTCATATGGAGGTCGGGGCTTGCATGTTGGGGCTTTGGAATTTACCGCCAGAGGTGGTTGAGGCAGTACTGTATCATTCTAACCCTAATGCAACGGTCAGCGAAAAGTTCACGCCGCTAACGGCTGTCCATTTAGCCGATGCCATTTTGCCGGATGTGGTGAATATTAATGATTGTCAAATTAGTAGCCGAGTTAATCAGAAGTATGTCATCCGTTTGGGGTTGCAGGATAAGCTGTCTTTATGGCAACAAATGTCGGAAGAGTTTGCTGCTCAGTTGTATACCGGTGCGGGCCAAGGGTTTTAAACGCTATTCAGCGCTTGGAGTGATGCGGGTGGGCTGATAGAATGCGCGACCTGTTTTTCTGACATTTTTTCGAGGTTTAGATGGCCCTGCCTGTTGTTGATCCGTCCCGCTATGATGCTCAATTGAGCGAAAAAAAAGCTGCTATCGAACAGCAATTTGGTGATTTCAGTCTGCCTGATATCGAGCTGTTTGAATCGCAGAAAACGGCCTATCGATTGCGGGCTGAGTTTCGTGTGTGGCATGAAGGTGATGATCTTTATTATGTGATGTTTCAGCCAGGTGATAAGCATCAGCATAGCCGCTTGGAAAGTTGCCCCATGGTGTCTGAGCCCATTCAGCAGGTGATGTTTAAATTGCTGGATTATCTGCGGCCGAATGAAGTGCTGCGTCGTCGTCTGTTTCAAGTGGATTTTCTCAGCACATTGGCGGGTGAGGTGGTCATCAGCTTGCTCTATCACAAGCCATTAGATGAGGCGTGGACCGCCGAGGCACAAAAACTGAAGCAGCATTTTGGTATTCACTTTATCGGCCGTAGTCGTAAAACCAAGATTGTATTGGATCAGGATTATGCCGTTGAAAAGATGTGCGTGAATGGTCGTGAGCTGATCTATAAACAGGTTGAAAATAGCTTTACCCAACCCAACGGTGGAGTCTGTATTCAGATGCTGGCATGGGCACAGGATGTGACTCGCGATGCGGGTGGTGACTTGGTTGAGTTGTATTGTGGTAATGGTAATTTCACCATGGCGTTGGCGCAGAATTTTGATCAGGTCATCGCCACCGAAATTGCCAAAGTCTCGGTTGAAGCAGCGCAATATAATATCGAAGCCAATCAGGTCGATAATGTTAAAATTTTGCGCATGTCGAGTGAGGAGTTTTCGCAAGCATTGCAAGGTGTGCGAGAGTTTCGCCGCTTGAAGCAGAGTCAGGTAGATCTGAATACGTATAACTTTAGCACCGTGCTGGTCGATCCTCCCCGTAGTGGGCTGGATGATGAGACCGTCAAACAGGTCGCTGAATACGATAATATTGTCTATGTCTCATGTAACCCAGAAACGTTACAGCATAATCTACAACAATTGACGCAGACGCATACGTTGCAGCGTTTTGCCATCTTTGATCAGTTTCCTTATACCCATCATCTCGAGTGTGGTGTTTATTTAACCCGCAAATAATGCCGAGTAAGAGCTGTGCCGCTATGGGCGTCATTGCGCCCCTGAGTATTGTCTTATAATACCTTGATGCTGCTGATAGCATTGCTAAACCGATAAAAAGATACTGCTGAAATCATTTTATCGGGAGGTAGTGTTATGCTCAGAGGGTCTTCAGCGCCGGTTATGCTATCGGCATGGTTCGTTACATCTTCATTCTGTCAGGGAGAGTAGGATGTCAGCACTGTTTCGTGTTAAAGGTTTTTTGGCGTTCATCAGCATTGCGTTTATCAATGCATTTGTTGATCTTGGGCACAAAATTATCATTCAGAATACGTTGTTCAAGGCGTATGACGGGGATTTACAGATTGTCTTGACGGCGGTGGTCAATGGATTGATTTTACTGCCATTCATTCTGTTATTCACGCCAGCGGGGTTTCTGTCCGATAAATACCCTAAAAACCGCGTGATGAAGTTTTCCGCTTGGGCGGCGGTTGGCGTGACGTTGCTGATAACGCTCTGTTATTTTCAGGGTTGGTTTATCGCGGCGTTTGCGCTGACATTTATCTTGGCATTGCAGAGTGCTTTTTATTCCCCGGCAAAATATGGCTTCATTCGAGAGCTGCTTGGTGAAGAGAATATCACTGAGGGAAATGGTTGGGTTCAGGCCGTTACCATGGTGGCTATTCTGTCAGCTATCGCGGTCTTTTCGTTACTGTTTGAAATACGAGTAGAGGGCGCGTTGCAGCTATCTCCTGAGGCGAGTTTGCAGAAAATAGCGCCGTTAGGTTGGCTGTTGGTGATGGGCGCGATGTTTGAGTTGGCGCTTGCTTATCGACTGCCGAAGTTACGAGTAACGGATCATCAAGCTCGTTATGATTGGCAGGCTTACCGTAGCGGGCGCACGCTAAAACATAATCTCGCTATGATCTATCATAACCGCACGATCTGGCTCTCGATTATCGGTGTATCGCTATTTTGGTCCGTCAGTCAGGTGATGTTAGCGGTTTTCCCCGCGGTGGCTGAGAGTCATCATGGCATTCATAATACCTTTGTTATTCAAGGCACCATGGCGCTGGCGGGCGTCGGGATTATGCTGGGTTCAATGCTAGCGGGCCGCTGGTCACCGCACTATATCAATATTGGGTTGATCCCTCTGGGGGCGGTTGGTCTTGCTGCTGGGTTGATTTTGTTGCCTCAGGCGGCATCAATATGGTCGCAAGGTTGTGTCTTCTTTGTTATCGGCTTGAGCGGTGCATGGTTAAATGTGCCGCTGCAATCGCTGATTCAGTTTAACGCCAAGGGTAATCAAACCGGTAAAGTGCTGGCTGGCAGTAACTTTATTCAAAATATCACCATGCTTGGGTTTCTGGCGATGACGGTGATGGCGGCTTGGGCTGGCATCGACGGGCTGTGGCTGCTGTGGTTACTTGCTTTTATCGCAGTTGTCGGAGCGTTGTGTGCGATTCGGATGTTGCCACAGGCGTTGGTGCGAGTATTACTGGCCGCTTTAATTAAACGTAAATATAACCTTCAAGTGCTGGGCTTTGAAAATCTGCCGCGTGCTGGGCAGGGCGTTATGCTGCTGGGCAATCATATCAGCTGGTTAGATTGGGCGATGATTCAGATGGCCTGTCCTCGGCACATTCATTTTGTGATGGAACGTTCTATTTATGAGCGCTGGTATCTGAAATGGTTTTTATCGATGTATCGTGTCATTCCTATTTCGAGTGGTAAAAGCCGCGAGGCGCTAGACTCGGTCAGAGCGTTGATCAGTGCTGGGCAGGTTGTTTGTTTGTTTCCTGAAGGGGCTATTAGTTATACCGGTCAGATCGGTGAGTTTAAAAAGGGTTTTGAGCGGGCGTGTGAAGGGGCTAACGGAGTGATTGTGCCTTTTTATCTGCGGGGCTTGTGGGGGAGTCGTTTTTCTCGCTCGACGGATAAGATGAAAACACTTCGTCGCGGTGGCATGAAGCGTGATGTGATTGTCGCTTATGGTCAGCCGATGCCGGTGAGTAGTCCGGCTTTTGACGTTAAAAAGAAAGTGACTGAGTTATCGATACACACCTGGGAGCGTTATACGCAAACATTGCCGCCACTACCGCAAAGCTTTATCGCCACCGCTAAATCCGCACTCTCCGATATGGCTATCGCGGATGTGAAAGGCGAGCCGTTGAGTTATCGGCGCTTACTCACCGCTGTGGTGTTATTCAGTCGGCGATTGAAAAAAACACCGGGTCAACGCTTGGGTTTGTTGCTGCCGACTTCCAGTGCGGGGGCTATTGCCAATCTGGCGGGATTGTTTGCGGGTAAAACCTTGGTCAATATCAACTTCACCGCCGCTGAGGAGGCGCAACTCGCGGCGCTCCAGCAGGCGGATGTTAAAACGATTCTGACGGCGCATCAGTTTATTGCCAAGCTTAAGATGCGGGGGATCGATACTGAGCCGCTGTTAGCGGGCCGACAAGTCGTGTATATGGAGGAGGTGAAAGCGCAGCTAGGTAAGACTGAAGCATTGATCACCATGGGGTTGCTGAGCATTTTGCCGACGTCATTCTTACAGGGCTGGCTAGGGGCGGGGCAGCGAGTCGAAGAAACCGCGGCGATTATGTTTTCATCCGGTAGTGAGGGGGCCCCTAAGGGGGTTATGTTGAGTCATCGTAATATCTTGGCGAATCTTCGTCAGATTGCCGATGTTCTCAATGTTCGTGACGATGATTGCATTATGGCAACGTTACCCCTGTTTCATGCCTTTGGTTTGACGGTTACCACCTTTATGCCATTGATTGAAGGATTACCGTTAGTGTGCCATCCCGATCCAACGGATGCTTATAATATCGGTAAAGGGGTGGCTAAATATCGCGCCACGCTGATCTGTGCGACCTCGACTTTTTTACGCCTTTATACGCGTAGTAAAAAACTTCACCCGTTGATGTTGCAGTCGATTCGAGTAGCGGTAGCCGGTGCTGAAAGGCTTGATCCGGCGGTACAGCAAGCCTTTGAGGCTCGTTTTCGAGTGCCGGTGATTGAAGGTTATGGCTCGACGGAAACGACCCCTGTGGCGGGTGTCAATCTGCCGGATTATTTATCAGTCGATGGCTGGTTCGTACAGGTGGGTACGCGTCCGGGTACGGTGGGGCTGGCGTTACCAGGCTCGACTTTTCGTATTGTCGATCCCGATACCTTGGTCGAGCTGCCGACCGGTGAAGATGGTCTGATTTTGATTGGTGGCACGCAGATCATGCAAGGCTATCTCAATGCGCCTGACAAAACCGCCGACGTGATTGTCGAAATGGATGGTTTGCGTTGGTATAAAAGTGGCGATAAGGGACACCTTGATGAGGATGGTTTCTTGACCATCGTTGATCGTTATTCTCGGTTTGCTAAGCTCGGTGGCGAAATGGTGAGTTTGGGGGCCGTTGAAAGCGAAATCAAAAAGCATCTGGCGGATGAGGATGTTGGCCTGGTGGCGATTAATCTACCGGATGAGCGCAAGGGCGAGCAGATTGTTTTACTGCTGGATGCGGCTATCGATGTCGATCAGTTCCGTCAGCGGTTAACGCATCAGGGCGTAGCACCGCTGATGTTGCCCGCCAAGGTGTTTCATGTTGAGCAGATACCCCTATTAGGCAGCGGTAAGGTGGATTATCCGGCGGCACGTCGATTGGCCGAGCGATTGATCAACCCTGCTGCGGATTGATCGCTAATGGGTCGGCAGACCTGCGATAGTGGGTCGTAGGCCGATAAGATGTTGTCAATTATTTTTTATGGTCACTATCGAATCGGCCTTAGAGTGAGAAATTGTGTTCGCTAAGGTGATGCTTAATCAGTGATATTCGAGCGCTTAGGCTGACAAGGCAGGCGGATGGCTCGATTTTTTTGACGATCATATCGCTCGAGATTGTAGGTATATCTTAATGGGGATGTTGAGATAAAATTATTAACTATCCATATTTTTATAAAGTTATCTAATGATTAATCCTGTTTTCCTGCGCACTTTTATGTCGTTGGTAAAGACTAAGCACTTCACTCGCACCGCTGAATCGCTCAATATGACTCAGCCAGGAGTGAGTCAGCATATTAAAAAGCTGGAGGAGCGGTTAGGTAAGTCGCTGCTACACCGGCATGGAAAAACCTTCGAATTAACGCCGGCGGGTGAGCGTTTATATCAGTTTGGCTTGCAGCAGGCCGAGGCTGAAGCGGAATTGATCAGTGCGATGGTCGGTGATGATCAGTATGCCGGTGAGTGTAAAATTGCCTGTTCTGGCTCGATGGCGATGCAGCTTTATCCCCGCTTACTCGGCTTGCAGCAACAATATCCAAGGCTCTCTTGTAGTGTTGAAGCCGCGCCAAATGGGGTTATTCTTGAGCGGATTAGAAGTAATCAATCTGATATGGGCATTATGACTCAGTTAATCGTCGAGCAGAAGCTAACGCAGCAAAAACTAGGGGAGGATGCATTATGCCTCGTAGTGCCGGTTGGCTGTGATACCTCTTGGGAAGGGTTGATGCAGCTGGGCTTTATCGATCATCCCGACGGGCATCATTACGCGACGCAGGTATTGGAGGCGAATTTTTCTGATCACTATCATCGCCGTCAAAAAATACCCGTGTCGAGTTATATTAATCAGCTCAGTCAGATTTTGTTGCCGGTATCGCAAGGGTTGGGCTTTACGGTTTTACCTAAATCATCGGTCGAGGCTTTTCCTTATCCTCAGCTGATTGAACGGGCGTCACTGCCGACGTCAGTGAACGAAACTGTTTACCTTATTTATAAAAAACACCGTCCACTTCCGGCCCGCTATGGGTTAATTAAAGATCTTTTGCTGGGGCTTTGGGCTTAGGAAGGTGCGAATAAGTCAATTACGCCTCTGGCTTACAGAGAAGCTGGAGATCAAGGCAACAGTTACAGGCATATTGGTTGTATGTCGAAAAATGTTAACGCTGAGATCCTGCTTCTCTGAAAGCCCCGAAGGGAGAACATAACGGACTTATTCGCACCTTCCCTTAAAAAATTGGCCGCTGAATATGGCTCTTGACGGCTTTGGCGGGTCTCTTCTATCGCGTAAACCCGATGACCGATATGTAAGCGCATCGGCGAAGCTGATGATGCCTGTGAGTATCTTGACTAAAGTGATACATGCTCATGTAACCTCTTAAAAGGGCGTGATCTCAATATTAGATGACTATTTTATCTCGGCCACCACTTTTGGCTTGATAGAGTTTACGATCGGCGCGCTCAATCAGCTCTTTTGTCGAAATGGCTGTACCTTCTTCAACATGAACAACGCCAAAGCTCATCGTAATGCAGTGGTTTTGCACCACCGGATTGTCTTTGAAATGATCTCTGATGCTATTCAGTCGGCTCTTCACTTGAGTCACAGGGGTGTTCATAAATACCAAGATGAATTCTTCACCGCCATAGCGAGCAATAATATCGATCGAAAAACGCGTATGATTTTTAAGGTTGTCGGCAACGGCAATCAGCGCTTGATCGCCGGCGGTGTGTCCGAGTTCGTCATTGATGCGCTTAAAATGGTCGATATCGCATAACACAAAGGTCAGTGGTTGATGCGATTGTTGGGCATTGGTTAAGGCGAGCTCCAACGCCTGATAAAGGCCTCGTCTGTTATACAGCTGTGTTAGCTCATCGGTCAGTGCGTTCTCGAGTAGAGAGCTATTTTCGTTTTGCAGGACGGAGGTTCTTTCCGCTACTTTTTTCTCTAGGTTTTGCATGATATCGAAAAGATTATCGGCCATTGAGCTAAGCCCTTGCCCCAGTGAATTGATCTCACGGACATTACTCAGCGGGTGCGGTAGTGTTTGAATGCGCTTGATATTCTGACTATTGGCCGCTTGATTGAGTAGTTGTATGGGTTTGCCGATATACCAAGCGATCAATGAGCCGATCAGGCCGATGCAAATAAACAGCACTAAGGTAATGAAAATCGTGCTTTGGGTGTAGTCGGTTAAGAGGCGCTTATGATAAGCACTCGGAATCAGGATGCCGAGCACCCAGTTTTTACCATGCTGAAGCGAAATTGAGCGAACAAAATATAAATACTCCTGATCAGTCTCGCTGAGCTGGTGTGTGCCTGCGGTTAAGTGTTGGCTCGCCAATCGAAAGGCTTTATTCGGGTGATCGTGTAGCTTAGCGCGGGTGGTAACTCCATCCGCTTGGTGATACAGCGCGTCCTCTTCCGAGGTGGCGATGAGGGTGCCATTTTCTTCGGCTAAAAAGAGGTGGGCACCGTCAACGAGTTCTAACGATTGAAGATATTCATCGAGCTCGATTAAAGCGATGCTGGTGGCGGTGACCCCTAAAAGCATCCCTGTTTGATCATAAATGGGAGCCGATAGGCCAATACCGAGGGTTGGATAGCCGTAATAAGGATGAATATCACTCCACGTTATACTCCCCTTGGTTATGGCATCTTGATAAAAAGGCCGTCCCCTAGGGTCGTAGCTAAAGGTTGCATCGGATAGTATCTTCGAGCCAATATGATGCACCGGATCATACTCAAACCCTTCCATTGTCAGCGGTTTGTCCATGAAGTTGGCGGCGATGTTATGCTTGCCTTTGTTGATGGGATCTTGTGCTGACGCAAGGTAGCGACCATCCGCTGTTGCCGTTGAAATGAAAGTCATTTGATTGTACGGCGTCGCTTGTTCATAAAAACGACTCGCCAGAGGGGTTAGATCATCAAGCAGTTCAGGGCGGTGAGAAAAGGCGTTAAGATTTGTTTCGATAATATGGCTTAGTGGCGCCATGAAATCTTGCACACGGTCATAAATACGGTCTTCGACCTCTTTGATATATTGCATACCGACACTGTTTGCAATACTGGAAATTGTAACGCTGGACATGAAAAACATCGTCATGCCCGAGATCAGCGTCAGCACGACGAATGGGGTAACAATTAACCAGCGTAATGGAACAGACTTCATCTATGGTTTACTCATGTTATAGCTTTCGCCTTAATTAAGCTGACATAAATTGATGGATTATTAATCCCAATATTGTAGCGATTCCCTGATTATAAAGCCGATATGTGCCGGCAAATATCGACTAAAACAGCTCTGTTTTTACCCATAATGAGGACTAATAACGCTGTTCTTGTAAGTTATACTTAATGTGTTACAGCGTAAACCTTTCTTTAGTGTCAATGACACCATTGATAGAGCGATGCTGTTACTATCGTCTGCACTGAATATGGGATGAAATCAGGCGTCTGAGGTTGTTATAAATCACCCTGCGTCATTGGCGTTCTGGAGAGCTTTAAGGCATAATTCCTACTAAATTAGTTGGTTATTATAAGCGATCATCAGTATGGCCGCTGTGTGAGGTACGTGTGATGCAAAATGTGAAAAATATTGTGGCGGTTGCGTCGGGCAAGGGCGGCGTTGGTAAGTCGACTACTACCGTTAATTTGGCGTTGGCGATGGCCGCTGAAGGTTATCGCGTGGGTGTTCTCGATGCCGATATCTATGGCCCGAGTATGGGTACGATGTTAGGTGTAGCGCCAGGAACACGGCCAGAGCCATTGAGTGAAAACAGCATGAAGCCGGTGTTAGCGCATGGCTTGGAAGTGATGTCGATTGCATTCTTGATTGATGAGACGCAACCGATGGTATGGCGTGGGCCGATGGCGAGCGGTGCGTTGCAGCAATTATTGACGCAGACCGAATGGAGTGATTTAGATTATCTGTTTGTTGATATGCCGCCGGGTACAGGCGATATTCAGTTGACGCTGTCACAAAAGGTGCCGGTTAGTGGCGCGGTTATCGTGACGACGCCGCAGGATATTGCTTTGTTAGATGCCCGTAAAGGGATCGAAATGTTCCGTAAGGTGGATATTCCGGTGTTGGGTATTGTTGAGAATATGAGTGTGCATATTTGCAGTCAGTGTGGCCATGCGGAAGCTATTTTTGGTAGCGGTGGTGGTGAAGCGTTATCACGCACCTACGAGGCTCCTTTATTGGGACAGTTACCTCTTAAGCTGTCGATTCGTGAAGCGGTTGATCGTGGTGTGCCAACGCTGGTGGCCGATCCTGATGGTGCTGAGTCGATGATCTATCGTGCTACGGCGCGTCAGGTTGTAGACGCATTGCAGGCACAGAGTGCAGTACAGCAGGCGATGCCAAATATCTCTATCAATCAAGACTAATAGATCAACGAATCGTGCGGCCGCTCTCGATACGCGAGGTATAGCGTATTTTTTTTGTAAAAGTGCGGTTTTTTTTTAGCAAAAACGATATCATGTGCGGCCGCATAATCAATAGAGAACTGGAACATAAAAGATGGGTATCAAATCGGACAGCTGGATTCGTCGTAGGTCTTTGGAACAGCGTATGATCGAGCCTTTTGAGCCGGGTCAGGTACGCCGTCGTGGTGATGAGCGACTCATCTCTTATGGTACTTCTAGTTATGGTTATGATGTTCGTTGTGCTGACGAATTTAAAATTTTCACCAATATCAACTCATCTATTGTCGATCCAAAAAACTTCGATGATGGTAGCTTTGTTGATGTTAAATCTGATGTTTGTATTATTCCGCCTAACTCTTTCGCGTTGGCGCGCACCGTTGAGTATTTCCGCATTCCCCGTGATGTGCTGACGATCTGTCTGGGTAAGAGTACTTATGCTCGTTGTGGCATTATTGTCAATGTCACCCCGCTAGAGCCTGAATGGGAAGGGCATGTGACCCTTGAGTTTTCGAATACGACGCCTCTGCCTGCTCGCATTTACGCCAATGAAGGGGTGGCGCAGATGCTGTTCTTGGGCGCTGATGAGGTGTGTGAAACGTCCTATAAAGATCGTGATGGCAAATATCAGGGTCAAACCGGAGTGGTTGTACCTCGTACATGATTGAAGCAAGTAAAAAAATTCAGAGTTTTTGGCAGCAGGTTGAGCAGACCATCGAGCGTCTGTTGATTAGCGAGTCAGAGAGTCAGTTTGAAAATGAATCATTATTACTGGAATACAGTAAAAGCCTGAGAAGTATCGATGCTAATCTGACCTTTCACTTTGAGCGTGAAGAAGGTGAGGGTAATGTTGAGATGGTGTTCGGGTGTGATGGTTATCCCGAATCGATTAGCGCCGTATTGACGTTGGTTGGCGCTGCACCGGATATCGGTGGTGTGAGCTTCGTGGCGTTTAATAATCGCTATGATCCGGTGCCAGCAACGGTTAATTTTGGTGATGAGCAATTTCAGCTAGATGAATTTTGGTTTGGTTATCGGGTTGAGTCCGGTCGTTATCATCTCGATATTTATATGCAGGATCTGCCTGCTTCGCTGGATATGGAGCCGCGCATTGAAGCAGTGATGATCTACTTGGATGCATTGATCGGTGAATATGATCTGATGACCCGTGTATCCACGCTGGATTGGTACGACCTTCCTGCGGATCCCGTGGATTATGTGTTGCAGCCATTATCGGAGCTGCGTCACTGCTTCGATCAGCAGCGGCATCAGATTAGCCCGATCGGGCTAATCTATCATTGATTTACAGATGTTGGTTGTCCGATAGTATATAGATACTACCTTCTTCTTCATCATCGTCTGCGGTTTTGCTCCAGCGTATCCAGTTAAACATGATTATCCCTTGTCTTGTTTTTCTGTCGAGGTGTGGCATGCGCGTTTTTTATGAGGATTCCTGCCTCTGGTTTTTATTCGGCTGATCACCTTAAAACATTAGCACAATGTGCAGCTTTAGCCTTGTTACTGGGGTGTTTGACTAATATTAAGTAGTCCGTGTGACGGGCTACGACATAGCGGAGATTTTATGAGTCAGTTACTGACAACGCTGATATCGGAAGTGAGAGCCGATTATCTAGATCTAATGGAGCTCGGTGGAGGTCGTTTTCCCTATACGACAGCTGAAAAGCTCTGCCAGGAGCGATTGTATCTCGGTGCTGATCAGTTGGCGCCTATTGTGGCTGAAGATCCTACCTTGTTAGCGGCGCGCATGGGCGTGCTGGTTGTTAATGAGAGTGAGCAGGCAAATCCCAGCGTTGGGATGATTGTTAGTGCTAATATAGCTGCCGCGATGATGGAAGGATTGATCGATATAGCGCTAGAAAATAACTGGTTGAGTCTCGATGATGACGGCCGTTTGTTGCTCGATGCAGAAGAGTTGAAGTTGCCCGAGCCGGACGTTACAGAGGTCGACTATAGTCAATCAGAAGTCGCTCGTGAGAACCTTGTACGGCCCGGTGAGAGCCTGCTAACGAGGGTTATGAATCAGGCGGAGTCGGCTTATGCCGCGTTGCTGGCGGATGTGGCGCAAGATGCTTATGGTTTGGCGCTGAAAGTGGCTTCTGATTACGCACTGTTTGCTCCCGATGATATTGCTCCGCTGGTTGCAGAGAATCCTCTGCTATTGGGTTTGCGTGCTGATGGTATGGTGGATGAGACGCTGTTTGAAGGCGACCCGCCAGCGGGCATGATTATTAGCGCCCATATCACGCAGATGATTTTGGCTCAGCTATTGGAGATGGCTGTCGAGCAGGGCGTATTGGGCAGTGATAGTAGCGGTCACCCGCTACTACCGGATAATGAAGGGCGTAATCCCGTTATCCATTGACAGCGATCATCGTTAGGCATTGATTTTGCGCTTAGCGAGGATCGTTATTTCTTAGCATATTCTTGCTGATTTCGATCCAGCTCACCAATATCTAACAGCGGGGCGGCATCTAGGTGCTCCGCGTTCAGCATGAAAGCGATTCTTTCTAGGCTGGACACCACCATTGATTGTTCCCAGTTTTGCATATCTTCAAAGCTTCTGACAAAAATATCTTGCTGTGTTGTCGGCGCGCCTTTCATGAGTTCGACGCCTTTATCGGTTAGGCTGACCCAGACCTTACGCTTATCTTCTTTGCCTCGTTCGCGGGCAATTAGTTCTTTTTTTTCTAGTCGATCGAGAATGCTGGTGATGGTGGCTTGCGTCAGTACCATCTCTTTAGCGAGTTCTCCGCTGGTCAGTTGAGTGTATTCGCGAAGTGTTTGCATCACCATGAGTTGCGGTGGTGTGACGCCGGTGCCGCGGCTAATCTCTTTGTCCTGCATGTCGGTTGAGCGGATGATTTGACGTAGCAGTACGAGCGCCTTCTGGCTGTTTTCCATTGTGAATCCTGTCTTGAGTTGGGTTGGCTATTCTACGGATATCTGTCTCCTTTATCTATGGCGAGGAGCGTGTTGAGTGTATAAATTTAAATATATTTTGATTATCTAATTAATTTTTTATTTCATTGTGAGTTGTATTGGCGCAATTCTTGTCAATTCAACGTTTTTTTGTGTTTTTGTGGTGCGTTTTTACTTAAAATGGGGTTGTTAATCTTTTTTTGGTATGTTTTATAATATAAAAGTAAATTGTGAAGCTAAATAAATGTAATTCAAAATATTTGAGGATCAATGGATATTGAAAGCGTAGTCCTACGCAAACCTGGGGCTGAAGATGGCGACCCCGTTCATACACTTATTAGTCAAATCCCCGAATTAGATAGTAACTCCTGCTACTGCAATCTACTGCAGTGCAGTCACTTTTCAGATACCTCTGTGTTGGCCGAAAAAGATGGCGAAGTGGTTGGTTTTGTGAGTGGTTATCGCCACCCGAAAGATCCCACTGTACTGTTTGTTTGGCAAGTAGCTGTGGCTGAAAAAGCCCGTGGTATGGGGCTTGCCAGTCAGATGCTGCAAGCAATTATCGCGCGTCACGATGCCCCTGAGGTAACCCATATTGAGACCACCATCACCGCCGACAATAGTGCTTCTTGGGCGCTATTTAATCGCTTAGCGAGTGAGTTGGATACGGCTCTCGAACGTTCTTTGCTGTTTGATCGAACAGCGCACTTCAACGATAAGCATGAGTCTGAGTTTTTGGCACGCATTGGCCCTTTATAACCGAAATGCTTTGAATATCGATGTAAGTGAATTTTGAATCATCCCTTTTTAATTAATTGAGAGTATTTTTTATGAAAATTTTTGAACAGATTGAATCTGAAGTTCAGTCCTATGCCCGTTCGTTTCCCCGTGTTTTTAATAAGGCTCAGGGCGAATTTCTCTTCGATGAAGACGGTAATCGTTATCTTGATTTCTTGGCCGGTGCAGGCACGCTGAATTACGGTCACAACAACCCATTATTTAAAGAAAAACTATTGGACTATATCCATAGTGATGGCATCACTCATGGCTTGGATCTACACACCAAAGCCAAAGGCGAGTTTTTGGAGGCCTTCAATGAGAAGATTCTTAAGCCACGTAACCTCGATTATGTCATGCAGTTTACTGGCCCGACGGGTACGAATGCGGTTGAGGCCGCTTTAAAGCTAGCCCGTAACCTTACCGGCCGTGAAAATATCATTAGTTTTACTAACGGTTTCCACGGTGTCACGATGGGAGCGCTGGCAACCACCGGTAACTCACATCATCGCGGGGCTGCCGGTGTGAGCCTCAGTGGTGTTAGTCGTATGCCTTATGATGGTTATTTAGGTGATGACATTGATACCACCGTTTACCTCGATAAGGTGTTAACGGATTCAAGTAGTGGTATCGATAAGCCGGCGGCGGTGATTGTCGAAACGGTGCAGGGTGAGGGTGGTATTAATGCGGCCAGTATGGAGTGGTTAAAGCACTTAGATAAAGTCTGTAAAAAGCATGAAGTATTACTGATTGTGGATGATATTCAGGCGGGCTGTGGTCGTACCGGTACCTTTTTTAGTTTTGAAGAAGCGGGTATTAAACCGGATATCGTTACGCTGTCGAAATCATTAGGGGGTTATGGTTTGCCCTTTGCGGTAGTGTTGTTCCGTCCCGAGCTGGATCTGTGGAAGCCCGGTGAGCATAACGGTACCTTCCGTGGCAACAACTTTGCCTTCATTACCGCTACCGCCGCCATCAATAACTATTGGGCGGATGATGCTTTTGCTAAAGAGATACAGCAGAAGGGTCGTTATGTTTCTGAACGGCTTGAAAAAATTGTTGATGCTTATGGCGATGGTAACTTTACTACGCGCGGCCGAGGCATGTTTCAAGGGATAAGCTGTGTCAACGGCGAACTGGCAGACAAAATTACCACCATTGCGTTTAAAAATGGTTTGATGATTGAAACCAGTGGTGCTGATGATCAAGTGGTTAAGTTATTGTGCCCATTGATTATTTCGATGGAAAACCTAGCGAAGGGGATCGATATTCTTGAAAGTGCCATTCGTGAAGTCTGTGCAACAGAGGATCGGATCCCTGAGCATAAAAAGTACTTTGATCCGATTGTTCTAGCGAGCTAAGTATTTAGCTATCTATTTTATTTGGCGTTAGCGGCGATGCTAACGCCCTAGGTGCAGGGATTAAGTACTGTACCACTCTCAAGCAAAACTGAATTTAAAGGGAAGATAATGATCGTACGTGATTTAGGCACCGCAGAGCAGAGTAATCGTCGAGTTGTATCGCCGGATGGTAACTGGGAAAGCACGCGTATGCTGCTGAAAGACGACAATATGGGCTTTTCATTTCATATAACGACTATCTATAAAGGCGCTGATTTTGGTATGCATTATCAGAATCACCTCGAATCGGTGTATTGTGTTTCCGGTGAGGGTGAGATCGAAACGCTGGCCGATGGTAAAGTTTATCCTATTAAACCGGGTACACTGTATGTGCTGGATAAGCATGATAAGCATATTCTGCGGGCCTTTGAAGAGATGCAGATGGCCTGTGTTTTTAATCCACCGTTGAATGGTAAAGAAGTCCACAATGCCGAAGGGGCATATGAACTTGAAGCAGAACCTGTTACCGCATGAGTCATTTGCAAGGAGCCCCAATGACAGCCCCTCCCGTCAATGAGGATCTGTACCCCTCTCGACAGGGGGGTAATCATTTTATTGAACGACAAGATCCAACCGTTTATGCGCTGGCCAATAAGGTGGCGCCGATTGCGCCGCAGCAGATTGGTGAATATGCTGAGAATGGCTTCGTCGTGCTGGAAGATGTTTTTTCTGATGTCGAAGTGCGGATGTTTCAGCAAGAATTGGAGCGCTTAAGTGCTGATGAAGCGATTCGTGCATCCGGTGAAACGATCACCGAGCCGGGCAGTGGTGAGGTGCGCTCGATTTTTCGCGTGCATGAATGTAGTCCGCTATTTAGTAAATTGGCCGCCGACCCGAGGTTGGCTGAATTGGCACGCTATATTCTCGATGATGAGGTGTATATTCATCAGTCGCGACTAAATTATAAGCCGGGCTTTCGCGGTAAAGAGTTTTACTGGCACTCTGATTTCGAAACGTGGCATGTCGAAGATGGTATGCCACGCATGCGAGCGTTGAGCATGTCGATTACACTCACAGAAAACTTCGATTTCAATGGTCCGTTGATGTTGGTGCCAGGATCGCATCGACAGTTTGCTACCTGTGTTGGTGAGACGCCAGAGAATCACTTTAAAGCCTCACTGAAAAAACAGGAATACGGCGTTCCCTCCGATGCACAGCTGAAAACGTTGATCGATAATGGCTCAATCGTCACGGCCAAGAGTAAGCCCGGCAGTGTCATCGTGTTTGATTGTAATGTGTTGCATGGCTCAAATGGTAATATCACACCGGCGCCTCGCTCAAATGTATTTTTTGTTTATAACGCATTGACGAATCGTGTGGTTGAGCCTTTTTGCGATCAGCCCGCACGACCGGAATATATTTGCAGCCGTACTCATATTACGCCGTTATCTGACTGATCTTTGGCTGGCCTTGAGTGATACACATTGAGCTATCACTCATTGGCGCTGCTTGAAAAGTGCTGAGGGCCGCTTTCTGTTTATCTAAAAAATTCTGAGAATTATGCATACTATAGAAAAAATTGGCGGCACATCGATGACTGATTATGTGTCGGTACGCGATAATATTATTTTTAAACCATCAAATCCTGACAGCCTCTATCAACGTGTATTTGTGGTGTCTGCCTATGGCGGCATTACCGATAAATTGCTGGAACACAAGCGCAGTGGTCAGCCAGGTGTCTACGGGCTGTTTGCGAGCAGTATCGAAGATCGCAGCTGGTTAACCGCATTAGAGCAGCTGAAGTGTGAAATGTATGATCATAACTTACAGTTGTTTGGTAAGGGTGATGCACTGATTCGGGCGAATAACTTCATCGATGAGCGACTACAAGATGCGCAAAAATGCCTCACCGATCTACATAGTCTGTGTATGCATGGGCACTTTGCCTTAGATGCACACTTAACCACGGTGCGGGAGATGCTCGCGAGTATTGGTGAGGCTCACAGTGCTTGGAATATGGTTGAGCTGTTAAAGCGTGACGGTGTGAACGCTTGCTATATTGATTTAACCGGCTGGGATACCGATCGCCATATGCCGTTAGATGATCGAATCAGCGCGGCCTTCAAGCATATTGATCTGAGTAAGCAGTTACCCGTAGTAACCGGTTACGCGCATAGTCAGGATGGTTTAATGTCCTCCTTTGATCGTGGCTACAGTGAGATGACCTTTAGTCGTCTGGCGGTGCTAACGCAGGCCCGTGAAGCGGTTATTCATAAAGAGTTTCATTTGAGTAGTGCAGACCCTCGTTTGGTCGGTGAAGAGAACGCGGTGCCGATTGGCCGGACCAACTATGATGTCGCCGATCAACTGGCTAACTTAGGCATGGAAGCGATACACCCGAAAGCGGCTAAAGGATTGCGTCAGCATAATGTGCCGCTGCGAGTAAAAAACACCTTCGAGCCGGAGCATACCGGTACCTTGATTACCGGAGATTATGTCAGTGATACGCCGCGAGTTGAGATTATTGCTGGATGCCGTGGTGTATTCGCATTAGAGCTGTTTGATCAGGATATGGCGGGTAATCTCGAAGACTACGATCGTGAAGTGTTGGCACTCATTAAGCGTTTTCGTGCGCGTATCGTGTCTAAAGATGTGAATGCCAATACCATTACTCACTATCTGGCGACTAATCTGAAAACCGTTAAACGTATTCGCGCGGCCTTGGCTGAACGCTTCTCAGACGCCGAATTAGATCATAAAAAAGTGGCGATCGTATCGGCGATTGGTAGCGATATGGAAGTGCCGGGTATTCTGGCTAAAGCGGTATCGGCCATTGCCGAGGGCGATATTAGTGTGTTGGCGATTCATCAGTCGATGCGACAGGTGGATATGCAGTTTGTGATAACCGAAAGCGATTATGATGCCGCCGTCAAAAGCCTTCATAAAGCGCTCGTCGAAGTACACGATCACGGTCAGGCTATCTGTCTATCGAGCTATTCAGCACAGCACCTCAACTGAGGCCGTCGCCTATTACGATGACTAATACATGACGCATGCAAAGAATGTTATACCGTTGTTATGCACTCGGGTTATGCTATACGTTGAGCGTTCACGGGGTCGCTGCTTGGTGGCGCTCAGTCAGTTAGCAAATAGGGAGTAGTGTATATGTCTCAGGTGAATCTACGTATTGATCAGATCCATAAGGCGATCGAGCAGCAGGATGAGGTGACTCTCAATAATCTGCTTGAAGAAGTGAGTGCCAGTGAAACGGCTCGCTTAATTGAAGCCTCGGCACCTGAAAAGCGTAGTGTGATCTGGGCAGGGTTGGGTGTTCAAAAACGTGCCGGTGTGCTGAAGAGCATTAATGGTGAAGTGCGTCAGTATTTGATTGATAACACCTCCCATGATGAGCTGTTAGAAAGTTTATTTTTACTGCAGCCGGATGAGCTGGCCGATATTGACGAAGATCTACCCGGCACGGTTATCAATGCGATGATTGCTGCCATGGATGAATTGCGCAAGCGACGCTACAACAGCGTGAAGCATTATCCAGATGATACCGCCGGTGGTTTGATGGATACCGATACAACGGCCGTTCGGGCGGATGTCTCAATTTTATCGGTATTGCGTTATTTACGCCTGCTGCGCAACAAAGAAGGCGATATGCCGGAGCAGCTCGATAGTTTAATGGTGGTTGATCGTACTAATAAGTTGTTAGGCGTGTTACCTCTCAGTGATATCGTATCGTTACCAACGGACACCTTAGTGGCGGATATTCTTGAACATTCGTTTCAGGCGATTCCTGTTGATGCTAGTCAAGATAAGGTGGCACGCATATTTCAGGATTGTGATCTGCTATCAGCGCCGGTGGTGGATGGTAATTATCGTTTGCTGGGACGTATCACCATTGATGATGTGGTGGATGTGATTCAAGAGCAAGCCGATGCTAAGGTGCTGCGCTCGGCGGGTCTTACCAGTAATAATGATATGTTTTCGCCGGTCTTAAGTAGCGCGTATAAACGCGGTTATTGGTTAGGGATTAATTTGATTACGGCGTTTGTCGCCGCTTGGGTTATCGGCCTATTTGAAGCGGTTATCGAGCAGTTGATCGCCCTAGCCGTGTTGATGCCGGTGGTGGCCAGTATGGGCGGCGTGGCGGGTTCGCAGACTTTAACGATTGTCACGCGAGGCTTAGCCTTAAATCAGATCGGGCGTACTAATATCGCACAATTAATATTCCATGAAGCCTCGGTGGTGTTTTTGAATGGTCTCGTGTGGGCGCTGACGGTGGCGGCGATTGCATTGTATTGGTTTGGTGATCCTATGCTGGGGGCCGTGTTTGGCATGGCGCTGCTGATCGTCTTAATCACCGGCGTTATTGGCGGCATTTTTATTCCGTTGATCCTGCAGCGGATGTCGATTGATCCGGCGGTGGCAGGAAGTGTTGTGTTGACCACCTTCACCGATGCGATTGGCTTTTTCTCTTTTCTGGGCTTGGCCAAGTTGTTGATTTGATGGCGAGGGCGCGATGTTACTGTGCGATATTCGCCGGTGTCAGCCTGATGGAATGGGGTTGACTACGGTCAATCGTCATGAGCCCTAAGCAGACTCTTTGACATGGCTTTGCAGTAGTGTGATTAAGTTCGCTTCAGACATGGGCTTCGCTAATAGGTAGCCCTGTATCATCGGTGCACCATGCTGACGTAAAATATCCAGTTGTTGCTGTGTTTCTACGCCCTCGACGATGGTTTTTAAAGACAGAGAGTTAGCCAGTGACAGGATGCCTGATACGAGAGCTTGATCATCTTTATCGGTGGTGATGTCATCAATAAATGATTTATCAATTTTTATCCGTTGTACAGGATACTTTTTTAGATAGCTGAGCGAAGAGTAGCCGGTACCAAAATCATCGATAGCGATATCGATGCCTTGAGCGACGATACTATCGAGTTGATTATAGATTCGCTTCTGATCCATCATCAGTGCGCTTTCGGTAATCTCGACGATAATATTGGTACCGTTCAGCTGCTGGGTTGTCAGTTCGTGGCTTAATATATCCGCCACATTGCCTCTCAGAAATTGAGCACTGGAGATATTGATACTGACTTTAGGTATCGGCTTCGGCAGCTTGTCGCACATACTGTGCAGTCGTTTCGCAAACCGGCAGGCTTCACCGATGATCCATTCGCCTAGGCTGTGAATCAGTGCGGACTCTTCCGCCAGAGGAATAAATTCGAGTGGGTAGATAGTGCCTCTTTGCGGATGAGACCAGCGAATCAGTGCCTCAACCGACTCAATAGTGTGTCCATCAGTCGACCAAATAGGTTGATAGAGCAGGTAAAACTCATGCTTTTCTAACGCTTTATAAATATTCTGCTCAAGTAGACTACGCTTGATCGAATCGTCATTCATATCCTGATTAAAGAATTCGCGCGTGTTGCGCCCAGATTCTTTGGCTTTATACATCGCGTTATCGGCATTTATGACTAACTTTTCGCTATGACTGCCATTGTCGGGATAGATCGCGATACCGATACTGGAGGATATATAGGCTTCGTGCTCATCAAGCAGATAGGAACGACTCAGAGTGCTGAGTATTTTGTCGGCGATCATTTCAATGGTGGCGAGCTTGTCTATTTCGGGCACGATAACCGCAAATTCATCGCCACCGAGTCGAGCAACGGTATCGCTCTTGCGCACACAGGCCTGCAAACGTTCGGAGACCTGTTTGAGTAATAAATCACCGGCGTAGTGGCCAAAGGTGTCATTCACATATTTAAATCGATCGAGATCGATATACAGCAGTGCCACCCTTGTCTGACTGCGTTCTGAACAGGCGATGGCTTGCTGCAGACGGTCTTCAAATAGATTTCTGTTAGGCAGTTCTGTGAGAGCATCGTAGTTAGCTTGATGGATGATCACGGCTTCACTGTGTTTACGCTTGGTAATATCGCTAAATAGAGCGACATAGCCCTCAAGCTGTCCTTGTGGGTCAAAGCGAGAGGAAATCACCACCCATTGCGGGTAGAGTTCGCCATTTTTGCGGCGATTCCATATTTCACCTTCCCATGAATGTTTCTCTTCCAGCTCGCTGTAGATGATTTGATAAAAGCTAGCTGAATGTTTGCCTGACTTGAGCAGAGTGGGGGTTTTACCGAGGACTTCAGATTGTTGATAGCCGGTAATTTTTTCAAATGAGGAGTTCACCATCTGAATCCGAGATTGCTGATCGGTTACCATGATCGCTTCAGCGGCGGCACTAAAGACATCGGCGGCTAGTCTTAACTTTTCTTGGGCCAATTTTTCTTCAGTAATCGGCCGTTTGAGGGCTATAAAGTGACTGATTTTGCCATCTTTATTGATCAACGGGCTGATGGAGGCCTGTTCCCAGTAGAGTGTGCCGTCTTTGCGTTTGTTGTGAAACTCGCCCGTCCAGGTTTTTCCATTCGTCAGTTGTTGCCACATGTCGACATATTGCTGCCGACTCATTTCGCCTGATTGGAGCAGGCGAGGGTTTTCGCCAATCGCTTCCTGACGGGTATAGCCGGTATTGATCTCGAAACTCTTATTGACATACTCAATGAGGCCGGCGGGATCGGTTATCGCAATGATGGTCGGGCTATGTTCGACAACTTCTGAGAGTAGATGTACTTCATCTTTCATTTGCAACGCTTTCTTGCTCAGTCGTACCACCAAGAAGGTGCCGAAAACAAGAAAGAGTGTGGCGATTAACAGTACCGCTAATAAGCTACTTTTCTGTTTTAGCCACAGCATAAACGAATACTTGTGATCCGTGACAACCGCGACGGCTAAAGGGTATTTGGTTAATAATTCAACCGTGATCGATGACTGAGGGAGTGGGCCAACATAGCGATGACTCTGCTTTTCATCGATGCCTTCCGTTAAGGCGGACTGCAGCAGCGGTATGATTTTTTCTCGCTGAGGACCGTAGAGGTCGGTCTGCAACAGGATATTGCCCTCGAAGTCGGTTAGATAAACACGGTCACGCTTTTTGAGGTGTAGCTCCTCAATATAGCGGTTGAAATAGTCGGGATTAAACGTGGCAATAATCAATAGTCGTTCGCCGTCGGGGGCGAGGGTTTCATAGCCGATAGGAATAAACTCTTGAATATCGCCCTCGGGAAAGTACCCCTTCTCAGGTAAGAAACGGCCGTTGAGAGGCGTGCCAATCATCAGGCCCAACGAATAGGGGCTACGTTTGGCATGATCAAAGCCAAGGATGTTGAGATTGATGTTATGAGTCAAACCTTCGTGAGTATCGATCAGGGTCTGATCGCCTTTTATCACCGCAATTTGACGTAACTGAGGTGCAAAGCGTAGTGCTTTGAGAGCTCTGTTACGTATTTTACTCACCTGTTCGGGGGTTAACTCGTTATCACGAAATTCATCTGAGAGAGAGGCGAGCGTGATTTCCAGTGCTTCTAAGGTGCGTGTGATGGTGCTTTCGATCATTTGCGCATGAAGTCCCGATCGTTTGTCCATCTCGGTAACACTCTGAGTGAAGCTGAACCAGAGAGTGGTACCAATTAAGCTGATAGCACATAATAAGCCAACATAAAGCCACAATGAAAAAGAGGGGGGCTTTGCTTTGTAGTTTCCATGCATATCATTACAACTTAGATCAAAGAAGTGGCATAAACTGGACTATAGTCCACCGCGTTATTGTACCCTAGAACTTATTTGATATCAGATTGCCTTGTAGGATGTAACACTCATGATGAATAAAACGTGCATTTCTTTGTTTTTAATCAGTTGTTTAATGTTTACCGCTGATAATACACTGGCGAGTGAGCGATCTGAGAAAATTATTTCAGCCGGTGAAATTAAAGTCTGTATCTGGCCGGATTATTTTGCCATCAGCTATCGAAACCCGCGTACCGGTGAGTTGGAGGGGATTGATATTGATATGGCGCATGCGTTGGCGAATAGGTTGGGGGTTAAGCTGACGTTTGTGCCAAGTTCTTTTTCGAAGCTGATCGATAATATGAGTAACAATGCCTGTGATATCGCTATGCATGCCATTGGTGTGCGCCATAATCGCAAGCCTTTTATGGAGTTTTCGCAGCCTTATCTCGCCAGTGGTATCTACGCGGTGGCGACCAAACATAATACCCGTGTGCGCAGCTGGCATGATATCGATCAACCCGGTGTGGTGGTTGTAGTGCAAAAAGGGACTTACATGGAGCCAGTGGTTAAAGCGAAGTTTAAAAATGCTGATATCACCGTTGTCGATAGTTTTAAAGCCCGCGAACAGGAGGTGTTGAGTGGTCGAGCGGATGTCTTTATGGGCGATTATCCTTACGGTAAGCGGATGGTTGAGTTGACCAAGTGGGCCGCACTGTTAGCACCGGATAAGCCTTTTGCTAAAACCGATTATGCTTATGCCGTGCCGAAAGGCGAGGTAGATTGGTTGCACGAGGTCGATGCATTTCTAGAGGAGATGAAAGCCTCTGGGATGCTGCGCAAATATGCACAAAAAAATGGTCTAACTGAGATACTCGTAACCGACTAACGCCCGTCATTGATGCATCGCTAAAGGCGCATCAACGGAGGCTGCGAGCAAACTAAACAGGCGGATACCGAGACTATCCGCCTGTTTATGCTGTAACTAAGAGGCTTATTCTGCCTTCATCCACTGATCAAGACCGATGATATCTTCTGGGCTGAGTGTGCCGATCTGTTGCTTAAAGTTGAACAGGTTTGCGACATAATCAAACCGAGCATCGGCATAATCACGCTGAGCCGAATACAGCTGTTGCTCGGCTTGTAATACATCGACGACATTTCGTGTGCCCACATTAAAGCCTTCCTCTGTGGCTTTCAATGCCGTTTCACTGGACAGAATACTCTGCTTGCGAGCGGCGACACTCAATACATTGGTTTGTAGATTGCGCAGCAGATTGCGCGTTTCGAGGATCACCTCTCGTAGGGCATCATCCTGATTATATTGTGCTTCGGTAAAACCATATTCGGCTTGACGACTCTGAGAACTCGTTGCGCCCCCCGAGAAGATCGGCATTGATAGGGTTAAGCCGATTTGATTGGTTTCCGAATGATCATTAGAGGAGTACGAGCCACTGTCCTTATCATGGCTGGCCGTTAACGACAGTGTCGGAAGGTGTCCGCTGCGGGCTGCTTGAGATTGACGACGCGCGGCTTCAGTATTGGCCTGCGCGATTTGTAACGCGAGATTACCGGCGCGGGCTTTATCGATCCAAGCTTGAGGCTCTATCGGGCTGATATTCTCAACCGGATAGTCCTTCGCTAGAGGATCAATGTTGCCGACAGCTTGCCCAGTGAGTCGGGCCAGTGCTTGGAAGGTGTTATCGAGATCGCCCTCCGCTAAGATTCTGGCTACTTTGGCGTTATCGTATGATGCTTGCGCTTCCTGAACATCGGTAATGGCGATCAGGCCGACCTCAAATTGCGCATTAACCTGATCGAGACGACGTTTAATGGCGCGCTCTTGTGCTTGCGATGTTTGCAATGCGGTCTGCGCGCGTAATACGCTCAGGTAGCTATTAACCACCCGTAGAATTAAGCTCTGTTGTGCTTGCCCAAACTGTAATGCGGCGGCCTCAGATTGAGCGATACCCTGTTGATAGGTAAACCATGCGGCGGCAGAAAACAGCGGCTGACTCAGGCTGACGGTATAGCCGTGATTGTGGTAATTCTCGTTATAGCTCGTCGAGTCATAATCTATCCAGGTGGTGTTACCCGTTAACGAGATAGTGGGTAATAGTCCGGCACGGCCTTGAGGCAAAGCTTCTTGACCTGCTAGGGAGGCCGCTTCGGCTGCTTTTAGCTGTGGGTCTTGAGCCAGTGCCTGCTGATAAATATCCATCAGGGCGCCGGCATTAACGTGCGGCGTGATGAGGGCGCAGCTGATGGCTGTGGCCAAAATAGTACGTTGGATGACTTTCACTGCTGTGATCCTTGTTCCATGAGATTAATATCCGGCTCTACCGCTTGGTACAGACGCCGGCCTAAATAACTGTATACCGTTGGCACAATAAATAAGGTTAGCAGGGTGCCAAAGGTCAAACCTCCGACAATGACCCAGCCAATTTGTTGTCGACTTTCTGCGCCAGCACCGAAGGCGATGGCCAGCGGAATTGTGCCGAGTACCATGGCGCCGGTGGTCATCAGAATAGGGCGTAAGCGCATGGTCGCGGATTCAATAATAGCGGCTTGCAGATCACGGCCTTGATCTTGAAGCTGATTGGCAAACTCGACGATTAGAATACCATGTTTTGTAATCAGACCAATGAGCGTTATTAAGCCGATTTGACTATAAATGTTAAGACTGCCGCCGGTGAAGTAGAGGGCTGAAAGACCACCAAACAGGGCAGGTGGTACGGATAACATTATAATCATCGGATTGCGGAAGCTCTCAAACTGTGCGGCTAGTACTAAAAAGGTGAAAACCAGTGCCAACACGGCCGTGATCATCAGGCCGCTACCCGATTCTTTGAACTCTCGAGATTGGCCGCCGTAGTCATAGAGGGTTTCTGGACTAATATCGGCCATCTGCTGTTCGATAAAGGCGAGCGCTTCGCCGACACTGTAACCCGGCGCTAAAATGGCTTGGAATTTAACCGCTTTCATCTTATCAAAGTGGTTTAATTCTGTCGGTGCTACACTTTCGTTAATATCAACGACAGAGCTGAGTTGCACCATCTGATTGTCATTGGTGCGTAAATAGAGGTTACTCAAATCACTCGGGTTGCGACGTAAAGAGGGCTCTACTTGCAGAATGACATCATATTGCTCACCATCTTTTTTAAAGCGAGTGACGTTACGGCTCGCCATGTAGGTTTCAATACTACGGCCGATCATGTTGATATCTAGCCCCATTTCAGAGGCTTTATCGCGGTTAACTGTCAATGAGAGTTCCGGTTTATTCAGCTTGAGATCAATATCGGGCTGAACAAATCCAGGGTTGTCTAAGATGCGTGCCATTAGTTGATCAGAAATGGTTTTAAGCTCAGCGAAATCGGTATTTGATTTGATGATGAACTCTACTGGCCGAGAGATAAAGCTTTGTCCTAGCGATGGCGGGTTCATGGCAAATGACATGGTGCCGGTGATACCACCGAATAGTTGCGGGGTTAATTCGGCAACGATACTTTGCTGTTTTTGGCTTCGCTCATCCCAAGGCTTGAGGCCT
Source organism: Amphritea sp. 1_MG-2023 (assembly GCF_030547545.1). Classification (GTDB taxonomy): domain Bacteria; phylum Pseudomonadota; class Gammaproteobacteria; order Pseudomonadales; family Balneatricaceae; genus Amphritea. The sequence goes on from NZ_JAUOQE010000014.1 coordinate 60,949, forward strand.
AAGAAAGACATCGAATTGGTATCGGCGGGAAAGCCAACAATAGTGAAGAAGCGATCGGCTGAATCTTGTTTAGCTAAGACCTCCTCGACTTGCTTGGCATAGCGATCAACGTAATCGACGGAGGCTCCATCGGGTGATATGGACATCGCCAGAATGGTACCGCGATCTTCCACCGGCGCCAGTTCTTGAGGCAACTGAGTGAACAGAAAGCCCGCTCCGCCGAGACTGCCCAGCATAATAATCACCGCCAATAGACGCGACCTGAGGACCTTTTTCAAGAGTGCCTGATAGCCATTGGTTAAGCTGAGTATCCAACCTTCAATTAAGTTAAAGATATAGCTGTGACGCTTCTCATGATGGAGTAAGCGAGAGCACATCATAGGTGAGAGTGATAGTGCCACAAAGCCAGAAACCAGTACGCCGCCTGCCAGTGTTAATGCAAACTCGGTAAATAGTTTGCCGGTTCGGCCGGGGGTAAAGGCAACTGGGGCAAACACGGCCACCAAAGTGAGTGTGGTCGCAATAACCGCAAAGCCGATCTCTTTACTCCCTTTAAACGCGGCCTGAATCGGCGATAAGCCTTCCTCAACGTGGCGATAGATATTCTCGAGCATCACGATCGCATCATCGACAACCAAGCCGATGGCTAATACCATCGCCAGCAGGGTCAGGGTGTTGATACTGAAACCCATCATCAGCATCAGCGCGAAGCCACCGATCAGCGATAACGGAATGGTGATGACCGGAATCAGTGTTGCTCGAAGGTTGCGCAGGAAGAAAAAGATGACCGCGATAACCAGTATGCTGGCTTCAAAGATCGTTTGAAATACCGACTTGATTGACTCGGATATAAAGATTGAAGAATCATAGGCAATTTCAATATTAACGCCCTCAGGCAGGGCTGCTTTGATTTGTGGTAGGCGTTCTTGAATACCACTAGAGACATCAAGAGGGTTAGACGTCGATTGTTTTACCACCCCTAGTGCCACCGCTGATTTGCCTTTAAAACGCGATTTTTTACGCTCATCTGCCGGTGCAATTTCTACGCGTGCGACATCTTTAATACGGACTGGGTAGCCATTTTCGTTACGGATAATAATGTCTTCGAATTGCTCAATGCTATTCAAATCCGTTTGTGACAATACACTGAATTCGCGCTGATTGCTTTCGATACGGCCCGCTGGAATTTCGACGTTTTGATTGCTCAGAGCCGCTTCGATATCTTGGGGAATAATTTGATAAGCCGCCATTCGGGCCGGATCAAGCCAGATACGCATGGCAAAACGACGATCACCAAACAGCATGACGTTGGCCACCCCGTTGACCGTTTGTAGCGGGTCTTTAACCATGCGATCGGCAATCTCTGAAATCTCCATCATCGAGTGATTATCAGAAGAAAGTGCCAGCCAAAACACCGGTTGAGCATCGGCTTCGGTTTTGGCGGTGATCGGCTCATCAACATCATCCGGTAGATTACCGCGCACGCGGCCAACTCGGTCGCGAACATCACTGGCCGCATTATCGGGGTCTCGACTGAGTTTAAATGTAACGGTGATCTGGCTCTTTTCCGAACGGCTAACCGAGCTAATATAATCGATGCCCTCGATACCGGAGAGAGAGTCCTCGATAATTTGAGTCACTTGTGTCTCGATAATGGAGGCGCTGGCACCGGGATAGCTGGTTTCAACCGTGACCACGGGAACATCTATTTTAGGGTATTCTCGTACCGTCAGGCGTTCATATGAGACTGCGCCGATGAGCAAAATTAGCAAGCTCATGACGGTCGCCAATACGGGCCGTTTGATACTTATATCAGACAGTATCATGTTTAGGCTCCCGGCTGTGCAGTGGTGGGTTGAGCGTCTTTTGGTTCGCTGCCATCAACGAAAATAGGTGTCACCGGTGAGCCTGGGAATAACTTGAGTTGGCCTGCAGTGACAATGACTTGATCGACATTTAAGCCTGAAGTGATGTTGACGGCGCCGTGACGACGGATACCTAACTCTACTTGCACCATATTGATTTTGTCATCTTCAACGGTCATGACAAAAAAGTCGTTGTTTTTGGGAATGATGGCTTCTTCAGGCACCATGATAGCGTTGGGATTGGTATGAGTCATAATCTGTATTCGAGCAAACAGTCCGGGCCGCAGGAGGTTATCACGGTTTTCAATCTTCGCTCGAATGGCAATATTGTGACTACGATCATTGATGCTCGGGGAGATCGCATAGATCGAGCCACTGAAGCTTTCGCCGGGCAGCGCATCGATTAATACCTTGATCGTTTGTCCCGTTTTTATGTTAGACAGTTGGTTTTCAGGCACATTGAAATCAACTTTCATGATATGCATATCGGTGAGTTCAACCAGATCCTGACCGATATTGACGTAATCACCGGGGCTAAATTGACGTAATCCAAGCACACCATCAAAGGGAGCAGTGAGGGTCATCTTGTTTAAGCGGGTCTGAGCCACCGCCTGTTGCGCCTGATTCACTTGTAACTGCGCCAGCGAGGCGTCTTTATCTTGCTGTGAGCCGACACGTTTTTTGACCAGGCTATCTGCGCGTTGATAATCAATGCGGCTGAGATTGACCTTGGCTTTACTCTCTTGCAATTGAGCTTGGTAAAGTGAGGATTCAAGGACAATCAATTTAGCGCCGGCTTTAACCGATGTGCCTTCGGTAAACAGCACTTTTTCTATGGCACCGCTTTGTTCGGGGCGTAGAATAATGGATTCATTGGCCTTGAGTGAACCAACTGCTTCGATCATATGCACCAAGGGTTCGGTTTTGACACGCACGACTTCAGCGGGCAAACCGGCTGCGTGAGCGATGGATGTCAGCGTTAGCGTCACCCCCATGAGGAGGGGAAATATGTGATTAAGCTTCATGATTAGATCTATCCTTGATTGTCGGAGTGATGGGTGGTGCAAAGAGTGAACAAAGCATATCGGCAACATCCACTAAAGGCTGAGTGGATGCCTCTACTTTAGTGCGTAGTAATGCTCCTTGCCAGCTATCCCAAAAAAGTTGTGCGAGGGCGCGGGCGGAAAAGTCTTGACGAAAACTGCCTTCGAGCTGTGCATCATAAAAGTGTTTTTCAATGTGATCGATAACACGATTACAAGACGAATCGATAATTTGTCGGAATGAATCACTGGCATTGCCGATTTCGCCCATCAGGTTAGTGAGTAAGCAGCCGCTGGTATTGGGGTCTTGTTCATAGTCTTCGATAAAGAGCTGCAGGGATGCACGAAAGCGCGTCAGGCTATCGCCGGAGGTCATAGCATCCCAGCGTTCCCATTTTTTATCATCTTGCTGATACTGATATTCCAACACATCGATAGCAAACTGCTCTTTACTGTCGAAGTAATTATAGAAAGATCCCTTGGGGACTTGGCAGGCGTTTAAAACTTCTTTAAGGCCGGTACCGTGATAGCCCTTGCGAGCGAACAGCTGCATACCGGTTTGCAGGATCTTATCTCGGTTGTGCTCGTTTCTTTTTGGTTGATCCATGTTGATTAGACCGGTCGTCTCAAAGATAAAAAAACAATTATAAATAGCACTTAGATAAAAGCAATTGAAGGATTAATGCAACGCTATTTTATGAGATGAAGGATGAGGTGGGGTAATGCGTCAGGAGCTGAGATCGATGGTAAGAGATTGGGCGAAAAAAAGCCGGGACAGGCCCGGCTTATAGTGATGCGTGAGATTACTTTTCCAGCGCGTTTTTGATACGCGTGAGAGCGTCTTCGAGAATATCCAGCGATGTAGCAAAGGATAAGCGCATATTGCCAGGCGCACCGAAGGCTGAGCCGGGTACTAATGCGACACCCGCTTCCTGAAGTAGGTATTCCGCGAGATCAATATCGTTTTCAAATTGATCATTGTTATCGATCACTTGTTGAAAGCTAGGGAACGCATAGAAGGTTCCATCCGCGGGGATGCAGTCTACACCATCGATTTCATTGAGCTTTTTGACGACGAAATCGTGACGCTGTTTAAAGGCCTTAACCATCTCTTTAACGCAGTCTTGATCACCCTCGAGAGCGGCTTGAGCGGCTACTTGCGATATTGATGCTGGGTTAGAAGTACTTTGCGATTGAATTTTCTTCATCGCAGCGATCAGTTTTGCCGGCCCTGCGGCATAACCGATACGCCAGCCAGTCATCGAGTAGGCTTTAGAAACACCGTTGAGCACAATAGTACGTTCATACAGTTCTGGGCAAGCGTTAAGGATGTTGATGAAAGGGGTGTCAGTGTAAAGGATATGTTCATACATATCGTCAGTGGCGATCAGTACATTGGGGTATTTTGCCAATACTTTACCCAGCGCTTTCAGTTCGGCCTCGGTATAGGCCACGCCTGTTGGGTTGGAAGGGCTGTTGAGCACCAATAAGCGAGTTTTGTCGGTGATCGAGGCTTCTAGCTGATCCGCTGTAATTTTGAAGCGCGCTTCCTGAGTGGTAGTAACAATCACTGGTACGCCTTCACCCATCAGCACCATATCGGGATATGATACCCAGTAAGGCCCCGGGATAATGACTTCATCACCGGGATTTAACAGTGCCAGCGATAAGTTAAAAAAGCTTTGTTTCCCACCGCAAGATACCAGAATTTGATTGGCTTCATAATCAAAGCCATTATCCCGTTTGAATTTGGCAATAATCGCTTTTTTCAGACCTGGCGTACCATCAACTGCAGTGTATTTAGTGAAGCCATTGTTGAGGGCTTCAATCGCAGCGTTTTTGATATGATCTGGGGTGTCGAAATCGGGTTCGCCTGCACCCAGACCAATAATGTTGTTACCCGCTGCGCGTAATTCTGCAGCACGGTTAGTGACTGCGAGTGTCGGAGAAGGTTTGATGCTGTTAACGCGATCTGAAAGTTGCATTGTCCTAGCCATATCCTCTGAAAAATGTGGTCGTGTGCCACGGTGTTGTCAACCGATAAATAATACCGGAATACAGCGAGCTGACAAATCCTTTTCGTGGATGAACGTCACTAAAAACAAACTTTCTGTTAAAAAAGTGTGACAGTCGCGGCCTTAATCGCTGTTTTTCTTTCATGTCACGATCAGGGAGCAGAAAGTTTTCGATAAGCGTATAATGTGCCGCTAAGTTTTTTTCTGCTATTTATGAAGACATCTGATATGAAACAGCGCTTTCAGTTACAGTCCAAGTTTCAGCCTGCGGGTGATCAACCGAGTGCCATTAAGGGGTTGGTTGATGGGATTCATGCCGGGCTTGCCGCGCAGACGTTACTGGGGGTTACCGGCTCGGGTAAAACCTTTACGATTGCGAATGTGATTGCTGAACTGCAACGGCCGACCATTATTATGGCGCACAATAAGACCTTGGCAGCGCAGCTCTATGGTGAATTTCGTGAGTTCTTTCCCAATAATGCCGTCGAATACTTTGTGTCGTATTACGATTACTATCAGCCCGAAGCTTATGTGCCTTCCTCCGATACCTTTATTGAGAAAGATGCATCGATCAATGAGCATATCGAGCAGATGCGACTCTCGGCCACTAAGGCGTTGCTAGAGCGAGATGATGCCATTATTGTCGCCACCGTCTCGGCTATTTATGGTCTGGGTGATCCGAAATCTTATCTCGGCATGATGTTGCATTTAGATCGCGGTGATCATGCCGATCAGCGTACGATTCTGCGGCGACTGGCTGAACTCCAATATACACGCAACGATATCGAGTTACACCGAGGCACCTATCGTGTGCGTGGCGATGTGATTGATGTTTTCCCTGCGGAATCTGAAAAAGAGGCGGTGCGCATCGAGCTGTTCGATGATGAGGTTGAAAACCTAAGCTACTTTGATCCGCTCACGGGGGAAGTGCTGCGCCGGGTTCCTCGTGCCACGATCTATCCGAAGTCTCACTATGTTACCCCTCGAGAAACATTATTGGCGGCGGTCGATAACATTCTCGAAGAGCTTCATCCTCGTTTAGAACAATTACGTAGTAACGATAAATTGGTCGAACTACAGCGGCTTGAACAGCGAGTGATGTATGACGTTGAGATGATAAAGGAACTCGGTTATTGCTCGGGCATTGAAAACTACTCCCGTTATCTGTCTGGGCGGGAGCCGGGTGATGCGCCGCCGACCCTGTTTGATTATCTACCCGATGATGCCTTGCTGGTGATGGATGAATCCCATGTCACGATTCCACAACTGGGTGCGATGTATAAGGGCGACCGTTCGCGTAAAGAAACCTTGGTGGAATATGGTTTTCGCTTGCCCTCTGCGCTGGATAATCGGCCGATGAAGTTTGACGAATGGGAGAGTCAGGCACCACAGATGATCATGGTGTCAGCGACGCCAAGCAAATATGAAGCGGCCAACGCGGGCCAAGTCGTGGAACAGGTCGTGCGTCCCACCGGCTTGCTCGATCCTATCGTTGAGATTCGTCCGGCACTCACGCAAGTGGATGATCTGTTGGGTGAGATTAATCGAGTTGCAGCACAGGGCGAGCGGGTGGTTGTGACGGTGCTCACCAAGCGTATGGCCGAAGATCTCACCGAATATCTAGACGAGCACGGTGTGCGAGTGCGTTATCTGCATTCGGATATCGATACGGTAGAACGGGTTGAAATTATTCGCGATCTGCGTATCGGTGAGTTTGATGTGTTGGTGGGGATCAACCTGCTACGGGAAGGTATTGATATGCCGGAAGTGTCGCTGGTGGCGATTCTCGATGCCGATAAAGAGGGCTTTTTACGCTCTGAAACTTCGATGATTCAGACCATTGGGCGAGCGGCCCGTAATGTGAATGGGCGCGCTATTCTTTATGCCGACCGCGTGACCGGCTCCATGCAGCGGGCGATGGATGAAACCGAACGGCGGCGTAATAAGCAGATGGCTTATAATACCGAGAAGGGTATTACCCCAGTGGGGATTCAAAAGTCGGTGGCCGATATCATGGAAGGCGCGTCGGCGATTCCTGGCCGGAAGACGCAAATGGGCCGTAAAGCGGCCGAGCCGGTAGCGGAATATCAGATCGATCCTAAAAAACTGAGTACCGCTGAATTGGCCAAGGCGATGAGTCGACTGGAAGATCAGATGTATGAGGCGGCTAAAAATCTGGAATTCGAAAAAGCGGCACAATATCGTGATCAGTTGGAGAAGCTTAAGCACAGCGGTCTGTGAGATGCTCGTGCTTTAACTCCTTAAAGATAGCCGTGCCGATATGCCTTCATCGTAGCGGCATCTAACCGGCAGCGAGGCACGTCTCGTGCCGATATGCCTTCATCGTAGCGGCATCTAACCGGTAGCGAGGCACGCCTCGTGCCGATTTTCTTGATTCTAGGGTGTCGCTATATAAGGTGTCGGTGAGCTCTGCGAACCGCACCAACGATGTCGATTGAGCACCACTCGATTATCCACCCCCATCATCCGTTTCAATACCGGTGCCGGTCGTGAAGCTCACCAGCCCCTAGGTTTCATTGCGCAGAATTTATCGCTTCCGTGGGAGCCAGATAATCATAACCGAGTGCTTCAGCAACGGCGTCACAGGTGATTTTGCCTCGGTGCACATTTAGTCCACTCATTAGGTGAGAGTCATCCTGCAGCGCTTGTCGATAACCTTTGTTGGCCAGCGCTAGGGCAAAGGGTAGCGTTGCGTTCGTTAATGCAAAGGTGGACGTGCGGGCGACACCACCGGGCATATTGGCGACGCAATAATGGATGACGCCATCGATTTCATAGGTCGGGTCTTGATGAGTGGTGGCATGAGAGGTTTCGAAACAACCGCCCTGATCGATCGCCACATCCACCAATACCGCACCATTTTTCATCGTTTTTAGCATCTCACGGGTTACCAGCTTAGGAGCTGCTGCGCCGGGTATTAAAACGGCACCAATCACTAAATCTGCTTGAGTGACTTCCGCTTCAATGGCTTCGACACTGGAATAGAGGGTTTTTAGGCGAGGGCCATACGCCTGATCGAGGGTTTTTAGGCGTGAAATCGAACGATCAAGAATGGTGACATCCGCGCCGAGCCCCATGGCCATGCGAGCCGCGTTGATTCCGACAACGCCACCACCGATAACGATGACTTTGGCGGGTAACACACCGGGCACACCTCCGAGTAATACACCCATCCCGCCCTGTGCTTTTTCTAATGCGTGAGCCCCCGCCTGAATAGCCATGCGTCCGGCCACTTCACTCATCGGTGTTAGCAGTGGCAGACCGCCTTGAGCATCGGTCACCGTTTCATAAGCAATTGCAATGGCTCCGGACTTTACTAGTAACTCAGTCTGCTCTGGGTCGGGTGCTAAATGTAGGTAGGTAAATAACAGCTGACCGGATCGTAGCATCTTGCACTCTTGCGGTTGCGGCTCTTTTACCTTGATGATCATTTCGGCTGAGGCAAAAATCTCTTCAGCCGTATCAATCAATGTTGCGCCAGCAGCGCTGTAGTCGTCATTCGATAGGCCGATCGAGGTGCCGCCATCACGCTGTACCATCACTTGATGGCCGTGACTGACGAGTTCGCGCACTCCCGCGGGTGTCATACCTATCCGATATTCATTATTTTTGATCTCTTTTGGGATACCAATCAGCATACGAATACTCCTTTGAGGGGGTAATAAGTTTCTTATATTTATGATTAGCAGAACTTGAAGCTTGTCTCGTTTACGTTTCTCTTTTTAAGAGCCTCGCTTTAAGTGCCTTGCTTTAAATTCGTGGCTTTAAGCTCATCGCTTTAAGTTCATCGCTTAAGTTCATCGCTTTAAGTGTTGTTGTTAAATTTAGCATCGTCTTTGCCATTATTGTTTCTGTAAATTGATTGATTTTAGTTTTTCTTCGTCAATATAAGACCGTTTTTGACGAGAAAGACTGGTGAGTACCACCTAAACCGTAGGCAGTGGAGGGAGGCTGATGAGACAAGCAGGGCAGACGATGAAATGAATAAGGCAATATGCTGGCGAGTGGTGCCTTGAAGGTTAATGAGGTAGTAGGCTGATGATTATCGCTAATCATTGAGGCATCCATTCATGGCCCAAGGGTAGGGGTTGAAGACACTTGATCGATCAGATCAACATGACTGTAAGCCATGGCAATACCTTGAATTGAATAGTATTTCATCAACAACGTCGCACTTGCGGGTAAGCGCTACCGCTTTTCTGTCGGAATGTTTAAAAACGTTATAAAAATGCAAATTAGGGCTTGAACCCGTTTAAGCGCTGCGTATAATAGCCAGCGTTGTTTAACGACGTGAAACAACGCTTTAGGACTATAGCTCAGTTGGTTAGAGCGCTACCTTGACATGGTAGAGGTCGGCAGTTCGAATCTGCCTAGTCCTACCAGTATTCAGAAGAGCCTCGCATTAGCGGGGCTTTTTGCTATTTATCTTAAGCAGATGCAGAGCTACTCAGCTCTAGCCGAGCCAAGCGAGACAACTGTTGCGCTGGCCGAAGGGGAATAATCTGCCAGTACTTTTAGCAAATTTATACTGGATATTCAGTAGCTTAGAAGCCGAATCTTACGATTCGGCTTTTTTGTTTTTGGGCGTGTGCCCAGATTGTGCCCAGCTTCTTTTTAGGATGGTATTTTTTGACCTTTACCGGATAAGAGGCTTTTTCCCAGTTGTTACGGACTTACTTTAATCGTTATTCAAGCTTTTTAGGTAAGCCATCAAATAAGTGTTCATACTTCCATTTTTTTGCACCCATTTGTTGAATTAAGCTGAGCTGAGCTGAGCTCATACGCGGTGCTCACAGCAGATTGCAGACACTGAGGTGCTGCTTAAGAATCGCCATGACTTGGCTATCGGTATAACATGATTTGTTCATACAGAATTTCCAACGTATAGATTACGAGAAAAATAATTAATCTAGGCGTTTGCTTCAGAATGAACTCAGATTGGTTCGTCATATCTGTAGCTGGGCAGTATCTATTCAATCAACTTACTGTAGGGTGATCTACTCGTACTTTACGCTTATACATGAAAACGACTCAAGGCGCATAACATCAGTTAAGAGTCTGGGGGCTTCATTGCCTCTGATATTCTGAGGTTTCGTGCTGGACTTGGCAAAGTAGGCATGAAACACCAGGGAAGGCGCTATCGAATGATCGTATTAATCATATCATCACACCATTACGGACGATTCTTACTGAAGCATCTGATCGGTTTGAGTTTACGACGCCTTGTCAGGGTATTAAGCCCTTAAAGGTTGGTCGGCAAGGCGTCGTGTATCAAGTAAGGTTATAGCGCTAAATAGAAACATATATATTGCTATTTATCCCCTGATACCAGTTTGACGACTAAAAGCAATTAATATGTTTCTTTATGTCTTCTTTACTAGATCAATTCAAACAGCGTCGTATTAAGCTAGGCCTGAAACAGCATGACATGATGCTGCGGGTCGGTATTTCTCGTCAGCAATACCAGCGGCTGGAGTCTAAAGGTAATCCGCGACTAGATACTTTAGAGCTTATCGCCAAAGGTTTGAATAGTGAGCTTCTATTGATACCTAAAGACAAACTTAATGCTGTTCTTGCTGTTTTAGAAGGGGATTTATCAGAAGCTACGTTACGGCAAAAATCATCATCCAAAGAAAAGTCTTTATCTGAGGATCCGTGGCAGGGATTGTTGGAGGATGATCAATGACAGACGTTAGCAGTGATGAACTCAACGCGCTTAAGTTAACTCTTCATGGTCGATTGGTTGGTTACCTCGCAGGCTTCAAAAACGGCCGAAACGTCTTGAGCTTCTCTGATGAATTTAGAAACGATTCTAGCCGGCCAACATTCAGTCTCATTACTCATCCGAATTTTCCTCACTCCGACAGACTTATGTCGGAACCCTGGACAAGAAACCAACGATTACATCCCGTCTTATCGAACCTTCTTCCAGAGGGGGCATTGAGAGAGTTAATAGCTCAAGGTTTAAAGGTCCACGTAGATAACGAATTTCATATTCTTTCATATTTAGGAGAAGACTTGCCCGGCGCATTGGTTGCAACGCCAATGGAGCCTCATGACGTTCCTGAAAGTGTGTTAACGACTCATGGTCACGCAAAAGCGATTAAGTTCGATAAGGTAACGCAGGAGAGTAAGTTTTCTCTTGCTGGCGTTCAGATGAAATTCTCCATGAAGGAAAAAGATGGCCGCTATAACTTGTCGAAAGGCGGCGATCTTGGTGATTGGATCATTAAAACGCCTTCGACCCAACACAAATTTGTCCCTCTCAATGAATATACCGCTATGTCCCTGGCATCTTTGGTCGGTGTTGATATTCCAGAAATTAAACTTGTGGATTTGGATAAGCTGGATAACTTGCCAGCGATAAATTTACCGGAAGAGAAACAGGCATTTGCGATCAAAAGGTTTGATCGCGATGGAAATGATCGAATTCACATGGAAGACTTTGCTCAGATCCTTGTGAAGTATCCGCATGAAAAATACGATTCTGCTAACTATGAAAATATAGGAAGGGTACTTTACCAATTCACTGGTGATGGCTTAACTGACGTTCAGCAATGTGCTCGAAGATTATTAGTTAACATCCTGTTAGCGAATGGGGATGCGCACCTCAAAAATTGGAGTCTTATCTACCCAGATCAGATAACCCCACGTCTTTCACCTGCCTATGATATTGTGCCACTACACACCAACGTCTATATCGAGAATGAAACAAAGTTTGCTTTAAATCTAGGAAAGAACAAAGAGTGGTACGCCGCTTCGATGTTACATTTTCAAGCGTGGGCTGATCAAGCTGGCATCCCGTGGCGAGCTATTAAACCTCATTTAGATGATGTGATGGACAGGGCTCGTACATTATGGCCATCCGTATTAAATGACTTACCAATGGATGAGAAGCACAAGCAGGGACTGAGAGATCATTGGGTAAAGCTTCATACCGATTTCCGTTTGTAGAACCAAACATAGAAAAGCCTCGTAATAGCGAGGCTTTTTGCTATCTGGACTATGCAGATGAAGCACTGCCCAGTTCGAACCGAACGCAGTGAGAGCACATCGGAGCCTGCGACGATAGCCCGTAGGGGAATAATCTGCTTAGTCCTACCAGAATTCAGAAGAGCCTCGCATTAACGGGGCTTTTTGCTATTTATCTTAAGCAGATGCAGAGCTACTCAGCTCTAGCCGAGCCAAGCGAGACAACTGTTGTGCTGACCCAAAGTCGAATAATCTGCCAGTGCTTTTAGCAAAATTCAGAAGAGCCTCGCATTAGCGGGGCTTTTTGCTATTTATCTTAAGCAGATGCAGAGCTACTCAGCTCTAGCCGAGCCAAGCGAGACAACTGTTGTGCTGACCCAAAGTCGAATAATCTGCCAGTGCTTTTAGCAAAATTCAGAAGAGCCTCGCGAATGCGGGGCTTTTTGCTATTTAGGCTAATCTAAAACAAAGGTAAATAGCGAGCGTACAAGGGCGTTGGTGAAGAGTGAATTGCTCCCTAGTGTGATATGTGTAGCGAGCGACGCCCTCGTCGCGATTAAATTCATATGTGCGAAACATCAAACTAGCACTTTTTGATGTAACGGCATGTGGATATTATGAGCTACGGGTAGGTATTTATAGGGGCGCTATGCTTGATCAGTGCCGCCGCGACCACCGTAAAAAGGCTAATTGGTCGTGTCGGCTGACGGTGAGCTTTGCGAACCGCACCGATACAATGAAACATTCATCCATCGCCGCGAGAGCGCGGTGCCTACATTAGCGTTCCCTTCGGCATACAACCAGGGGGGTGTCTTCGATCAACTGTTCAAGCATAAATTACCTATAAGCCTTGTTATTTAAGGGCTGTAGCGATCTAAGTAAGGGGGAGATTGAGCCTCAATCTTAATTCAAATCACCACTCATCGTTTCTATGACGTTGTCGCATAATTTGCATTTTATATTAGAAAAAGCTAATATTCGAATGAATGGGGATGGGCTGATTAAAAGGATAATGATGGTTGCTTAGCTGATGGATTTAGCCCGCGGCGGCGCTGCGGTGATACAGGTTAATGCGTATCACTAAAACGGGTGAAGCAATTCACCTGCGAATAGGCTCAATGCTGCATAGTTAAACCCAATAGGTGTATCTCATCACATAGGGAAAGGATGGTGGGGGCTTCATTGATGTTGGTCTATCACCCAGATAAACAGATACATGGATTATTACAAGAAATCGCCTTGTGTTTTTTTATGTGTCACCACTTACAGTCTATTCTGAGACAGAACGAGGATGGTAAACATGGCCATTAGTCGACGCAAACTGCTTATTTCCGGCGCCACTTTAGGTGCTGCCTCAGCCGCAGGTGTTTTAACGTGGGAACTTAATAAACAAGACACACATGCCAAAATTGTCATTGCCGGTGGTGGTGCGGCAGGCATAGCCATTGCGAATAAATTAAACATGTACCTTGACGGTGCCCAAATCACGGTGGTGGACCCGCGACCTTATCATTGGTATCAGCCAGGACAAACATTGTTGCTGGCAGGTGTGTATGACAAGCGTGATGATGTGGTTAGCACCAATAAAGAATACTTGGATGCGAATGTTCGCTGGATTAATGATACGGTTACCGAATTTGATCCAGATAATAATCAGTTACATACCCTGCAAACGGGCAAGTTGGATTACGACTATCTGATTGTCGCAACCGGTTTGGAGTTACGCTACGATTTAATCGAAGGCCTAGATCCTGATCAGATAGGGCACGATAGTATAGCCAGTATTTATCACAGTCCAGAGTCGGGTATTGCGAGTCATAGGCAAGCGATGGCATTTGCTCAGTCAGGTGGTGGAAAGGGGATCTTTACACGGCCGCACGGAGCCATGAAGTGTGCAGGTGCCCCTATGAAAGCGACCAACTTGGTCGAATTTTTTGTGCGTCAAGCGGGTCAGCGAGAGCGCTTTCAGTTTGATTATATGACGGCTGAAAACTTCTTATTCAGCGTCAAGGCGTTTGATGCACGGCTTAAAGAGATCTGGCAAGAAAGACAGATAACACATCATTACGAGCACAATTTCAAAGCCATCGATAGTCAGGCTAAGAAAGCTTGGTTTGGCACTCAGGATGGCGGAGTAGTCGAGGCTGAGTGGGATTTTATTCATATTTCTCCACCGATGTCGGCCATTGCAGTGGTGCGTGATTCAGTGCTAGCGGATACGACTGATTTTAAGGGGTATTTAGAGGTAGATAAGTACACCTTGCAGCATAAACGCTTCTCAAATGTGTTTGGTTTGGGGGATACCGTTGGAACGCCTATCGGTAAAACTGCGGCGTCGGTTAAATCGCAGTTATCAATTGTAGCGACGAATTTGACCGCCTTAATTCGTGAAGAAGAACTGCCTGCACGCTGGGATGGTTATACCTCTTGTCCGATGATTTTGGATGTTGGGCACGCGATGTTATGGGAATTTGATTATAGCTTGCAACCGGTGACCGCATTACCCTTTCAAGTGGTAGACCCGCTGGCAAAAAGTAAACTATCTTGGGTGATGGAAAAGTCATTAATCAGGCCCGTGTATGACATCATGCTTGAAGGTTATACGCCGGTTTAAGCGATAATCGGCGTGAGAATGTTGTCATGAGTTATGTCGTGTATGTGTTGACCGCGATTGTCATGCTGATGAGTGTGTTTTTTATCGCTATTCATTTGGGCTTTCGTGCTCCAAAGGTAAAAACGATAGAAAACCCGAAAACGCGATTTAATATCGATTTTTTGTCGGTATCTATTCCGGTTAACGCCAAAAAGCATCTATCAGGTTGGCTATTACTGGTTGATGATGCTCAAGAGACCGTGATTGTTTTGCATGGATGGGGTGGTAATGCGGAGATGATGTTACCGCTCGCATTGCCGTTTTATCAGGCGGACATGAATGTGTTGCTCTTCGATGCGCGCAGTCATGGACAGAGTGACTCAGATACCTTTTCATCATTACCTCGTTTTGCTGAAGACGTTGCGGCGGCAGTTGATTGGCTTAAGCGTGAACATCCACATCGGGTTAAAAAAGTCGCTTTATTGGGGCATTCGGTGGGGGCGGGAGCCGTACTGTTTGCCGCATCGAAGCGCCATGATATTGCTGCAGTGATTAGTGTGTCAGCATTTGCACATCCGGAATGGATGATGCAACGCTATCTGAAAACCTTCCACTTACCAAGATTCCTAAGACGACAGGTGATGCGCTATGTTGAGTGGGTGATTGCGCATCGTTTCACGACGTTTGCGCCCATTAATACCGTGTGTGATATTGGCTGTCCGGTATTAATTGTGCACGGAAAAGATGATCTCGTGATTCCTATCGAAGATGCCAGAGCTATTCTTCAGCATTGTCAGGCCCCGCATTTACGCTTAATTGAGATAGATGGAGCAGGCCATGACTCGGTTGATAAAATTGAGCAGCATGCGGGAAAATTGATTGAATTTTTACGACAGGCCGGCTTTGCGGTTACCTAACTGCCGCGATATTGCATCCTCTTTACTCTTAGGCATGCTCCAATATTGGCTGTGTTACCACAGTCTCTTGTTACCCGCTAAGTAAAGCTGCGGCCATCATTATGACGGCTGTCTTATGGTGCAGCGCTAAAAATGACCTCATAGAATGTATTCAAACTCGCTTGTTATTCAGCAGCGATCTTAATGCAATACAACGTTTCTGAAAAAAAAGCGTATCAACAGTAGTGCTTATCAACGCTAGCACCGACAAAAAGCAGCGCTGACCAAAAACAGCTGTCGAGCAAAAATACATGCTATCTACATGAGAGCCTATGCCTGCGGAGGTGTCGTTGTCTGAATGTTTATGCGTCAGCCAATGTCTATTGAATGTCCATGTGAATGCTAATAATACTTGTCATTGTGCAAAAGAAAGAATAGATCATGATGGCACGGCGCTGCCGCACGATATTAATAGGCATAAAAAGGCCGTGTTACTGTGACGTTACAGGTCGTATAGGGTAAATTATCAGCCTGATCGCGTGTGCCTTCGGTGACACGAGGCCGCTTCAATTATCCTTTTAACATAAGGCTGCTGTATGTTTTCAGTGATTTTTTCTATTTTAATGCCCATCTTTGTTTGTGTTGGGATCGGCTATGGCTGGTCCAAAAGCGGAAAAGATTTTGATACCTCACTGGTGACTGCTATCGTCACCTATTTTGCGACTCCCTGTTTAGTCTTTTATGCCTTGGCGAAAGTCGAGTTGGCACCAGCGTATTTATGGAATATGGGGCTGGCGGCGTTGCTGGCGATTTTACTGTTTACGCTGATAGGCGGTGCGGTTTTAGCCATCTTTAAACTACCGCAGCGAGCATTTTTACAAGCGTTAACTTGGCCAAATGTCGGAAACATCGGTTTACCTCTATGTATGTTGGCGTTTGATGAGGAGGGGTTAGCTCTGGCAGTGGCGTTTTTTACCGTCTATGTGGTGGTGCAGATGACGCTTGGCGTCGCCTTTGTCTCCGGTAGTTTTTCCCTTAAATCACTGCTAAAGATGCCGATTATTCCGGCAACGGCACTGGCGTCAGTGTTTTTGCTCAGCGATTTAACGGTGCCCGATTGGTTATTTAATACCACCAAATTGATTGGTGATCTGACGGTACCGTTGATGCTGTTTACTTTAGGGGTTTCGTTAGCCAGTTTAAAAATAGGCCGCTTAAAAGTCGCTTTCGGCTTGTCAGCGTTACGTTTGACGATGGGGTTTGGTGTCGGTTTAGCGATTGTTTGGACGTTAGGGCTATCTGGCCCCGCTGCAGGTGTCATTATTCTTCAATGTGCGATGCCTGCCGCCGTGTTTTGTTATTTATTCGCTCAGTTGTATGATCAGCGTCCCGAAGAGGTTGCTGGGCTGGTGATTGTGTCGACTTTTATGGGGTTTGTATCCCTTCCTGCACTGCTTTGGTACGTGCTTTAGTTGTCTCAAGCTAGGCAGTACGATTGATCATGGGTTAGGCTGACTAGGTCATGATCAATCGAGTTGCACCGTCATACCAATGTGGGGCCGCCGCCGGTTCGTGGTTACACCGGTAAGCTAAACAGGTAATAAACCCAGCCAGCACTGATTGCAAGGCATAGCACGAACGCAATGGGATTGACGGGCTCTCTGGGTTTGGCGTTGCCGACATCTTTTTTGCGACCGGTTAGCATCGAGGTAACGAGTTTCTCTTTATATAAGATACTGTGAGCGATAACGCCGAGTATATGCAAACCAACTAGATAAACGAGAATCGATTGCACGGTGTGATGAATTTGAGCGCCGAGACTAGCAAGTTCATCGCTGACACTGGCATAAAACGGCCCTTCCCATAAAATCTCATCGGATGTGATTAAGCCTGATGCAACCTGTAGTGCTAATAACAGGAGCAGTATGATTACCATCATTGCGCCAGCAGGATTATGGCCATAGAAGTGCTTTGCTTTACCTGTAAAGGTTGCTTTTAGGTAGCGGATACCCTGTATCGGATAGCTAATAAAGGAACAGAATCGAGCATAACGGGTGCCGACTACGCCCCATAAGATACGGAAAATAATCAATCCCGAGAGCGCATAGCCACTGTAGAAGTGCCATTGCATTAGGCTATCATCCCAGCGACCGCTGTAAATAAGAAACAGGAAGAGTAAAACCAGTACCCAGTGAAAAATTCGCGTCGGAACGTCCCAAATTTTAACCATCAATTCGATACTCCTTATACGATTGAAGAGGGGGTAAAAGGTAGCTTTATAAACCGTTTATAAAGCTACCGATGGGGTGTTATTTAGCGCGATAGTCGGTGTGACAAGATTTACATGACTTGCCCAAAGGTCCGATCGCTTCACGCAGCGCATCGAGGCCCTGTCCGGCATTGGCGGCCATGGTTTCAGTCGCAGAGGCGAAAGCTTGATGTTTCTCACCAATCTCTGAACCGTCTTGCCAAATCGCTGCTTTAGCTTTGGTTTTATCGGATAGCCCTTCGGCATCCATATCAGAGCCTTTTGGCCACATCAGACTGTTATTCATAGCGCCTGCATTTTTCAGGTTGTTAGCGATCGCTTGGGCGAGATCCGCATCATAATCACGCTTACCTTTAGCCATTGCGCCGAGCACACCCATGTTGAACTTAACCATTTGGAAATACCCTTGACGGGCTTCAATTTGGTCTTTGAAAGCGAAATCTTCTGCCATAACCGGCGCAGCGGCAGCGGTTAATACGGTTGCACACAATACAGATTTAACGAACATTTTCATTGATCGACACTCCTAGTCTGATTTTTTAAAAGCAATGGCCATAGTAGCATTCCTATTTATATGAGACGAGGCTAATGTAGCGTGTAATGATGACAAGTTATGTAAAGATTGAGTGATGACTGTTTCTTTTTATGGCAATGAGGAGTATTACTCGTCACCGACTTGCTGCGCCGGAGATAAAGGCTATAGCCTCAACTTCCATTTCCATTTCCATTTCCTCTTCCACTGTTTATGTTTGCTAATCCCTGTTCGAGT
The DNA here is from genome assembly GCF_030547545.1 of Amphritea sp. 1_MG-2023. Taxonomy (GTDB): domain Bacteria; phylum Pseudomonadota; class Gammaproteobacteria; order Pseudomonadales; family Balneatricaceae; genus Amphritea. The sequence goes on from NZ_JAUOQE010000014.1 coordinate 79,392, forward strand.
AGATTAACCACCACTCTCAGTTTTGCCGATGTTTCTAATCGAGCTGGGTAGATGGCATACACATCGGCGGGTTGCGAATATTGTGCGAGCACGTTGATCAGTTGGCCGCTATTTAACGCCGGTTGAACATTCCAGCGTGAGCGTAACATGATGCCCTGACCGTCGAGGCACCACTGTTTTGCTACACCGCCGTTACCACGCCTAACACGAAACCGCCGTTTGACGGTGAGGTTAACTTGGGCGGCTATGTTGCGTTAGTGGATGGCGAGTGCTTGCTGCCATTTCTTTTGGTTGTAGGGGCTATGGGGGCGAGCCATGAGCCGTTCGTTGACGAGGGCGAGAGCGAGATTTTTATTGCCTGCCCGAAGTGCCGCTTCCAGTAGGGTGCGAGCGAAAATATCCCGCTGCGCATGGCTACCGCCAAACTGTGCCGTGGTATTTTTAATGGGCATCAGCTTTTCAATGGTGGTGTTGTAATCGCCCTGAGAAAAGGCAAAGATGGCTTCGCACACCGGTAATCCTGTGTGTAACGACATCCCATGGTTGGTGACGCTTGGATCGCCAGAGGCGACATAGTCGGTGAGTTCAGCAATCAGCGTTTGCGCGGCTTGGGCATCATTATTCGCCGCAAAGGCGATGATCGCATGGGCATCGTTGAAGCTATAAAATAGTTGATCGCTTTTCTGTTTCCACGAATCGGTGAGAGTTTGTGCTCGGTTACCCAGCGCTTCGTCTTCAAGATAGAGACGCCAGAGAACAGACGAGGCATCGACTAAGGCCATGGGGATCGGGTCGATATCGGCCCAGTGAACCAAATTATCGTACACCGCAATGGCTTTATTCAGTTCGCCGGTTTCTAGCAAGAACAAGCCATGATGAATCGCATTATGGGAGACCATGACATTATCGTTTTGCCAGTGTTGTTGATATGTCTGCATAAAGCGTGCGCCTTGCTCATATTTGTTTTGCATCTCTAACGCATGGGCAACGGCATGGATACCCCAGACATCTTGCGGGTTGCGTTCCACCGCTTCGCGTGCCGACATTTCGGCCTGTTCGTAGTGTCCCGCTTCTTCTTGACCAAAGCTGAGCATACCGAGTAGATAACCATAGAGTGGGTGCTCTTTATCCCAAGCGGGTAGCACGCGATAGACACGTCCACGAAGATTAGCGGCATCACCGAGGAAGAAATCTAATTGATGACCACTGAGTAGGGCTAATATATCGAGGGGGTATTCGATTAGAATTTCATCAAGTTGAATAGCGGCCTTAGCGAGATCACCCGCCGCCCAAGTTTGCAGGGCGGCAACGTGCATTTTCTCTCGTGTGTTGAGACCGCTAGAATCGATACGGGCAATGCGTTGAAGACTGTCTAACGACCATTGCAGATCATCACGGTCAGTGGTCCAGAGATTGATATGACCGTTAAATACCTGGCCCATGACGAAGTCTGGCTCCGCTTCGAGCATCGCGATGGTGATGGGTACCGGGTTTTTAAAGCGACATAGATCGGCAATGACCGTGTTATACAGGTCCAGCGTTGTTTGGTTATGAACAGTGATTTCTAAGCCGGTTAAATCCTTCACACTATTGTCTCCTTTGCTGTATCAGGGCATGACATCGAGTCTGTCATCAAGATAGCCGTATCTTGTTTAACCCTGAAATGGCCACTCGAAAGATATCGAGCGGCCCACTATCCTGATTATTTTGGCTCAGGGAGTGAAGCAAATACCTCGCCAAGTATGTCTAAGACACGTTCAAGCTGTGCTTCTGTGATACATAATGCAGGGCTCATATTGACGATATTGTTGTATTCATCGAAGCTGCGATTGGTGCGTCCGATCAGTAATCCTGCTTGTTTGCAGGCATTAACGACTTGAATGGCGACAGATTCATCGACTGGCTCTTTGGTGTCTGGATCTTTGATCAGTTCGATACCACAAAGCAGTCCGATACCCCGCACATCGCCGATAATCGGATATTTAGCTTGCAACGTTTTTAAGCCATCGAGTAAGGTTTTGCCCAGTGTTGCACAGTTTTCGAGCAAATTTTCCTCTTCTAAGATGGTCATATTGGCCGCCGCTGCGGCGGGACCTGCCATGCATCCGCCATAGGTTGAGATATCACGGAAGAAACCCATCTTATCGTCTGCCGAGTCTTCTTGTAGGCGCTTGTAAACCGCTTCAGTGGTAACGGTGCAAGAGATCGCTGCATAACCCGAAGCGACACCTTTAGCCATGGTAACGATATCCGGTTGAATATCGTAGTGTTGATAACCAAACCATTTACCGGTGCGGCCTAAACCGCAGACCACTTCATCAACGATCAGCAGGATGTCGTATTTTTTACAAATCTGTTCGACGGCTTTCAGATACCCTTCTGGTGGTAAAATGACACCGCCACCGGCTGTGATAGGCTCAATAATAACGCCGCCAACGGTGTCTGGGCCTTCCCGTAGGATGACATCTTCCATCAGTTGTGCGGCTTTTAGGCCATAATCTTCGGTTGCACCAAACTGACTGCGATATTCAAAACAGTGCGGAAACTCTATAAAACCGGGCACGAATGGACCGAACTGATCGCGTCGTTGTAGCTGCCCCGTGGCGCTTAAGGCTCCAATGGTGGTGCCATGATAATCACGTTCGCGGTAAAGAATTTTGTGCTTTTTACCGCCGTATTCCTTGTGCGAAATCTGACGCACCATTTTAAACGCTTTTTCGTTAGCTTCAGAGCCAGAGCTGGCGTAAAACACCCGTTGCATACCGGGCATTTTGTCGATCAGGCGATCGGCAAAAACAGCGGCGGGTTTACTCGCCATTGAGCCGGCGAAGTAGTTCAGTTGCATCAGTTGTTCACTGATCGCATTGACGATCTCTTTGCGGCCATAACCGACATTGGTGACCCAAACCCCGCCTGCTGATGCATCGAGGTACTGATTGCCTTCGATATCCCAAAGGTCTAAGCCTTCACCTTTGACAAACAGCGGCATGCCTTTTTCGGCAGCCGCGCCGGGTGTGAGGTGATGCCAGACATGGGCCTTATCCATGGATCTGATCTGTTCAGTGCTGTATTCATTGTACTGTGACATAGAGTAACTCCTGTTATACCTGTTATCAGGCATCGCGATTGATTGAAAAAGGGGACCAGCTTTGACTCACGGGCATGATTTCTAAGGTGTTGATATTCAAGTGCGCGGGCAGTTGCGCAATCCATAGCAACGTGTCGGCGATATCGTCGGGTTGAATCGCTGCGGCGCCTTTATAGAGGTTGTCATAGGCTTGTTGGTCACCGCCGGTTCTGACCAGTGTAAATTCACTTTCGGATAACCCTGGGGCTAAGCAGCTTACCCGCACACCCGTGCCGCCCAAGTCACAGCGCAAGGCGAGTGAAAACTGCTCGACAAAGGCTTTGGTGCCGCAGTAAACGTTGCCACCGGGGTAAGGCCAGTTAGCGGCAATGGAACCGATATTGATAATGCTGCTACCTTTTCCTCGAGCAATAAGCTTAGGCAGAAGGGCGTGGGTTACGGTGGTTAGCCCTTTGATATTGGTATCAATCATACGGTGCCAATCACTCAGTTCTGAGTGTTGTGCTGGCTCTGTGCCTAGTGCTAAGCCAGCGTTGTTAATGAGTAGATCAATACTGTCAAACGGGGTGTCAAGCTTTGCAAAGGCTTGTTGCACCGCAGCGGTGTCGCAGACATCGAGACTGAGAGTCATCACAGCTGTTTTTGGGGTCAATTCAGCGGCGATATCGGCTAAACGTTCCTCTCGGCGACCGGTTAGAACAAGGTTCCAACCGGCATCGGCAAAACGATGCGCGGCAGCTAAACCAAAGCCCGAGGTGGCCCCTGTAATAACGGCTGTTTTGTTCATCTTCAACTCCTTAATTCAGAATGGATAGGCCGCTGTAGTAGATGCTGACTGTTGATAGCAGCATCAGAACGGGCAGGGCAATAGGGCGAAAAGACAGCGGGGGCTTGCGATGGAAAAACCATTGTCCGCACTGTACGCCAATCAATGCCGGAATGAGTAGCAGTAGTGTGGGCTGCAATAAAGCGCTGGTAATCATGCCATTACCGGCCATTAAACCGATGGAGATAAGGTCGGTGCTGCTGAGAAAGATCACCATAGTAGCTCTTTGAACGAGGGCTACATGATGGGTCATGAGGAGATAACAGACAATCGGGAGGCCGCCAACCGAGGCGGCGGCGGTAAAAGCACCGGAGATGCTGCCGATGATACGGGTGTGCCATTCAGCCGGATTTATCTTGATGTTACGGGCAAATAGAATCCATAGCGCCATGCACAAAATAGCGCTGCTGATGGCAAACTTTAGCATTGAGTCGGGCACTTGAATCAGTACGGTTAAGCCCAACGGAAGGCCAACAATCGCCCCTAGACTGAGGTTTTTAAGCAGTTTACGGTCGGCAAATTTCCAAGCACTGGCTAACATGCCGATCGAACCAATGGCATCGATGATGAGAATAACGGGCACGCTGATCTGTGCTGGCCAGATTAGGCTCAGGCCGGAAATAGCAATTGCGGCAAAGCCAAAGCCGGTGTAACCACGCACAAGCGCGGCTAGCAGGACTAATAGCATGGCCAATTCCAGATGAGGCATAAACAGATCTCCGCGATTGATGGCCCGTCAAAAACACAACAGGAAAGCGAGCCAGAGAAGATACGGTAGATGGAAAAGGGGGAACGGCTATAGGTCCAGATAAAAGAAAATTTAGTACCAGCATTCTAAAACTGGGCAAAAACCTGCTTGAGGGCGGCAATACCCGGTTCGATCTTATGATTAGCGATAGAGGAAAATCCGAGCCGGAAGAAGTTTTCCGGCGGGTTAGCCGAGGAGAAATGGATCGCGCCGGGTTCCATGAGGATACTTTTACGTGCCGCGGCCCAAGACACTTCCTCGGTGTTGACCCCCTCGGGAGCCTTTAACCACACCGATGTCACCCCTCGGCTGATCTCTTGTGAGGTGAGCATTTCAGGAAAATGACGATAAATCGATTGCACGATGCGTTGCAGTTTAGAGGCGTTAATTTCACGCATTTTACGCAAATAAGTATCGTAGTAACCGAGTGATAAAAACAGTGCGAGCTGTCGCTGATTATTAACCGGTGGATGACGATACATCAGCCGGCGCAGCGCGCGAATCTCAGAGATCAATTCTTCATCGGCCACCATATAACCGACTCTAAGCCCCGGTGAGATCGATTTTGACATGCTGCCGATATAGATCACGCGGTTATGTTCATCGTTAGCCTTCAGCGCGGGTTTGGGGTGCAGCTTCATATTGATTTCGGCATCGTAATCATCCTCGATCACAATCATGTCTTGCTCCACCGCCATCGCCATTAGTTGTTGACGGCGTTCATCACTGAGTTCGACTCCCGTGGGCACCTGATTGCTGGGGGTGGTATAGACGTAGTCACAATTGTGCAACCGCTCATCAATGATGATGCCGTGTTGATCCACCGGTTGTTGGTGCACTTGACTATCAAACAGTGAAAAAATATTGAAGGCATCGCGAAAACCCGGGGTTTCAACGGCCATGCGTATTCGACTGTTACACAGCAAGTTGGCCAGCAGGTAGAGCGAATTTTGTGTGCCGATGGTGATAATAATCTCGTTGGGATCAACATGGATGCCCCGTCGAGGCAGCAATCGCGTGCGAATCTGCTCAATCAAAATAGGGTCATCGGTGTCGACCATGTCATTGAGCCAGTATCTGTTCCAACGGCCACTCATACTTTTACGGGCGACATCGCGCCACAGTTCTAAAGGAAAGAATTCATGTTGAATCTGACCATAGATAAAGGGGTATTCAAAGCTTTGCCATTTGTTTGGTTTGATGATATTGGCTTCAGTGCTGGGCTTTTTCTGAAACCGTTTGGACCAGACGGGTGAGTGAATATTCTTTTTTTGCACCATATCGGTGCTAATGATCTCAGGGCTTTTAAAACTATGGGTAACAAAATAGCCTTTTCTAGCACGTGATTCGATAAACCCACTGTCCACCAAACTCTCATAGATAAGCACGATGGTATTGCGTGAAACCCCCAGTAATTGGGCTAAGCGGCGGGATGAGGGCAGAGATTGATTGAATGGCAGCTTTCCCGAGAGAATCAGATTAACTAAATGTTCGCGGATCTGTTCCTGAAGGGTTCGTTCGGGATCAAATGTGATAAAAAAATAGTGATCAAGCATGATTTGCCTGTGAAATAAAATACGGTTGCTCCAATCTGATGCAAATTATAGTCCATCTGCTACCTTTGGACCTACTTCTTTTGCATGCTTGGATCTATCGATTGTTCAACGTCTGCTTTTAACCTGCATACAGATCAACCGACTTCAAACCTCTAGGAGCCTTAGAATGAAAGCTAGAAAAATTACCCAGTTTGTTAAAAGAGCAGCCACGCTATCGGTTCTTGCAAGCGGATTTGTATTTTCCAGTATGGTCAGTGCTGAGACGGTCACGATTGGTTATCAAGGTATCATGAATCCTTGGAAAGCGGTCATTGCTGAAAAGCAACTAGAAAAAGCGACAGGCGTTGATATTGAATGGCGTCGATTCGATTCAGGTGCCAAGGTTATTACGGCGATGGCATCGGGCGATGTTGATATTGCTACGGCGGGTTCAAGCCCGATTGCCGCGGCGGTTAACCGAGGACTAGAGATCGAATTGGTTTGGGTGCTAGAAAATATCAATGATGCCGAGGCGCTGGTTGTTCGCGACGGTTCAGGTATCGCTGCCCCGCAAGATCTAAGAGGCAAAAAAATCGGTGTACCGTTTGTATCCACGACGCATTTTCATATGTTGTTCGCCATGGAGCAGTTTGGTTTAACTGAAAAAGACGTGAAATTGATCAATATGCAGCCTAACGCGATTAATGCGGCATGGGAGCGTGGCGATATCGATGCGGCCTTTATCTGGGACCCTGCACTGGGACGCATTAAACAATCAGGTCATGTGCTATTTAGTTCGGGAGATCTCAGCCGTTGGGGTAAAGCCACTTTTGATGGTCTGGTGATTAACAAGTCACTCGGTGAGGAACAGCCTGAGTTTGTTGCGCAGATGATTAAATTGATTGCCGCTGCGGATGATGCTTATAAAGCAGAAAAAGACGGTTTGACGACTGAATCTCCTTTAGTGCAGTCCATTGCGAAAATGACCGGTGGTGCTGCGGCCGATGTGCCGGGTGTTCTTGCTCTGTATGACTTCCCGAGTTTGACGGCACAGACCGGCTGCGCTTGGTTAGGTTGTGGTGCTGAGGGTGGCGCATCTAAAGCGTTGCAGTTTACCTCTGAGTTTTTAAAGCAGCAGGGCAAAGTGCGCACCTTAGCGGATGATTACAGCGTGTTTGTAAACCCTTCATTCGCCGAAGCTGCCGCCAAGCTTTGATCTGACCCAGCGATAACCGTTTCGCGCACAAAGCAGATGTTGCTAATTAGCTGCGTGAAACGGTTTCAATCATCACGGCTGTTTACAGGAGATTTGGTATGAGCCGATTACAAATTCATGATGTATCCGTTCTTTATCCGGGTGTGAATGGAGGGGAAGAGGTCACCGCACTTTCGGGTATTAATTTTAATATTGAACCCGGCGAGTTTGTGGTTGCCCTAGGCGCTTCTGGGTGTGGTAAAACCACACTGCTTAACCTGATGGCGGGTTTTATTCAACCATCTGAAGGATACTTAACACTGGGGGATAGCAGCATTGCTGGATTGCCTCGCGTGGCGTGTGGGCTGGACCTGCAAGATCAGATTTCTGGGCCCGGCAAAGATCGTGGTGTAGTGTTTCAGAAGCACGCTCTCTTGCCTTGGCTGAATGTGTTGGAAAATGCTGCATTTGGTCTTAAGTTGCAAGGGGTGGGAGAAAAGGAGCGAAAAGCACGTGCCGCTGACTTTCTCAAACTCGTGGGCCTAGAAGGTTTTCATAATCATCCTGTTTATCAGCTATCCGGTGGAATGCAACAGCGAGTGGGTATTGCCCGCGCGCTAACCAATGATCCGCAGATGTTACTATTGGATGAGCCATTAGGTGCGCTCGATGCATTGACGCGGGAAGTCCTACAAGAGTTACTGTTGGATGTCTGGCGGGAAACCCAAAAAATGATGTTCTTTATCACGCACAGCGTCGAAGAAGCCCTGTTTATGGCTTCACGGTTGATTATTATGTCACCGCGTCCTGGGCGTATTACACATGAGTTTCCGCTGGAGTTTAATAAGATCTTCCTTGAAAACCGGGATGCTCGAAAAGTTAAATCGATGCCCGAATTTATCGCAATGCGAGAGAAAGTGTTGGGTATCATTCACGGTGATGAAGTCGCTGGTGGAGGGTTACACTGATGAATCAGACGACAATAGCAACACCGCCGAACGCTAACAAGTCGGTCAATGAACTCGTCAAGCCGACACTATTAAAACGGTGCTTATCGGTGTTTGCCGCAGGCCCTGTTAAACCGGGTGAATCTTATGGGGCGCCTGGGCAAGGGAAAAGTTTAGCGATTAGCTTATTCACCACGACGATGTTGATTGGTATATGGTATATCGCCACCTATTTCGAATGGGTTAAACCGCTATTTTTACCCTCGCCTGGTGCGGTTGTGATGCGTTTTTGGGAGGTGGCGACCGAAGGTTTTGCCAACGCCACCCTGCTGGAACACACCGGTTGGAGTATGATGCGAGTCTTTTCAGCCTTTTTATTGGCGCTCGTGACCGCTGTACCGATTGGTATTTTTATGGGGGTTAACCGTATCGCGCGCGGTATTTTTGATCCAATTATTGAATTTTATCGTCCACTACCGCCATTGGCCTATTTACCGCTGGTGATCATCTGGCTGGGTATTGGTGAAGTGTCAAAGGTCGTGCTGATCTATCTGGCGATCTTCGCACCCATGGCTTTGAGTGCGAGAGCGGGTGTTAAATCCGTGGCGATGGAGCAGATACATGCAGCTTATTCGATGGGTGCAAGTCGCTGGCAGGTCATTAAACATATTATTCTGATTAACGCGTTGCCAGAGATCCTGACCGGTATGCGCATCGGTATTGGCTTCGGTTGGACGACACTCGTGGCCGCTGAAATGGTGGCAGCACAGGCAGGCTTAGGCTTTATGGTACTGAATGCGGCAGAGTTTCTGGTGACCGATATCGTTATTATGGGGATTGTCGTCATCGGTATCATCGCCTATCTATTCGATATGTTGATGCGTTACCTCGAGAGAAAGCTGGTGCCTTGGAAAGGGCGTTGATACCGGTTGATAGTATTCACGCTTGATTTAAGGCCGTGAAACATAAAGACAGATAGACCGCTTGCCGTGTTTATCTGTCTTTAGCCTATTGGCAGGCTATGCCAGTGGTCTATCCAGAAGTGCTTTTAAAAAGTGCTTTTATAAAGGCTGCCATCCAGACGCGAAAAACATCTTTAATCACTTCCCTCACATCACTTTTCTAACCTTATACTTTCTAAGGTTATCAGTATGTTCGGTATAGCCCAGTTATGGCTTGTTAAACACCAGTCGATTGTTAACATCGCGGCTCTGTTTGATCAGTTCGGGATGATTAATATCACGGTTTTGTTTCGCCATGCGATCATATAACAATACATTGACGGTCGCCGCCAAGTTCATACAGCCGATGGTGGGAATATAGACCACTGCATCGGCAGCATCGATGGTCGCTTGATCAATGGAGCTATCTTCGGGACCAAAAACATAGAGGGCGTGTTCTGGATGAATAAACTCGGGTAGGGGAGTGGCACCTTCGGCGAGCTCGATACAGATCAGCTTCTGCGAGGGGCTAGTCAGCCCAACAAAGGATGTCACCGGTGTGAGCGCAATGGACTGATTAACGTTACGCGTATCGGTATGATATTTGGCGGCTCTTTCAAAGCGTGTACCACTATAGAAGATTGCCGAGGCGCCATAGCAGCCCGCTGCTCGCATAACGGCTCCCACATTGGAGGGGCTTTTGGGGTTACACAGCCCGATGGCTGCTGAACCTAGATTTTCCACGCTATCATCCTTATTCAAACAAGCTTAACCAAAAATAGACCAACCGGTGTGCTGTACGAGTTTTTCCAGTGCTGCGGTGCCCAGTTTACTATTACCGACATCATCTAAACCGGGTGACCAGACGGCAATCGATGCCTTGCCCGGTGCGATGGCGAGAATGCCACCGCCCACACCACTTTTACCGGGTAGTCCGACACGGAAAGCAAATTCGCCCGAGCCATCATAGTGTCCGCACATTAACATCAGCGAGTTGATACGGCGAGCGCGTTGAGTCGAAACGACGCGCGTACCCGACACCGGGTTACGACCATTATCCACTAAAAACAGTCCCGCTTTCGCCAGTTGCTGAGTGTTCATGGCGATCGAGCAGTGATGAAAGTAGGTGCCTAAGACGCAATCGACCGGATTATCTAAGCGCCCAAACGATGCCATAAAGTGTGCTAGAGAGGCGTTACGGTCGCCTCGACTTTGTTCTGAACGAGCCACTTTTTCGTCGATACTGATACTATCGTCAGCGGCAATAAAACGGACAAACTGTAAGATCTCTGCCAGCGTTTCTTTCGGCTGATGGCCCATTAAAATGGCATCAGCGATAGCGATCGCGCCGGCATTAATGAAGGGGTTTCGCGGTTTTCCGTGTTCATGTTCTAACTGCACAATCGAGTTAAATGGATCGCCCGAGGGTTCACGTCCAACTCGTGACCACACCGCATCGCCGAGCTTGCCCAATGCAATGGTTAGGGTAAAGGCTTTCGATATACTCTGTATCGAGAATAGTTGTTGACTGTCACCGGCACTAAAGATGCGGCCATCGGCTAGCGCTACGGTGATAGCAAATTGATTGGCATCGATACAGGCTAATTGAGGGATATAGTCCGCGACTTTACCGCGGTCGGCACTCGCGCCAACGGTGGCGACGATCTGATCTAAAATATCTTGCACCACAGCTCTCCTTATCGTCTGCGTGAGCGACCTGTTGGCTTACTGCGCCGATTATTGTTGCTGCGGCCGGGCTTTTTTCGCTGACCGAAATCTTGCTCAAGGCTGGGCTCATAGCCGGGTAGCCATTGCTGCATTAAGTGGCCATCTAGAATCTTATGCACTTCATCGAGTAACCACTTTTCATCCGCACTGAGCAGCGTGATCGCAACACCGTTTTTGCCCGCTCGACCGGTGCGGCCTATGCGGTGAATATAATCTTCCGCATTATGGGGTAGCTCATAATTGATCACATATTTAAGTTGCTGAATATCTAAACCGCGTGACGCGACATCGGTGGCAACCAGTACTCGAATCGAGCCATCTTTAAAGCCTGCCAGCGCTCTTTCACGAGCCCCCTGAGACTTATCACCGTGAATCGCGGCGGTTTTTAAGCCGTCTTTACACATCTCTTTGGCTAGAGTATCGGCACCCTGCTTGGTGCGAGTAAATACCAACACCTGTTGCCAATTGTTTGAGCCAATTAGATAGGAGGTGATCTCCCGTTTACGCTGCTTATCCACTTCATAGGCGATCTGTTCTACCTGACTGGCGGCGGCGTTACGCTGATCAACTTCAATCAGTACGGGCTCAGTGAGTAATTGTTGACTGAGTTTAAATATCGCATCATCGAATGTCGCTGAGAATAGCAGGGTTTGACGGCTATCGGGTACGCTACGAAGAATCCGTTTAATATCATCGATGAAGCCCATATCCAACATGCGATCCGCCTCATCGAGAACCAAGAAAACCAGTTGACTGAGATCGATCGCTTGACGGGATAGTAAATCGATTAAACGACCCGGCGTGGCCACGAGAATATCGACACCTTGGGAGATGGCATCCAACTGTGGGTTAACACTCACGCCGCCATAAGCGGCCACAGTTCGCAGCGGTAGGTGTTTAGCATAATCCTTGAAGCTCTGTGCCACTTGTTGAGCGAGTTCGCGTGTGGGCGTCAATACCAGTGTGCTGACGACGGTGGCCGGTGTTTTCGTTTTGGCTAAAACGTGCAGGATAGGCAAAGCAAAGGCGGCTGTTTTACCTGTGCCCGTTTGTGCGCCCGCCATGAGATCTTGCTGATTTAAAATAGTCGGGATAGCGGCTTGTTGTACTGGAGTGGGTTGGCTATAGCCCTTTTCTTCAATGGCTTGCAGCAGTGAAGGGTGTAAACCAAAAGATGAAAAACTCATAACCTAAACCTTAACATTTGAATAGGCGCGAGTTTATCAGATAAGTACGCTGTTTGCGGCGAAAAGATCACTGAAAAGAGAGCGGGGGCGACGCCTAACCGTTGTCCCCGCCGACGACTATAGCCCGTTGATTAACCACTCGAGCGTGTTTTGCACTTTGTTCACCCACACCTTCGCGCGCTGTCTTTCCATCAAGCCTAGATGAGGAACATCATTATCTTTCAGGTTAGCGGCGGCCCAAAAGCTAAGCCCCAGTTTTTCAATCTTCTGCATGGTCGAGGTATGCAGTGCAGGGATATAAAACTGTGCCACGGGTTTGACGGAGGGATCGAATCCTTGCAGCGGTGCTAATGCTTCGATGTTGCTAAAGTCCGTGCCGCGGCCTTGATTCTTAGCCACAATGACAGAGAGTTGTTGGCTATATTTGCTGAGGAAGTTGTCTAGCAGGTTCACTGAGTCGGGGCCGCTATCAACCGCATACCAGTAGACTAATTTTATATCCATCTCCTGACACATATCGATGACGCCGTTCTCCTCAATCCAGCGGTCGAGAAAACGTTCGCTTTGAGCTGGTAGATCGATCAGGACATTGCAATCATCCTCTAATGCCAGTTCCATAATCTGATCGATGCTTTCAAAGTGATCAAGATTAATGTTTCGGGTGTAGTCGGCGTAATAGCGACTTAACGTCGGGTGAGACTGATCGGCATCCAGTCCGATATAGGGTTGTGATTTATCGAGAAAATACTGTGATAAAAGGCGGGATAATACCGATTTTCCAACGCCGCCTTTTTCACCACCGACAAAATGAATCGTACTCATGAATTTAATATCCGTAATATTCGTTTGTTGTAAATGCTGCAGTATAAAATGCGCTAATGAATAAGGTATTTCAAGCCTATTGTGTTAATCATTGGTCTGAGGAGGTAAATCCGTTTAAACGCACTAAAGCGGGGCGAGTTAGAGACGCAATTAAGTTACGCCAAGAGAACTTTTTGAATGTTTAGATTAAAGCATTCTGATCTATTTAAGAGCCTGACCCTAGCGTTGAATCTTGCTTAGCGGGCAGGAAAGCCTTAAGCGCGCATATAAGACCAACCACCGGCTTGTTGATGAGCAAGGTACTGAACGGCGGCATCCACTAGCTTAACGTCTGCCTGAGCTGAAAGGGCTTGCGCTTGTAAGCTATTACGACAGAGCACCAATCGACTTAAAATATCGTCGTCTGTTAGAGTAACAGCGAGAGCCATCGCTGGGCCATTGACGACTATTTCCACTTGGGCATCCGCTTCTAATTTAAGCAAATTACGGGCGTTGTTTTGCGCTCGCTTTAATGCATCCACTGTCGGTGCGTGGATCAACAATTGAGTCACTGGCATGAGGGTGTCCTTCTCAAAGTTAAAGTGCGTTCGCGATGTCTTGAGCTATTGTTTGTAATGTATCGGTGCCACGTAGTCGTGGACGAGGCAGATCAATGGGTTTTTCTAACACGATGTTCGCCGGTGAACCCGATAGTACAATGACTCGATCGGCTAAATATACCGCTTCTTCAATATCGTGAGTGATAAACATCACCGCTTTACGCGTTTGCTCCCAGATCGACAGTAACTGATCTTGCAAATGGTGACGCGTGATGGCGTCTACCGCACTAAAGGGTTCATCCATTAATAACAGGTGTGGCTTGACCGCCAATGCTCTGGCAATGCCGCCCCGTTGTACTTGGCCGCCCGACAACTGATGTGGCCAACGTTCAGCCAACGCATCAAGGCGAGTCAGTTTTAATACGTCGTCTACTCGGTTGCGTTTCTCTTCGGCGGTCAGTTTCAGGCCGGTCAGCCCGTAAGCCACGTTGCTACGCAGTCGACGCCAAGGCATAAGACGACCATCTTGAAACACAACGCTGCGCGAGCGTCGGGTTTCGTCTTCTTCCACGTTCAGTGAAATAGTGCCTTGACTCGCCGACGTAAGGCCAGCCACACAGCGTAACAGTGTCGATTTACCCACGCCTGAACCACCCACGACCGCTATAAACTCGCCGTCTTCTATTTGAAGATTTAAATTGGAAAACACGGGATCAGGGTTGTCACCGTAGTGATAACTCAGGTCTTCGATCTTTAGGATGGGCGCCATGTTAACACTCGCTTTTCAATCAAACCAAATAGGGTATCGCTCAAGGTGTAAACCAGAGAAATAATCAGCATGTAAACCACAACCACTTCGTAAGCGCCGACGCCAGCGGCTGAATTCATCTCTTGTCCCATGCCAGGCACGCCTAACAATTCAGCAGCGATCAAGGTCATCCACGCTTGTCCAATACCGGTGCGAATACCCGAAAAAATTCCTGTTGCCGCTCCAGGTAAGGTTACTTGAAAGGCTTGACGCAAATGGCCATTTTGACCAAAGGCTCGAGCCAGTTCATAAAAACGAGAATCTACATTGCGTACCGCAGAATAGGTTGCAAAATAGTTTACCCAGAATACGCCTATCGCAATCACGAAGGCGGCTCCCGCATGGCTTACTTTGAACCAAGCGATGGCAAAGACTACCCAGGCTAATGGCGGAATTGGCCGCAGAATTCGCGCGAGCAAAGCATGTAATGCATCTAGCAGCGATGAAGACGCCGCTAATGTACCCACTAAGAAACCAAGAAACGTACCAATCGCCAAGCCCCACGCGTAATGAACTAAACTTGAGAGGACTGCGGGCATTAAACGTTCGGATGTCCACTCATCAGCCAGTGCTTGTGGCAGTTTAAAGGGGTCTGGAATGGTGCCAGCCGCCGCCCAGCCTGCCGCTTGCGCGTATTTCCACAACAGCACAAATGCGGCTAGACCTAACATACCCAGTAAAGCACGCCCCCATCGTGAGCGTGTTAAAGGGTGAGTGTGTGATTCCATGATGTGGCATTACTCCCTAGTGAGTTCGTTATAAAAACGAACATCAAACAGTGCGTTTAGGTCAACGCTTGCTTTAAGTGTGCCTTGACTGGCTTGAAAATCATGCATGGTACGGGTGCCATCTATGATGGCGTTCGGATCTGCTTCGAACTGATCGTGTGAATTCTGCAACGCATTCAAGATAATGTGTTTCGGTAAACGACCACCACCGACGTATTTGCCAACGGCTTTTATCGCTTTTTCTGGGGCATTACGCAGTTCATCGGTGGCTGCGATGTGTGCTTTCACTAGTGCTTTCACCAATTCTGGATGCTCATTGATCAATGATTCACGCACGGCTAATACCGCACCCGGCTGATGAGGGAACATGCCAGAGCCTGAGGCCACGACTTTAGCAGCGGATTTTTTATCACGAATAATGCTAACGACGGGCTCTAAAATAGCTGCGCCATCGACCGCTTCGGTCATCAATGCTTGTTGTACCTGAGCCGCGCCTTGGTAAATGATGTCGATGTTTTGCTTAATCTCATCAGTGCTCATACCGAGTTGTTTTTGCAACCAGTACTGCAACACCGTTTCGGGTACCGAACCTCTAGGGAAGGTAGAAATCACGGCTTTACGGCCTTTATCCGCTTTAAAGCGAGCAAACGCCGTGTTCGCATCACCATTATCAAAGTAAGGAGACAGTTCGCCCAATGCGATCATGCTGATTTGTTCAACAATGTTAGAGGCAACCACTTTAATGTCTGCCCCTTTGGCACGCGCTACCATGGCGGGTCCAATACCAAGATAGGCAACATCTAATTGGCCGGCTAAGAGCGCTTGCACAATGGCGGGTCCATTTTGAAATTGAAACAACTTAGGGTCGCTAACGCCTACCTTTTCCAAGGAATCACCTTCCAAAACAATAAAGGCTTGGGAAATCGGAATAATAGGCATATAGCCAATTTCAAGATTTTTGTCGGTCGCAGTCACTAAACTACTCCAGCCACACAAGAACAAGGTCATCAGGGCCACGAATCGAGACATTAGAGCACTCCACGCAATTAAAATTTGGCTATGAATTATATATAAACTAAATGTATATCAAAGCTAATTTTAAGATCTTTTTGAACTAAACAAATAAGCTGTTTTTTGGCGGAGCAGTCGTTGGGTATTTTTAAAAGAGATAGATTTTGAAGCCCATTTATAAATGACCTGTCGGTCATGCTCTAGAGGAGGATAGCGGTTTAGATGCCAGCAAGATCGCATTGTAAGCGTATTTTTATGTGTTGATTAGACTTGTATATCGTGCAAAAGCGATATATATTTCGCTATATCGGGTTTTAGCGATATAGTGTGTATTTATTGATGCATGCCCGTGGCGCTTAATCTCGATAGTGCAGGGTGATGAACGTGTCATGTCGAAGCGAAAACGCGAGAAAGCGTGTATGAATCGCTCAGTTGATTTCATCTGATGCAGGCAAATTGTAAAAATCACAGGCCGACAATAGTAAGAGGAAGACGATGAGCGCCGCTGAACTCGATGAGATGATCAAAGCGCTGTCACATCCGGTGCGCAGAGAGATTTTACACTGGCTAAAACAACCTGAACTGTTGTTTGCCGATCAGGAGCACCCACTGAGTTTTGGCGTGTGCGCTGGCATGATTGCTCGACAAGCTGGGTTATCTCAGTCAACCGTGTCGGCTCATCTAACAACGTTACAGCGGGCGGGATTTCTCAGCAGTAAAAAACTCGGACAGTGGAATTTCTTTATGCGCAATGAGACGGTGATTCAGCAGTTTATTGCGCGTCTAAATGAACAGCTTTAAAAGCGTGTCGATAGGAGACATTAATGCCTACTCTGTTTGATCCGATCACCTTGGGTGATCTGACCCTTAAAAATCGTATTGTGATGTCGCCGTTAACCCGTTGTCGTGCCGATGCTGGCCGAGTGCCGAACGCATTGATGGCTGAGTATTATGGACAGCGTAGTAGTGCCGGCTTGATTTTGTCGGAAGCAACGTCGGTCACGCCGATGGGCGTGGGTTATCCCGATACACCGGGTATTTGGTCCGATGAGCAAGTACGGGGATGGAAACTGACCACCGATGCCGTCCATCAAGCGGGTGGGCGTATCTTCCTACAGTTGTGGCATGTAGGGCGTATCTCTGATCCGCTGTATCTCGAGGGTGCGTTGCCGCTTGCCCCGAGTGCGGTTAAACCCGCAGGTCATGTCAGCCTCGTGCGACCGGTGAAAGACTATGTTGAGCCTCGAGCGATGACATTAGCTGAGATTGAAGCGGTTATCGAGGATTATCGTCAGGGCGCGATTAATGCCAAAGCCGCTGGTTTTGATGGCGTGCATATTCACGGGGCCAATGGCTATCTGTTGGATCAGTTTCTGCAAGATAAAACTAATCGGCGGGATGATGAATATGGTGGTTCATTAGAAAATCGTGCCCGTTTAATGTTGCAAGTTACCGATGCCTGTATCGAGGTTTGGGGTAAGGATCGGGTTGCCATGCACTTAGCACCGCGAACGGATGCCCATGATATGGGGGATTCAAATCCGCAAGCGACCTTTAGTTATGTGGCTACTGAGTTGGGTAAGCGGGGCATCGCCTTTATTTCAACACGAGAGCATGCGGCGGATGACAGTTTGACGCCGTTGTTGAAAGAACGCTTTGCTGGCCCCGTGATTGCCAATGAGAAATTTACTAAAGCGCTGGCTAATCAATGGTTAGCCGAGGGTAAAGCCGATGCGATTGCCTTTGGTGTGCCTTTTATTGCCAATCCGGACCTGCCCCAGCGGTTGAAGCTCGAGGCGGAACTCAACCCTCCTCGTGCAAACCTATTCTATGCTCAGGGTGCCGAAGGCTATACGGATTATCCCACGCTGCCATAGGGCGTTACAGTACTCAATCATGGTCTGATCACTTAGGCCATGATTGAGTGCGATTTGATCACAGGTTTAACGTCCAAGATTGTGGCAATAGGCGCTTCTTCATAGGCTTTCTCTCGAGACCTTCTTCAGAGACCTTCTTCAGAGACCTTCTTCAGAGATCTTCTCGAGAGGTGAGCTGTTTATTTTTCTGATCTCTTTTATTCCGCCCTAGATTGATAAGCTTAGCTTCCTAAGTATTAACATCTTCGTCAAGCTATCAAATATGTGCCCTCTTCAGGAGTAAACAATACCCTCAATGACTGAAAGGCATGGTTTCATATATCGCGGTTCCACTTTTGTCATCGATTTTCAGAGCCATCATTAATCGTACTCAGGGTAGTCGGTTGGAATATGGGCGTGGCATTTTCAACGTTATATCTGCAGAAGACATTTTAATATGAATATTTTCACCTAATCACATTAAAACCTAACCGATGGCGATACAATCGCTGTTCTGCGGGTAAGCTATTGAGACGAGTAAGCGGTTTAGCATGTATGTTAAGCGCGATATTGGGGTTGGGCGCGATGTTCTGTGTCGAACCTCGAACTTGCCGTTCAAAATTCAACAGAGGTGTATAGGCAATAACATGTTAATGACGTTCGAATGGCTTCAATTGTTGGGGACTACGCCGCTGGAAATAACCGCCACCGTTAGTGCGATTCTTGGCGTGGTGCTGATTGCGAGGCAAAACATGCTGGGCTGGCCGTTGGGTATCCTTTGGGCATCGATTTCGGCCTGGCTGGCGATCACTGAATGGCAGTTGGTGTCCGATGGTATTCTCTATCTCGCTTATATACCGATTCAACTATATTGCTGGCGGGCTTGGATCATCGGTAACAGCGTTTCGTCGGTCGCTTTTATTCCCACATGGTTAAGCCGTCAGCGTCAGTTAGCGTTGCTGGCGGCAGTCGTGCTCTGTATTGTGGCATGGGGACAGGGGATTGCTGCTTTGGCGACACAGGTCAGTTGGATTCCGCAGCCCTCGTTACTCTGGCTGGATGCAATTACCACGGTGTTAAGTTTTTTCGCTCAATTCTTACAGGCGCGTAAACGGATGGAAAACTGGGTTTTCTGGAGCATCGTGAATGTGCTGGGTATCTATATTTATTGGCTCAAAGATGCCCCGATCTATTCTGTGCAATATGCTATTTTTCTGCTGTTGGGATTGTATGGCTGGTTGCAATGGCATCGATCTCTTAAGCAGGCTGCTAGGGTAGTGAATCATTGATGAAGCGTATTGTGTTGACGGGCGCCGAGTCTTCGGGCAAAAGTACCTTAACGGAACAGCTAAGTCAGTGGCTCGATCTGCCTTTTGCTTCGGAGTATGCACGGGTTTATTTGACACAGCACGGCCCCGATTATGATCTTGAAGAGTTAATCCGTTTGAGTGTGCTGCATCAACACTATCAGCAGTTGCAGGTGCCGCCGACGCTGCCGTTGGGGATTTTTGATACTGATCTGATCAATTATAAAATTTGGACTGAAGTGGTGTTTGGTCAATGCCCCAAGCTGATTGCAGATGCGTTGGCAGAGGAAACATCTCATGTTTACCTGCTGTGCAAACCTGATATTCCTTGGGCGGCAGATCCTTTACGTGAACATCCGCGAGCGGATGATCGGCACAGGCTGTTTCAGCGCCATTTAACTGAGATTCAGCGCTTAAATCGCCCTTATGAGATAATTGATGGGATAGGGCATCAACGCTTAATCAATGCGAAGGCTGCGCTTAAGCGTCTGCTTTAGGCATGATTCCCGATGTGAGTCATGTTCCCCCTATGTTTAGGCGCGTTGTTGTACTCTTTTTGTTATGAATCAGTTAGGATTTATCACGTGCTATAAAAGCAGGTAGTATCTACCGAGTTATAGAAGATAATTAATGACCTATACTAGTCCCAGTCCATTGATTCTTAAGCTATTTTTTGTGTGTATTTACTTATTTTCTGGGGCCTGTTCTGCCATGGTGCCAGTGCAGGTCATAGCGGAGAATAGGGTCAAGCTTGAACAGTTTCAGATGGGATATTTTGTCGATAAAAGCGAACAAATGCCGTTTGAAGAGGTTCGTCAGCAAGCGTTTCAAGTGTCATCTAATGGGGTGTCATTAGGCACTGCCTCCAAAACAACTTGGGTGAAAATCGAACTTGAAAATGCGAAGTCGACACCTATCAAGCTCTATCTGCATCATCCATATGCCTATCACAATAGTAAAATCGAACTCTATGAAGTCGTTGATGGCGAGTTAACCCGTGCGCGGCTGCTTGATATGGATGATAAAACGACACAGCAATGGATGTATCGTGGTAGCGCGGTGTTTGATTTCACTTTAGCCGCACAGCAACATAAAACCCTCTTTGTGAAAAGTCTGGCTTTTTCGCATCAGTGGTTTGTGCTGAATTTATATGATGAAGATCATTCCAAAAGAGAGTTATTAGGCCAATATACCGATATCGCCTTACTGGTGGGGATGATCTTAGCGCTAATTGTTTATAACCTACTGCTATTTTTATCATCGCGCCTAAGAGAGCATTTTTTTTATGCCTGTTATCTTATTTCGGGTGGTTTTTGGATCGCACTCTCTTACGGTTTATTGGCGGATCTCTTTAATGTGTATGGCAGTGTGACGCTCAAGTGGCATTTATCGTTAGTCAGTATGCCGATCTTTATCCTGCTATTTATGGTTAATATATTTGAAACCAAGCGAAAATACCCCATTGAGCACGGTGCGCTACTGTCTATTCTTACCTTGCTGATTTTTGAGTTTGTCTATGGCTTATTTGATATCGTTACGGCACTGAAGTATTCCAGCACGTTAGCCGCCATTATGATGGTGGTTAGTCTCAGCGTGACCTGTTCGATGCTAGTGCGTAAACATCCAATCGCCCGGTTCTTTTTATTCGGCCATGGATTATTTATTTTCTTTAGCACTTTGGCGGTGTTTTTTTATAAGGGTAAAGCGGAGTTCAATTATATCAATAGTCACGGCGTGGGTATTGGTATTGTTCTTGAAGCTCTTGTGCTCTCGCTGATTATGGCTTATCGGATTCGCACCTTGGAAAAATTGAAAGCGACCCAGGCCGATCTGCAATTATTAGCCTCCACCGACCCACTGACGCAGCTGTTTAATCGTCGCCATTTCAGTCTGGCGGCAAATCTCTTGTTGGAACAAGCCAAACAAACCGGGCAGCCGGTCTCGATTGCCATGATCGATATCGATCACTTTAAACAGATCAATGATACTTATGGCCATGCATTGGGTGATAAATCAATCAAGCGGGTCGCCGATGTGATTAGAGGGCAGTGCCGTCACGAAGATATATTGGCCCGTTATGGTGGTGAAGAGTTTGTTATTCTCATGCCGGATACGGTGCTGCATGAGGGTTATGTAGTGGCTGAGCGAATTCGACAAGCATTAGAAAAGATGACGATTCAGGTCGATCGCGATCAATCTGTTAGTTGCACCATCAGTGTTGGTCTTGCCGAAGTGGATGCGGACGCACCTGATTTACAAAATACGATCGATCACGCTGATCAAGCGCTTTATAGCGCGAAAAATAACGGTAGGAATCAGTCTCAGTTATATAGCCTAGCTTAGGGAAGGTGCGAATAAGTGCGTTATGTTCTCTGCGGACATTAGAATGGCCAGATACGCGAAAGCCAGTGCAGCGAAATGTCTGGACCTTTTCAAGC
>NZ_JAUOQE010000015.1 GCF_030547545.1 Amphritea sp. 1_MG-2023
ATCAAACAGCTCGGTTTGTGTCAGCGACCGTTTCCGGTGGCTGTCTCAAGCGAGGAGGCGCATTCTACACCGGACAGACAGAGAGTCAACAGGGACAACACGAAAAAGTGAATAATTTATGAAAAACGGTGAATTCATTAACCACGCGGCGCTATATAGCACTACTCAATAGTGCTGCTCGACTCACTTGCCGTTAGCGAAGCCCCTTGATAAGCGTAATAGCGATGCTGTTGATAAGCAGAACGGGCTTCTATAACGCTGATCATCCCCTTAAAACCAAAAAACCGCCTGACGGCGGTTTTATGAAAGGGCACAGCCCGAATAACACTCTCGCAAGATCCTGTAATCTCAGTCACCCTGCGATAGACTCAGCTCACTTACCCCCGCAGTCAGACGCAACAATCATCCTTATCGAAAAACAAACTGTCCTGCTTCGACATCAACACCAATTTCAGTGCCTGGAAGATACTTACCGGCCAATAACTCTTGCGCTAATGGGTTTTCTATCCATTGTTGAATCGCTCGCTTCAACGGGCGAGCACCATAGATCGGCTCAAAACCAACATCCACCAGCTTATCCATAGCGGTTGATGTCAGTGTTAAAGTAAGCTCTCGCTCGGTTAAGCGCTGACGCAGACGATTCAGTTGAATCTCAGCGATCCCTCGAACCTGATCTTTGCGTAAGCTGTGGAAAACCACGACTTCATCAATCCGGTTAATCACTTCCGGGCGGAAGTGATTGCCCACCACCTCCATCACCGCACTTTGCATTAAGTCATAATCGTCATCATCACTAAAGTTTTGAATCAGATCGGAACCTAAGTTAGAGGTCATCACCACAATCGTATTACGGAAATCGACGGTTCGCCCCTGACCATCGGTTAATCGGCCATCTTCTAACACCTGCAGTAGTATATTGAAGACATCAGGATGCGCTTTTTCCACTTCATCCAACAGCAATACCGAATACGGTTTGCGACGCACGGCTTCGGTTAGATACCCCCCCTCTTCATAACCCACATAGCCTGGAGGCGCACCGATCAATCTAGCGACTGAGTGCTTCTCCATAAACTCGGACATATCGATCCGCACCATCGCTTCTTCTGTATCAAACAAGAAACCGGCTAGCGCTTTACACAGCTCTGTTTTACCGACCCCCGTGGGCCCAAGGAACAGAAATGATCCATTAGGCCGATTAGGATCGGATAAACCTGCCCGAGAACGTCGCACCGCGTTTGACACGGCACGCACCGCTTCATGCTGCCCGATCACTTGCTGATGCAGGGCATCTTCCATACGCAATAGTTTATCGCGCTCGCCTTCTAGCATTTTTGAGATCGGTATACCGGTCCAACGAGAGACAACTTCTGCCACCTCTTCCTCGCCAACACGGTTTCTCAGTAACTGATGCTGCTGCGGTTGATCTTCCACATCCGCTGCCGCTTGCAACTGTTTTTCAAGCTCAGGAATGACGCCATATTGCAGTTCAGACATACGACTCAGATCACCTGAACGAGTCGCCTGCTCTAATTCAGTTCGTGCCTGATCCAGCTTTTCCTTAATTTGCTGAGACCCTTGCAGCACAACTTTTTCTGCTTTCCAGATTTCATCGAGATCAGAATACTCTTTCTCTACCGCCTCGATATTGCTTTGCAACTCTTCTAAACGCTTAATGGCCGCTTGATCTTTCTCTTTTTTAAGCGCCTCGCGTTCCATTTTCAGTTGAATCAAGCGACGCTCAAGCCGATCCATACTCTCAGGCTTAGAGTCGATCTCCATACGGATACGGCTACCAGCCTCATCGATTAAGTCAATGGCTTTGTCTGGTAGTTGCCGATCAGTAATATAACGCTGTGATAGTTTGGCCGCGGCAATAATGGCCGAGTCGGTAATATCAACACCATGGTGAATCTCATAGCGCTCTTTTAAGCCACGAAGAATCGCGATGGTATCCTCTTCACTTGGCTCATCCACCAGCACCTTTTGGAAACGCCGTTCAAGCGCGGCATCTTTTTCAACATACTGACGATATTCATCCAGCGTTGTCGCGCCAACACAATGTAATTCACCTCGCGCTAACGCCGGCTTGAGCATATTCCCGGCATCCATTGAGCCTTCACCCTTACCGGCACCCACCATCGTATGCAACTCATCAATAAACAGGATGATCTGACCTTCCTGCTTCGCAAGCTCATTGAGAACAGACTTAAGCCGTTCTTCAAACTCGCCTCTGAATTTAGCACCGGCAATCAGGGCTCCCATATCGAGAGACAGCACTTTCTTGTTCTTCAGCCCTTCAGGCACTTCACCGTTAATAATCCGTTGTGCTAGACCTTCAACAATAGCGGTTTTACCAACCCCCGGCTCACCGATCAATACGGGGTTATTTTTAGTTCGACGCTGCAGTACTTGAATCGTACGACGAATCTCATCATCGCGCCCAATAACGGGATCGAGTTTGCCTGACTCGGCTCGCTCCGTTAGATCAATGGTAAATTTATCCAGCGCTTGCCGGTTTTCTTCTGCATTGGGATCATTCACGCTATCACCGCCTCGCATCTGTCCTATCGCTTGTTCCAATTGTTGCTTGGTCACGCCTGCCGCTTTAAGCAGCTTACCCACGCCACTCTTATCCTCAAGCATCGCCAGTACAAACAGCTCACTGGCAATATATTGATCGCCACGTTGCTGAGCGAGCTTATCGGTCAGATTGAATAATTTCCCCATCGCAGGCGAGAAGCGTACCTCGCCGTCACTGTTAGCGACTTGAGGCAAATCATTGAACAATTGCTGTGCCGCTGAGTGCATTTGCTCAACATTGGCACCTGACTTGGCCAACAAAGGCTTAATAGAGCCTCCTTGCTGATCCAATAGCGCCAACAAAAGATGAACGGGTTCTATATAGTTATGATCTTTACCCACCGCAAGCGATTGGGCATCCGCTAGGGCTGATTGTAATTTGCTGGTAAAACGTTCGGGTTGCATCGTCCCCTCCTAATCTGTTTACCCGGCCAACTCTGCGCTTTGATTAAAGCTGATGACAGGGTTTTACTCTTACTAAAATAAGTATGGGTAAATTGGGAGAAATTCAAGGCTATATAAGCAACTACTTATATATTTACCGATTTATTCACGTCACTTCTTTTTAGCGTTGCCACAACCCGAGCAGTTACTACATCCCGTACTACTACATTTTCGATTAAAGGTACGATAGAGGTAGCGACAAAACCATATACCCAATAGCACCACCACTGCCACCAGCACGAACCAGTCAAATAGTGTCATATAGTTACCTTTTCACTAAATCCACAATGACGCCACGTTATAGACCAACCAAGCACCTATCCAAGCCAACACCAAGCCCATCATGATCGAGACAGCCGCCCAACGCCAACTCCCCGTTTCTCGACGAATGGTGGCAATCGTTGCCAGACAAGGCATATATAACAAGGTAAACACCATCAAGGCTAAACCCGATGCAGGCGCCAAGGCACTACCCAGCGCTGCTTGCAGCCCAGCCATATCGTTCATATCCGTTTGATACACAACCACCAACGATGCGGCGATCACTTCTTTAGCGATAAACCCTGATAGCAGAGCGACCGTTTCCTGCCAGCCAAACCCCATCGGCGCAAATAACGGTGCGACGAAGCGACCTAGTTGCTCTAACCATGGCGTACCGTGCAACGGAAAACTCTGTAGCAACCAGATCAGGATGGAGCCAACCAAAATAACGCCACCAATTTTTTTCAGGAAGTCGGCCGCCTTATCCCATACATGTAACGCCATGGATCGCCCTGACGGAAATCGCCAAGGAGGCAACTCCATAATGAATGTCTCATCGTGATGAGAGGTAATCGTTCGAGCCAATAGCGCGGCAATTGTAAAGGCGACCAAGATTCCTAACATATATAGGCTAAACATCACCGTGCCCGCGTTATCTGTAAAGAAAATACCCGCCAATAGCACATACACCGGTAACCGAGCAGAACAGCTCATAAAAGGGTTTATTAAAATAGTAATAAGACGCGCTCGCGGCTCCTCAATGGTTCTGGCCGACATAATCGCTGGCACATTACAGCCAAACCCCATCACCAATGGCACAAAAGCCTTGCCATGCAAGCCAACCTTACTCATCAGATTATCGGTCAGAAAGGCCGCACGAGCCATATAACCACTCTGCTCCAGCAGCGCAATAAAGAAAAACAACAGCACCACGTTTGGTAGAAACACTAATACCCCACCCACGCCAGCAATCAAACCTTCCACCAGCAGGTTTTTTAACAGCGACGCCGGCATCAATGCACCGACCTGCTGACCAACCCAACTGACACTCGCATCGATCCAGTCGGCGGGATAGCTACCCAGGGTAAAGGTCGCCTCGAACATCACCCAGAGTAACAAGACAAAAATCGGCATGCCTAGCCAACGATTTAGTGTCACACGATCCAACCAATGATCGGCTACCGATTGATCTTGATGCTCGCTGCTACTTTTATGTAACAAACCATGAATATAGCCATAACGCCCTTCGGCAATCATTTCAGCCAACGACTCATCATGACGATTAGCCAGTGTTACTAGCACTTCCTGAGCGGTCTTCACTTGCTCATCATGATTGAGCATGACTCCATCACCACAGGATTCCAACCAGCGGATGGATTGCCAGCGAGTCAAACCAACCTCTGTTAACGCATTAATAGCCCACTCGATATGTGGCTCATAAGCGATCAGTAATGGCTCACTCGCTTGTTCGAGGTTCTCCAATAACAGATCCATTAATTCAGCGATATGATGATTACTGCGCCCATCACTCGCCATCAATGGCTTGACCAAACCTAAACTCAACTCATGCAGATCGATACTGCCACCCTGTTTTTCGAGCTCATCCAGCATATTGAGTGCGATAACGATCGGTAGCCCTTGCTCTAATAGTTGGGTTGTCAAAGCAAGGTTACGGGCTAGGTTGTTGGCATCAACAACATTGAGAATAAGATCGGGCGGCGTTGCCAGAAGATAGTCGCGCGCGACCCTCTCTTCTACGCGACTATTCGCCAACGAATAGATTCCCGGAAGGTCAATAAAATGAAAATCGATACCTCGCCATTTTTTATGGCCTTCCCGACTGGTAACCGTCACCCCCGCCATATTACCAGTACGCTGTCGCGCCCCAGTTAACTGATTAAAAAGCGATGTTTTACCGCAATTCGGGTTGCCCAGTAACGCGATCGTATAAGAGGTTTTTTTATCCGCCATTGGATTGCAATTCCACCTCGATATAACTTGCTTCTTTACTACGCAAGCAAATCTGCTGTTTGCCAATGGAGTAGACCCGGGGATTACCCAGTAAAGAGGTCGCTGCTACCGAGATGTTTAAACCTTTTAACACACCCAACGCCACCAAGCGCTGACGCAACGGCTCAGGCCCTGCGATCGTCTTAATGATGGCCTGTTGACGAGTCTTTAATTCGGGAAGTGTCATCGAAAACATCTTAAATATGAATGATAACCATTATCATATACACACTAAGATAGATCAATAGCCTTGATACAGGTTTCATTGATATAGATCAATTAATCCAGATCATGCTGGCCATACGCCCCGTCACTCCCTCGCGGCGGTAGGAATAGAACAGTTCAGACTGAGAGAAAGTGCAATAATTGCCGCCCGTCACCTCTTGCACCCCTGCGGCATTCAAGCGCAATCGAGCCAGTTGATAAATATTAGCCAGCCATTTATGCGGCGCTTTCGCGGCGATAAAGGCGGCATGGGACGCGGCATCAACATCACAGAACCGCTCGCGCACGTCATCGCCCACTTCAAAGGCCTGCGGCCCGATGGCGGGGCCCAGCCAAACCTGTACATCAGCAGGATCTGAAAACACCGATAAAGT
The DNA here is from genome assembly GCF_030547545.1 of Amphritea sp. 1_MG-2023. GTDB lineage: Bacteria > Pseudomonadota > Gammaproteobacteria > Pseudomonadales > Balneatricaceae > Amphritea. Next base: position 5,895 of record NZ_JAUOQE010000015.1, read on the forward strand.
TTGTTCTAGCACGCCATCAACAAGCCCTCGCCAGCCCGCATGTGCGATCGCTACCCGAGACCCTGCTCGATCCGTAAAAAATACCGGCAAACAATCAGCCGTCATAACGATACAGGGTTGACCAATAGCATCCGTCCAACAAGCGTCCGCCTCAACAACACCTTGTTCTGAGGCTTTCAACACGGTAGTCCCATGCACTTGTGATAACCATTGCGGAGTCTTTAACCATTGATGCTGTTGACATAGTCGCTCACGATTAGCCGCAACGCGAGCAGAGAGATCCCCCACATGATCGCCTAAATTAAGCGATTGATACGCGCCTTCACTGCAACCACCCAGCCGAGTGGTCGTGAACGCCTGCACATGGCTTGGCGCAGACCAATCGGCGCTAATCATTTTCACAGATCAATCTCGTGATACTCTGCGTCTTTCTTCAGACTGTTTAACAAACGCTGCATATCTTCGGGTAGATCGACTTCCCAAGACATTAATTCGCCCGTCGCTGGGTGAAATAACTCCAACCGCTTAGCGTGCAGCGCCTGACGCTGAAAGCCTTTTAGCTTACTCAACAGTTGCGGTGTCACACCTTTAGGCAGACGGAAACGACCTCCGTAAAGCTGATCACCCACCAGCGGATAGTTAATATGGGACATATGCACTCGAATCTGATGGGTACGGCCCGTTTCTAGCTTCAAACGAATATGGGTGTGCGCGCGAAATTTTGTTAACACGCGATAATGAGTCACCGCTTCTTTTCCCAACCCCACCACGGCCATCTTTTGCCGGTTACGCGAGTGACGACCTAAAGGCTCATCTACCGTGCCTCCACCCGTCATCACGCCAGCAACGACGGCTTCATATTCACGTCCCATCGAACGATCTTGCAACTGAGACACCAGTTCGGTTTGTGCCTGTATGGTTTTAGCCACCACCATCAATCCAGTAGTATCCATATCTAAACGATGCACAATCCCCGCCCGAGGCACTTGTGCAATCTCTGGACAGTAGTGCAACAGGCCATTCAGCAACGTATCTTCCCAATGGCCTGCCGCCGGATGAACCACCAAATTAGCTGGTTTATTAATAATCATAATATCATCATCTTCGTAGACGATATCCAGTGGCATCTCCACCGCTTTGTACTGATCAATCACGTCCAGTTCAGCATCAATCGCTAACTGCTCGCCGCCAAACAGTTTATCCCGAGGCCGTTTGATCTGACCATCGACAGTCAAAGCCCCCTCTTTAATCCAGCCTTGCAACCGTGAACGGGAGTATTCGGGGAAAAGTTCGGCAACCGCCTGATCTAATCGTTTGCCAATCAGATCATCCGATACTGTTGCATTAAGTTGAACCTTCTCAGTCATGATTTATCTAACTCTCGGAAAAATTAAGAAAATATAGGCTTTATCGCAAGGAAAACGCAGAGACGCTTTGGCTTGCCATTCGGTTATGGTTAAATAGGCCGAATTAATTTTGCACAGTATACCCGAAACGAACAGTAGCCGCTGTTAACTAACGGGAAACTCTCACTAATAGCAGGATAAATGTTTATGCGCCTGGCAAAGTTGCTCGCAATTATTTCGATCACTCTGATGGCCTCGGGTTGTTCATGGTTTGGTGGTGACGAAAAAGAGGCTCCGGATGTGCCGGAACAACAGCTCTATGAAGAAGCCCTTGATATGCTCGAGGGGGAAAACTATGTCGCCGCCGTTGAAAAACTCCAGCTACTCGAATCTCGTTACCCTTTTGGTCGTTTTTCCGATCAGGCACAACTAGAGCTAATCTACGCTTACCACAAGAATTACGAGTCGGATGCGGCGAGGGCAACAGCGGATCGTTTTATCCGTTTAAACCCTAATCATGAAAATATAGACTATGCCCTCTATCTCAAAGGTTTAACCGCTTTTGAAAAAGATCGCACCTTCTTCGAGAAGTATCTACCCATCGATGAAACTCAGCGAGACCCAGGCAGCGCACTGGATTCATTCCAGAGCTTTCAACAACTAGTCTCCCGCTTTCCGAATAGCCAATATGCACCGGATGCGCAAAAACGGATGACCTACCTGAAAAATCGGCTTGCTACCCACGAAATGCATGTTGCCCGCTACTATGTGAAACGGGAAGCGTGGGTTGCGGCGGCTAACCGTGGCCGCTATGTCTTAGAAAATTACCAACAAACACCCGCGCTACCGGATGCTCTGTCCGTAATGGTACTGGCGTATAATGAGTTAGGTATGACCGACTTAGCCGCCGATGCACAAGCGGTACTGGATACCAACTTCCCTGGATATCAATCCAATATACAACTGGCAAGAAAAGAATCCCTACTCAGTTCGGCAACCTTTGGTCTATTTGGCAGCGCCACCATTTCACGTCCCGTCGAGCAGCCTCAAAGCCAACCTGCTGAGCCTCAACAACGTTCTTGGTTTAGCCGCCTGACGTTTGGTCTTTTCGATAGCGAAGCACAAGCAACCGAATAACCGCACAGTTTCTGTTCAAGGCGCCGCTTCGGCGCCTTTTTTATAGCGCATGACGCCCACTCCTAGTGCAAACATTGCCTCGTTCACAAAAGCACTTCACAGCCTGCCAAACTTTCCCTTAGAATAAATAACAGACTCATAAAAAGACCGCGAGAATACATAATGGATAGAGCTTCAATTGTTGCAGCGATGCAGGTTAAACCGCACATCGATACCACCGTCGAAATCGAAAGACGTATAGACTTTATTAAACAAACCCTCGTCGCTAGCGGTTGTAAGCATCTTATTTTAGGTATTAGTGGAGGTGTCGATTCGACGACCTGTGGCCGTCTTGCTCAGCTATCCATTAAACAACTCAATCAAGAAAGCAACAGCAACGATTATCGTTTTGTTGCCGTGCGACTACCCTACAATACACAACAAGATGAAGAGGATGCACAAACGGCGCTTGCCTTTATCGCGCCATCGGTCAGCCTGACCGCCAATGTTCAACCCGGTGCCGACGGTGTTCACGCGGCCACCTTAGCGGCGTTAAATGAGGCCGATATTGAGGCGGGCAGCCCCGCACACATCGACTTTGCTAAAGGCAATGTCAAAGCGCGTATCCGTATGAGCATTCAATATGAAATCGCCGGTTTGCTCGGCGGCCTCGTACTAGGTACCGATCATTCCGCTGAAAATGTCACCGGCTTTTATACCAAACACGGCGATGGCGCGTGCGATTTAGCACCTCTGTTTGGGCTCAGTAAACGTCAGGTTCGGGCGCTGGCCGAAGCACTCGGTGCACCAACGCAACTGATTCATAAGACCCCGACCGCAGATCTCGAATGTGATACGCCACAAAAAGCGGATGAAGCGGCCTTAGGCTTAAGCTACGATGAAATCGATGATTTCCTCGAAGGCAAACCTGTAAGTCAAGCAGTCGAAGATAAACTGATCGGAATCTATCGCCGTACCGAACACAAACGTCAGCCGGTGCCGACCATTTACGATTAAAAAAAGGCCTCATATGAGACCTTTTTTATCACGCGGGTATCGCGATGCTATACCCGCCCTATCATTTGATAAGGTTCGGGATCGATAACCGGTTGTCGCTGAAGCAAAATATCGCCTAGCAACCGAGTAGAGGCTGGTGCCAGCACCAAACCATTTCTGAAGTGACCGGCATTAATATACAAGTTGTTATAACCAGGCACTGCACCGATATAGGGAATCCCTTCTGGCGAACCAGGCCGTAATCCCGCCCAATGACGCTCTAGCTCACAGTTCTCCAGCGCCGGACAGATATTCAATGCCGTCTGATACAGCGATTGTTTGATTTCCTCTGTCGGCTGCTTATCAAAGCCCACCCGCTCCAACGTGCTACCGACCAAAATACGTCCATCATTACGTGGAATCAGGTATCGATTCTGCATTAGTACAACACGATTAATCAGCCCAACAGGGGCCTTAAAGATCATCATCTGTCCCTTCACCGGCTCGATAGGCAGATCAATGTTTAGCGGTTGCAATAACTCACGACTCCACGCGCCGGCGGTCACCACGATCTTATCCCCATAGAGCACCTGATCGGCTAGCTGCACACCGGTGATGGTTTCATTTTCAACCAGCAGACGCTCTACCCGACTCTGCTCGATGAGATTAATATTGGCGGAGATTTCCATACTGCGGCGCAACGAGCGCCCTAAACGGGGGTTACGTATACTGCCCACCTCGGGCATCCACAACGCAGACTCACAGCCTGCCGCTAAGTTAGGCTCTTTTTGATAAAGAAAATCAGGGTTAACACGCTCCATTGGCTTGTTATATCGCCGCCCCCACGCCAACGCCTTATCCTCATCATCAACCCCCACCATAAACATCCCTTTAAGGCGCAACTCAGGATCTAAGCCGGTTTCTTCCAATAACTGCTGTGCCAAGTGGATATAACCCGTCTGCGACCACGTTGCCAAGGCCGTGACCGGATCTGAATAACGCCAGGGATACAGTGGCGATACAATCCCTCCACCCGCCCAAGACGCTTCCTGCGCACAGTTGTTCATCTCCACAAGCGTAACACTCGCACCCGACTGAGCCAGTTCCCTGGCCGTCAGCATGCCCATCACGCCTGCCCCAATAATCAGGTAGTCAGACATTTCTAAGCCTTATGGTTGGTACAAAGAGGCATGAGTATATAAAAAACGCGCCCTAGGCGCGCATTATTTATAAAGAAAAGTGTCTTTCCGTAAAAGCTTACCAACAACCTGCTGGCGTTTTAACACCGGTATGCGACAAGACTAGAGGAGTACAGTCGGTATCACTTGCCTGCGAGCCACTACCCGCCGCACTTAAAGTGTACCCCCCACCAGAAACTACTACACTAACTGTGTAGTAGCCCTCTGGTGATGAAGCACCTCCAATATCACTTAATGTCGATGAGTAACTATTATTCACTGTAAAATATCGTTCTTCCATCGCAGCAGCCTGCATCAATGCGGCATAACCATCTGAACGACGGCTCTGACGAACTTGCTCCATAAAAGATGGATAAGCAATAGAAAGAAGTATTCCTATAACCGCAACCACTATCATCAACTCAATCAGCGTGAATCCTTTACTTTTAGTCATTATGTCGTATCTCAATTAGTACAGTTGCCGCCAACTCATTCGTCCACCTTCCGGATCAACTGTTGCTTCATTAGAACCAATCGCACCAGTTGATTTCTGGGTGATGATATGGGTAACGCCTTCTACGCCCCTATGTATAACGGGTGCGGACGCCATGCCATCACCCAAACTCACTTTACCTTGAGCTTCAGGCACATCATCTCCTTGTGCATCTACTACCTTCCGATTATAAGTTGTGCCAAATGGTGCCAAATAAGATGCTGTACCTGTTTGATAATCTAAAGCATAAAGAAAACTCTCTCCATCAATATCACAGATATTCTCTGGCGGAATGTATTCAGTAAAGAACAAAAAGGAGAACACACTAACCGAGGTGTTTACATTTCTACCTGAAGGGTTTGTTGTATTTTCAAAATCCAAATACCAACCACTTTCACTTTCCATCTGAGTCTTCAACTGACTAAACGACGTAATGTCGGTTGAATCAATGGTTAAAGTTTGTGCTGACCCGCTTGCATAATCCTTAACCATTCCATTTTCGAAAACCACTGTATTTGTCGAATCAATCAAGTCACTCCTCTCTAGGAGATTACTAATAATGTTACCGCTAGAATCCATAGATTCTTTCACACCATAGAAAGACTGCTGCTCAGAGTTTCGGTTATCATCACCAATTATCACTCGCCCTGTTCCACTATAAACCCAAGGCTGAGAGTTAGAATCAAGAATCGTATAAGGCGCAGCAACAATGGGTTTATCCGCTTTAACAAAGCGAGAAGGAGTGAATGTTGTTGATGTAGGATCAAACACAACCCGATTCAAGTTGCCTGATACCGAATCTGCGGGAACCATATCTGTCGGATCTAAACTAACAGACCCAACATAAATAACATCATCAACAAAGTCGCTGTCCCAATCAACGACGGTAATGTCTCCAAGATAGCTATGTCCATCACTTTCAATATTCAGGCCTGTCGCGCCAGAAACAAACTCCTTGTTCACTAAATCATAGACAAAGAGTTTAGCATTTTGGTCACTACTGGCGTCCTCTATCGCCCCCGCGCCTATGGGGCCGGAACCCATAACAAGATACCACTCGTTCGTTTGTGCGCCTAGGCTCCAGTCAGGGGAACCTGAAATATCAGTCTTCGCAACTCGTCGCTTCAATACCGCAGGTTTACTCGTTGTCAATCCCATATCAGCATGAGAAATCTCTGCAATCAGAGAAGGGGGCACTTCCGGATTTGTCACATCAAAAACTAAAAATGCGGAGTTAAAATTAGTAGAATCCCCTCCAATTGAAAGCGTTTGCTCTCCTCCCCCCATTCTCATGCCGACAACGAGTACTGTCCCCCATCCACCTGGATGATCGCTATCATCTGAAAAAATATTGGCATCAAAGGTGGTTGTTTCTCCATCAACATAATAAACATGGGGATACTCCTGTTCGCCTAACCAACGGAGATGAGGTAGCAAATTGTAGGGGACATAAGCCCACATTTCTGCTCCCAGCTTATGATTTGCTTTACCAGTGACTGCAGTATCAAAACCCAGTGTATTTAAATTCCAGAAACCGCCATTAAAAGCATGCAACATTCCATCATTTGCACCGGAATACACCATCTGCCGACGATATTCGTACTGCTCCCAAAAGGTATCATAGCTTGAGTCACCATAGCGCGCCTTGTAATTACTTGATGGGGCTCCAACGACTGAAGGAGTCGAATGAATGATATCGCCTAAACGCCATACTTCGTCAGCGCCATCGCCATCAAAGTCAATGGTTCTAGATCGCATTCCTGTAACACTATCGTCACCACGAATATAGTTAACCAGATCTGTCGCCAAGGCAGACGTTGTGATCGTGTCACCTAAATACTGATATCGATTTGCTGTCGTGAATGTACTCGGAATAAAATCAACAACATCAGCATTATCAATTTTCCCATCAGCGGTTGTTGATATACCATCAATAGCCGTCAAGATATAACGAGTGCCATCATTATTACCATAAGTCCGCTGCGTCCGAGTTTGCCCATTATTGATTGCTGCTAGTTGATCTCTTGCATTCCAAACCGTCTGTATTTCATCTATATCAACTGGGGCACCACTAACCGTCAATTCGTTATCAGAGCCCACCGTATATCGCTGAATGAGCGTCTCTTCTAAAGATGCGTCATAATAAATATCTATAGCTTTATCCGCGCTATCAAGCTGATCATTAGCATTACTATCCTCTCTTAACCGACCATAGCCATCCATAAATAAAGAATGCAGTATGCCAACCCAAGAAATATTGCGATTTTCAGACTTAACACTAGGCTGATACAGTGCCTGATAAATAGCGCCAACCCCTGTATTACTATTAGAGACAAGCGATGCATTTGTTCCGGATGATATCCGGTTAATAATAGAATCCAAGACCTGTTGCAGTTGATATTTTAACTGTGAGGGGTCCGTTGCATAAAAATAATTATCGGGTATACCATCAGGCACCAAAGAGCCATCCGCATTATTCTTATTATCCCATTCACTATCGCTATTAGGTGTTCCCGAATTATCAGCATCAGTGAATCCACCCCATTTAGCCGCATAAAATAGTGGTTGCTTTAGCAACTGTGTATCAGACGTTCCAAGCGTATAAGTTCTCGTCGTTGCAACATCGCCAACCGAACAACCATCCTTACAATCAATTTTTGTTTTAGTCTCATCATATTTAAATCCATTAATACCCGAATGAACATGAAATCCGTCATTCGTAGTACCGCTGATAATATAACCAAAGCCCATATCGTAAGGGGTAGATTGCGCAATAGCATCGGTTGTTATCTCTATCTCAGAAGCCGTTATTCGATAACGGATAGTACCCCACATGTCTTGGTCAAAATCGCCTCCCTGCTCACTATCTTCCCAATTGACATAAAGCGTACCAATATACTCGCCAGGATTTGCAGTGTCTTGGTGATAAGCCTCTGCTATTTTAAAATCAACAATGGCGCAATTGCCTTTTGCATCATCATTTCGACATGCAGGTAACAAAGTGACAGTCTTGCCACTACTGCCTGCCGCTTGAATGTCTACCGATGGGATAGCCGGCGCCAGTGAAACACCGTAAGTATCAACACTCTGCACTCCATCAAGGTCACTACGTAGATCATTCAAATGTGCAAACGCACTGACTCCAGCCATCTGATAGCTACCTTCAAGACGGGGGGAGTCGGGGCAAGTCCCCTTCACATCACCTAATGCATCAATCGTTTTCGAAGTACAGAGCTGATCATCATCCGACCCACTTTCACCCACAAAATAATCGTTGCCAGTAATTCCTTCGCCATCCCCAACGCTATCAGTAAGCTCCTCAGCCTTAGCACTAAAGTCTTTATCAAAACTATTCAGTTCATCGCTATCATAGGAAACGGTACTGGCATTAAACATTATAAGATTTAACTTAGCGCACTGATTTATAGCATCTAAAGGATCATCCCAAGTGGCCGCTTGCAAACCTAAATCGTTATCAGGACCACTACTCGAAGGAACAAAGTCCGACTCAGCCTTTTCTCCACCATAATAGCGATAACATTCTGAAAGAATTTCGGCTACGGGATTACCCCAGTTGGTACACTTGCCATTATTAAAGGAGTTTTTCCCCCACTCACAATCATCACCGCTACCATTTTCATTATATGTACCCGAATCATGGCTATAGCCATAGAGCCGTAAATTATTGAGCGTATCAATAATATTACCGTCCGCCGGTGCTGTCTTAAAAGTACCGTCGGTCGTTGCATTGACCTCATCGACAATAGAACTGATATTCTTCCTTAATACCCCGCCGGATTTATTCTTTGAATAAGATCCGCTCAACAAACCAAAATCAACAGCCCCCTCATCACCGTAACTTTGAAGTACTCCAACCGGCTTATAATTACCATCAGGATACTGCTTACAATCTTCTGTTCCTATTAGACTACTATCACAGACTTTCACTCGAGCAACGTAATCAACTTCCCCCAAACCCTGGCTGACTCTGGATGGGCTACTGGACTCAGAACCTAACCCAGATGTTGCAGAGTCATTGCCATTATTGTATCCACTCGCTGCTGCCTTTTCCTCATTCCAACGGCATTGCCAGCGCTCATTAGCAGACCAGAGCGCATAGTCGCCTTTAGCCACGCGCATGAGCGGTGCATCCGTCACATATTGAGACCACGTGGTTGAAGAAACTGTCGTATTGCAAATAGTAATACCGGATGGCGCGTTAGAAGCAGTAAAAGGTGTGAGTTTTGGCAGTTCTGCCGTATCAGAAAAGTATTTAGCGAAACTATGTGCATCATTAGGCAAATAGCTTCTTTCTAAAATTGTTACAGAGGCCGTATCAGTACTACGTAGACCACCATAAAGTATACGCCTTACTGTATCTATACGGGTCATGCTGGCCCAGTTCAGAAAATTACCCGACCATTGACTTCCAGAGCAGTATTTATCCGCGGTCAATGAAACGGGATCAAAGCGCTTGCTGCTATAGCTATAGCATTTATAGCTATCAAAATAGCCATAGTAATCAAAACTATGGTTGTAGCTGGTATCAATCGCGCCATCACCATCCAGATCTTGATAATCCGAATAGGCCTTGAAAAACAATTGATGGTCGACCGACATCGCTAACATAACTTGAGGGGTTGCCGCCTGAGAGACTAACGCAGGCGCAGCCTGAAAGTCTGTCGAGGTAACAGCGGCCGCATTTGGGACATGAATAAAGCTAAATGCAGCAATTATCCACAACATAGTCCTTTGATAAAGCTTAGAATTTTTCATTACTGTACCTCGTTGCTGACCCTACAACAAATCGTCAGTCTTTCTTAAACGTTGATTGTAGCATCACCTTATTTGTGCTCTGGGCACCGGTCGCTAATGCCGTTATACGGTACATTTCAGACCATTCGGCAGAGTCATTAGGGTATGCATCTGGTGCAGGCGCATCGGGATCTTTCTGTGTAAAGCAAATAAACTCAACTATATACTTAGCACTGGATGTAACACTGTTAAGTCCCTGTGTAGCCGTTCGGTGTTTGCCCGTCGTCGTCCAGACATTAATCAGATCACCGGCCCCATCGTTGCCATCCGTCAACGGAAAACTATACTGATTACTGTCATCCTCGAGCCAAGGCTCATTTTCTGTATCTCGAATTTCACAACCACTGGTGATTCGGCCTGTTAAGCAAAGACCACCCGCGCAACTATCATCAAAACAAAGCGAACCACTGCAAGCCTTTTTAAAATGGACTTCCCGATCAAAATCTGTCGTCAGTACAAACTGCTCCCCTTCGACAAGCGCTGCCTCTGCTGCCTGAAATGCACGATCTTTATCCTGATGGTTTCCTGCCATTCTCTCTTCAAGGCTACTTAGCTGCATACCAGAAACAGCAATTAGAGACATCAAGACAACAAAAATTAAGCTCACAACAAGTACCGAGCCTCGCTGTCTATACATTATTCGACACCTCGATTACGTAGCTTCGTTGTCGCTGTTAGCGTTTTTCGTACAAAATCGCCATCAACCTGATTACGGCTTCGCATAACGAAAGACACTCGGGCACTCATAACATCAACCCACTCGGTCTCTTTAATATTCCGTGCTGTCAGATACTGATTGGCGACGCCATCATCATCGGTATCCAAGCCGAAAGATATCATCATATCCTCTACTCCCTGAACCACCTCCTCTGTAGCTCCATCAAATACAGAACGATACAAGCCGGGAATAGAAGCATCATCGCCTGAGTTGCGAATATAATAGAGAGTTCTATCTATCGACATCACCTTTGAGCCTGGCCCATATTCTTTTGACTCTGGAGCCCCACTTGAACAGGTAAATTGACCTCCAAGGAACTTGGTACAATTTTCTACAGTGCCAGAGCCGGTGTTATGATTCAGATGGTTAGCATTGTCGTTGTTATTCGTTGGACCCGTTATAGCGAAAATACCCACCTGGCTACAGCCTTCATCGACTAGCACCATTATCGTATCCGGCTTATAAGCATGAGTTCCCTTAATATGAATTGTTGCCGAATTAGGATTATGTGATGTAACGTATAGCGCATTATCTGGATTTGCTTTGTAAATTTGCAACGCATCGGTGCCGTCCCAAGCATCGGTAAGTTCTGCCGGATAATCAGAAACTGCGATAGCCCCTGTTGTTACCATACTATCGGTTGAATCTACGCCATAACCAATCAAACCATAGGCAAACTGCATATCTGCGCCACTTTCTACAGAATTAGCTACTTTTGCGCCACTTCCACAACTAGAATACCCCGCCATACGTAATTCTTTGATTACTTCAGAAAGACCATATCGACCATTCTCTTGAATATAAGAAAGCTCATCCTGAAGCTGATATGAACTACTACTCTGAACGTAAACTTGAATAACAGCACCTGTCATAACAAGACCAATGGTAATCGCAATCATCAACTCAATCAGCGATAACCCAGACTGCTTTGCTTTTGCAGTAACTATCATTATCACAACAAAGCCTCTAACGTATAAGTTTGGATCGTTTCACTGTCTTGTCCCTGACTTTGATCCCATTGAACAGACACAGTGACTTTGCTACCAGACATGGAAACGACCCCGTCACCTTCAGGTAACTCTTCCTTAAGCATAGCTAACCATTGAGCTTTGTCATAATTCACTAATGCCGTCGTCGAACATGTTCCAGTATCGCAAGCAGTTGAACCACTACTATCATCATTCAATGTAATCGAGTAGGCACCTGACTCCGCCTGAGTCTCATTAGCTCGCATTCGATCAAGAATATCGTAAGCTAGATAAGTCGCCTGTGATCGAAGATAAGCCTGATGATTAAAGCGAACACTATTGATCTGCAGCGCAGCCAATCCCAGCATACTAACAGAGATAATCACCAACGCGATTAGCACCTCAATCATCCCCACACCACACTGCACCTTACGCCAGCCATTCAGTTGCATGTCAAGACACCCCCACTTGCATTTAAAGTATCTCGACGAATACGCCCTGAGCTGGAAATAATAATCGCTCGAGCATAACTAAGCGTTTTGCTCGCATCACAGAGCGTAAAAGTACCCGCGTTAGCCGAACCACCCTCATTATTATAAATAATAACCCCTCCATCATCCCACTCGAGTGTATTACCGCCTTCAATGCTTTGAACGGCTTGCAAAACAGTATCACCAGAGTCTAAGGCCCCATCCGCATCTTCATCTGTGAAAACTAACCATCCCGAGGCCCAAGAAACGGTACCCGTTCCAACGGTACTACAGGTGGCCTGATTGCTACTGACACAAACACTGACACTATGCCCCCGATTAACTGCTTCAGATCGTGCGAACATCAACGACGAGTACAGCATATCTCGCTGTTCCGTTATCTGACCTCGTTTGATAAATTCACTAAAACTCGGAACGCCGATGGCAATTAAAATTGCCGCCACCGCCACCGATACCATCAACTCGATCAGCGTAAATCCATGCTGTCTATTCTTATACACAAGAATCACCGTTACTCCTTCATCGCATAAAACATCTCTGAAGCAATCTATTCGATCACACTAACTATACTTTAGACTCTCTTACAACCACCCTAGCATAAGAAATACCCAAAATAGGTAGTACAAGTCAACTAATAATAGAATTAAATCAATTCAAGCAACACTGACGCTGATTTAGCGCATATTTTTAAGCCAAAAAAAGAGGGGGGGGGATGAAGTGAGCGGCTTCAGCCGAGCCTGATACGTCCGGCAGAGGAGATGATCAAGCTATTTTGCGTCGTACTCCCTGAGACGGAGATAAGAAAAGTGCCACTATCGCTTGTGGCACCGCTGCTTGAAATACGCACTTGAGATCGATTCTTGAGCGTCACCGTGACGCCCTCGGGGAAGTCGGCTTGCCTTAACCGCTGATCATCGGCCATATTAAAAGCGCCATCACCGTTTTCATCAATGTACACCATCACCCCCTCCCCCCACTGTTTTCCACAGCTGACCGTTGAGATATCCAAAGGACACAAGGTCACGGCTTTTTTTCGGCTTACCGCTTCGTATCGCGCCTGACTATAACTATCTTTTATCAGTTGAGTGACGGTATTAAGCCGCTGAGAGTTGAGATAGCCTGACAATGAGGGCACGCCGATGGTGATTAAAATCACTAAAATACTCAGCACCACCATTAATTCGATGAGCGAAAAGCCACGCTGTTTTTGACTAACCATACCGCCTCCGTTTACCAACAATCTGCAACCCCAGCAGAACCTGATGCAGTCTGACTACCGGATTGATCTAGCCCTAACGCACCACACTCATCCGTTGCCTGTGCCCCAAGAGGCGTAGCCAGCACACGATAGCCGGTGTTATTAGGCCCCCCGCTAAATTGATAATGTCGTGCCATATCCCCCGCAACACAGGATAACCCCATTAATACATCATCATTACCATCGGCGTTACTATCAATCAGGTTGTATCCAAGCTCGGCCGCATAACGGCGCTCCATCTGTTGCGCCATATCCAGCAGACACAACCGCGCGGACTCTCGCCAGCTTTGTTGTGTATGCTGCATATAGGAGGGATAGGCGATAGCCGATAATAGACCGATAATCGCCACTGCAATCATTAACTCAATCAGGGTAAAACCTCGCACTGTGCGCCGAGAAGATCTACTCATCAATTACGCTCCAAATAGCGCCAACTGGCCCGACCAGTCTCTTCCGGCGCAGACTGCACTAACTCAGAATCAAGCTCTTCATCATTATGAATACGCTGCAGGCCATCACCATCGACCAATTCAGTCACCCCAGTACCATTGCCTGCTCGCATACCCGACACACTGACTTTTGTGCCATCAGCATCGGTGACTTTATCGTTCTCATCAAACACTCCGTCACCGTTATAATCCACCGAAACATAACTAAGACGGCCACCGGTATAGCGATTCAACTCCATCTCCCAGCCGTATCCACCCGCCTCACAGGGATCATTGGTATAGGTTAGGGTTGAGAAGATCACTCGCGACCCGCGCAGTACCGGTGTACTCAGCACCCGTTCGCCCAGTTGATCCGCCACACCAGAGCTGTGAGGTGTTTCTAGATCCATATACCAGCCCTTATCAGTAGCACCAAGGCTATTGTGGCTTGTTAACCTCAACTCCCGACTTTCATCACCGAAGGAGTAGAAGCCTTGAGCATAGATAGTTTGTTCTAGTAACGCATCCCGCCCCAAACTTATTTCGACACCCTCATCTACAATGCCGTAAAACGTTTGCAGGCTTGTCGATGACTTATCACTAAACTCAAAATCCTTACCGGTGCCAAAATAGATCATGTTGTCACCGGATGAATTCTCTGCTACCGCTAAACGTGAAGTTATTGGCTGAATCTCATCAGCATGACAGGAAGTAGCTGTACACGCCTGAAAGACCTTATAATCCAGCGCCCACTCGCTGGGATCAGCACTGCTCAGGTCAAACTTCCACACATTGCCATATAAATCACCACCATAAATAACATTGACCGTTTGCCCATCATCACTGACCGGTGCCAAGGTCGACATACCGTTGGGACGGTCGAGGCCTTCCGGCGCTTCATCAAGGCCAGTATTCGTGGATAATTTAATCAAGGAGGAGCCACTATCGAGCCCTTGCAGATAGATCACCGCATCACCCGACTCACTGACATGACCATCGTCTACTGTATTGTTATAACCGTTCCCAAACACCAGATACCATTGATTGTCCCTTAGCTTGACGATAGCGGGCCGAGCGTAGCTGTAACCCATATCTTGATCGTCAGCATCGGTAAACTCTCGCAAGAACATATCATCGGCCGCGCTCTCGGAAAAACGACTTGGATCGGTTACATCCAACAAATAAACGCCCTGACCACCTGCATTTAACCCGCCAGCTAGCAGGGTGCGCCACTCGCCATCACCGTCACGAACATAGGCATCCTGAACCGTCGGCGTGCCATCGACATAATAACGGTGGCTATACTCAGGATCGGCGAGGTCTTTTAACTCGGGCAATAAGATGGATGGAATATATGCCAGCAACTCTTGGCCGTCCGATGCTCTAAAACCATGTAGCATGCCATCATTTGCGCCAACATAGATCATCGGTTCGCGGGCAGTGTAAGTCTCTTTAAACGCCCGATAGCCGGCTGAACTGTAATAGGCTGAAGGGCTAGCGACATAGATAGGGTTTGAATGAACAATATCGCCGAGTAACGTATTACGACTTCGGTAACCGCTAACATCTTTTCCTCGAATATATTTAAGCATACTCTGCTGAACAAACCATGCAGTCTTCTGATCTGGTGAAAAACTCCGCCAACGAAAAGAAGTACCAGTGTCACCTTGATTAGTTATAATCTTTCGCTGACTCCAGGCTGGGATTTCAGCAGAGGCCTCCCATACAGGCGTATCCGCCACCTCTAACAAACCCGTTGAGCTATTCACCGTCGTGCTATAAGCATTTAGCTCACCGCTCCAATCCGTGGTATTAAAACTCGCCTGATAAATATCAAGCCCGCTGGAGACATAACCACTGTTTGCACTCAGACGAGTATTACTGAACGACTTACGACTAATATCAGCAAAAATACTTCTCAGCGAGGTAAGCAATTCATCCTCATTACCGGCGATAAGGTACTCACCATGCCCGTTTTCCGCGGCATCCTCCAGCATGGGGAGATTGATATCGAAGCCTACCGTATAGCTATACATATTTTGCAGACCCGACTGATCGCTCATATCGGTATCCCAGCCGAACATTGCTAGATCATCAAGGTAATAGTTAGAATAGTTCCGATCCTCTTGAGTATCGTCATCAAATTCATCCCAATTCGGTAGCTTACCATTCGGGTCATCGGGATCATTCAGGTCATCAAAACCTTCATCTCTCTGAGGTTCACCATCGGTGATCACCACCGTGAAATTTTTCTGGCATTGGCTGGTAATGGGTGATTCGTAGATGTCATAAACTTTATCATATTCATAATGGCCTCCCCACCACGAGCCAACCCAATGCCTATTAGTTAAACTGTAATTTGAAAAATGCCCTGTCATGCCTCGAAAATAACGAGTGACCTCATAATACGCTTCAGCAACAGGCGTACTACCATAAGCTTCATAATCATTGAGTTGAGTTATTAAATCAGTCTCACTACTACCGCATTCAAGATCAATCCTTCCACCTTCATCATAATTCAACTCTGCTAATCCAATCCGCATACCATCACCGGCTTGAATAACCGCGGTAGCCGCCGAAATCGCTTGCTCCATTTTAGTTTTGCCTGAAGAGTAACCGTCAGGATAATCGCCCATACTCCCCGAAGTATCCATCAGCAGCATCACATTAGGCTCTGCAGTTTCTGCTACATCGATGGGCACATTACTAATTGTGTAATCGGCAGCGATAGCCGAGGTAGCTATTAATGCAGAGGCAGCAACAATTAGCGTTAACATCCTTGTTCTCTTCATCGTCTCACCTAAATAGTCTCACCTAAAACGTTTGCGATATTCACTTTGGAGGATCACTTCACTGTCACCGCTTTTGCCCGTACTACGACTTAGGTGACGAAATAAGCTCACCCCAGTCGTCTCGCCGTAGTCATAGCCTTGAGTTTTGTCATCCGGCGTAAAGTCTGTCAGCTCGAGGGAAACCTGAGGTTGCTCATAGACAGTGCTCAACGCCTGAGCATTAAAGGCGGTCACCGGCTGAGCGCCAGCATCCCATTGACTAAGCGTCGTTAGATCTAATAATTTATGTTTGAGCTCACTACTACTGCGACTATCGACCACAAAATCAGACAATCCCGCTTTGAGATCGTCATACTGCACCAGCTCCGGCGTCGAAACTTGCGCAGCAAGCCACTCTTCGGAATAAGTTAGCCCCGCCTCCGCTGCTTCAAAAGCGATCGCCTGATCTTGCATATTGGCCGCCATGCGCGATTGCAGCACATTACTTTTTAGCGAGGTGGAAGCCATTAACGTCATCACTAACAACAAAATCAGCGCCACAATCAAGGTGGCTCCCCCTTGTCGCACAGCATAACAAACCATAATTTTCATCATCAAAGCACCGCATTCCTGAGCAACGCTGTTGCTGTATAGACTTGATAGAGGCGTCGATTAGAGGTATCGACCGTATCGAAAGGCGAGACTAACACTTGAGCCTGATCGGTGATGCCTGCAGCAAAACTACTCACCAACAAACTAAAACGAACGCTGATCACAGCGCTCCAATCCGTCGCCGTCATTTGCGCCAACGCTTTGTAATGATTCACTAGCGCATCGTCATCGCTATCAACCCCATACTCGAAGACTAGCCCTTCTATCCCCTCAACTTGCGCTTGCTTTTTTCGATATAGAGACACACGTCCGGCATCCGTATCGCCGATATAATAAGTCACATCATCGGCCTCCAGCCCTGGCAAATAAATGATATTACTTTTAATATTGCGCTGAGATATCACCAGGTTGCCGTACTCTTGCTCGAAGTCTTCAACCTTTGCTTTACTACTCTTAATGCCCAATACCGCCTCATCGACAGTACTATCGACACCACTCTGTCGCAGATCTTTGAGCAACAGATTCATCGCAAAACGACCGTTTTCTTGCACCTCAGACATGGCATCTTGTAATTGATAGGTACGCGCAGAGGCTACAAAAGCAGCTAACATCGCGGTGGTTAACAACAGCCCAATCACTGAAGAGATCATCAGTTCAATCAACGTAAAGCCTTGCTGCCCCTTCAGTTTAGGACGACAACGAGTATGGTCATCGAGTTTCATAGCGCGACCTCATGCTGATAGCTAGAGCGATTGCCATCATCTCGACGGCCATTCCAACTGAGTGTGATAAAGATAGTTTGATCGTTGCGGGAAATTTCGGCATCGCCATCAGGCAGGTAGGCTGTCACTCGCGCTAACCAATCGGCGATATCGTTAGCGGCTAATTTAGGCGCTGCCGCCAAACCTGCCGTGTTGCTGAAACCATCGACGGTTTGAGAAAGTTTGAGGGAATAAGCGTCGGCCAGCGCGGCCTGACGGTTGAGACGCATACGATCGGCCATATCACTGGCCATCGATACCGCTTGCGTGCGTAGATAGGCACTCTGATTTTGCTGCACACCGCGCGCTTGCATCGCCATCATGCCAGAGAGGCCGATAGCAACGAGCACCAGCGTGACCAACACTTCAATCAGGGTGACGCCGCGTTGAGCAGAGGGTAAATATGATTGATACGATACCAGCCGCGTAAACGTACGGCCGATAAAAGAATGGTTTAACCCACGTCCTTGTCTACACATCACAACATCCTTGTCGTAATTAATGAAGATAATGTAGTCCAAAAAAGTTAACAGCGCCAGTCAGTCAGCCGCTCTGATACAGCGGATATCGACAGGAAACAGCCGTTGATCTATTCGACTGTTAGAATTTTCACTTCAAATTTTAAGTTTTTTCCCGCCAACGGGTGATTAAAATCGATCGTCACCATGCGTTCATCGAACTCGGTGACCACGCCAGGTAACTCGCTATCAGAACCATCGGCAAATGAAACGACTAACCCAGGTTCTAGCGCCATATCACCAAATTGCTTACGCGGCAAACGTTGCATATTACTCGGATTAGACATACCGAAACCCTGCTCAGGCAAGATATCAATCACCGCTTCATCGCCTGCTTGCATACCCAGCAAGGCATTTTCAAAGCCGTCTAGCAGCTGCCCATCACCCACGACAAATGTCGCAGGGGCGCTCTCAAAGTTGGAATCGATCACCTGACCGTCAGTCAACTTGATAGCAAAATGCAGCGTCACCGTTGCATCAGGAACAATTGTCTGTTGTGACATAACTCAGACCTTTATTTAGATTTATTTTGATTATCAGTAGACCATATCATATCGATAATCAACATGCCTGCACCAATCGTAATCGCGGTATCCGCCAAATTAAACGCCGGAAAGTAATAACCATTATAATGCAGGGAGATAAAATCAACGACGTATCCATGCACTACACGGTCATACAGATTACCCAGTGCGCCGCCTAATACTAACGCTAATCCAGCTCCCAGCCAACGCTGTTGTCGCGGCGTACGAGCGATCCAAATCACCAATACCACACTCACCAACAATGCAATCAAAGCAAACAGCCAACGCTGCCAGCCACCCGCCGAGGCCAAAAAGCTAAAGGCCGCACCGGTATTGTGTAACAGCGTTAGATCGAAGACCGGTAGCTGAGGATGCGCAATCCCATAAGGTAACAAGCGACTCGCCTGATACTTGGTGAATAGGTCCAGCACGATAACCAGCGCCGCTAACCATAACCAAGGCAAGGCGCTGCGTGACGAACTCACAGTGCTCACCTCAGGCGAAACGACGTTGTTCACCGTCACCGATCACGTTTTCCACGCAACGATTACATAGCTCTTCATGTTCCGCGTGACTGCCAACCTCTTCACGATGGTGCCAACAGCGACCACACTTGGCCTGTTCACTCTTAACCACCGCAATGCTCAGCCCGTCCAATTCAGTCGCCACCGCATTCACAGCGTCAGCCGCAGGCCGTACCGCTGCTTTTGAGGTAATCAGTACAAAGCGTAGTTCATCGGCCAATTTCTCCAACTGAACGGCTAACGCTGGCGCACAATACAGGGTGACTTCAGCCTCAAGGCTACCACCGATGTGGCCCGCATTACGCTGATTTTCAAGTTCTTTGTTAACCGCGGTTTTAACAGCCATCACCTGCTGCCAATAATCACGCCCCATCGTCGTCGCGTCATCCATCACCGTCAGCCCCGTGTACCAAGTTGATAGCTGCACGGATTCCGCTCGCTCACCCGGCAGTTCTTTCCAGATTTCATCCGCGGTAAAGCTTAGAATTGGCGCGATCCAACGGGCCATCGCTTCGACGATATGGTACAACGCCGTTTGACACGAGCGACGCGCAATCGAGTCCGACTTCGCGGTATATTGTCGATCTTTAATGATATCCAGATAGAAGCCACCCAAATCCAATGAACAGAAATGTGAAATCTTCTGATAGACCTGTAGCATCTGATATTGATCATAATGACCCGCCAGTTCTTCCTGCAACCGTGCTGCACGATCAACCGCCCAACGATCCAGCGCCACCATCTCGGCTGGCGCCACCATATCGGTTTCTGGATTAAACCCGTCTAAGTTAGCTAATAAGAAACGGGCGGTATTCCGAATGCGGCGATATGCATCGGCAGTCCGTTTTAGAATCTCATCAGAGACCGTCATTTCAGAGCTAAAATCAGTTGATGCCACCCACAAACGCAGGATATCCGCACCGTACTTATTCATCACTTCCTGAGGCGAAACAACATTACCCACCGACTTCGACATCTTGCGACCATCACCATCCACGGTGAAACCATGAGTCAGCACCTGCTTATAAGGTGCACAGCCTTTGATGGCGATACTGGTTTTCAGCGATGATTGGAACCAACCACGGTGTTGATCGGAACCTTCAAGATACATATCCGCAGGGAACTGCAGGCCTTCGGTACGATCCAGTACAGAGTAATGCGTCACACCGGAATCAAACCATACATCGAGAGTATCGAGTACTTTTTCGTATTGATCGGCTTCATCACCCAACAGCTCGCTAGCATCCAAATCAAACCACGCATCAATACCGGTTTGCTCAACCTTCAACGCCACTTCTTCAATCAAGCGCGGGGTTTCAGGGTGCAGTTCGGCGGTGATTTTATTGACAAACAACGCAATCGGCACACCCCAAGTACGCTGACGGGATACACACCAGTCAGGGCTTTGCTCAACCATCGATTCAATACGGTTCTGCCCCCAACTAGGGAACCACTCAACGCCTTTAATCGCTTCTAAAGCATCTTTTTTCAGGCCTTTCGCTTCCATACTGATAAACCACTGCGGTGTCGCACGATAGATCAGAGGTGTCTTGGTGCGCCAGCAATGAGGGTAGCTGTGGCTGAATTTATTCTTCAATAACAACCGGTCGTTAGCTTCCAGCGCCGCGACAATCGTATCTTCAACTTTATACACATGTTGACCAGCAAACTCACCGGCATGCTCGGTAAATACGCCATCGGGGCCGACTAGATTTAATGTCTCGATACCGTAAGCACGACCAACATTAAAGTCTTCTACGCCGTGATCGGGCGCCGTATGCACCGCACCAGTACCCGCCTCAGTAGTGACATGATCGCCAAGAATGATCGGCACCTGTTTATCGTAAAACGGATGCTGTAACGACTGATGTTCCAGCGCCTCACCCTTACAGTGACCGACAATACTGTATTCTTCGATGCCATAACGTTGCATCACATCTTCAACCAACGCCTCAGCCACCAATAGCCGTTCACCATCCACCTGCACCAGCACATATTCTAGCTCGGCGTTCAGGGATACCGCTTGATTGGCAGGCAGCGTCCAGGGTGTCGTGGTCCAGATAACAACCGTGGCTTCGCCTTCACCGGCAAGGTCGTTAAAACAGCTTAAGAATGCCGCTTGATCAACCGGGGCAAAACGCACATCGATGGCTAACGAGGTTTTATCCTGATATTCAACTTCCGCTTCAGCCAACGCAGAACTACCGACGACGCTCCAGTAAACCGGCTTATAGCCTTTCACTAAGTGACCGTTTTCAGCGATACGGCCTAAGGCACGAATGATATTGGCTTCAGTGGCGAAGTTCATGGTTAGGTAGGGGTTTTCCCAGTCGCCCAACACGCCCAAACGGATAAAGTCTTTCTTCTGCCCTTCGACTTGACGCGTCGCATATTCACGGCACTTCTTGCGGAAATCGCTGTACGAGACTTTGACACCGGCTTTGCCGACTTTCTTCTCAACATTGTGCTCAATCGGCAAACCATGACAGTCCCAACCCGGCACATATGGCGCATCGAAACCGGCGATGGTGCGAGACTTAACGATAATGTCTTTGAGTATTTTATTCACCGCATGACCGATATGGATATCCCCATTCGCGTAGGGTGGGCCATCATGCAAAATAAATTTTGGCCGACCCGCACTGACTTCGCGAATCTTCTGGTAGAGATCCATCTTTTGCCACTGTTTCAGCATCTGCGGCTCTTTCTGAGCCAGATTGCCGCGCATCGGGAACTTAGTATTGGGTAAGTTCAGGGTCGGTTTATAATCGGTCATTGTCGTATCGCTTCTGAATCGTCTAATTTGGCCTTAATTTACAAGGCACCTGTCAGAAAGTAGTTCCTGACCTGTTGAATATCATTATCTATCTGCTGCTTCAGCGCTTTCAACCCGTCAAACTTCTGTTCCGAACGGATAAACGCTTTAAACTCTACCGTCAGTAATTGACCGTAAAGGTCACCTTGCCAATCGAACAGGTGTGCTTCAAGTACCGGCTGCTTGCCATTCACCGTTGGCCGCATACCAATATTGGCGACACCTTGAGCCGACAGGTTTTTCCCCGTCAGCGTAACGGCATAGACGCCCTTGAGAGGCGCGTGAAACCGGTGCATCCGCACATTGGCGGTCGGTACACCGATGGTACGGCCCAGTTCTTGTCCGTGCATGACCCGCCCGGTGACGCTGTAGGGGCGCCCTAACAATCTCTGAGCCTGTGCTAAGTCATTATGTTGTAGCGCATGACGGACACGGGTACTACTCACCCGCTCACCGGCTACATCGAAGGTGTCTGTATTCACAACACTGAAGCCGTAACGCTCACCACTTTGACGTAACATGTTGTAATCGCCGCTGCGATCACAGCCAAAACGAAAGTCATCACCCACGACAAAGTGCCGCACGGCCAAGCCTTTTAACAACAACTCATCAACAAACTGATCTGCACTCATGCTACGCAAGCGTTCGTTAAAGGTCAGACATAACACCCGATCGACACCCTCCGCTTGCAACAACCGCACTTTCTCATCAAAGCGCGTCAAGCGTGGTGGTGCATGCTGACCGGCGAAGAATTCCCTCGGCTGCGGCTCAAAAATAATCACGACCGCAGGCAAGCCGAGCTCTTTGCCTTTACGCAGCACCTGCGTCAGCACCTGCTGATGACCCAGATGCACGCCATCAAAGTTGCCGATCGTTGCGACACAGCCTTTATGCTTGTCACGCAGATTATGCAAGCCCCGAATTAGCTCCATGTCACCTCAGTCTCATTGGCAAATAAAATAAGCGCGAAATTATACCCCAGTTAGAGCAATATTCGCTATCAATCAACCGCGATATCGCAGGATTAATGACGTAGATGCCGCAGTCGCATCCCCATTCCTGCCAATACCAGCAGATAAATAACGCCTCCGCCCGCCACCAGAATAGTCATCTGAGTGACTCGCTGCCATAGCGTAAACCCTAACCACTGCTCCGGTGTACCGGCTAGCAACAACAGAAACGCAATCATTGCCGTATTCGCTAACGCCATGCGGACAAGCCAACGCAACCAACCCGACTGCCAGCAGAACACGCCCTCTTTAAGTAAACCACGCAACAACAAGCCAGCATTCAAAAAGGCCGACAGGGTCGTCGCCAACGCCAAACCGACATGATCCAACGGCCAAATCAGTAATAGATTTAAGCCCATATTAACGACCATCGCATAGATACCAATCTTCACCGGCGTTTTGGTATCTTGACGAGAATAATAACCTGGCGCCAATACTTTAATCAGCATGAAGGCCAACAACCCACAGGCATAGGCACGCAAACTCATCGCCGCCATGCTGACATCGTGATCGGTCATCTCACCATAATGAAACAACGTTGCCAACAACGGCTCAGCCAACACCAATAGCGCCATCGCAGCCGGCAAACCAATCAACAAAACCATTCGCATCGCCCAATCGAGGGTGCGCGAGAAATGCTCGGTACTTTTCTCAGCATGCTTACGCGATAAACTCGGCAAAATAACCGTGGCGATCGCAATACCAAACACCCCTAACGGCAATTCCGCTAAACGATCAGAATAATATAACCACGAGACACTCCCTGTTTGTAGAAAAGAGGCCAACAAGGTATCGAGCAGCAGATTAATCTGACTCACCGACACGCCAAACAACGCCGGAATCATCAACTTAAGAATCCGCTTCACGCCCTCATCCTGAAACCCCAGCTTAGGCGCAGGTAATAACTGCAGTCGCCAAAGAAACGGCATCTGAAATAATAATTGCACCGAGCCTGCAATCAATACACCGAAAGCTAACGCCATCACCGGCTGTTCAAATAACGGCTGCATCCAGATAGCCGCGCCAATCAATGACAGATTCAATAACACAGGGGTAAACGCCGGCACCGCAAAGCGCTCATAACTATTAAGAATGCTACCTGCCAGGGCCGTTAAGGAGATCAACAATAGATAGGGAAAGGTATAGCGCAACATATCCACGGCCAAACCATAACGCAGCGGATCATGCAGATAAAACCCAGGCGCAAAGATGGCGGCTAACACGGGAGCCCCCAACACCCCTAGCGCGGTCACGGCAACCAATACTACGCCGAGACTTCCCGCCACTCGATCAACCAGCTGTTTCACTGCCGCCAGATCTTTGAGACTGCGATATTCAGATAACACCGGCACAAACGCCTGAGAGAAAGCCCCCTCAGCAAACAGTCGCCGCAAAAAGTTAGGAATTTTAAACGCCACAAAAAACGCATCGGCACTGCTTCCCGCACCAAAATAGTTAGCCACGACCACATCACGCATCAAACCTAGCACGCGTGATAGCATCGTCATCATGCCGACCAGAGCGCTCGAGCGTAATAAACTGCGAGACCTCGGCGGCTTATCCTGAGGGGGTTGATCGGGCTGCGGGCTAATCGATTCAGCCCCTGCTGATGGCGGTTCTGTTCTGCTCAATGCTCTGCTTTCCTGCCAGCGAAAATGAATTGTGGCTGATAATACCGATTAAGTCCTCAAAATGCTTGCGCAAACCAAGCCGCAACGCAATAAGAACACCCCTGCCAGCGACTTAATTAACACTTAGCTATTGACACTAGCGCCACAAACATGAATAATCTCGCGTCTTAATTTTAGATGCCCAACAGTTCAATAATGAACCATGGACGTCTCAATATCGATTATTTTATATCGATCAACTTTTACACTGTTTAGAGGAGTCGGATTGTGGCAAATTCCGCAGGATCCCGTAAACGCGCTCGCCAAGCCGAGACGCGCCGTCAAAATAACGCGAGCCTGCGTTCCATGGTTCGCACTTACGTTAAAAGAGTTGCAGTTGCTATTGAAGCAGGCGATCACGCTGCTGCAACAGCTGCTTTCGTTACCGCTCAGCCATTAATGGATAGCGCAGTAACCAAAGGCATCTTCAACAAAAACCAGGTTGCTCGCAAAAAGAGCCGCCTGAACGCCTCTATCAAGAAGCTAGCTGCCTAATCTCTTCGAGAGACAAGCCATTAAAAAAACCGGCCTAGGCCGGTTTTTTTTGCTTTAACAAACGATACGGAAAGCAAACCGCTTAAACCAAGACCAAATTATCTCGATGCACTAACTCCTGCTCACCCACAAACCCCAGCGCCGTTTCGATATATGAACTAGGATGACCGATAATCTTCTGCGCATCCTCAATACCGTAATTCACCAAACCTCGAGCAATCGGCCGACCCGACTCATTCGCAATCACCACCATCTCGCCACGAGAAAAAGAACCCGCAACCGCCTTTACGCCCGCCGGCAAAAGACTCTTACCACGCTCAACCAAGGCTCGCACGGCACCATCATCTAAGATCAATGTACCGCGCGCCTGAAGATGGCCTGCAATCCACTGCTTACGTGCCGCCATCGGCGACTGCTCCGGCACTAACAGAGTACCCAACTCTTCAGCTTCGCGCAGGCGCAACAAGATATTATCTTCTCGCCCACTGGCAATCACCGTCACCGCACCGGATCGCGCCGCCAGCTTGGCCGCTCGCACCTTCGTCGCCATGCCACCCTGACCCAAACGACCACCATCGCCAGCCATCGCTACCAATGACCGATCCCCCGCCATCGCTTCAGAAATCAACGTCGCGTCCGGATTTGAGCGCGGATCAGCGGTATACAATCCATGCTGATCGGTTAGCAATATCAGCGCATCCGCCTCAACCAAGTTAGCCACCAACGCTCCCAAGGTATCATTATCGCCAAAGCGAATCTCTTGAGTCACAACGGTATCATTCTCATTCACTACCGGCACAACACCCACCGACAGCAACGTCTTAAGCGTGGCCTGAGCATTCAAATAACGCTTACGATTGGAATGATCTTCATGCGTCAGCAGAATTTGCGCCGTTAATGCATCATGTCGCCTAAAATTAGCCTCGTATGCTTGCACCAACCCCATCTGCCCAACAGCGGCGGCCGCCTGAAGCTTATACACTTCATAGGGCCGTTCCTTCCAACCCAGACGAACAATGCCCTCAGCAATCGAACCAGAGGACACCAGCACGATCTCAACCCCGCTGCGACGTAACTGTGCCAACTGATCGACCCAGCGACCGATCGCCACCAAATCCAACCCTGCACCATCATTAGTTAACAATGCACTGCCAATCTTAACAACCCAACGACGGGATGCTTTCAGTCTACTTCGCGCTGAGCTCACGGATCACTACTCTCTCGATAGACCGCTTAAAGGCCACTTCCTTTCCGACCACTTACTGCAGCCAGGCACCTCAAGTCAGTCTTAATTTTTTACATATTCAACTTCAACGTCATAATCATCGTCGTCAAAGTCATCAAAATCATCGTCGCCACGATGCTTCGCACGTATTTCGTCACGCATCTGCTCGATACGCTCACGCCCTTCACGATCAATAGCACGTCGCAACTCCAATTCAGCTTCAACCAGCTCAGGCTCTTCCGCCATCCGCTCAGCCAACTGATCGAGCAATACCTGAACATCCTGCACCAGCTGCTGCGTACCCATCTTATTAATCGCAGAAATACGATACACAGGCCCTTCCCAGCCCAACGCATCAATCACCGCCTGACAGCGCTCTTCCTGCTCTTCTTCTGGCACCATATCCAGCTTATTCAGCACCAACCAGCGCGGCTGCGCCGCCAACGTCGGACTAAACTTTTCCAGCTCACGAACAATCACACAAGCCGAATCAGCAGGTGCCTCACCATCCCAAGGCGCCATATCGACCAGATGCAACAGAATACGGTTACGCGCTAGATGCTTGAGGAAACGAATACCTAGACCCGCCCCCTCAGCCGCACCTTCAATAATTCCGGGAATATCCGCAATCACAAAGCTCTTATGCTGCTCAACACTCACCACACCTAGATTTGGCACCAAGGTCGTAAACGGATAATCCGCTACCTTTGGCGTCGCCGCCGAAACCGAACGAATAAAGGTTGATTTACCCGCATTAGGCAACCCCAGCAAACCGACATCCGCTAGCACTTTCAACTCTAGCTTAACGTTACGAGTTTCACCCAAACTACCATTGGTCGTCTGTCGCGGCGCACGATTCACACTACTCTTAAAGCGCGTATTACCCAAACCATGAAAACCGCCCTGAGCAATCTTCTCGACCTGACCCACCTTAGTCATATCGGCCAGCACTTCATCTGTATCAATATCGACGACCGTCGTACCGACGGGCACCTTCATGATCAGATCTTCGCCCTTAGAACCGGTACAGTTACGACTTTGACCACCCTTACCGTTTTCCGCCTTATAGCGTGGCTGAAAACGATAATCGATCAACGTATTCAGCGACTCATCCGCCTCAACATAGACGGAACCGCCATCACCACCATCACCACCGTCTGGACCGCCTTTAGCGATATACTTCTCGCGGCGAAAACTCAGGGTACCGTTACCGCCTTTACCCGCTTCGATCGTAATCGTCGCTTCATCTACAAATTTCATCCTACACCTCCAGCTATACTGGCATTCTGTGCACGCCACCGGCAATAAACCGGCTGTTGATAACGCCCGCCTCGCAGACCCTTTCAACAACAAGCTTAATTAGCCATTAAAAACAAAAAAAGCCCCGCAACCGCGGAGCTTTTTTAAGTATACAAGCCGTATTAAGCGGTTTCTATCGTAATATACTTACGCTTTTGCGGGCCTTTCACAACAAACTTAACAACGCCATCTGCAGTCGCAAACAAAGTATGATCTTTACCCATACCTACGTTTACACCCGCATGGAACTTAGTTCCGCGCTGACGTACCAGAATGTTACCAGCCGTTACTACCTGACCACCGAAACGCTTAACACCTAAGCGTTTCGACTCGGAGTCACGACCGTTACGAGTACTACCTGCCGCCTTCTTATGAGCCATTTGTCACTCTCCTATCAAACAGTCTTAGGCATTAATGCCAGTGATTTTTACTTCAGTGAAGTGCTGACGGTGACCCATCTGCTTCATGTGATGCTTACGACGCTTGAACTTCATGATATGAACTTTCTTAGCGCGACCGTGGCTTACAACTTCAGCTGTAACCTTAGCACCTTCAACGACTGGCGCGCCGATTTTAACATCATCGCCATTCGCAACCAGCAAAACGCGGTCAAATTCAACATTAGCGCCCGCTTCTACAGCCAGCTTTTCCAGTTTCAGCGTATGGCCTTCCTGAACTCGGTATTGCTTACCACCGCTCACAATTACTGCGTACATTTCAATCTCCAGTTTAAAACCCACCCTGCTACTAAATAAGACGCCTACTTCAAATGGTTAAACCATATGGTAGGGAGCGAATTTGGATGGGTTAGGGCGCGAGATTATATAGAAACCTAGGCGACGACTCAAGCATAATCAGAGATAATAACCTTACTTTCTTGACACTCGGATACTCTCCCCCTAGCATGCGCCCATACCCATTGACGAGCCTAGTATCAGTTCACATGCTGCCACATCAGTTAAATCCAGTTATCGAACCGCAATTCGAAGCGGTAAACGAATATATTATCAATCACTTACACTCGGGTGTACCGCTGGTTGAAAAAATCGGACATTACATTGTTGAAAGCGGTGGCAAGCGGATAAGACCGCTATTAGTGCTATTGGCAGCCAATGCCGTTAACTATAAAGGCAAGCAACATGTTTCTCTGGCCGCGGTCATTGAATTTATTCATACCGCGACGCTACTGCATGACGATGTTGTGGATAACTCAGAATTACGCCGCGGCAATGATACCGCTAACGCCAAGTGGGGCAATGCGCCTAGCGTACTCGTAGGTGACTTTCTTTACTCCCGCTCGTTCCAGATCATGGTAGAGATTGGCAAGATGGATATCATGGCCGTTATCTCTAACGCCACCACCATTATTGCCGAAGGCGAGGTCATGCAGCTCCTCAATGCCCGCAACCCAGATACCACCGAAGCATCCTATATGCAGGTTATTCTAGGCAAAACCGCGATGCTATTTGAGGCTGCCACTGAAGTGGGTGCAATTTTGGCCGATGCCAGCAAAGCTGAGCAAGAAGCCTTACGCCTCTACGGCCGACATATCGGCATCGCCTTCCAAATCATCGATGATGTTATGGATTATCTGAGCAGCGCCGAAGAGATGGGTAAGAATGTCGGCGACGATCTTGCCGAAGGCAAAGCCACTCTCCCGCTCATCCATGCTATGCAGCATGGTAGCGAAGAACAACGCACGCTGATCCGTCAAGCGATCCGTAAAGGCGGGCTTGACGATTTACAACCGATTATGGATATCGTCCAGTCTACAGGCTCTATCGAATACGCCCGTTCTATCGCCTATGCCGAAGCGGATAAAGCGATCGAAGCGCTCGATGCTCTGCCTGAAAGCTCATTCAAACAAACCATGATCCAATTAGCCGACCTCGCCGTTAAGCGCAGCAGCTAAAGTTTTATGCGTGGCTCACGGCAGAAAATCTGCCTGCCGTGAGCCATCAAAGCGCATCGATGCTCGAGCCACGGTCACTTAATTTTGCACCACTACGCAATCGCCATTCGATCTCGCAAGAGATACACCACTTCTGAGCGCTCCGCATCCCGCCTCTCTAAAGAGACGGAGTGACACCGCTGAATCTCAAATCGCTCACCGTAAAGCTCATGCACTTCCGCTTCTGATACTGCAAACGGCGGCCCCTCGCACCCCTCAAATTCAAGCGTGATAAGCAGTATTCCCACACCCGCAGGTAATTGTTTGCTGAGCTTTCGCGCATAACGCCGGCGCATCGCTTCAGGGAAGGCAATCAAAGCGGCGCGATCATAAACCCAGGCGATCGAATTAAATTCATCAACCGGTAGGGCAAAAAAATCACCACAGAGCGTTCGCAGCCCCTCCACTTCGCGACAGGCAAACGCGCCCTGATACAGCGTGATCGGCACGCTATCGTTACTCGACTGCGCCTGCCAAAAAGCCTCACACGCCTGCGCATTTAACTCAACTCCGGTCACTTCATGCCCCTGCTCTCGCAACCAGATCATATCGAGACTCTTTCCACATAACGGCACCAGCACCCGCCCTTCACCGGCAGACTGCAACGCTACCCAATAACGTTTTAACAACGCATTCACTTGTGACTGATGAAAACCGATACGCCCTGTTTCCCACCGCTTATGCCAAAATTCACTGTGCATACTGCAATAAACTCCCTTAAAAACGACCAAATCTATTCGAATCTCTCCTTTTTAATGATACAGGCCGTGATCCCAGACCGCTAAACCGGTATAATCCCTCCGATATTTTGGCTATAAAAAGTGGATATACAGCTCAAATGACAAATCCTTCCTCATTCAACAGAGAAGAACTCCTTCAGTGTGGTAACGGCGAAATGTTCGGCGAGGGCAATGCCCGTCTACCTGTCGGCAATATGCTTATGATGGATCGCATCACTATGATCACCGGCGAAGGCGGAAAATATGGCAAAGGCTATATCGAAGCAGAGCTGGATATCCATCCTGATCTTTGGTTTTTCGACTGCCATTTCCCCACCGATCCCGTTATGCCAGGCTGCTTAGGCCTTGATGCCATGTGGCAGATCGTTGGTTTCTTCCTCGGCTGGCGTGGCAATAAGGGTCGTGGACGCGCCTTGGGTTGCGGTGAAGTCAAGTTCACCGGCCAAATTCTGCCAACCGCTAAGAAAGTGACCTACCGTATTGATCTATCACGGGTTATAGAGCGCAAATTAGTCATGGGCATTGCTGACGGTAGCGTATCCGTCGATGGCCGCGAGATCTATACAGCAAAAGATCTGCGGGTAGGCCTGTTCGTGTCTACCGATAGCTTCTGAGTCAACGAAGCATTCAGCGGACATTGCGCCGCGGTAGATCTATACTTACAACGTTTTACTGAATAAAAGAGGCATCCTATGAGACGTGTCGTTGTTACCGGAATGGGTATCGTATCTTGTCTGGGTACTGATAAAGAAGCCGTCTTGGACTCACTGAAAGAAGGCCGTTCCGGCATTAAATTTCAGGAAGAGTACAAAGAGCTTGGGTTCCGTAGCCAGGTAGCTGGCAGTATCGATCTAGATTATACCGATCTGATCGACCGTAAACTGGTTCGTTTCATGGGTGATGCTGCCGCGTACGCCTACCTATCAATGGATCAAGCCATTAAAGATGCTAATCTCAGCGAAGATCAAGTATCCAATGTGCGCACCGGACTGATCGCCGGTTCTGGCGGGGCATCATCTGCCGATATCGTCGAAGCCGCCGATATTCTGCGCAGCAAAGGTGTGCGTCGCGTCGGCCCATACCGAGTTACTCGCACTATGGGGTCAACCGTATCCGCTTGCTTGGCTACGCCCTTTAAGATCAAAGGGATTAACTATTCCATCACTTCTGCCTGCGCCACTAGCGCCCACTGTATCGGCAACGCGATGGAACAGATTCAGCTAAACAAACAAGATATCGTCTTTGCTGGCGGCGGTGAAGAACTGCACTGGTCACTCAGCATGATGTTTGATGCGATGGGTGCCCTGTCTAGCAAATATAACGAGACCCCAGAAAAAGCGTCTCGCGCCTACGATGCCAACCGTGACGGTTTCGTCATCGCTGGCGGTGGCGGTATGCTGGTATTAGAAGAACTAGAACACGCGAAAGCCCGTGGCGCTAAAATTTACGGCGAACTGGTTGGCTACGGCGCTACTTCTGATGGTTACGACATGGTTGCACCTTCCGGCGAAGGGGCCGTGCGTTGCATGAAACAAGCGATGGGCACCGTTGATGGCAACATCGACTACATTAACTCCCACGGCACATCAACGCCGGCTGGCGATATTCAAGAACTGAAGGCGATGAAAGAAACCTTCGGCTCTGAGATGCCGCCGGTTAGCTCGACTAAGTCTCTCACAGGTCACTCTCTGGGTGCTACTGGTGTTCAAGAAGCGATCTATAGCTTACTGATGATGGAAAACAACTTCATCTGCGCATCGGCTAATATCGATGACCTAGATCCTGCGGCTGAAGGCCTACCTGTTGTCACTGAACGTAAAGACAATGTTGATCTGCAACGTGTTATGTCTAACAGCTTTGGCTTCGGCGGCACCAATTCGACACTGGTGTTCCAAAAATTCACTGACTAAGCCAGCGCCTTAAAAACAAGACAATAAAAAAACCCGCCATTTACATGAGCGGGTTTTTTATTATTTAGTTAAGCGTGCCGGCGTTAATCATCAATCAGATGCATCGCATGCATCTGTGCTTCTAGCCAGCCAATCGACTCACTGTGAATCTCATCGATGCTCCGCTCCACCGAGGCAACCGCCGTCCCGATTCGCACCGTCACCGTACCGGGGTATTTAACGTAGCTCTTACCCGGCCAGAATAAACCCGCATCATGCGCCAACGGTACAACCGGCACTTGCGCACTCGCGGCCAGCATCGCGCCGCCCTTATTAAACTTACCCAGCTTACCCGTTGCAACGCGCGTGCCCTGCGGGAAGATCACCACATTAATTCCGTCTTCTAGGCGCGCTTTACCTTGCGTTAGCAGTTGCTTTAACGCGCCTCGGCGCTTACTTCGATCCAACGCGATTGGCTTCAGCATCGCCAACGCCCAACCGAAGAACGGTATTTTTAATAACTCCTGTTTTAACACCGTGCTCTGCGGACGAATCAAGGTTTGCAAGAACAGTGTTTCCCACTCACTCGAATGATTAGCCACCACCACGTATGCCTGCCCTTGTGGTAAGTTTTCGCGACCTTCAATACGATATTTAACGCCGCAACACAGATACAGCCAAGCCATACTGAAATAGTTCATCAAGGTAAACAGCTTAAACCGAGGGCGAAAGGGCAATGCCCAGCCCACCAGCAAACAAAACGCAGCAAACAGTATTGTTACCGGATAAAAACCGATATAAAACAGCGTTGCTCGCAGATACAAAAACAGAGTAGGTTGCCTGATCATCGCCTAGTCACTATCCTTTCCGGTATGAGAATCAATTAATCGCGGCCTTAAGGGGTCACTTTCCAGTGTCCCGTTTTACCACCTTTCTTTTCTAACAATTGGATCTCAGAGATAATCATCCCTTTATCAACCGCTTTGCACATATCATAAATCGTCAACGCCGCCACGGAAGCGGCCGTCAGCGCCTCCATCTCAACACCGGTCTGACCCGCCAACTTACAGGTCGCTAAAATCAATACCGAATCAGAATCAGCTTGCGGCAGCAGTTCAAGCGAAACTTTACTCAACATCAATGGGTGACACAATGGAATCAGATCCGCACATCGCTTAGCCGCCTGAATGCCAGCGATCCTCGCGACGGTTAATACATCGCCCTTTTTATGCTCTCCTGCCGTGATCATGCGCAACGTTTCTGGCTGCATGCTCACCACCGCCTGTGCCGTCGCTTCTCTATGGGTGACGGCCTTAGCCGACACATCAACCATATTCGCGTTACCCTGCTCATCCAGATGCGTTAGCCGGCTCATACCGCCTCCTGATAGCGCTGCTTATTCAAAACGGGATTGGCGTACATCTGCTTCAAGATATCTGCCGTCGAAGCCGATAAGCCCTCAAAGCGCGCCGCAAATTCGGCCTTTTGCGTGGCATCGATGTCATCCGACTCAATTCCCGCGGCCAATAAATTAGAGGGATGCAGGTGATAGTTTGCCATAATCTGTCGATCGATTTCCGCAGCCAGTTCTTCAGGCGTATCCATCGGGGCAATCACTTGACCAAAGGCCACATGTACGTGACCCTTGTTACCGTTAATGCCGGCAACAATGCTCTCGATATCTTCAAACTGAGACTTCTCGTAGGCGCCTCCCTGCTGCTTAGAATCAAGCTCCAGCGCTTTAGCCCGATCGCAGGGATCATACTCATAGGAGATCGATACCGGCACGATTTTTACTCGCGCGATAAATTCAGCAAAGCTACGCTGTTTACGATGCGCCATGTAGAACATTTTTAAAATAGCCGGATCGGTAAAATCATTACCATCTTTGGCTCGCCCTTCCCGCTGTGCAATCCAAATACTCGCTTCATCCTGAACTAACGAATGATCGATGTAAGCGGATAACTGACTCAAAGCGGTAAGCACTTCTCGCCCTTTGGCTGAGCGATTGACAATAAAGCTTTTATTCAAGCGCATTAAATCAGAGACATAGGGCTTACGTAAAAGATTATCGCCAATGGCGATACGCAGTGTATCGAAGCCATGCTGATACAGCGCCCAGTTAATAAAGGCAGGATCCATAGCGATATCGCGATGATTAGAGACAAACAAATAGGCCTCATCGGTTGATAGTGCATCGATACCACTACAGGAGAGACGGCTTGTGGTACGCCCAATCATCTTCGTCATATAACCGGCAATCAGCGTCTGAAACCCTTGAATGGTTTCGATATCGCCGGTTTTTTGTGCCAGAAAGATACGCACAGCAGGCTTCAACAACCAACCGAACAACGATGCCAGCTGTGGAAACTGATAACGGGTTAACACCGAGATAAGCTCTTCATCATGTATCAGCCGGTTCAGAACATCACTGACCTCACGGTCATGATAGGGTCGAATGTTCTGAAATGGATCATTGCTAGGGCTGACTGGCATTCTGCCTCCTGGGCATTGAAAATATCGAGGCGGGTATTTTACAGGGAGATAGGAATAATTTCAGCGAACAATAACGATTCTTTAGCTTAAATCCCCGATATTAGCCGCCAGTCATATTCATGAAGCGGACAATCTGTGGCTGCTGATCATCCAAATCGAAATGATGTTGCTCGGGTTTCAGGTCCATCGCAGATATCAGTTGCTGTTTTAGCCGTTCAATATTGCCGGGATGCTCTCGCAGCACCTGACGCAGATCCATCGAATGTTCGTTGCCTAAGCAGAGCAGTAAACGTCCCTCCACTGTCATCCGCACTCGATTGCATTCACTGCAAAAGTTATGACTATGGGGTGAGATAAAGCCCACTCGACTATCACTATCAGCCATCCGGTAATAACGCGATGGACCACCGGTTTTCTCAGTACAATCGAGTAACGGATAGCTAGGTTTGATCAAGGCTAATAGTTCATCACTAGAGCAGTAAGCTTCTGCACGATCGTGTTCGGTAATCGCGCCCAGCGGCATCTCTTCAATAAAGGTAATATCGACGCCTTTATCTCGAGCAAAACGAATTAGATCTAATACCTCATCATCATTGCGGCCCTTCAGCACCACCGCATTCAGCTTAATCCGCTGAAAGCCTGCGGCAATTGCCGCATCAATGCCCGCCAATACCTGATGCAAACGCCCGGTACGGGTCAGCCGTTTAAACTTATCCTCTTGCAAACTATCTAGACTAATATTCAGACGATCCACGCCTAAGCGTTTCAGGTCGGTGGCCATGCCCGCTAACTGAGAGCCATTCGTGGTAATCAATAGCTCGACGGGGAGCTGCCCTAACTGCTCAATCAACTTAAGAATGCCACGCCGCACCAGCGGCTCACCGCCAGTGAGACGAATTTTATTCACGCCTAACTCAACGAAAGCTCGCGCAACCAGATAGAGCTCTTCCAGCGATAGGACTTCACTGCGAGGCAGAAACTCCATCTCTTCAGCCATGCAGTAGACGCAGCGAAAATCACAACGATCAGTCACCGATAGACGAATATAATCCACCTGTCGACCAAAGCGATCAACCAGTCTATTCACCGTATTTTTATGCTTCTGAATCATTTTCGGGCTAGTATCTCAAAGTTTTTTCGGCAAAAATATACCCGACCAATTTTATCGGTTATACCCTCTATTCTAAACGAGTCTCTAACGAATGTATTTAGCACTGAAACATACGCACATCACCTTTGCCGTCTTGAGTATCTTACTTTTCAGCCTGCGCGGCTTTTGGATGCTGACGACGCCGGAAAAACTACAACGCCGCTGGGTCAAAATTGTACCGCATATTATCGATACTCTGTTGCTACTAAGCGCCATTGCATTGACCGTTAGCATCAATCAATATCCCTTTACACATGACTGGCTTACGGCCAAACTGCTCGGACTGATCGCTTATATTGTGTTAGGCACTATTGCCCTAAAGAGAGGGAAAACTCGCAACATCAGGCTCTTAGCACTGCTGATGGCACTGACATGTGTGGCATATATCGTCTGGGTGGCATTCAAGCACTCGGCCTTACCTTGGCTCTAATCTCATGTTCAAGAGGGAGGGTGTTAACCTCCCTTGGTGAAACTAAGCCGAAATATGACTAATCTCTTCGTTTTGATACTGTTCGCGAATCATCGCCACTAGCTGACTTCGCCAAGGGCGCTGTCGAATCCCAAAATGATTCAATAGTTTACTACACACCAACACAGAAGAGGCCGGACGCTCAGCATCGCTACCCATATCTGATGAACTAATCGGAATCAGCTTATCGACCTTAAGCTTCTCATATTGCCCTGCGGCGGCTAAAACCGCCTCAGTAAAGCCATAACGGGTGGTTACCTCGGCACAGCAATAGTGATAAGTGCCCCAGTTTTCTGCGCCATTATGTAACTGCTTCAAAATCGCGATAATGACTCGAGCAATATCGTTGGCGGAGGTGGGGCAGCCGCGCCGATCATCCGCGGCGGATATTTCCTCTTCTTGTCTAGCTTGTAGCAGTGCACGGCGCATAAAATTATCACCGATGGTACTGAACACCCAACTCACCCGAAGAATCACATGCTGTGGCAATGCCGTCCGTAACAACTCTTCACCCTGCCACTTACTCTCGCCATAGAGTCCAAGCGGGTGCGCTTGATCATCTTCGGTGTAGCCGCTGGCATAGTGACCATCAAAAACATAATCAGATGATAGATGAATCAGCGGGATCGACAAATCACCACAGGCTAACGCCAAATTTTCCACCGCATCACGATTTAACGCAAAACAACGTTCCGCAGAGGCTTCTGCTCGGTCAACCGCATTAAAACCGGTGGTATTAATGACATAATCGGGCTGATGTTCATCTAGCTGTTTTTGCACCTGCGCACGATGACTGATATCCAGCTTGGCATCCGTAAAGGCAACCACGGAGAAAAAAGGGTCTGCCTGTGCTGCCTGATTTAAAAAATAGCCAATCTGGCCATCCACCCCAGTAATCAATATTTTTGCCGGCGTGGTCAGAAAATCCTGTGTCATTAAGCTCTTGACCCCAACTGTAAAGTTTCAGTGAAACGATATCATAACTGTATATCGACCGTATAAAAAAGATCACCCTCGCGTCATGTTACTTCAATTATGAGACAGCATAGCGTCATCTGAGGCGTTTTTAACACCGCCCTACCCTTCATTCACCTCAATCACAGCCAGGAATACAGTCAATACGCAATAAAATAGCCGCCGCTCGCCTGACGGATGTTTTTTTTACGCTATAATTCGCCATCACTTTGTTACCTGAGACCCTGTCATGCCGTTAGACATCAATTCACACACCGGCGAAAAGCCCGCAGGCCGCATTCGTCAGCAAAACGAGCAACGGATTCTAGCGGCAGCAGAGCATGAGTTTGCCGCCTGTGGATATAAAGGGGCCAGTATTAGAGAGATCGCTGTACGAGCCAACTTGCCGAAAGCCAATATCCATTACTATTTTAAAAATAAACTGGGGCTTTATTTTGCCGTCCTCAGCGATATTATTGATCTATGGGATGGCACACTCAGCCACCTGAAGCCCGAAGATGACGCAATCGAAAGCCTCACCTATTATCTGCGAAAAAAGATCGAGTTTTCTAGGGATCACCCATTAGCTTCGCGCATCTTTGCGAGTGAGATTATTAGCGGTGGCGCTAATTTAAACGACTATTTTAGTGAAGGGTATGAAGCTTGGTTTCGATCTCGCACGGCGGTTTTCGAGCAATGGCAACAACAGGGTAAGCTCGATAAAGAGATTGCCCCAAGTCATCTTATTTTTCTTCTCTGGTCGAGTACACAGCACTATGCTGACTTTGCCCTGCAAGTATCTTCCGCACTAGGCAAACAACAACTCGATAACCGTGACTACGAGCAGGCGATCAGCACCCTCACACACATTATTCTGAAAGGCTGCGGCATCACCGCCGCCAACTAAAATCGCCAAGCCTAGATTGCTTACAAACCAATGGCTCAGTTAAAATCACTAACGCATCATGAGAGTGCGCGCTAATTTCAACGGCGAGTTAATCTGGTGCGATCATCGCTTGACGCATTATCATCGCTCCCTGTTCTACTCTTCTATCGGCTAATACTGCCCATGAGGATGCGCCACTAACTACGTCAAGCTGAATAATCTAATATTTTTTGACCGATTGGCCAGCTTTTTGCTTTTGTTTCAGTCATAGGCGACTCGAGCATCCCGTTTGAGTATAGTTTTCTTTTAGCTCTCTATAGAGGCGAGGTAGCCAGCGTGCAGCACACACTCCCTCCGCGACTAACGTTACGCGGCATCAGTAAACAATATCCCGGCTGCCTAGCCAATGATGATATCCATCTAGATATCGCTGCCGCCGAGATTCATGCGCTGCTAGGTGAGAATGGTGCGGGTAAAAGCACCCTGATGAAAGTTATTTACGGCTTAGTTAAACCCGATCAAGGCGAGATTCTCTGGGATGGTTTACCGATTGAGGTCAAAGACCCAGCGCATGCGCGTCAGCTAGGAATCGGTATGGTCTTTCAACACTTTTCCCTGTTTGAAACCCTAACCGTTACCGAAAACATCGCTCTAGCACTCGGCAATGAAGCCGGTGAACTAAATGCCTTGGCTGAAAAGATTCGCGCGGTGTCAGAAAAATACGGTATGGCGATCAACCCTGACCGCGAGATACACACGCTCTCCGTGGGTGAGCGTCAACGAGTTGAAATCGTCCGCTGCCTAGTGCAAGACATTCAATTACTCATCCTTGATGAACCGACATCGGTGTTGACACCACAAGAGGTCGATACCCTCTTCATTACTCTACGACAACTCGCCAATGAAGGCTGTTCAATTCTTTTTATCAGCCATAAACTCAACGAAGTCAAAGCCCTGTGCCATAAAGCGACCGTGTTACGGGCCGGCCAAGTCTCGGGGGAATGCATACCCGCCGATGAGGATACCACCAGTATGGCTAGGCTGATGGTGGGTGATGACACGCCTATCAGCACCACCTACCCGAAAAGACAGGGTAGCACGCCCTTACTCAAGATCATCGATCTCAACCGTGCTAGCCCCGACCCTTTCGGGGTTGACCTCAAGCATATCAACCTAACGGTTAATGCCGGTGAAATTGTCGGCATTGCCGGTGTCGCGGGCAATGGTCAAGAGGAGTTACTCGCCAGCCTGAGTGGAGAACTTCCGTGTCAGGATGAGCGTACGATTACCTTTGCTCAAACACCGATGGGTACTCAGCCGCCCGATCAGCGCCGCCAATGGGGTCTCGCCTTTGTGCCAGAAGAGCGTCTAGGACGTGGTGCGGTTCCGGAAATGAGCCTGACTGAAAACGCGCTGCTCACAGGGTTTCTCACCGGTATGGTTAGCAAAGGCATGGTGGCATGGCAAAAAGCAGAAACGTTTGCCGATAACATTATCGCGCAATATAAGGTCAAAACAGCGGGACGTCAGGCGCAAGCCGACAGTTTATCCGGCGGCAATCTACAAAAATTCATTATCGGACGGGAGATCATGCAAAACCCTCGCATTCTGATCGCCGCCCATCCAACATGGGGCGTTGATATCGGTGCCGCCACGGCGATTCATAAAGCACTGATTCAATTGCGCGATCAAGGCGCGGCCATTCTGGTGGTGTCTGAGGATATCGATGAGCTGTTCCTCATTTCGGATCGTATCGGTGCCATCTGTGATGGCGCACTGTCCCCCATAAAACCAACGCCTGAATCCTCCATCGAGCAGTTAGGCAGAATGATGGCAGGCGACTTTAGCCCATCCAACAGCAACGAGAGGGTCAACTCATGATTAAACTGGAACCGCGCGGTGAACGCTCCAGCACAATGGCTTATCTATCACCGGTATTAGCCGCGCTGCTAACCATGTTAACCGGTTTGATCCTCTTCACGCTGCTGGGCGTTGATCCTGTCGAAGCGCTGATCACCATTCTCTACGTACCCATCTCAGACACCCATGGTCTGGCTGAACTGTGCGTTAAAACCGCCCCTATTCTGCTCTGTGCGATAGGCCTGTCGGTGGTCTTCAAAGCGAAAATATGGAATATCGGCGCCGAAGGTCAGCTATTAATGGGTGGCTTATTCGGGAGCTATATGGCGTTACAGTTCATTGAGGTCGAGGCGTTCTGGGTATTGCCTCTAGTGCTCATCGCGGGCGTCCTTGGCGGGATGTGCTGGTCGGGAATTGCCGCGCTGTTGAAAGTTCGTTTCAACACCAATGAAATACTCACCACCATCATGATGAACTATATCGCCTTAAATATTCTCCTATGGGCCGTGCATGGGCCGCTCAAAGACCCTGATGGCTATAACTTCCCCGAATCAGCCCTGTTTGGTGATGCCGCATTACTGCCCATATTAATTGACAATACGCGGGTACATTTTGGTATGGCGCTCGCCTTATTCGCCGTTGTGGCGGTGTGGGTATTAATGAGTCGCAGTTTTTATGGCTTTCAAATTAAAGTCATGGGCATGGATACGGGTGCCGCCCGTCTATCAGGCTTCAAAGAGAAGCGTCTCACCTATTTTGCGCTATTACTCAGTGGTGGCTTAGCAGGTCTCGCTGGCGTGGGCGAAGTCGCCGGCCCGATAGGTCAGTTAATTCCACAAATCTCACCCGGTTACGGTTACGCCGCGATTATTGTGGCTTTTCTAGGTCGCCTTCATCCGCTGGGGATTTTACTGGCGAGCTTATTAATGGCGCTGCTATATATGGGCGGTGAAATGGCGCAAATTAGCCTAGGCTTACCGCTGGCCCTCACCGGTCTGTTTCAAGGCATGTTGCTATTCTACTTATTGGCCTGTGATGTGCTGATCTCTTTCCGTATCCGCCTGAAGCCCAAGAAAATAACCACATCGCCTCGCTTATCAACATTAGCGTCTGAGACTCAAGGATAAGACCATGGATATCGATCTAATTACCAACATACTCTACGCCATGATCCGCACGGGTACGCCGCTATTGATTGTCGCCTTGGGTGAACTGGTATGCGAAAAAAGCGGCGTGCTCAACTTAGGACAAGAAGGCATGATGTTGATGGGCGCTGTGATCGGCTTTATTGTCGCCTTAACCACCGGCAGCCTGTTACTGGGGTTCCTACTGGCGATGCTAGCCGGCGTGTTGATGTCACTCATCTTCGGCTTAATCACCATGGAACTGAGTGCCAATCAGGTTGCTTCTGGGCTAGCACTGACCATATTCGGTACCGGCCTATCCGCCTTTATTGGCAGTGATTTTGTGGGTAAACCGATTACCGGACTCGATCCTGTGTTTATTGCAGGCCTCACCGATCTACCCATTGTTGGGCGGATGCTGTTTGGTCAGGACCTTGTCGTCTACCTCTCCTTCCTCTTGTTTGGGGCGGTCTATTGGTTTATTAACACGTCTCGCCCGGGGCTAATACTTAAAGCCGTCGGCGAAAACCCTCATGCCGCCAATGCGATTGGTTTACCGGTCATGAAAACCCGCTATCTGGCGATTATTTTTGGCGGCGCTATGGCGGGATTAGCCGGCGGCTATCTATCCTTGGCCTATACTCCGCTGTGGGCTGAAAATATGTCCGCTGGACGCGGCTGGATTGCGTTAGCCCTGGTTGTCTTTGCGAGCTGGAAAGTAGGCCGCGTACTGCTGGGTGCCTGGTTGTTTGGCTTAGCCAGTATTCTACACTTAGTCTTTCAAGGGCTTGGCTTTGCCGTATCGCCTAATCTACTGGCCATATTGCCGTATTTAGCCACCGTTGTGGTGCTCGTCATACTCTCAAGCAATCAAACTCGAAGCCGATTGGTGGCGCCCATGTCGCTAGGAAAACCCTTTTACGCCAAAGGCTAGAACAGAGCAACGCCCTGTTTTATGAAAACCGCTACAATAGTTTAAGCGTTACGCACTATTTAGGAGCAACTAAACGTAATGACAGCCGTTCGGAATGGCTTACTAATGATCTACTATCAACCCGATGATACGGAATTCACCACGTTAACGGCGATAATATTGAGTTGGTCGGATTTTTGCTTATATAACCATAGCTGACCCACCGGTCAACTTTTTAGCCTGTCGCTAATCAATGTCTCAACAGGAGAAGGACGCATGAAACGTCGTCAATTTAATAAACTGGTTGCCGGGCTTACCGCCGGTGTATGCATGACCGCCTTATCGCTTTCTGTGCAAGCCGCTGATCCGCTCAAAGTCGGCTTTGTTTATGTCGGCCCGATTGGTGATCACGGTTGGTCTTATCAGCATGATCAAGGGCGCTTATCTGTGGAAGCCGAATTTGGAGACAAGGTTAAAACCACCTACGTTGAAAACGTGGCCGAAGGTGCTGATGCTCAGCGAGTCATTTATAACCTCGCCAAAACAGGACACGAACTCATCTTCACGACCTCGTTTGGCTTCATGAACCCCACTCTGAAGGTCGCTAAACAGTTTCCTAATGTGGTATTTGAACACGCAACCGGCTACAAAATGGCGAAAAATGTCGGCACCTATATCTCCACCACGTTCGAAGGTCGTTACGTAGCCGGCTATGTCGCTTCACAAGTCACCAAAAGTAACAAAATAGGCTATATCGCCTCATTCCCTATCCCTGAAGTCATTCGTGATATCAATGCGGTGCAGTTGTCTCTCAATAAATATAATCCAGACGCCGAATTAAAAATCATCTGGGTGAATAGCTGGTTTGATCCAGGTAAAGAAGCCGATGCCGCCAATGCGATGATGGATCAGGGTGTCGATGTTATTCTCCAACACACCGATAGCCCCGCCGCGATGCAAGCAGCAGAACGCCGTGGCGCCTATGCCGTTGGTCAGGCATCGGATATGTCATCATTCGGCCCTAAGGCGCACCTGCTATCGGTTGTTGATGAGTGGGGCCCTCACTATATCAATACCGTTAATGCGGTCATGAACGATACTTGGAAACCCAAAGCGAATGTCGAAGGGATGAAAGAGGGGGCTATCGTGATTCCAAGCTTCAATGAAAGCATCCCTGGCGATGTAATCGCTCACGCAGAAGAATTAATTGCGGGCATTAAAG
This sequence comes from Amphritea sp. 1_MG-2023, assembly GCF_030547545.1. Lineage (GTDB taxonomy): Bacteria > Pseudomonadota > Gammaproteobacteria > Pseudomonadales > Balneatricaceae > Amphritea. Next base: position 49,580 of record NZ_JAUOQE010000015.1, read on the forward strand.
ATGGCAGTGTTTACCCCTTTGCCGGTCCGATTAAAAACAAAGCCGGTCAGTTAATGGTGCCGGAAGGTGCGCGTATGACTTACGCAGAGCTGGAAAAAATGAACTGGTATGTCGAAGGCATTGAGTCTGATATTCCGCAGTAAACCCGCTACCCTATGACCACTATCACCGATGGTGGTCAGTCTCCTTTCACTAATGACCGATACTGCTATGAACATTCCTCTGATCAATATTTCGAGCTTCTATTCCGACGATAAAGCGGAACAACTGAAGGTCGCTCATGCAATCGATACCGCCTGCCGAGAAAGTGGCTTTTTCTATATTCAGGGACACCCCATTAGTCAGGCCCGTATCGATGAGATGCGCGCCCTGTCGGCCGCTTTTTTTGCCCTTCCTGAAGCCGAAAAATTAACCATTGATATCACTCGCTCAAGCAATCATCGTGGTTATGGCCGCATGAAGGCAGAACAACTCGATCCGCATCACCCGAGTGATATCAAAGAAACCTTCGATATGGCGTTAAACCTTCCCGCCGATCACCCCCTGATTGGCTCAGAGCGGCCACTTTACGGACCGAATCAATATCCTCTCACGCCGCCGGATTTCCAGCAAAAAATGGAACGTCATTATTGGGATATGCTAGCCTTAGGCAAAACCATCCTCAGCGCACTGGCGATGGCTTTAGGCATCGATAAAGCCTTCTTTGAGGATAAGTTTGAACATCCATTGAGTGTCTTGCGCTTTATTCACTATCCCGAAGTATCCACGGATGGCGCACCGCATATCGGCGCAGGAGCGCATACCGATTATGGCTGCATTACGATTCTCTGGCAGGATGAAACCGGTGGTTTGCAAGTACAAGACAGCAACGGTAACTGGATTGATGCACCGCCCATCGATGGTGCTTTTGTTATTAATATCGGCAATATGATGGCGCGTTGGAGCAACGATCGTTATAAATCGACGCCGCACCGCGTATTTAGCCCGAGTGGCCGCGAACGCTACTCCATGCCTTTTTTTGTCGAACCCGACTTTGACACCGACGTTAGCTGTTTAGAAAACTGCAGTTTACCAGGGACTCCCCCTAAATATGAACCCATTTCAGCTGGTGAGTGGATGATTTACTGCTTCAATAACACCTACGCCTATCGCGGCGAAGAAAAGGCTTAAAGCGGTGTTGTATGCCGCCCGTCAAGCTCGCAGACTCACCGCTTAATTTACTTCATTAACGTCCCTTAGCGGCGGATAGAAACGGCGGATAGAAACGGCGGTTTAGCAAACCAAACCGCCGCCATGAGCGCCAAGAAGATCCATCCCAGCAAGGCAAAATAATCAACCGTCGAGATCATATACGCCTGCGACTCGAGTAACTCTTCAAGACGTCCGTAATGCTGCAATGTCGGCCCACCTAGTTGATCCAGATAGTGTTGCGTTGCAGCACTGTATGGAGTGATATGCTCAGTCAGCCGTGCATGCTCCACCGCGGCCTGACGATGCCACCACCAAGTGGTCAACGATGAAGCAAAGCTACCGCCAAGCACACGTAAAAATGTCGCCAAGCCGGAACCATCAGCAATCTCTCGAGGCGATAAGCTCGACAGTAAGATAGTCGTCGCAGGCATAAAGAACAGCGCCACACCTAACCCCATGGCTAACTGAATCATCGCGATATGATAATAATCCACCCCTAAGGTGAACTCGGCCCGGCCAAAACTGGATAGCGCCATGGCGAGAAACGCAAGGCTGGTGAGTAATCGCATATCCACTTTATAGCCAAACCGCCCTACGATGGGCGAGAGTATCACCGGCACGATACCGATCGGCGCTGCGGCCAACCCCGCCCAAACCGCGGTATAACCCATACGTGTTTGTAGCCACACCGGTAACAGCAAGTTGAGCCCAAAAAAGGCGGAATAGCCCAGCACCAACACAATCGTGCCAAAGGTAAAGTTACGATGCTTGAACAGCCTCAAGTTAATCACGGGGTGTTCCTCGGTCATCTCCCAGATTAGCATCGCCATTAACGCAATGACCGCGATCGCCGCACTGTAGATAATAAATTCTGATTCAAACCAGTCGAGATCATTACCCTTATCGAGCACCACCTGCAGTAGACCCACACCTAACACCAGCAGGGCAAGCCCAACATAATCGATCGGCTTCTGTTCAGTCTCTTCCGGCCGATTGCGTAACTGCGACCAAACCACCAGCGCCGCAAATAGACCGATAGGCAAATTGATAAAGAAGATCCACGGCCAAGAATAATTATCGGTTAACCAGCCTCCAGAAATAGGCCCCAGAATCGGAGCCACCACCGCAACCATGGCTAACAGCGACAATGCCATACCGCGCCGTGCCGCAGGATAGATGGCAATCAGTAACGTCTGCGCGATGGGATAAAGTGGCCCGGCAACAAACCCCTGTAGCGCACGAAAGAACACTAACTCCGGCAGAGACGTGGCGATACCACACAAAAAAGAGGTGAACATAAAGAGACAAACCGAACCAATGAACAAACGCACTTCGCCAACACGACGTGCCATCCAACCGGTTAACGGCAATGCAATCGCATTACAGACGGCAAACGAGGTAATCACCCAAGTGCCCTGCTCACTGCTGGCCCCGAGATTCCCTGTGATCGATGTCAGTGCAACATTGGCAATCGTAGTATCTAACACCTGCATAAAGGTCGCCAACGCTAAACCAATCGTAGCGAGTACCAAATTGGCTGGCACAAATCTGATCGCACTCATTGGATCTGCGATACCGCGCTACTATGTTCTATCGATGCCGTACTATTCGCCTGAATCAATTGCGTCGCAAGTTGATCGGCTTCTTGTAGCAGGTTGTCATAGATATCGGTCGTGTAGCGCGCAGTAGGGTCTGCCCGACGCGCCAACACATCTCCATCCTGCTGATGCAGATCGACTTCAACCCTGGTCGACATGCCTAAACGTAATGGGTGCGTCTGCAACGCCTCTGGCTGTAAACCGATTCGTACCGGTACCCGCTGAACAATTTTAATCCAGTTACCGCTGGCATTCTGTGCCGGCAGCAACGCAAAAGCACCGCCCGTGCCCACGCCTAAACTTTCAATGTGTCCTTGATAATGCACATCACTGCCATACAGATCAGCCGTAATATCCACCGCCTGACCAATCTGCATCTGCCGCATTTGCGTCTCTTTAAAGTTCGCTTCAATCCATACTTGATGCAATGGTATCACCGCCATCAATGCCTGCCCTGCCGCCACTCGCGCCCCCGGCTGAACACGCCGTTGTGCCACATAACCGCTCACCGGCGCCAACAGATGGGTACGCGCATGATTAATATAGGCTTGATGCAATTTCGCGCGGGCCGCTTGTACTTGTGGATGCGTCTCGAGGCTAGTCCCCTCCACCAGCGCTTGCGACCTCGACAGCTGCTGACGCGCAATAATGAGTGCATTCTCCGTTTGACCCAATGCATCCCGAGAATGAGACATTGCTTCTTGCGACAACACGCCCGCCGCTGCCAGCTTATCCCGACGATTAAAATCACTATAAGCCTGCTGCCGTTCGAGTTGACGGGTGGCTAATTGAGCGCGGTGGTTAGCCACGCTGGAAAACAAGCCTCGCACTTCTCGTACCGTCGCCGCCAGATCGGCCTGCGCTGCAGCAAGCGCAATAGCCGTATCACTCGGATCCAACTCAACTAACACCTGCCCCTGTTCAACATAATCGCCGTCATCCGCATTAATACGAATCACTGTGCCGTTAATACCCGAGCCAATCTGCACCCGATTACCATCGACATAGGCATCCTCCGTCGCTTCGTAAAAACGACCATAAAGGTGTTCATAGGCAAACACCGAGACACCGATAATAAGCACAATAAAAAATAAGCCGCTCAGTAAGATCAGGCGACTACGTTTAGCTGAAGCTGGCCGACTTTCGACCGGAGCATTACTGTCATTCATGACTGACTTCCGCACTCTTCTTGATTCAGGTTTGTCTGCTGCTTAGGCTCGTCTAATAGGCCCGTCGGCACCAACATTTTACGGACTAGCCGATCTAGCTCATTTAATTCATCGTGACTGAGTTCAGCGGTCAGCTCATTCAGTAAATCTGCGGCGAGACCCTGTACCTGATCGCTCAATGCAAGCCCTTCTGCTGTCGGTTTTAGGCGCACCTGCCGACGATCATGGGGACAGCGCTCACGGACCAAAATATTGCGCTGCTCGAGCCGATCTAGCATTCGCGTCATCGCACCACTATCAATCGACAGTAATCGAGTTAATTCTGAGGGGGTCTCGATACCCTCGACCATAATCAATCGCATCACCCGAAACTGAGGCCCAGTGATATTGAACGGCTTAAGGTATTTCTCCAATAATCTGTCTTTGTGCTGATTCAAGAGAAAAATAAGATGCGCAATGCTCAGCCGTGTAGGCACATTGTCTTCGTTAAAATGGATCATGAGATATGCTCTGATAAACGTCATTTAACTGCCTAGGCAGCTAAAAGAAAATAAAATACTGCCATGGCAGCTAAATTTTGTCAAAAATGCTTTAACGGATACGAACAATTGAACTGATAACCATCGGTCATGATATAACAACGTATACCGGAACTTATACCGACGATTGTTTGTCTACTGGCGGTACTGGAGAAATGATAATGATAGCCAAGCTAAAATCCTTTCTGGCAGCCTTTTTACCCGAAACGGATGCCGATGAAAATCCACAAGCCCTGCTTTCACTGGCCTCGGCGGCCTTGATGGTTGAAGTGCTAATCTCTGATTATGAACGCAAACCCGAAGAAAACGATACCCTGATAGATGTATTAAAAAATACCTTTTCACTCAATCAAGCCACCGCGCAAGCACTACTCACTCAGGCCGAAAAAGCGCAGCATGATGCCACCGATTACTTTCGTTTCACTTCACAGATCAATGAGCTGTGTAAGCCTGACGAAAAAGTAACGCTCATCGAGAACCTCTGGCGGGTCGCTTATGCCGACGGTGAACTACATCATTACGAAGAGCACGTGATTCGCCGCATAGCCGACCTTATTCATGTATCACACCGAGATTTTATTAATGCCAAACTCAGGGTATCCGAAACATAATTGACACCGTGCAAAGGATTAACACCGATATCGGTCAGGCATCACATAAACCAAGAGGCGTCGCTCGAATCCTAACTCCCTAACGCAAACAGGGTTTCTCAGACACTTGGATTAATCTATCACTCAGACTGCGGAGGCATAATACCCTGGGCAATCTGACGTATATGATCTCTGGATATTTTCAGCTCTTCTTTAAGATGGGCATTCGCCCTCATAATGACACGAAACGGGCTGGCTGGTTTGGTAATAAAATCGACTGCACCGACATCAAAAGCCCGTGCTTCGAACATAATATCTGTAAAAGCGGTCAGAAAAATGATGGGGATATGCGCCGTATCGGATGCTCTACGTAATTGCTGACAAACATCAAACCCACTACCGTCAGGTAACTCGATATCCAGCAAGATAAGGTCTGGCAACTGAGCCTGAGCCAGCGCTAAGGCCTTCTCTGCCGTAATCGCAATAGACAGTTCCGCACTCGCATCTAACAAAGCGCAAAGCAATTCAATCGTTGAGGGTTCATCATCAACAATGAGTATCCGTGGCTTTTTATTTAACATCGTCTCTCCTGAAAAACTGACGCATCAACAGTGATCGCGATAATATTTTAACAACTTCGTTTTCGGAAATGCTTTGGCATAGTAAAACCCTTGTCCCAAGGTGCAGCCATGCTCTCTCAAAAATTGTAGCTGAGACTCCTGTTCAATGCCTTCACAAACGATATCAAGACTCAGGCTTTGTAACAGTGAAATCATCCCTTCTAATAAACTCACACTTTTAGGATTTTGGATATCTCTTATGAAGTTTCGATCGATTTTGATCGCTGAGAAGTTAAACTTCTTTAACGCCAGAATGGAGGCGTACCCAGTACCAAAATCATCCAATACAATGTCGAGACCCAGCCCGATCAGCTTTTCGATATTAAGAGCCACCTGCTCATCATCTTCAAACAACACCACCTCGGTGATCTCGACTTTAACCAGTGACCGTCCAGTGGGATGATTGGTGGTCAATAATTCTAGATGATCAATTAGCTTAACGGAACGTAACTGATCGGCCGATAGATTAAGCGTAATATACGTCTCATACCCTCGAGCCACCAAGATATCCGCCATCGCAAACACTAACGACGCGATATGCATCCCCAGCTGAAGCATCAACGCATCACCCTGAATATGCGGCAAAAAATAGCCCGGCAGACGAATATCATCATCAGACAATACCAACCGCGCTAATGCTTCAAAGCCAACCACTCGACCCGTCTCTATATTATGAATCGGCTGATAGAATGCTTTTATAGCACCGCTAGCTAATGCTTGCGTTATCTCATCGCGAATTTCAGGGCCCTTATTTTCATGCTTTAACTCGGTATTATCATAAAAATGAAACCGATTACGGCCGTTCTTCTTCGCCACATACATCGCGCTATCGGCGGCTCGCAACAAACCGCTTTCATCCAGCGCATCCTGAGGATACGCAGCTATACCAATACTCACGGAACTCTGATACAGCAAATCGCCGAGTTGAAACGGCGCATTGATCGCTGCCAAAATTTTCTCAGCAATACCGGCTAAAAAACGTTCTTCCATTTCGCCTTCAAGCATGATGATAAACTCATCCCCCCCTAAGCGAGCCACAAAATCACTCGAGCGGATACAATTCAGTAAACGCTCACTCAACATTTTCAGCAGCATATCGCCTTTATCATGACCATAGCTGTCATTGAGACGTTTAAAACTATCCAGATCAATAAACATTAAAGATAACTTATCGCCTGTACGCTGCGCCTCAGTAAACGCAGACGTAAAATAACGATTAAATGCCGTCCGATTATGTAACTGCGTCAGCGCATCCGTTTCTGCCCGTTTTTTCAATTCGTCTTCAAGGTCGAGTTGATCCTCAATACTCTCGGCAATATACACCCGCTCAACCCGCTCAAGTTGCTCGACATTGGCGGCCGGTAGGATAACACTAAGGCTAAAAGTCATCGTCCCCTGACTTTGAGTGATGAGCGACACTCGGCCCCGCCAGCGATTCTGTTCCAGCAATTTGATCTCAATTTCATCCCTGACAAGACGCCCCTTATCATCGAACAAATAATCAAAACGACGGCCAACGGCGACTCTGGCTTCATAGCCTAAGAGTTCGGTAAATTTAGGATTTACCGTTTGAATTTTACCGTTCTGATCCGTGATAAAGACCGCTTTATCGACATGATTAAAAACCGTTTTATAAACATTCACCTCTGAGTTCAACAGGAGAAACTGTTCACTGGGGACACATTTCAGGTGATAGAGTTTCTTTCTCCCAAACGATTGCGTCCTGCGAAAAGCAATAAAGCGCGCCTCAAGCGATGTATGTAAAAGGATTTCAAAGCCCTGAATGCTATGTTCATCAGCGATCCAGTCAATAAAGGCGCGAAGATTACTATTAATATACTTGGCGAACGTTTGCCTCGGCTTAAAAGGATCAATACTCTTTAGCGACAATCCCAGAAGAGAGGCAAACTCATAGGTACAAAACACTATGTTTAGCTTTTCATCCAAAATCAGATAGGGTATCGGTAATTGATCTAACAACAGTTCAGACTGTTGCAACTGCGTTAAGAACTGTTCCAACGAGGCGGGGTCATGATCCATCAAGTACGCCTGCGCACTATCATCAACCTGTTTCATGAATCTCTCCCCCAACGGCTGGGTCATTTAAACGGCCTCTGAACGAAAGAAAGTGATCAATAGCTGTTTGACTTGTCCCGTCACCTCATCAATATCAGACACCGTCTGATTAGTATGCAGTGGCAGATAATCATCGGAGTTCAGTATTTTAAAGCGACAGCTAACCGCCTGCACATCACCCACACCACCATGCTTCAAGTGTGCAAACGTTTCCCGCGCTTTGACCTGATCATCAGGGTGGAACAGCGCAAAGAAGGCATCGCCGGTATAAGCAGCTAAATCTTTTAAACGATAGCCTAGAAGATCGCTAAAGGCGGGATTGATGTATTCCACTCGCTCGCTCTCAAGATTAAACAGATAGGTCGCATTCAGACTGCTATTAAGAATATAGTTAACTTTATCCTTATGAATACTGGTCTTGGTTTCATAAACCACCTTCTCGGTGATGTCGGTCATACTCCCCATCACCTTGACCGCTTGCTTCAGATCGTTAAACGAGATCATCGCCTCTAGCGATATAACGATAATTTCTTTCTTATCATTCAGTGCTTTAAATATAAAAGGTTGTTTCTCTTTATTGCGCAACATATCGGTTAGATGATCTTCTAGACGACTGCGTTCATCCGGATGCGCCAAACCAATAAATGCCTCAAAAGAGGGATGGAAAAACTTTTCATCCAAGCCAAAAATACGATAACTACCCCGACTCCAGGTCATCTTGCGATTAACGACATCCCATAACCACGATCCGGTTTGCCCTATACGCTCCGCTTCTTCAAGCAAGCCGTTGGTCTGCTGCAACTCATTACGTAACTGCAACAACTCTTTCTGTTGCAACTCTTTATCATCGTAAGCCGCACGGAGTTCTGAATAAGCCGTCTGTAGCTCTTCGTTGGTGGATTGCAGTTCTTCGTTCGTGGTTTCAAGTTCTTCATTGGAGCTTTGCAACTCTTCATTGGAACTTTGCAACTCTTCATTCATTGATTGCATCTCTTCATTCGATGCTTCGAGCTCTTCAATCACATCCTGTAATTGTTCCTTGGTTTTCGCCAATATACGCTGCTGTTCCTGCACCACATATTTGCTTGATTCTTCACTCGACCCCTCCTGATATTGGCTGACCGGAAGGTCGGTGGTTTTCTCTATCTGACAGAACATAACTGTCAGCTTACTGGATATACTTTTATCAACGGCGCTAATCAGTATTAACTTGACCCAAGCCTCTTCTCCATCTAAAACCAGACGTTGAAAGCCGGTGTCCATGACGGGTTTACCGCACTCGATTCCATGAATAGCGGAGCGCAAATCGATAGACAGCTGAGGATGAATGTTCTTATAGATGCTGTTGGTCGGCAGCCCTTCGGGCCTAACCAGTAAAGGGTTTTTGCCCTCGGTATAGATGATATCGAAGTTATCATTCAGTAAAATCGCATTGGGTAATAGCAGTTGCTGCAACTTCTTAACGATGATTTGCGCAAACGTATCGACCTGCTTTTTACCACTACTCGCAACCGGTGTAGCAGTAATATCCACCTCGACATAATTATCCGCAGTCTGAAGGCGCTTGGTTCTTCGATCAGGGGGTAATTTTTTGCCAACATAGATACTTTCATAGAGCTTGCCAGTTTTCGTCAAGGGTCGATAATGTTCCTGAAACACACCGATCGATTCAGACTGCCCGAGCATCAACAATGCATTATCGTTCAAGGCATAATGGAATGTAGGTAACAGTTGTCGCTGTAGTTCTACCGTAAAGTAGATCATCAAGTTACGGCAAGTAATCAGATCGAGGCGTAAAAATGGCGGATCATTATTGATATCATGTACCGAAAAAATCACTAATGATTTAATCGCTTTACTCACTTCGAACTGATCGCCGTTAACAGACAGATAGCTGCTTTGCATATTTCTGGGTAGGTTCTTTATCGCGACTTCCGGATAAATACCGTTGCGAGCATAATCGATCGCTCTTTTATCAATATCCGTGGCAAAGATTTGAATTTTATAGTCTTTAAGGTTTTTACCCAGTATATCGCTGACCATCATCGCCAGCGTATATGGTTCTTCACCGGTCGAGCAGCCGACAGACCAAATACGCAGCGTTTTATCCTTTTTCTTTCGAATATAGCTGGTCAGCTCTTCACGCAATAAATCGAATGCCCGAATATCACGATAGAATGACGTTACCCCAATCAACATATCATTGAACAGAAACGTCACTTCCTCCGGATGATCATTGAGGTGATCCAAGTACTTCTCTGAGGTGGCGATTTTCAGGGTTGTCATACGCCGCTCGATGCGCCGAATGATCGTGCTATCTTTATACAGTGAGAAATCCACCTTACAGTGGACTTTTAACAGCCGAATAATCTGATTATAAACATCCTGCGGGATCGCCTCATCCTGATTACTCCGTCTAACTCCCGGAAACATCAGGTAATTTATCAGCTCTTCGCCTATCTGAACGGCGGGCACAATCAGATCGACGTTTCCCGTATTAATGGCGGAATTCGGCATACCATCGTACTTCGCATTCGATGGATCTTGAACAATTCCTAAGCCGTTTTCGGCTTTAATGGCACGAATACCCCGCGCACCATCGCTGCCCGTGCCTGATAAGACAATCCCGATCGCATGCTCGCCTTTGCCCAAGGCGATTGATTCAAAGAGCATATCCACAGACGGACGAGGCTTCAGGCGAACATCGGGGTATGAAATCAGTTTAATGGTGTTGTTATCGCCCAACTCAATATTATAGTTAGGGGGACAGACGTAGATGCTATTAGGTTTGAGTGTGATGCCATCTTTTGCCGAGCTCACAGGCAGGGTGGAATCTTTCTCGAGCAGATCCACCATCATACTTTCATAAGATGGCGAAAGATGCTGAGCAATAATAAAACTCATATTGGTATCAACGGGCAGGTGCGTCACCATCGCCTGCAATGCTTCTAACCCCCCGGCACTCGCACCGACACCCACAACAATTAATTCAGATGATGCCTCTAACGGCATTTGCTGGGATTTTTGCTCAGATGATTCTTTCATTTTACGGTCCATCTCTTCACTATGCTTACATCGAGGATTAACCCATCATCTGATTGGATCCTTTACAAGCGGAGTTTAATACTGACATATCATCGACAATGATACCATTAAACAGGAAAACCCCCTCAAAAATGGATGAGATTCATCATTAACCGCTTCTCTCATGATATAAACAGCCCAATCTCACTTTAATTTTTGGCTTCGATATAAAAATATAACTCATTTATTATCTTACTAGCGGCAGTCAGTGTTAATGTCTCAATCTTTCAGCAAGTGATCCACACGGATAAACGTTCTATGTTTGAAACAAAAACCATTAAGCGTCTTGTTTATCGACTCCCCGAAATGACGGCGGTCATGATCGTTGCTTTGCTGCTCTCCCTGTTTTACCTCATTGATGCGCATCGAACTCAAGGGATACAGGAACGGGTCATTAACGAGGAACAAGACGTACTCTCCGAGCAAGTGATCTCTTTTCGACACAACCTTGAAAAAGCGCTGAACTCCCTGACAGCGATGGCCAGTATTATCAACGCCGAACATAGCAACGCAGAAAAAGTCTTAAGCCTGATGACACTCGCCAAAGCACATCCTGAATATCGTCAGTTACGACACCTATCATCTGCCGGGATAGAGCTGTTGAGAATCAATCAATCCGATGGAGAGATTATTCAAGTGCCTCATCATCAGCTGCAAAACAAATCTGCACAGCGTTACGTAGAAGATGTTTTACAGCTGAATCCGGGGGAATATTACATCTCTAAATTCGAGCTAAATATCGAAAAAGGGGTGCTTGAAGTGCCCCATCGTCCAGTACTCAGACTCGCGCTCAGACTGGAACACGGCTTTATTATTATCAACCTCGATGCGACTGAGTTATTAGATCGCATCACCTCTCATTTTAGCGAACGCGCCAATAGCTGGCTGATTAATGGTAACGGTGACTGGCTAATTGGCCCCCAAAAAAACCTAGAATGGGGCTTCATGCTGGGGCAATCACATAAAATTGATGCTTACCTACCCCAGGAGCTAACACACTCGATCTTAACGGATCACAAGTTCTATAACATGCAGAGCGATCTCGAGTTGATCATTGCGGAGCATTTCAGTGATCACTTCAAAGATAGCCGACAATTACATTTCAATGAAGAGTTAATCTTTATTCGACGCTTCCCCCCAGCCTATATGACCGCGACCCTCAATCAGTCCCGCTTTCTCAATCTATGGGTGCTGGCGATATTACTCATCGGTTCTGCCGGCGCCCTCTTATGGCTGGTTCGCCTAACACAACGCTATCAGCGATTAATCTTTCTCAACAAAACCGATCAACAAGAACTTAATCGCCTCAAAGATCTCGCCGATTTTCTGCCTCAGCTAACCTGGACCTGCGATGCACAAGGTAGCTTCGACTTTATCAGTCAAACCTGGACCACCTATACCGGCGCACCGCGTACCGCATTAAAAGGCAGCGGCTGGTATGAATTTGTTCACCCTGATGATAAAGCCTTGTTGATGGATAGCTGGCAAGATTGCCTGCAATCAGGCCAAGACTTTGAGTGTCGTTTCCGAATCCGCTCACGCGAAGGACGCTATCGTATGTTTGATAACCGTGCCCGCGCACTAACTGCGGAGAATGGCAATATCTTGCGGTGGTTTGGCTCCAGCTCTGACATTCAATCGAGTCTGAATTATGAACAAACCCTTGAAGAGGAGAAGAAACAACTGACCAACAAGCTAGAAGCGAGCCAAGCATCACAACTGAAAGTATTGGCACGCCTCCAGGCAGCAACCGATTCAGCGGGAATCGGTATCTGGGAATACGCGGTTGATAACCAAGTATTTGTCTGGGATAAGCGAATGTATCAAGTGCACGGCCTAAGCAAACAATCGGGCGCGATGCACATTCATCAATGGCTAAAGCTGATTCATCCAAACGATGTGCAACACGTAAAAGAGCAATTTTCTGAGGCGATTAAAACCGGCTCTATTTTTAATGAAACCTATCGCATCATACGCCCTTCGGGTGAAACGATTTGGATCAAAGCCTACGGCGTTGCCACGCACTCCAGCCCCGATAAACTAAAAATAGTGGGCGTTAATCATGATGTGACCGATGTTCAGCTACTGACTCAGCAATTGAAAGATTCTAACCGTCAACTACATTCTGAAGTGAAAAATGTCCGTCAACTCGCCGATGCAAAATCCCGTTTCTTGGCCAACATGAGTCATGAAATTCGTACCCCGATGAACGGTGTGATGGGCATGCTAAGTCTATTACGTCAGGCACCTCTCGATCCCGAGCAGCTCTCCTATGCCGATAAAGCCTACACGGCTTCCGAACGTCTGCTAAACATTCTCAATGACATTTTAGATATCTCCCGTATCGACTCCGGTAACTTAGATCTCAAGCAATCTGACTGCTTACTGGAATACATTATTCAGGAGTCCGTCGACCTATTTGCGATCACCGCAGAAGAGCAGCAACTCAGCCTCAATGTTAACGTTGATCCCGCCATGCCGCTGTCGATTTATACGGATCAACTTCGGCTAGGACAGATACTCTCAAATCTCGTGGGTAACGCGATTAAATTCTCCTCTCCTGGCGATCACATCAACGTCAGCTTCAGGCCCGATCACTTTACTCCATCGAGTTACCGCCTGAATATCGATGTTAGCGATACCGGTATTGGCATCAGCTCAGAACAGCAGACGCTAATATTTAATGAATTTACACAAGCCGATGAGAGTACTACTCGGCGCTATGGCGGTACCGGTCTCGGCCTCTCCATCTGTAAGCGTCTCGTTTCGCTGCTCGGTGGTCATATTACTGTCCACAGCGAACTCGGAAAAGGTTCAACCTTCAGCGTCACCATTCCCATTACCCAACAGATAGAAAGCCCAGCATTACAGGATCTTCGAATAGCCGCTCCCCTGGAGGCGATTTTAGTCACTGAATCCAGCGACATTAGCAACATGATTCAAACCCATTTTGAACATTGGGGAGTCAATCTGCGCATTGCAGCGGGTCTCACTGAAGCATTTGATAGCGTTGCCGCGCAGATACAACAGCATAAAGCCTTTGCATTACTGACGGATTTAACCCCTCAAAATCAGCAGTTATTTCTCAGTCTCTTTGCCAAAAACAATCGTTCCAAGGCGATCATTTTGCAAAGCACGCTGACGTTTCTGTCTGCCAGCCATGCCTCGTCTCTGCGCTATACGTTACAAGACTTGGGCATACACACGCTGACTAAACCACTCACCCCTTCACGACTCTACAACGCACTTAATGAGCTAAGCGAAAAGGTCATTCCATCGAACAGTATTGACGTGTCTGATAAAGTGCAATACCCAGATCTGAAAGTCTTATCAGTCGATGATGTACAACTTAATCAGGATGTCATCAAGGGCCTACTCAATCCGCTAGGTATTCAACTACAACAGGTTAGCTCCGGTGCTGAAGCCTTAGCCTTAGTACGACAACAGCCAGTTGATGTTGTGCTAATGGATATTCATATGGAAGGCATGAGCGGGCTAGAAACCACTCAGGCCATTCGACAGTTACCGCAGATAACACAACCGCTAATTTTTGCGCTCTCGGCATCGGTGATGGAAGAAGATCAAAGTGCAGGTAAGCTCGCGGGCATGGATGAATATCTAACCAAGCCATTTCATCTGCAACATTTCATCAATGCTCTGCAGCGCCACGATATTACTGGCATCATTGCAAACACCTCCAGCGTCACGACGATCAGCCCTGCGGAAAATGATTGGCGATTGCCTAGTTTTATCAATCATCGTCAAGTGCTGATGCGGATGAACGGTGATAAAGAGATTCTGCACACCTGCATCAACAGCTTCATCGCTGGCTTTGATGGCTTTGATACGCAATTCTCGGAAGCCCTGCGCGCACAGGATCAGTCAGCAATAAAACGACTAGCCCATAAACTCAAGGGGGCCACGCTTAACATCGGAGATACCGAACTCTCACGACTGGCAGAAAGACAGGAACAGTTGCACACCGATGAGGAGCGACAAGACAATGCAATCGCCTTGCTCGGTCTATTTCAACGTCACTATCAAAAATTATCACTGCTGATGTGCGACCAGCAAACCACAGAAAACCCCGCTGACGATACCGCGATTAGCGAATCACAGCGTCAGCTACTGTTAGATCTCAAAGAGAAATTAACCCTACACGCCTATATAAGCTCACAACAACGCAAACAACTGGATATCTTGCTAACCGCTAAGGGTCACGCGGTGGTTGGCCAAAAAATATCCGCGGCATTACTGTCATTTGATTACGATGACGCCCTTGAACTGATAGATTCTCTCATCTAAGTCGCAGCCTATATTGAACACCCTAGGCTCGGTTAACCTGTATAAGCGATGCGCCTATAGCATGCTGCCATTACGTTCCGACCAGGTACTTAAGAAGCTTTTTAGCTGATCTGTTTGTGGCTCGTTAAACAGCCGATTCGGCTCACCTTGTTCGGCAATACGGCCATTGGCTAGAAACACCACCTGATCCGATACCTGCGCGGCAAAGCCCATCTCGTGAGTCACAATCACCATCGTCATTCCTTCCTGCGCCAATGACTGCATCACTTTAAGCACTTCGCCCACCAATTCAGGATCCAATGCCGAAGTGGGTTCATCGAATAGCATAATTTTAGGGTCCATGCCTAACGAACGGGCAATTGCTACCCGCTGTTGCTGGCCGCCTGATAACTGCCCAGGATAGGCATCTTGCTTATGTTCCATACCCACTTTGCTTAGCACGGCTAGGGCTTTTTCGCAGGCCTCCTTCTTACTCAACCGGCGCACACGTAACAAAGGCGACATAACATTTTCCAACACCGTCATATGTGGCCATAGATTAAACTGCTGAAACACCATACAGACATCAGTAAGATCCTGCTGTACAACCCGTGTCGGCAGTGATGACAAATTACCTTGAGCGTCCGAGTTATAACCGATCAACTTGCCACTCACCAACACCTCGCCACCATCATACTGCTCTAGAAAGTTGATGCACCTCAGCATGGTACTTTTGCCCGACCCTGAACCACCAATAATACAAACAACCTGACCATAATTAACGTCAAGATCGATCCCTTTCAACACCTGGTTATCACCAAAGCTCTTTTTTAAATCGACCAGTTTGATGGCCCGCTGCGTGTTTGTTGACATAATGCCTCCTGAACTCTCAAATTAGGTGCGAATAAGATAACCAGTGGCCTTGTTTTCACACCAACGCCCTGTCTTAGACACAGCAAAGGTAAGCAGCCAGTAAACCACGGCTAAAAACAGATAAGGCTCGATAACGGTAAAACTCTGTGTCGCCATACTGATCGCCGCGGTGGTCAGCTCTGGCACCGTAATAATCGATAAAATAGCGGATTCTTTAATCATAATAATGGTCTGATTGACCCCCGGTGGAATAATCAAGCCCAGCATCTGCGGTAACTGAATTCTAATCAGTACCTGCCAGCGAGAGAAACCAAGATCATACGCGGCTTCCAATTGTCCCGGTGGAATACTGGCAAAACCTGAACGATAAATTTCAGCGAAATAAGCCGCCACATACAGGCCTAAGCCGATAATGCCGACCTGTTCGGCGGTCATGTCCAACCCCACAAAAGGGCCACCGTAATACACTAAATAAACCTGCACCAGTAACGGCGTACCCCGAAACACGGTCAAATAGACAGCGTAAATAAAGGAGGTCACTCGCCATCCGAGACGATTTAAACCATACAGTAGCAGCCCACCGATCAACCCGATCAGCAACGCAATGGAACAGACATACAGTGTAAAACCCAACCCCTTTAGCAGAATGGGCCAGTAACTAACATATAAGCTTAGGTCCATAATTCTCTCCTAATGAGTGGTTAAGCGGGACTCAATATAGCGCCCCAACAGACTGATACAGCTAGTCAACAACAGATACAGCAGACCCGCCGCGACAAAGAACTCAATCGGCCGGTAAGTCGTAGATGAATACGTTTGTACAATTCTCATTAAATCCGTCACCGCAATGGTTGAGATCAGTGCCGAATTCTTGATGATATCGATGGTTTCATTGACTAACGAAGGAATCGTCCGTCTAACCACTTGCGGCAGTTCGATAAAATAAAGACGCTGCAACGGACTATAGCCAAAGCTCCAAGCCGCCTCACGCTGACCAGCAGGAATCATCTGAAAGCCACCCCGTAAAATTTCAGACTGAAAAGCCGCCGTATTCATCGACAAAGCAATAATAGCCGCCGCTATCGAGGGAATATCGATCCCCGCCAATGGCAAAAAATAGAACACGATCGCTAACTGCACTAATAAGGGCGTGCCCCGAAGTAGACTGATATAAACCGCACAAACATTTCTCAGCCACCCACGTGGCGACATTCGCCCCAAACAGAGTATCGCCCCGAGAACAAACCCAATACCGATGGACAATAACGAGACCCACGTGGTCATCCATAGTCCACTCAATAACGAGTCTGTGTGATCAAAAACGACACTGAAATCCACCATATTAGGCCTCCGCTAGCGCGGCTTTTTGACGTTGCTCTAACGCTTGCGCCGCTATACAGATCAACTCAAACATCACCGTAGCCCCCACCAGCGCAGTCGAACCGGTCGGATCAAACGGCGGTGAAACTTCCACCACATCGCCCCCCACCACATTCATGCCGGCTAGACCACGAATCATTTTCAAGGCTTCAAATGAACTATAACCGCCCACTTCAGGTGTCCCTGTACCCACCGCATAAGCTGGGTCGAGCGCGTCAACATCGAAAGTGACATAGGCGGGTGTATCCCCAACCAGTTGACGTATTTCATCAATCACCCCCTGCACGCCTAACTCGTAAAATTCATCCATATAGATGACGCGCATCCCACTATCATGACTAAAGCGCCAAATTTCACTGTTATTCACCGAACCACGAATACCAATCTGAATCGTCTTATGAGGATCGATTAATCCCTCCTCAACGGCTATTTTAAACGGTGAGCCGTGATGAAACTTAGACCCCAAGTAATTATCACCCGTATCACAGTGCGCATCAAAATGAACCAGCGCCAACGGGCCATCTTTCGCCAATGCGCGAAGAATCGGCAACGAGATCGAATGATCGCCACCCGCCGAGATCGGCAAGGCCCCAGCACTAACCACCTTCTCGAAAAATGCCTGTATAGAACGATGACTCGCCTCTAACTCAAATGGGCTTTCTGGCAACGCATCACCGACATCGGCAACGCGACACATCTCAAATGGCGCCACACCGGTGGTTTGATTAACCGAACGCATCAAACTAGATTGATTACGAATCTCACGAGGCCCGTGACGAGTGCCCGTCCGGTTAGTCACGCCACCATCAAAAGGCACACCGATTAAGGCAATATCAACCTCCGCCAACGACGGCTGATAAGGACAACGCATAAAGGTGGCAATACCACTGTAACGGGGCTGTTGTTGAGCATGATTATTCATAACGCGACCTCCTCGCGAGCATACACACTAGAACGATAAGCGCTCATAGCGGCATGACTTAAATTAGACACAGGCAGCCTATCTCACCCAAGACAAGGGCAGCCAAAAATAAGTAATTAGATAGTCATGCCTTGAGCACAAACCGATGCCCAAGGCTTAGGCTTAATACAGCGGAGCCGGTACACTGCCGGTGGGAATATCCATCGTGAAGCCAAACCACTTTTGTTGTAGCTCAGCCAGTTTGCCACTTTGATGTAGCTGTTCTATCCCATCACTGAAAAACTGCACCAATGACGCGGATTCAGCATCTTTACGACCAACCCAAGCATAATAGGTAGCGGGGCCAAACGGTGGCTGCACAATTTCAAACATATCTGGACGCTGTTTCACAATCGGCGCTAGGTTAGGTATCGCTTGTGGTACGACATCAACCCGCCGAGACGCTAACGCAGCATAAGCTTCGTTATAATCGGTGAACTCTTTAATCGCTTTATAGCCTTCGCCGTTCGGCGTCAGCTTTTTCTCTTCAAAGCTTTTGATCGCATTTAACTGCACTGAACCTGCTTGTGTGCCAATCACCATACCCGCCATATCTTCTGGCTTGGTAATGCGCTCATCCCCCTTACGCTTTAACATTGCCACCGCCGCGGTTGAGATCGGATAAGTGAAGGCGTAATTATCTGCCCGCGCCTTAGAAATGGTGAGCGATGTAGCGACAAAGTCATACCGCTTAGTATTTAGACCCGCGAGAATCCCCTGAAAGGGTAGATCCAGCTGCTTCAACTTCACCCCGGGTAACTGCTTCATGATTTCATCAAGAATATCTTTGCCGTAACCAACAATTTTACCATCCTGTAGCATCTCAAACGGGGCGTAACGCGCCTCCGTGGCAATAACAATTTCGCCCTTCTCTTTGATCTCATCCAATAGGTCAGCCTGAGCCACCGATGAAATCGCCGCACACATAATTCCCGCCGTGACTAACATTTTTTTAACACTCAGTGGCATGATGTTCATAGTCGTGACCCTCTATAAGTTAAGTACTGAACTCGATAGTAGATAGGGATCGATACAGCAACAAGCAGCGATTCCTAATCGCTACACATAAGAAAATCTAATGCACTGTTTTGCTACGCTTATGCCAAGCAAGTGCTTCAAATTAGTGCGTATCTCTACTTAAATAGTGTTCGTCTCAGCCTAAAGCTAGCAGACGAAACAAGCCCTCCAGCCGCCACTATGGTAAAACCAAGATGGCATGAATGATGCTGTAAAACCTTATACAACGGATGCGACAAGCCAAAGACGGCGGTATTCGGCCATCATTACTCATGGAGATGGGATTTGTTATTACGCCTCCCCCCCCTTGAAGCGTTACGCTATTTCGAAGTGTCTGCACGTCACCTAAGCTTTACGCAAGCAGCAGAAGAGCTGTGTTTATCACAAAGCGCCGTGAGTCAGAAAATTATTCAACTCGAAGAACTGCTCGGCTACCGCTTGTTTGAGCGCAAACCTCGGCAACTGATACTCACCACCAAAGGCGAACAGTTATTTTATTCCGTACAACAATCGCTTTTACAAATTCGCGACACCCTTAACACCATTGAAACACAGGCGCTGATGAGCCGACTCCAAGTGTACTGCATGCCTTCCTTTGCCAGCCGTTGGTTGATGCCTTGCCTCAATGACTTTCATTTACAATATCCCAATATTGATCTCCATTTAGTCGCTAACTTATCCGAGCCAAACTTTCATAGTGAAGAGGTGGATATAGGCATCTGTCATGGTGCCCGAGATCAACCCATTATGGAACAACGCCTCCTCTTCCGAGACTATATCTACCCGGTGGCCAGCCCCGAATTGGCGGCACAATTGGCGATGAAAACACCACAAGAACTCAATAAAGCCGTGTTATTACATGATTCCCTACCCCATGCGAAACTATCGACTTCGTGGCAGCGCTGGCTGGCAGAGCAAAATATAAAAGGCGTTGATTACAGCAATGGTTATCGTTTTAATCAGGCTGATTTAATTGTCCAAGCCGCGATTAACGGTCAAGGCGTTGCCTTAGGACGTCACGCATTGGTGGCCCGAGAAATTGCTCAGGGTCGATTGGTGCCTTTATTTGATACCATCACCGAAGATGATGGCGTGTACCTTGTGTGCCTCAAGAAACTGCTTGAGCGGCCCAAAATAGCTAACTTCTTTGCTTGGATGGAACAGCAGGCTCGACTGTTCGAACAGCAATATAACGCCGAACAACTCATCGCCTCAAAGCGCTATAACGTCAACTCTTGATAGGCCACGAATAGCGCCATAAAGACATAAACTACAATATTGCGCCTATAAAATTCGCACCTTCCCTAATAATATGATGGGTCTATTGTATTAAGAGAGCCATTTGATATGACTCTGATGTCTCGCCCATATTTCGACTCATTCGATCCACACTCAACGTTACGATTTTCATCCAATGCCGCTTAACGATCCAAGTCCCATTTTCATAGCTAACTATAGAGGCTTAAAGCGGTCATCATACCGATGCTGTTGTGCACCACTGTTTTTCAGGGGGTTATCGTCGGTTTTCGACCAAGATATCTGCGAGTGACGTTAAACGTTCAATAGAGGCTAAATCCGCCATTAAATTAGCCTATAACGTCAGTTTTTAGTTTTCATGCTGACTCTAAATTTATCAACATCAGTTCGTTAACGGATATTAAAGCGCGAACTATTCTATTTCATATCAAATATAAACCGTTAATAGCCGCTTAATCTCTACAGTTAGTGATCATCAGAAAAAGAGCATTACTTCGCGTGCTGTTCAAGACTCTTCGTTCAGTTACCGGCGACCAGAAACTTATTACCATCGTTATTACCCGGCATATTCGGCCCATCAACGATAACCACCTCTTCATTGTTATAGAAAGCTACCGCTTGAGTCTCTATAGCCACTACACTGGATGATGCACTAGCTACTCCTGTAGCCAGTGCCATGCTGATTATCGTAAAAACTGTTTTCATACTCCGTTCCTTGATAAATAATTTAAGTCAATCATCTTACCTAGTCACTGGGAATGACTCATGAATGACTGCGTAATAACTATTTGTTACCTACAAACAGTGCTGAGCTATAGCTGCTTCCAGGCAAATTGGAGGTTTCCATTACCGCAGCACTGATTGAGTGAGGTGTCGTTTGTACGTCAACGCCACCCAGTTGACCCACTTCAAAGTTAGTCGCTGATACGGTGCCTGCAGCGAGAGAAGAGGCCAATGCGATGGTTGTGATAAGTGTTTTCATGATCTATTCCTTAAACAATTTAACTGAAAGGTTTTGGTTATTACGGGCGGATTATTGATTACCGATAAAAAGTGCTGAGCTATAGCTGCTACCCGGTAGATTAGGGGTGTCAGTCATTGCGACATCGCCAGAATGATCATTAGAGGCATCCTGTACATCGATTTTCCCGCCGATCTGTCCCACTTGAAAATTAGTCCCTGGCGAGTTAGGAGCCACGACATTCACTGCATCGGTAGAATGATACTGAGATGTTTCTTGTACATCGACGCCACCCAGCTGGCCTACTTCAAAATTAGTCGCTGATACGGTGCCTGCAGCGAGAGTAGAAGCTAGTGCGATTGTTGTCATAAGTGCTTTCATGATCTGTTCCTTCAATACTTAAATTAAAATCTGATAAAAATGACTTACTTGTTGCCGATCAACAGTTCTGAACCGTAATGATTCGTTGGCAAGTTAGCGTGATCGACAGTTACCAGCTCTTCGCTGCTGTAGTGAGAACCGTTCTGGATAGTCGTACCGCCACCCAGCTGACCCACTTCAAAATTAGTCGCTGATGCGGTGCCTGCAGCGAGAATAGAAGCCAATGCGATTGTTGTCATAAGTGCTTTCATGATCTGTTCCTTCAATACTTAAATTAAAATCTGATAAAAATGACTTACTTGTTGCCGATCAACAGTTCTGAACCGTAATGATTCGTTGGCAAGTTAGCGTGATCAACAGTTACCAGCTCTTCGCTGCTGTAGTGAGAACCGTTCTGGATAGTGGTACCGCCACCCAGCTGACCCACTTCAAAATTAGTCGCTGATGCGGTGCCTGCAGCGAGAATAGAAGCCAATGCGATTGTTGTCATAAGTGCTTTCAAAATATGTTCCTCAATATTTCCATCATGTATTCATGAGTGCGCCTGATTATTAATTGAGCACAACTAACTTGCGCACAACCAACTTGAGAGCAATCTTATTTCGGATTAGCCTTGCATGCAAGTTAATTGCGAACAATATATATAAAAGTTAGGAATAAACTAATGACAAAAATAAAATATGGGGCTTGCTATCGCTCAATAGCTTTAGTGTCTAGTGCCATGAAAACACCATGAGACGTGCTTATCGGGCAGTATTGGAACGCTAAAGCCTGACTACCTGCAGCTCCTCGCCCTGCGAGTACGCGGGAGTATAAAAAGGTGAAATGTAAAAATACTGGGTGAGAAACGATACATAAACTCAGGTACAGCACCCCTTACTCAAACAAATGGCAGCAAAGGACCGAGTATTATGGGAACGACGTAGCATCATGAACGTGTATTTTTCACTGTCCTCAACTAGGCTAAGCCTTCATACAGTCAGCATTTCTACGACAAGCCAGATGACAACCTTTCGCTCGTGGTTTGCGTAAAATCGTATTCCCTTAAATGACCTTAGCAAGTAACGACTGCCTTATTAGTTGTTGCCCACGAAAAGTGCTGAGCGGTCGCGGTTACCTAGATAAGTTAGCAGGCTCCACCGTCCTACGCCGATAGAATAATTCTGAGATCTAGCCTATATATCGGTATCGTCAAACCCTATTGAAAATTAGTCACTGGCACAACAGCCAGGCTAATGCGGTCATTGTGATAAGTGACTACAGTGTATACTCCTCAATATTGGTTCGATCTTTTATTCATGCTAATATCGAAGGGTTGGTTGAGCACAACAAACTTGCGCGCAACTAACTTGCAAGCAATCCTGTTCTGGAATAAGCTCCTATACACGTTAATTGCAGGCAATATAAAAAAAATAGGAACACACTAATGACAGACAAGATTGAAGAGACCTTACTTAAACCAGAAAACCTACCGTGCTTTTCCCTGTACAGCGCAGCCAATGCGATGGTGCGTTCCTATCGGCCCGTCCTAGATGAACTGGACCTGACTTACCCGCAGTATCTAGCCATGCTGGTGCTTTGGAACGGAGATGCGCTGAATGTAAAAACATTAGGTGAAAAACTACACATGGACTCAGGTACAACCACTCCCTTGCTAAAACGAATGGAAGCAAAGGGTTTGGTATTACGTGAACGGTGCACACAGGACGAACGTGCATGTATTGTGCGTCTTACTGAATCAGGCAGGGCTTTAAAGCAACAAGCCATCAAAATACCTAAAGTAATGAGCGCTAAAATCACCATCTCACCAGAAGAAGGGATGGCTTTAAAGGATTTATGTGACAAATTGCATGATGGCCTAGTCGCTAACGCTCACTAACGTGAGATCCGACTACCCTACTTCAAAATGATCGAATGCCTGCAGTATTAGATACTGACTATTTGATGTAAAAATAGCCTCAGGCATGAAGGTTTATAATCGATAACAACTTTTCAAATGTTTGAAACGGCTCATATATCACTCAATGAGCTGAGGACTTCCCTTGAGTGTCGATTAAATCAGTCATCACAGAACTGGCTATCGATACCGATAGGCGCCAATTCACTTCCCGATCACCCTATATTTATTCGCATAAAAAAATATACATAGCGCTAAAGCGCTCGTTTTGATGCTTTACTCTCATAAGAAGGCCCATCCTTGGAGCCACTTAAACGCTATTATTTAGCACTCGCGGATAAAACGAAAAAAAGACCATTTAAATCACAGCAAGATTGTTCGAAGCCTTCAGGTCAACAATCCCTCGACCTTATGTAGTTGATGAGAGTGACTTGTTATCGCTCAAATACCGACAACTCCATCAATAAAAATCTCTATTAAATTGAGCATTCCTATTAGGGAAGGTCTAAACTAAAAAGCCCCGCTATTGCGGGGCCTCTGCCATTACCAACGATGTAAAACGTAACGCTTTACATATTTAAAAGTCTAGAACGGGATATCATCGTCAAAATCATCCAACCCTGGCGCTGGCTGAGGAGTTTGAGGCGCGGCTTGAGGTGCCGGCTTTTGATAATTTTGTTGCGGCGGTTGCTTGTCTACTGGCGGTACTGAAGAATTTATAATGATGACCAAGCTGAAATCTTTGCTAGAAATGTATCTGCCCGATTGCGATCCAGAGCAGAGCCCTCAAACACTGCTGCCTTTAGCCTCAGCGGCGCTGATGGTGGAAGTACGGCTCTCAGACTACGAACGTAAACCCGACGGAAATGGGGATTGTCATTCCCTGCGAGAAATCAGGCGTTAATGCAAACCGCAGCGACTATCGACCGAGTAACTTGGTCCTCTATTGCTGTCTTAACAAGCAGAATCAGATGAAATTTATTCTACCGACCGATCCCTGCCAACCTTGCACCATATTGAGACACTCATAGCGCCAAAGCTCCCTTAAAGACCAACCCGTCACTCTTCCTTTCTAGTTCTCCTCCCTATTCCACTTACCTATCAGCCAAAAGCCTCCTCGTTTTATGCCGGTATAGTATATGCATACTAGTTATTGAGTCAGGTTCAGGCAGGCCTATGCTTTGCGCCGAATTCTCTGCACAGGCCGTCTTGATTTGATCCAAACGTGTCTTCACCAAGAGGGCATGAACGATGAAAACTAATCAGGAGGAAATCATGTGGTTGTCTGTAGATCTAGACGGGACCTTTTTAGGTGGAACGTTGGAGGATCGCCAACAGCTTTATCAACTCATTTCTGCTCACCCAGACATCGGACTTATCTTTGTAACAGGCCGAGGTCTCGAATCAGTCATCCCTTTACTCTCAGACCCCACAATACCGCAGCCTAGTTTTATCATCTGCGATGTAGGTTGTACCGTAGTCGATGGTAAATCTCTTCAGCCGGTGATCGAAGTCCAAGGGGGCATTGACGAAATATGGCCCGGTGAATACGCCATTCAGGAAGCGGTTGAGAACATCCCCGGACTGGTTCGTCAAGATGTACCCCAGGAACGCCGTTGTTCCTATTTTGCCGCTCCAGATGTGATCGAGGAGTGCATTGCCGAACTCAAGAAAATAGGCGAGTCTCTGGGTTGCGATGTTCTTTATTCTGCGAACTGGTATTTAGACTTCCTTCCCTCCGACGTTAATAAGGGTTCGACCCTCTCCGCACTACTTAAGCATCTAAATATTGCCAAAGAAGATGTGATGGTCGCCGGGGATACGCTCAACGACCTTGCAATGTTCGAGCACGATTTTAAGGGGGTTTGCGTCGGAGAATCGGAAGCCGCTCTGCTACAGGCAACCGAAGGCAAAGCCCGCGTATACCATGCTCAAGCACCGGGAGCCGGTGGTATTATTGAAGCTATAAGCTACTTTGGATTTCTTGGAGAAGAAGGCATTGATGCCGAGGCTCGTGACGAAGTCAAACCAGGAACCTCTGATCTGGTCATTGTCTATCACCGTCTTCCATTTGAAGAGTATATTGAAAACGGTGCTCTAAAGCGCCGTAATCACAGATCGCCTAACGGCATCATTCCCACCCTGGCGAGCTTTTTTAAGGATGGAAAGAAAGGTGCTTGGGTCGCTTGGTCAATAAAAGACGAGTCCTTGAACAAGTTTGAGACCCACGTTGATGTCGATAAAGAAGAGTACCCCAATCTCGTAGCCGCTCGTGTGGCATTAACCAAGAATGAGGTGGATATTTTCTATAAACGCTTCTCCAAAGAAGCGTTCTGGCCCACACTGCATACATTTTGGGAGCGTGCCACATACAATGATGACCATTGGCAGGTGTTCTGCAAAGTCAACCGTAAGTTCGCAGAACAGACCGCAGCAGAAGCATCAGAAGGCGCGACGGTCTGGTTGCACGACTACAACCTTTGGATGGTACCAGCATATCTGCGAGAATTACGCCCAGACCTGAACATTGCCTTCTTCCACCATACCTACTTCCCTTCGGCGGATGTATTTAACGTTTTACCATGGCGAAAAGAAATTATTGGCAGCCTATTACAGTGTGATTACATCGGCTTTCATATCCCTCGTCAGTCGGAAAACTTTATCGATGTTGCCAAGGGTGTCATGCCGTTTGACGTGGTCGAGCGCACCGGCTGCGCACCACGTTTTCTAACCTACGGATGCGCCGTCGGACTGGATGAGATGACTACAGAGATCCGCATGGCCGATCGTACCATACGGCTTGGCGCACATCCGGTTGGGCTTGATTTAAACCGTGTTCAATCCGCACTGGAGAACCCTCTCATTCAGGAACGTATGACAGAACTGCGCAATGAGCTTCAAAACGTAAAAATGATGCTGTCGGTGGAGCGCTTAGATTACACCAAAGGCATACTGGCGAAGCTTGAAGCCTATGAAAAGCTACTAGAAGCACACCCAGAGCTACATGGAAAAGTAACCCTGGTTACCATCTGTGTGCCCGCGGCCAAAGAGATGACCGTATACGACGAATTGCAGAGCGAAATAGAGCAAGCCGTTGGACGTATTAATGGCCGCTATGCCCAAGTTGGCTGGACTCCCCTTCAATTTTTCTTCCGCGCAGTACCGTTTGAACAGCTGGTAGCCTACTACGCTATTGCTGATTTGATGTGGATTTCACCGTTACGAGATGGTCTTAATTTAGTAGCCAAAGAATATATCGCGACTCAAGGAATGACCGATGGAGCCGGTGTACTCGTGCTGTCAGAATTTGCCGGTGCCGCTGCAGAAATCAAAGGGGCTGTTTTATGCAACCCGCATGACCCAGCTGAAATGTCGGACACCTGCTATTTTGCCCTATGCATGCATCGCAAGGATGCCAAAGCACGCATCAACGAAGCATACGAAGGCGTTAGTTATTACGACCTTGCTTACTGGGGGGATGATTTCCTCAAGGCAGTATCTAAAACCGCCGATAAAAACGCTAAAGGCCAACTATCTCTAGCTAAAATTGCCTGACATTTTACCTACTAGCACCTCAATAAGGAGAGGCAAGCTGACCATCGAATAAAAAAGCCCCGCTATTGCGGGGCCTCTGCCATTACCAACGATGTAAAACGTAACGCTTTACATATTTAAAAGTCTAGAACGGGATATCATCGTCAAAATCATCCAACCCTGGCGCTGGCTGAGGAGTTTGAGGCGCGGCTTGAGGTGCCGGCTTTTGATAATTTTGTTGCGGCGGCTGTTGTGGCTGCGGCGGTTTTTGATAATTCTGTTGCGGTGCCTGTTGTGGCTGATAGTTCTGCTGTGGTGCCTGTTGCGGTTGCTGATAACCGCCCGTTTGAGGCTGTTGATAACCACCGCTGTTTCCGCCATCACCACGGCTATCGAGCATCTGCATTTCACTCGCGACAATCTCGGTTGTGTATCGGTCTTGGCCTTGCTGATCTTGCCATTTACGGGTGCGCAGTGCGCCTTCCAGATACACTTTAGAACCTTTGTGCAGGTATTCACCGGCGATCTCGGCCAAGCGATTGAAAAACACCACCCGATGCCATTCGGTGCGCTCTTGTTGCTGACCGGTTTGCTTATCTTTCCATGAATCAGACGTCGCCACTGTGATGTTGGTTACCGCATTGCCGCTCGGCAAATACTTAGTTTCAGGCTCATTACCCAGATTACCAACCAGGATAACTTTATTAACACCACGTGCCATTGATCTCTCCAATATTCTTTAACTGTTCGTACTCTCTCACTGCATCACTTTAGCAGCGGTTACATTAAGTGAAGCATAGCATAATTATTACCACCCGCCGCGATAAAAAGTTGTCAGATCGGGTGTCGCAACACGCATAACTCTTTATACTTGAGCTTTTGCATTGGACACGGAAACAACGATGGACAAAATAGTGGTTCGCGGCGCCAGAACACACAACCTGAAAAATATCGATGTGGATATCCCTCGGGATAAACTTGTTGTTATTACCGGCTTATCCGGTTCAGGGAAATCCTCGTTGGCGTTCGATACGCTCTACGCTGAAGGGCAACGTCGTTACGTTGAATCGCTATCCACCTATGCACGGCAATTCTTATCGATGATGGAAAAGCCCGATGTCGATCATATCGAGGGGCTGTCGCCGGCGATTTCGATTGAGCAGAAATCCACCTCTCATAACCCCCGTTCGACCGTCGGCACCATCACCGAGATCTATGATTATCTGCGCTTGCTATTTGCCCGTGCCGGCGAGCCCCGTTGTCCCGATCATGACCTTCCCCTTGCGGCACAAACTGTCAGTCAGATGGTTGATCAGGTGCTCGCGCTGCCTGAGGGCAGTAAGTTGATGTTATTAGCGCCGGTGGTTCAAGGCCGTAAGGGTGAACATATACATACCATCAGCGAACTTCGGGCGCAGGGCTTTGTGCGGGTGCGCGTCAATGGCCTGGTCTGCGATATCGATAGTATTCCTGAACTGGATAAAAACAAAAAACATAATATCGAAGCCGTGGTAGATCGCTTCAAAGTACGTGATGACTTACAGGTTCGCTTGGCTGAATCCTTTGAAACCGCCCTAGCGATGACCGATGGCATTGCCACCATAAGTTACATGGACGACGATGGCGAGGAGCTGGTGTTTTCGGCTCGCTTTGCCTGCCCTAAATGTGGCCACAGTATTCAAGAACTCGAACCGCGAATGTTTTCCTTCAACAACCCGCATGGTGCTTGTTCGGCTTGTGATGGTTTAGGTGTTAAACAGTTTTTTGATCCGAAAAAAGTCGTTTTTGATGACACCCTCACTCTATCTGAAGGCGCTATCCGAGGTTGGGATCGTCGCGCATTGTACTATTTTCAACAACTCAAAGCGGTAGCCGATCATTACGGCTTTGATATGGACACACCATTCAAAGATCTCGATAGTAAGCAGCAAAAGATGATTCTTGAAGGTAGCGGCAACGAAGATATTGCGTTTCGCTATCTTAACGATCGCGGCGATATCATCAGTAAATCTCACCCCTTTGAAGGCGTTCTCAACAATCTGTCGCGTCGCTATCGCGAAACCGAATCGGATATGGTGCGCGATGATCTGGCTAAGTATATT
Organism: Amphritea sp. 1_MG-2023; assembly: GCF_030547545.1. GTDB lineage: Bacteria > Pseudomonadota > Gammaproteobacteria > Pseudomonadales > Balneatricaceae > Amphritea. Next base: position 79,094 of record NZ_JAUOQE010000015.1, read on the forward strand.
AATATGCAGGAATGCCCTTCCTGTCACGGCAGTCGTCTGCGCCGCGATGCCCGTCATGTCTATATTGATGAAAAAACCCTGCCCGATTTAGTGCGTTTATCGATTGGTGATAGCTGCGACTATTTTGATAGCCTTCAACTAATCGGTAAGCAGGGAGAAATAGCCGATAAAATCCTTAAAGAGATCCGTCTACGACTCGAGTTTCTCGTCAATGTGGGCCTGGATTATCTCTCGCTTGAACGCAGCGCCGAAACGCTGTCCGGTGGCGAAGCACAACGTATTCGACTCGCGAGTCAAATAGGCGCCGGACTCGTGGGCGTGATGTACATTCTCGATGAACCTTCGATTGGCCTGCATCAGCGGGATAATGATCGTTTATTGAAAACCCTAATCCACCTCCGTGACTTAGGTAATACCGTGATTGTGGTTGAACACGACGAAGATGCTATTCGCCTTGCCGACTATGTTATCGATGTTGGCCCTGGGGCCGGTGTTCACGGCGGTGAAATCATTGCCCAAGGCACTCCGGCCGAGCTAATGGCCAGCAAAACATCGATGACCGCCGATTATCTCTCTGGTCGACGCAGTATCGAAATTCCGAGCCAGCGTCATCAACCCGATGATCGTTGGTTGCAACTACACGGTGCCACGGGTAATAATCTCAACAGTGTCGATTTAGATATACCTCTAGGGTTACTGACCTGCGTCACCGGTGTTTCCGGTTCGGGTAAATCAACGCTGATTAACGGCACACTTTATCCTCTCGCAGCCACCGAACTGAATGGCGCTACCACCCTAGATGCCGCCCCTTATAAAGCACTTAAGGGGATGGATATGCTCGATAAAGTTATCGATATCGATCAGAGCCCTATCGGTCGCACGCCACGTTCAAATCCAGCCACCTATACGGGTATTTTCACCCCCATTAGAGAACTGTTTGCTGGCACTCAAGAAGCCCGTTCACGTGGTTATAAACCTGGGCGCTTTAGCTTTAACGTCAAAGGGGGACGCTGTGAAGCGTGTCAGGGTGACGGTGTGATTAAGGTCGAGATGCATTTCTTACCAGATATCTACGTACCTTGTGATGTCTGTAAAGGTAAGCGCTATAACCGAGAAACACTGGAAGTTAAATACAAGGGCAAGAGTATTCATGAAGTACTGGATATGACGGTGGAAGATGGGCGCGAATTCTTTGATGCCATTCCGGCCCTTTCCCGCCGCTTGCAAACCCTGATCGATGTTGGCCTCTCTTATATTCGCTTAGGTCAGGCAGCGACCACCCTCTCCGGTGGTGAAGCGCAACGCGTAAAACTGGCCAAAGAGTTGAGTAAGCGAGATACCGGTAAAACCCTCTATATTCTCGACGAACCAACCACGGGACTGCACTTCTACGATATTCAACAGTTACTCAATGTACTCTATCGACTGCGCGATCACGGCAACACCATTGTTGTGATCGAGCATAACTTGGATGTTATTAAAACCGCCGACTGGATCATCGATCTGGGGCCGGAAGGTGGCACCCGTGGCGGTATGATCATCGCCAAGGGTACGCCGGAAGCAGTGGCTGAAATCGATGGTTCTTATACCGGCCAATTCCTTAAACCGATACTAGAAAAAGCTAAAGCATTAGTCGCGCCTCAGGACTAAAACTCGCGCCGCGAGTACACACGGCAGGCTGATCCACAGCCTCAGCTTGCCGTGCTAAACAGCCTAGCCAACAGGCGCCATCTCACTCAGCATAAAGCTCTCTACAGCCCCTTCAACCGCCGCTGAATAACGTTTTAGATTAACATTATCCATATGCGCTACCCAAAGATCACGGGATTCCCAGCGCTCCTAGAAAAGAAAAACCGCTGGGTTGTTATTATCCTGATGCAGGTCGTACTGCAAGCAACCGGCCTCTTCACGGGTAGGATCAATTAAACGGATTAGTTCAGTTTTTACTAAATCAGTTTGATCTGGCTTTGCCTCAATGCGAGCAACAATGATCAGTTCAGTGGTCATCACTATTCCTAAGCCTCAGTAACATGATTAAGCGTATTGGGGGCAAAACCGTCCCAACATTAAAAACCTTCGAGCACAACCTTACCAATGGTGCTACCACTCTCAACAGCAGCGTGCGCCAGCTTTAGATTAGTTGCATTGATAGTACCAAAGTTGGTTCCTTGCGTGGTTTTGATCTCACCCGCATCGATTAAGTCAGCAACCGCATTCAACAGGTCACGCTGCTTCGCCATATCATCCGTGTTGAACATTGAACGGGTATACATAAACTCCCAATGCAGAGACACTGACTTCATTTTCAGCTTCATGATGTCCAATGGTGTTTCCGGATCATCAATCAGTGCCAGCTTACCCTGTGGCGCAATGCTCTCAACGATCGCATCGAAATGCTGGTCGGTGCCGTTTAGGCTGACCACATGGGATACCGTATCCAACCCGATGCGCTTAAGCTCTTCATTCAACGGCTGACGGTGATCAATAACGAAATCAGCGCCACGCTCCTTAACCCATTGCTGACTTTCTGCACGGGATGCCGTACCGATCACGACAGCATCCGTTAGTTTGGCCGCCAACTGCACAATAATCGAACCCACGCCACCGGCTGCGCCGATAACCAATAGCTGCTCTGACTTTGAAGCTGCACCATTAGCGCTCTTGTGCTGTGTCCCTAGGCGATCAAACAGTAACTCCCAAGCGGTAATCGTCGTCAACGGCATCGCCGCCGCTTCGCCATCAGACAACGACTTAGGTGCATGACCGACAATACGCTCGTCAACCAGATGGAACTCAGCATTGGTACCTTGGCGAGTCAAATCACCGGCATACCAGACACGATCACCCGGCTGATAGAATTCAACCTGTTCGCCTACAGCGACGACTTCACCTACTGCATCCCAGCCCAATACTTTGTATTCACCATTCTCAGGCTGTGCCCGCTGACGAACTTTAGTATCCACAGGGTTAACCGAAATAGCGTTGACCTTAATAAGCAGATCGTGTCCCGCTGCAACGGGCATTGGCAGCTCGATATCAACCAGTGAATCCTGCTCTGTAATTGCCTGTGACTCTAAATAACCTATCGCTTTCATGTTCGATCTCCGTAAATTAATAGCGACATTGTGAACCGACATGCCTAAACTAAAAACATGCTAATCACTCAATCAGTTTCAATATATTTTTGATAATGAATACAGACGATTTAGAACTTTTTACCCGTATCGCCGACTGCAGCAGCATTACCGCCTCTGCCGAACAGCTGGGATTATCACCAGCCACGGCCAGTGCGGCCCTTAAGCGACTCGAAAAACAACTTGATACCCAGCTATTTATTCGATCGACCCGACAGTTACGACTCACGCCCGAGGGAGAACACTTTTTAATGTTCTGTCGTCAATCACTCGCCGCGTTAGAGGAAGGCAAAACGTCACTGCACGCGATCAAAGGTAAAATATCGGGGGAATTACGTTTATCCTTGCCATCAGATTTAGGCCGAAACATAGTGGTTCCTTGGATTGATGAGCTGATGATTAAACATCCTGAGCTCTCACTAAAACTCAATATTGGTGATCATTTATCAGATTTCTATCTCGATCGTGTCGATGTTGCACTGCGTTATGGCGCACCAGAAGACTCATCCATGATTGCGTTTCAGATCGGCAGTGTCGATCGCCTCATCATTGCCTCTCCGGCATACATCCATCGCTTTGGTGAGCCACAAACCCCCGTAGCGTTACATCAACATAACTGCTTGATTTATCGACTGGGTAATCGTGCTTACAATAACTGGGAACTGGCAAAACAAGATAAGACATTCAAAATAACCGTCCACGGCGATCGCGAATGCGATGATGCCGACATTGTCAGACGTTGGGCATGCGCAGGCAAAGGCATTGCCTTTAAATCATCGCTAGACGTCACACAGGATATCAACGAGGGTAGGCTGATCAGGTTACTCTCAGACTATCGTTCAAGACCCGTCGGCCTATGGCTGGTGTGTCCCACCAGAAAGCAAGTCACGCCATCGGTACTGCTATTACGGGATTATTTAAGGGAGAAAATCAGCGCGTTAGGAGGCAATTAGACAATCGATCAGACAAAGCTGGAGCGCTTATCCATTGACGGCGCATGCTGAACCAGCATACTCCACTGATGCGGGATTGACGTTAACCTGACGAGCCCACGACACTCCTTACAAGTATAAATGGTCTCATTGTAATTATGATTACGTTGCGCGTACACGAGTGGCACCGATATTGGCTGATGTTTCAACACCGCTTCGCATATCTCGCAGTTAGTCAGCCTCATAGCTAGCGTCCCTTAATAAACTCAAATATTGCAGGCGGTATTATAAGCCCGAGCAATTAGCGAACCAAACATCAACACACCAAACTGAGTAAGTTAACCGCCGCGATACACGATCCAGTTGCTCTAAACGACAAGTTACATCGTGATATCAAACCACGATATCTCAGCCAGCTTAGTCGCCGCTAACTGAGGCTTTTTGAATAACACGATGACGACCAATTTTTAGGCAAAAAAAACCCGGCAAAAGCCGGGTTTTTATTAAGAGTCGAAGAGATTAATCTTCAGAATCTTCTACCGCAACAGCATCAGCTGGACGGTCAACCAGTTCAACGTAAGCCATCGGCGCGTTGTCACCCGTACGGAAGCCACATTTCAAAATACGAATGTAACCACCTGGACGACCTTCGTAGCGAGGGCCAAGTTCGTTAAACAGTTTACCAACAGCTTCTTTACTGCGGGTACGAGCAAAGGCTAGACGACGGTTAGCAACCGAGTCTTCTTTTGCCAGTGTGATCAGTGGCTCAGCAACACGACGCAGCTCTTTAGCTTTAGGCAGCGTGGTCTTGATGAGCTCATGTTCAAACAGGCTTACCGCCATGTTTTTGAACATTGCTTTACGGTGCGCACTTGTACGATTAAAGTGACGACCTGATTTACGATGACGCATCTTTTTATCCTTGCCAAACTGTTAGGTTTAAAACCGCAGATCAGGAAGCGACTTTATCGTCGTTTCTGATGCTCGCAGGTGGCCAATTTTCAAGGCGCATACCCAGCGACAGACCTTTAGACGCCAAAACGTCCTTGATCTCGGTCAGCGATTTCTTACCTAAGTTCGGAGTCTTAAGCAGTTCTACTTCGGTACGCTGAATCAGATCACCGATATAGTAGATCTGCTCTGCCTTCAGACAGTTGGCGGAACGTACAGTCAGCTCCAGATCATCAACCGGGCGAAGCAGAATCGGATCGATTTCTGGTTCTTCCGGTTCATCGTTAACCTGATCCTTACCACCTTCCAGATCGACGAATACAGCCAGTTGCTGCTGCAAAATAGTAGCAGCGCGACGGATGCACTCTTCTGGATCGATAGTACCATTGGATTCAATGTCAATGACCAACTTATCTAAGTCAGTACGCTGTTCAACCCGCGCACTTTCAACCACATACGAGACCAAACGAACTGGGCTGTAGGTAGCATCAAGGAGCAAGCGGCCGATGGTCCGAGACTCGTCTTCATCCGATACGCGCAGGTCAGCTGGCACATAGCCACGACCACGCACGATCTTCAGTTGCATGTTAAGGCTTGCACCTTCGCTCAAATGAGCGATGACATGCTCTGGATTGGCGATTTCGACATCCTGATTCAGCTGAATATCAGCTGCTGTAACAGGACCCGCTTCGCTCTTAGACAGAGTCAGGGTTGCTTCGTCACCGTTGTGCAGCGCGACTGCAACACCCTTAAGGTTGAGCAGGATTTCAATAACGTCCTCCTGCACACCCTCGATGGTGCTGTACTCATGCAGCACACCCTCGATCTCAGCTTCAGTGATGGCACAGCCAGGCATTGAAGAGAGAAGGATACGGCGTAGCGCATTACCCAGCGTATGGCCAAAACCGCGCTCCAGTGGTTCCAAAGTAACTTTTGCACGAGTCGCACTAATTTCCTGAACGCCAATATGACGGGGACTTAGAAACTCGTTTACTGAACGCTGCATAGTTCCACCAATTAAGAAGTCAATATTTACTTAGAGTACAGTTCGACAATCAGCTGCTCATTGATGTCAGCAGACAGTTCAGTACGTTCTGGCAGGGACTTAAAAGTACCTTCCATCTTCGCAGCATCAACTTCTACCCACTCAACAGCAGTACGCTGAGAAGCCAACTCAAGGGCGTGTTTAATACGCAGTTGAGTTTTAGACTTTTCACGAACAGCAACCACATCACCAGCTTGTACCTGGAAAGATGGAACGTTCACTGATTGTCCATTGACTGTAATCTGACGATGAGAAACTACTTGACGTGCTTCAGCACGAGTAGATCCAAATCCCATACGATAGACAACATTGTCTAGACGCCCTTCCAGCAACTGAAGAAGGTTAGTACCAGTCGCACCTGTGCGACGGGCAGCTTCCTTGTAGTAGCTGCGGAATTGCTTTTCAAGTACGCCGTATGTACGACGAACTTTCTGTTTTTCACGAAGCTGTAAACCGTAATCTGATAAACGACCACGACGAGCGCCATGTACACCTGGAACATTTTCAGCTTTACACTTACTGTCCAGAGCACGAACACCGCTCTTCAGGAAAAGGTCGGTACCTTCACGGCGAGACAGCTTGCATGTTGGTCCTAAATAACGAGCCATATTATTACTGTCTCCGGATTAAACGCGACGTTTCTTCGGTGGACGACAACCGTTGTGAGGAATCGGTGTCACGTCCGTGATGTTATTAACCTTGTATCCACATGCGTTCAATGCGCGCACAGCAGATTCACGGCCTGGGCCTGGACCCTTAACGAAAACGTCTAAATTCTTTAGACCATACTCTTGAGCAGCTACACCTGCACGTTCCGCAGCAACCTGTGCCGCGAAGGGTGTACTCTTACGAGAACCACGGAAGCCGGAGCCGCCTGCGGTTGCCCAACTCAGGGTATTGCCCTGACGATCAGTAATAGTAATGATCGTGTTGTTAAATGAAGCGTGGATGTGAGCGAATCCGTCAACAACCTGCTTTTTAACCTTTTTACGTGTGCGATTACCTGGCTTAGCCATACTGGAAATTCCTATCGCTTACCATTACTTACGGATTGGTTTACGTGGACCTTTACGGGTACGCGCATTTGTTTTAGTGCGCTGACCACGAAGAGGCAAACTACGGCGATGCCGTAAACCACGGTAACAACCAAGATCCATCAAGCGTTTGATGTTCATGGATACTTCACGGCGAAGATCACCTTCAACTGTCAACTTGGCGACTGCGTCACGTACTGTATTCAGTTGTTCTTCTGACAAATCTGCAATCTTTGTGGTTTCTTGAATTCCACAATTAACGCAGAGGTCCTTCGCTGTCGTGCGGCCAATTCCGAAGATGTAAGTCAATGAAATTACCGCATGCTTATTGTCAGGAATATTGACGCCAGCTATACGGGCCATTCAATTTACTCCAACTTATTAGCATGCACCTGTGCTTTTCACAGGTACTGCAAATTCTTCTATTAATGGAAGGCGCGAGATTCTACACGTTGATCAAAATTAAATCAACCCTTCGCGCCAACCACTCCCAGACCAGGCGTTAATTAACCCTGGCGCTGCTTGTGTCGTGGTTCAACTTTGCAGATAACCCGCAGAGTACCGTTACGACGTACGATCTTGCAGTTACGGCAGATCTTCTTAACTGATGCACGTACTTTCATGATCAACTCCAAATAGCAGGGATGCTAGCGCAGCAGGCCAGCACCGCCTCCTTTAAGATTCGACTTCTTCATCAGGGATTCATACTGATGGGACATCAGATGGGACTGTACTTGTGCCATGAAATCCATCACAACAACAACCACAATCAGCAGTGACGTACCACCGAAGTAGAAAGGTACATTCCAGGCGACTACCAGGAACTGAGGCATCAAAGATACCGCAGTGATGTACAGAGCGCCAAACAAGGTCAGGCGGCCTAGTACGTTATCGATGTACTTAGCAGATTGCTCCCCTGGGCGAATACCCGGGATGAATGCACCAGACTTCTTCAAGTTATCAGCTACATCTTTTGGATTGAAAACAATCGCGGTGTAGAAGTAACAGAAGAATATGATACATACCGAAAACAGCAGGATATACAGAGGCTGACCCGGGCCCAGCGCAAGCGCGATATCCTGTAGCAGTTCCATGCCTTCAGTCTGGCCAAACCACTGACCAAGTGAAGCAGGAAACAGCAGAATGCTTGAAGCGAAGATCGGTGGAATAACACCAGCCATATTCACCTTTAACGGTAAATGACTGGACTGCGCAGCATACATGCGACGTCCCTGTTGACGCTTCGCATAGTTAATGGTGATACGGCGTTGACCGCGCTCCATAAACACAACGAAACCCACAGTAGCGATCGCCAGCACAGCAATGGCCAGCAACGCCAAGATATTTAGATCTCCCTGACGCGCTGATTCAAAGGACTGACCGATAGCACTAGGCAAACCGGCCACAATACCAGAGAAGATCAGAATCGAAATACCGTTACCGATACCCCGTTCAGTCACCTGTTCACCCAGCCACATCAGGAATACTGCACCGGCAACCAATGTCACAACTGCTACAAAATAGAAGTTGAAATCGGCCGCAAAGGCAATGCCTTGATTCGCCAAGCCAACCGCCATACCGAACGACTGTACAGTCGCTAGGATAACGGTACCGTAACGTGTGTACTGATTGATCTTCCGACGACCAGCTTCACCCTCTTTCTTGAGTTGCGCAAGCGTTGGGCTCACGACCGTCATCAACTGCATAATAATCGATGCAGAGATGTACGGCATAATACCCAAAGCCAGAATACTCATTCGTTCCAGAGCACCACCGGAGAACATGTTAAACATGCTCAGGATAGTGCCTTGGTTCTGATCAAAAAGTGCAGCTAGACGATCAGGATTGATACCAGGTACCGGAATATGTGCACCGATACGGTATACAACGATCGCAATCAAAACGAACAACAAACGAGATTTAAGCTCGCCTAAGCCGTTTTGTACGCCTGCTGGTACTGGTCCTTTCTTAGCCATTTATTCCTCGACTTTTCCGCCTGCAGCTTCAATTGCAGCCAGTGCGCCTTTGGTCACTTTCAGACCTTTAACGGTAACTGCTTTGTTGATCTCACCAGAAAGAATCACGCGCGCACGCTTGATGCTGTCTTTGATGATATCCGCTTTTTTCAGTGCATCCAGATCGATAACGTCAGCATCAATCTTAGCCAACTCGTTCAGGCGAATTTCTGCAACGAATGCAGCCTGACGAGAGGTAAAACCGAACTTAGGCAGACGACGCTGCAACGGCATTTGGCCGCCTTCGAAACCAGGTTTCACTGAACCGCCTGAGCGGGATTTCTGACCCTTATGGCCACGACCACCGGTTTTACCCAGGCCGGAACCAATACCGCGGCCTACACGCTTAGGAGCATGTTTAGAACCGTCGGCAGGACTCAGTGTATTAAGACGCATAATGAGCTCCTTATTCGCCTTCTACACGAACCATGTAGTTAACTTTGTTGATCATACCGCGTACGGAAGGAGTGTCTTCCACAACAACAGTATGACCGATACGGCGCAGACCCAGACCCTGAACGCACAATTTGTGCTTAGGCAGGATACCGATGGTGCTGCGTACAAGTGTTACCTTGAGAGTAGATGCCATCGTTGATTACCCCAGGATGTCTTCTACGGACTTACCACGCTTAGCAGCAACATCTTCAGGAGATGTCATGCTAGCAAGACCGTTGATAGTTGCGCGAACAACGTTGACTGGATTTGTAGAGCCGTAGCACTTAGCCAGTACGTTGTGAACACCTGCAATTTCCAGTACAGCACGCATCGCGCCACCGGCGATTACACCAGTACCTTCAGATGCAGGCTGCATGTATACCTTGGAAGCACCGTGACGGGCTTTAACAGGGTATTGCAGAGTTGTGCCGTTCAGATCAACTGAGATCATGTTACGACGCGCTTGTTCCATCGCTTTTTGAATCGCTGCAGGCACTTCACGTGCCTTACCGCGACCGAAGCCTACGCGGCCATTACCGTCACCAACAACAGTCAAAGCGGTGAAACCGAAGATACGACCACCCTTAACTACTTTGGCAACACGGTTAACCTGTACAAGTTTCTCTTGTAGGTCACCGTCTTTCTGTTCGTGATTTGCCATTGTCAAACCCCTTAGAATTCCAGGCCGCCTTCACGGGCTGCATCTGCCAACGCTTTAACTCGTCCATGGTATTTAAAACCAGAACGGTCGAAAGCAACCTTAGTCACGCCAGCGTCTTTTGCGCGCTGAGCGATCAGTGTGCCTACTTTAGTAGCGGCATCAGTGTTACCAGTAGTATCACTACGCAGGTCTTTTTCTACAGTTGATGCTGCAGCCAAAACCTGACCACCATCAGCAGAGATAACCTGTGCATAGATGTGACGTGGTGTACGGGTTACACACAGACGTACTGCGCCCAGTTCACGCATTTTGTAACGGGCACGGCGGGCACGGCGAATACGAGATGTTTTCTTTTCGTTCATGACCCTACCTTACTTCTTCTTAGCTTCTTTACGGCGAACGAATTCGTCAGCGTAACGTACACCCTTACCTTTATAAGGCTCTGGTGGACGGAAAGCACGAATTTCGGCTGCAGCTTGGCCCAGCGCCTGCTTATCGGCTGCTGTCAGCACGATAGTAGTCTGGCCTTCCATTGCAGCTACAACACCTTCAGGTAGCTTATAATCGATTGGGTGAGAGAAACCCAGAGTCAGGTTCAACGTAGAGCCATTAACGGCTGCACGATAACCAACACCCTGAAGCAATAATTTCTTAGTGAAACCAGTGCTTACACCAACAACCATGTTATTAACCAAAGAGCGAGCCGTACCCGCCAGCGCATTAGCAGTTTTGCTGCCGTTGCGTGCGGCAAACTTGAGCACGTTCTCTTCAGTGGTTACTTCTACAGACGGGTGAACAGACAGACCTAGGGCACCGTTACCGCCCTTTACATTGATCTGCTGACCATCAACCTTAGCTTCAACACCTGCCGGTAGGACAACGGGACTTTTAGCAACTCGAGACATATTTCCAGCTCCTAGAATACCGTACAGATGACTTCGCCGCCGATACCGGCAGCACGAGCAGCACGATCAGTCATCACACCACGCGAAGTGGAAACGATAGCTACGCCGAGACCGCCAGATACTTTAGGCAGCTCATTGGCGCCTCGGTATACACGCAGACTTGGACGGCTAACGCGCTGGATAGACTCAATAACCGGCTTGCCTTCAAAGTATTTCAGTTCAACAGTCATCACTGGCTTGCCTTCGCCTTCAACGGCGAAGTCAGCAATGTAACCTTCCTCTTTCAAAACTGCAGCAACAGAGGCTTTCAGCTTAGAAGCAGGCATAGTTACAGCTGATTTCTCAGCCATATGACCATTACGAATACGGGTTAGCATATCCGCAAGAGTGTCTTGCATACTCATGGTTTATTTTCCTTTGTGCAGCGCAATGCGGTAGCAGGATGGGAATCATCCTGCCCAGACCACTGTGCTTACCAACTTGCTTTTTTCAGGCCCGGTACATCACCACGCATAGCCGCTTCACGCAGTTTGATCCGACTCAGACCAAATTTACGATAAACAGCGTGTGGACGACCTGTCACCTGACAACGACGCACCTGGCGAACCGGGTTAGCGTCACGTGGCAGCTTTTGTAAAGCTACCTGTGCATCCCAAACTTCATCTTCAGAAGAAGCCGGGTTTTTAACGATTGCTTTAAGAGCGGCACGCTTTGCAGCATACTTAGCAACCGTTTTTGCGCGTTTTGATTCGCGCGCTTTCATACATACCTTAGCCATTTCTCTACCCTTACTTTTTGAATGGGAAGTTGAGGGCTGCCAGCAGGGCACGACCTTCGTCGTTAGTGCGAGCAGTAGTGGTGATGGTGATATCCATACCACGCAGCTTATCAACCTTATCGTATTCGATTTCAGGGAAGATAATCTGCTCTTTTACGCCCATGCTGTAGTTACCACGACCATCAAAAGATTTCGGGTTCAGACCACGGAAGTCACGAATACGAGGGATCGAGATATCAACCAGACGGTCAAGGAATTCCCACATACGCTCACCGCGCAGGGTTACCTTGCAACCAATTGGCCAACCTTCACGAACCTTAAAGCCAGCAATTGACTTGCGAGCTAGGGTTACAACAGGCTTTTGACCTGCAATTGCCTGCATTTCTGCAACGGCATTATCCAGCTGTTTTTTGTCACCTAGCGCTTCACCAACACCCATGTTCAGGGTGATTTTGGTCAGGCGAGGAACAGCCATCACGTTAGGGCAGCTCAAATCATCTTTCAACTGCTGCTTAACGGACTCATTATAGAGTGCTTTTAATCTAGACATGGCATCAACTCCTATTACTTAGCGATAACTTCGCCGTTGGATTTGAAGATCCGGACTTTGTTGCCATCTTCCAGAACTTTGAAACCAACACGGTCACCTTTACCGGTGGCAGAGTTGAAAATAGCGATATTAGATACTGCAATCGCTGCTTCTTTCTCTACGATACCGCCAGCTTTGCCCAGCATTGGGTTAGGCTTGGTGTGTTTCTTAACCATGTTGATGCCAGACACGATCAGACGATCATCAGCAAGAACACGCAATACCGTGCCGCGCTTGCCTTTATCTCTGCCTGCAATAACGATTACTTCGTCGTTACGAATGATTTTACGCATTAAATATCCATCCTTTCCTACTACCCTCTCATGCTTAAAAACGCCAAGCCCTTTCGAACTTAGCGTTTTTGCAAAAAACCTGACTCGTAAAAGTCGAGATTTTTATAGCACTTCAGGCGCCAGGGAAATGATTTTCATAAACTTCTCTGAGCGAAGTTCACGAGTTACTGGGCCAAAGATACGAGTACCGATAGGCGCGGAGTTGGCGTTCAATAATACCGCTGAGTTTGTATCAAAGCGAATAATTGAACCGTCCGGACGCCGAACACCTTTACGGGTACGTACCACAACAGCATTAAGGACCTGGCCTTTTTTCACCTTACCGCGAGGAATTGCTTCCTTAACAGTAACTTTGATGATATCACCCACACCGGCATAACGACGATGAGAGCCACCTAGGACCTTGATACACTGTACTCGCTTGGCGCCGCTGTTATCAGCAACATCAAGCATAGATTCTGTTTGAATCATGGGTCTATACTCCAAAATTCAGACTGTTTCCTTTACCCTTTCGAGCCCAAAAAACAGCCTGCCAGAAGTAAAGGTGCGTTATATTACACCTTTACCGCCTGTTCTTCAATCTTAACGAGCGTCCAAGACTTACTTTTTGAAAGCGGACGGGATTCAGCAACAGTCACTGTATCTCCAATCTCGCATTCATTCTGTTCGTCATGCGCATGCAGCTTAGTAGAGCGAGTTACGAATTTCCCGTAGATCGGGTGCTTCTCTTTACGCTCAACCAGAACGGTAATAGTTTTGTCAGCTTTATTGCTGATAACTTTACCGGTCACAGTACGTGTACGTTTTTCTGCGGCCATTATTAGTTACCTGCTTTCTGATTCAGTATGGTCTTAACGCGTGCGATATCGCGACGCACTTGACCCAGCATATGATTCTGAGTCAGCTGACCAGTTGCTTTCTGCATACGCAGATTGAACTGATCCTTCAGAAGACCCAGCAACGTTTGCTGTAGCTCTTCAGCGGATTGTTCGCGCAGTTCAGTTGCTTTCATCACATCACCGTCCGTTTAACAATAGTGGTAGCCAACGGCAATTTAGCCGCCGCTAGATTGAATGCTTCAGTCGCCAACTCATCAGGCACACCGCTCATTTCGAACAGCACTTTACCTGGTTTGATCTGGCAAACCCAGTATTCAACACTACCCTTACCTTTACCCATCCGTACTTCAAGCGGCTTACCTGTAATCGGCTTGTCCGGGAACACGCGAATCCAGATTTTACCACCACGCTTTACGTGACGAGTCATTGTACGACGAGCAGCCTCAATCTGACGAGCAGTAATACGGCCACGCTCCGTGGCTTTCAGCGCAATTTCACCGAAGCTAACAGAACCACCGCGCTCGGCCAGACCGCGGTTGCGGCCTTTCATAACCTTGCGGAATTTAAGTCTCTTAGGTTGCAGCATTGATAGTTACCCCTACTTTGAACCTTTCTTCTTAGGTTGAGCATTTCTCTGAGCGCGTACTTCTTCAATACCACCCAGAATCTCACCTTTAAAGATCCAGACTTTAATGCCAAGCACACCGTATGTAGTGTGCGCCTCGTAAGTACCGTAATCGATGTCAGCACGCAGGGTGTGCAATGGCACACGACCTTCGCGGTACCACTCAGAACGCGCAATCTCTGCACCGCCCAAACGGCCACCTACCTGAATCTTGATACCTTCAGCACCCTGACGCATAGCATTCTGTACAGAACGCTTCATTGCCCGGCGGAACATAACACGACGCTCCAGCTGGCTTGCTACGCTTTGAGCAACCAGTTTGGCATCCAGATCTGGTTTACGGATTTCTTCGATGTTGATGTGAACTGGAACGCCCATCATTTTAGAGCAAGCGTTACGCAGTTTTTCGACATCCTCACCTTTTTTACCAATCACAATACCTGGACGGGCAGTGAAAATGGTGATTTTTGCATTCTGTGCAGGACGCTCAATTTCGATGCGGCTCACAGATGCTGCTTTTAATTCGCCTTCCAGATACTCACGTACCTGAAGGTCGTTCAACAGCTTATTAGCGTATTCGTTCTTGTCTGCGTACCACACCGAAGTATGATCTTTAACAATCCCAAGACGAATACCTGTTGGATGTACCTTCTGACCCATAGTGGTATCTCCTAGCAGTCAGCTACCTTAACGGTGATGTGGGAGGTGCGCTTCAAAATACGATCTGCGCGACCCTTCGCACGCGGTCTAATGCGCTTCATGGTCATACCTTCATCAACGAAGATTTGTGAAACGCGTAACTCGTCAATATCAGCACCTTCGTTATGCTCTGCGTTAGCAATAGCAGACTCAAGTACCTTCTTAACAAGCACCGCACCTTTTTGAGGGCTGTAAGCCAAAATATTTAAGGCTTCACCCACCGCTTTCCCGCGGATTTGATCGGCAACCAAACGCGCTTTCTGAGCGGAGATATGGGCGCCTTTGTGCTTAGCGGCTACTTCCATTTTCTTAACTCCCGATTAGCGTTTAGCTTTCTTATCTGCAGCATGACCCTTATACGTACGGGTAGCAGCAAACTCGCCTAATTTATGACCAACCATATCCTCGGTGACAAACACCGGTACGTGCTGACGGCCATTATGAACTGCAATCGTCAGTCCTACGAAGTTTGGAAAAACTGTAGAACGGCGAGACCAAGTTTTGATCGGACGACGATCATTGGCCTCAATTGCAGCTTCTACCTTTTTCAACAGGTGAAGGTCGATAAAAGGACCTTTCTTCAGTGAACGTGGCACAGCTGTATCCTCTGATTATTTCGCTTGACGACGGCGTACGATCATCTTATCAGTACGCTTGTTCGAACGAGTTTTCTTACCTTTAGTCGGTACGCCCCATGGTGTCACAGGATGACGACCACCAGATGTACGACCTTCACCACCACCATGTGGGTGATCTACCGGGTTCATCGCCACACCACGAACGGTAGGACGAACACCACGCCAGCGCGTAGCACCAGCTTTACCCAGACGACGCAGAGAGTGCTCGGAATTACCGACCTCACCCAGTGTCGCGCAGCAGTCAACCAACACTTTACGCATCTCACCTGAACGCAAACGCAGAGTCGCGTGAGCGCCTTCACGAGCAATCAACTGCGCGGAAGTACCAGCAGAACGTGCGATTTGCGCACCTTTACCTGGCTTCATCTCGATACAGTGAATCACGCTACCCACAGGGATGTTACGCAGTGGCAAACAGTTACCTGGTTTAATATCAGCATTCTGACCAGATATCAGAGTATCACCAGCTTTAACGCCCTTAGGAGCGATAATGTAGCGACGCTCACCGTCAGCGTACATCAACAATGCGATGTGTGCAGAGCGGTTTGGATCATATTCCAGACGCTCAACGGTAGCAGGGATATCCAGCTTGTTGCGACGGAAATCGATAACACGGTAGTGTTGCTTATGACCGCCACCAATGTGACGAGTCGTAATGCGACCATAGGTGTTACGACCACCGGTTTTGCTTTTCTTTTCGACCAGAGCAGCGTGAGGCTTACCCTTGTGTAGATCAGGCGTAGTAACCTTAACTACATGACGGCGCCCAGCGGAGGTCGGTTTAGATTTAACAATAGCCATAATTCAAACCCCTCTTATTCGCCATCGATGAAGTCGATGTCGTGTCCGTCTGCCAGGCATACATATGCCTTACGAACGTCAGAGCGCTTACCCATACCGCGCTGTGTGCGCTTGGTTTTGCCCTTAACGTTAACGACGTTCACGCCAGTTACTTTTACGTCGAACAACTGCTCAACAGCCTTCTTAATTTCAGGCTTCGTTGCATCAGTTGCTACACGGAATACAACCTGCTGAGAACCTTCAGCAACGATAGTTGCTTTCTCAGAGATATGTGGCCCTAGCAGTACTTGATAGATGCGTCCTTCGTTCATGCTAACGCCTCCTCAATTTTCTTGAGAGCAGCAACAGTCACGACAACCTTCTCAAAACCTACCAGGCTGACAGGATCGATGCCAGCTGCATCGCGAACGTCAACGTGTGGTACGTTGCGTGCGGCCAGATACAGATTCTGCTCTACGTCTTCTGTGATCAACAGCGCGTTAGTCAGCTCAAGCTCAGTCAGCTTAGCGACAAACTGCTTAGTCTTAGGGGCATCTACCTGGAAGTTTTCAACAACAACCAGACGCTCCTGACGAACCAGCTCAGACAAGATGCAACGCATCGCAGCGCGATACATTTTCTTGTTAACTTTTTGAGCGTGGTCACGCGGCTGAGCAGCGAATGTTACGCCACCTGTACGCCACAAAGGACTACGAATAGTACCGGCACGTGCACGGCCAGTACCTTTTTGACGCCATGGCTTAGCACCACCACCGCTTACAGCGGCGCGGTTTTTCTGAGCCTTGGTGCCTTGACGACCACCGGCCAGGTATGCCGTAACAACCTGATGAACCAGTGATTCATTGAATTCTTTACCAAATGCTAGATCGGAAACTTCTACGCTTCCTCCAGCTCCTGCAAGATTCAGATTCATTTCAAACCCCCTCAGGCACCAGCTTTAACAGCTGATTTAACGATTACGTCGCCGCCAGTAGCACCAGGCACAGCGCCTTTTACTAACAGCAGATTGCGCTCGGCATCGATGCGAACAACTTCTAGGGATTGAACGGTTACACGTTCAGCACCCATGTGCCCTGCCATCTTCTTACCTTTCCACACGCGACCAGGAGTTTGACACTGACCAATAGAACCAGGAGCACGATGAGAAAGAGAGTTACCGTGTGTCGCATCTTGCATGGAGAAGTTCCAGCGCTTAATACCGCCCTGAAAACCTTTACCTTTAGATTGACCGGTTACATCAATTTTCTGACCCGCTTCAAAGCGTTCAACAGTCAGTTGATCACCAACATTTACTTCTTCGTCACCTGACAGACGGAACTCCCACAAACCACGACCTGCTTCGGTCTCTGCTTTCGCAAAGTGACCTGCAGCGGCCTTAGTAACGCGGCTAGCACGACGAGAACCAACTGTTACCTGCACTGCAGAATAACCATCAGTTTCTTCGGTCTTAACCTGTGTTACGCGGTTCGGTTCCACCTCGATGACAGTGACTGGCACTGACACGCCGTCTTCTGTGAAGACACGAGTCATACCTGCTTTACGTCCGATTAAAGATACAGACATCTTATAAACCTCACATTGCCAGTTGTGTACGGGGCTAAAACCCGCTATGGCTGCCTAAAAGGCATTCCACACGTAGATGTACTCATCTACGCAGTCGTCTAATTAGCCTAAGCTAATTTGCACTTCAACACCCGCAGCAAGATCTAGCTTCATCAGTGCATCAACAGTTTTTTCTGTTGGTTCAACGATGTCTAGAACGCGTTTGTGAGTACGGATCTCATATTGGTCACGTGCATCTTTGTTCACGTGAGGCGAGATCAGAACGGTAAAACGCTCTTTGCGAGTAGGAAGCGGGATCGGACCATGCACCTGAGCACCTGTCCGCTTAGCAGTCTCAACGATCTCCTGAGCGGAAGAGTCAATCAGGCGATGATCAAAAGCCTTCAGACGGATTCTGATTTTCTGGTTTTGCATTTGACCACAATTCCTAGAATTAAAAAAAGGCTTTCGCCACCTAACCCCATTTAACGGGGTAGCGCATTCTACTTACCCTATATCCCCAAGTCAAGCCTGTATTGTTTATTAAATAAACAGCCTATAACTCAGGCATTTGATTGCCAATGAATTTAATCATTCAGCTCACGGGATAATCACCACGAAAATCCGGTTTCACCGCACCCGCAGCTAACTAAAATACGCCCAACACTTGCTTACCCCCTCAGCAAAAACCTCGATCCTCAATCAAGCCACATCGAGACCCGAGCTGAAAATCACGTCGCTGCGAAAGGATAAAACAAAAAAAGGCCCCCGAAGGAGCCTTTTTAATCAGAGTAAAAATTACTCGATGATTTTTGCTACAACGCCTGCACCAACTGTACGACCGCCTTCACGAATCGCAAAACGCAGACCTTCT
>NZ_JAUOQE010000016.1 GCF_030547545.1 Amphritea sp. 1_MG-2023
TTAGTCGCGGGCCAAGCACAAAGTGGTAGTCTCGCGTTTGCGGCAGGCGTTGCGACGCAAACCTTCACCGTTGAAGTACTGGGCGATAAAACCATCGAAGCGGATGAAGTGCTGAGTGTGAGCCTGTCCAACCCTGGTGATAACCTCACGTTAGGTTCTATCACGCAGGTGGATACAACGGTTACCAATGATGATGTTTTCGTATCCATTAGCGTTGACCGTACCGCAGTGCTAGAAGGGACCGATGGTGAAGCAACGCTATTGACCTATACCGTTGTCAGAGGCACGTCGGTAGGTGAAAACAGTGTCGATTGGGCGATCAGTGGTGTTGATCAAACCGATCTATCTAGCGGTCAGCCGATGAGTGGTACGGTTAACTTTGCTGATGGCCAAGATCGGGTCTCTTTCACCGTCTCGGTGGCGGGAGACCGTACGATTGAAACCGATGAAAGCTTACAGGTTACGTTGTCTAATCCGGGCGATAACCTTGAAATAACCATCCCTACGGCCTCTACGACACTGACCAATGATGATGGCGAAGTGGCGATCTCGGTTAGTCCTGCGAGTATCCTAGAAGGTGATTTGGGTAGTAGCCAGACGCTAACGTATACACTGACACGTGATAATACATTAACCGCCAGTAATGTTGAGTGGGCATTAACGGGCCTAGATCCGCTGCGCTTTGATGGAACATTACCCAACGGTATAGCAAGCTTTGCGATCGGTGAAGCGAGTACCACGGTAGAGCTGACCGTGAACGGTGATCGGGTGATAGAACCGGATGAAAGCTGGACACTGACGTTGAGTAATCCTGGCGCCAACCTGAATCTTGATGCTGCCGCCAGTAGTACCAGTGCGCAGGTATTGGATGATGATGCGTTGATCTCTATTGCCGCAACTCAAGTGCGCGTTGATGAAGGCCAAGAGGGTGAAGTCACTGATGTGGTCTTCAAAGTCACTCGGACATCGGCTCTTGAGGCGACAACGGTGGATTGGCGCGTAACGGATGGTGATGTTGATGCCAGTGACTTTGTTGGCGGTTTGATACCTTCTGGCTCACTGAACTTTGCTGTCGGTGAAACAGAACAGTACGTGACGGTACAGATAGCGGGCGACCGGACATTGGAAAACGATGAAACCGTTACCATGATGCTTGAAAATGCAGGCAACAATGCGTCTATTGGTGTCGAGTCGGCGAGTACGAGTGTGACGACTGACGATATTGGTTTTGGTATTTTCTCTGAAGTCACCGATGTGGTGGAGGGTGCCTCGGGCACTCAGACAGCGATCACTTTTACGGTAGTGCGCTCCTCAGTGATTGATGAGGCAACCAGTATCGATTATCGCTTGATTCCAACCGGCGATAGTGGCGTCGATTCTGCCGATTTTGTCACCGGTCAAGATCTGCTCAGCAGCAATGCTGGCCGTCCAAGTGGTAGCGTTAATTTTGCTCCAGGTGAAACTACGCAAACCGTTACCCTGTATGTGCAGGGGGATGCGATTCCGGAAGCGAACGAAAGTTTCAGCATCGTTCTTGCCAATGCACCGAGCAATGCCCAGATTATCTACGGTGAAATTTCGGGCCAAGTGCGCAGCGATGAAATGCAGTACAGTATTGAAGCTGTGACAGCTTCAACCATGGAAGGCACCGGTGTTGGGGGAACCGCTCAGTTTCTGGTGACTCGAGTGGGTGACACATCCCTAGCATCAACGGTGGGTTATCAGATTGAAGGTGTAGGGGAAAATCCGGCGGATGTGAGTGATTTTGATGGCGGCATTTATCCCTCTGGCAGTGTAACCTTTGCAGCGGGCGAATCGACGCAATTAATCGATGTGCTGTTGTCGGGTGATACCCAGTTAGAAGGCTTTGAAACCTTCGTTGCAACGCTGTTAGCGGAAGATGATAACACACTGATCATCACGGCCACGGCGAGCCATACGATAAACCCTGATGATGCCGCGGTTTCTATTGAAGCAACTGATACGGTTTTGAAAGAGGGTTCATCGGCGAGTCAAGAACATACCTTTACATTGACTCGTACCGAGTATGAAGATTCGGAAATTAGCGTTAATTGGAGTCTTGTTGGCAGCGGCGCAAACCCAGTTGATGCAGATGATTTTGGTGGTACGCTGCCATCCGGTACGATCACCTTTGCCGCAGGCGAAACGCAAAAAACACTGACCATAACACCATCGGCGGATACCTCATTTGAAGGTAATGAAGGCTACGGTATTGTTCTCACCACCGGTTCGGCTGGCTTCGAATTGTTAAATGATACGGCGGCGGGTGTAGTACTCAATGATGACGTTGGTTTAACGCTGGAAGCGACTAATCTCGATGAAGTGGAGGGTAACCCCGGTAGTCCTTCGCAGATTTCATTTACGGTACAACGTAGCGGTGACTTAAACTCGGTGACGTCTGTCGATTGGACGATCGTAGCTGATGCGCTGGATGGTGTCTCGGCTGCTGATTTTGCCGATGGCTCGGCGGCGCTTTCTGGCACGTTGACGTTTGCTCGAGGCATCAGTAGCCAGGTGGTGAATATTACCTTGGCGGCAGACAATGATCTCGAGGTAGATAAAGGCTTCAGTGTTCAACTGAGTAATCCGGATCCCGCTATTGGCACTGAAATCTTAGTAGGTGAGGTGAGCGGCAGCATTCTTAATGACGACGCGGTGTTTAGTCTGTTGCCATTGAGTGCTGTGACCGAAGGCGATAATGGTAGTCAAACCGTTACCCTGACCGTTGAGCGCAGTGGGGATCTATCCAGCACCGATAATGTTGAATATTCTTTAGCGGCGGCAGTCGGTTCGGCTATCTCTGGTGCTGATTTCGTGGGCGGAGCCTACCCTTCAGGTACATTGACCTTTGCGCCGAATGAACTGAGTAAACTGATCAGCTTTGATATCGTATCTGATTCGGTTGTCGAAGATGATGAAAGCTTTGTCGTCACCATTGATAATCCTAGTGCGGGATCAACCGTGGATGTGGATGCCAGTGAAGCGACGGTTGTGATCAGCAATGATGATGATGAGCTTACACTCTCGGCTGCTTCTGCCGATCTTGTTGAAGGCGAAAATGGTACCACCACTGAATACACCTTTACCCTCAACCGTAGCGGGTTCATCGATAAAACCACGAGTATTGACTGGAGTGTACAAGGGACGGGAGTTAATGCGGCGGATGCCGATGATTTCTCCGGTGCTGTGTTACCGAGCGGAACAGTCGATTTCGCTGTAGGACAAACCAGCGCAACCATCACCGTCACGGTTCAGGGCGATTATCTAAGAGAAGCGGATGAAAGTTTTGACGTTATTTTGGCGTCGCCAGCCGCTGGCACCGATGTCGTTGTCGGTTCGGCCACAGGGGTAATCGGTAATGATGATACCGGCTTAGTAATCGCCGCGACCACCACCGATCTCGCCGAAGGTGATAGTGGCTCAACAACGCATATCTTTACTGTGTCTCGCACCGGCACAACCTTTGGCACCACAACCGTTAATTGGACCCTATCGGGTGATGTGGATGCAGACGACTTTGGCGGTACTCTGCCAGCTGGGGTGCTGACCTTTGCCGATGGTGAATCAAGTCAAACCATCGAGTTAGCGGTGATGGGCGATACGGATATCGAAGCGGATGAAGCCTTTACCGTGACATTGTCCGGAGCCAGTGGTAATGCGGATATTGAAACCGCTTCCGCATCGGGTTCGATCTTAGCCGATGATATTCAAGTGTCGATCAGTGCATTGGCCGCCTCGGTGGTCGAAGGCGCGAGCGGCAGCAATCAAGTCGTACAGTTCAGTGTGACTCGGACGGGCGATTTGAGCTCAGCGGTGAGCATCGATTGGGCGGCAACGGGTTTGACAGCGGATGACTTTAGCGCAGGCGTGCAGTTTAACGGCACGCTGTCTTTTGCGGCGAATGAAACCAGTAAACTGATTAGCTTAACCTTAGCGGGTGATAATACCCTAGAAACGGATGAAACTCTGTCGGTTGCGTTAACCAAGCACAGCGGTGATGCCGCTTTCGATCGGACTTGGCTGGGGACAGACACAGCAACAACGCAAATCAATAATGATGATGTGCAGCTGACCATCAGTGCCGATAGTGCCGCCGTTGTTGAAGGAAATGCTGCCGATACAGCAACCACACCTTATACCTTTACCATTACTCGAAGTAGCTTGCTGGGGCCTACATCGATTGATTGGGCTGTCCAAGTGGCTGGCGGATTAACGTCGGCGGCCCTGAATGACTTTGTTACCGGTCAGGATACATTGGGCACTAATAGTGACCTACCATCCGGCACCGCGGTATTTGCTGCGGATGAGTTGACGCAGCAGATTACTGTTAATATTGCCACCGATGACAATGTTGAACAGAGTGAAACGTTTAGTGTTGTGTTGAGTGCCGCCGATGCGGATAACGTCGATCTGTCGTCACCTTCGGCAACCGGGGCCATTAGTAATGATGATTCCGGCTTCTCTATCTTTGCTGCTGACAGTGTGAAAGATGAAGGTGATAACGGCACGACAGCATTCACTTTCGAGGTGGTTCGCGCCGGTGATTTATCTGGGGCGGCTTGGGTTGATTGGAGTGTGAGCGCGGGGACGCAGAACCCTGTCGATGCTGATGACTTTGGTGGTAGCTTACCTCAAGGTACGCTCAATATCCCAGCTGATACGGAAACGGTCACGTTAACAATTGAAGTGTCTGGCGATCAGCTTGCCGAGTTTGACGAAGCCTTTAATGTGACGATCAGTAATGCACGTTTGCAGTCCGGTGGTGACTTGGGTATCTCCGCTGAAACCAATACAGCGGCTGGTAGTCTCGGTAACGATGATCAGAATTTTACCGTGACTGCGGCTAACATCAGTTTGGCTGAGGGCGATAATAGTACTCAGGAGGTTGTCTTTACGGTTACCCGCACGGGCGATGTGTCAGGCGCTGCCAGTATTGACTATGTAGTCACGGGTGACGTCGGTGTTGATAGTGATGACACTAGTAGCGCGCTGCCATCCGGTGCACTCGCATTTGCCGCTGGCGTGAGCGAATTAACGGTGTCTGTGTTTGTTAATGGCGATCTGCTAGGTGAAGACGATGAAACCTATACTCTCACATTGAGTAACCCAAGCGTGGGTATTATTACCGCCGCCTCTGCGACGACGGTGATTACCAACGATGATGCCAGCTATGAAGTGTCTGCACCAGCGGATGCCTATGAGGGGGATGCTGGTGTGCCGACCGCATTCACCTTTGTCGTGAATCGTACCGGTGATACCAGCCTTGCGGGTACAGTTGAGTGGGCGGTGCAAGCGGCAACAGGCTTAACCGCAGGCGATTTTGTCGCCGGCCAAGACGCGTTAAGTAATGGCGGTTTACCCAGTGGCGTGGTGTCATTCGCTGCCGGTGAAACTAGTCAAACCATTACCATTAATGTCTTGGGCGATCTGAATCTGGAAAGTGACGAGACGCTGTCGGTGCTGTTCTCCAATCCAACCAATGGCATTTTCTTGGATGAGACTGGCGCACAAGTCAGCAGCGTGACGGATTCGGCGACGATTCTTAGCGACGATGATAGTTTCAGTATTGATGCTCAGACCACCTCAATATTTGAAGGGAATGTCGATGATAGCACGCTGACCTATAGCGTTAGCCGTAGCGGCTCATTGGTGGGCGCTAGAGAATTGACCTGGACAATCACGGGCGTCGATGCGGCCGATTTAGGCGATGCTCAGGATATGACCGGCACGGTCAGCTTCGCCGATGGACAGGATACGGCGGATATCGAGATTACGCTCAAAGCCGATACGGTAACCGAAGCTGATGAGACTCTCACGGTAACCTTATCGGACGCGCCGGCTAACTCAGTCATTGGCACAGCTGCGGCGAGCACTGAGATTGTTAATGATGATGCCACGCTGTCGATTGCGAATTTGTTAGCGGATAAGGTAGAAGGTAATAGTGAAGAGGCATCAGGAGAAGTGCCCGACGATATTACTTCTACATTTACTGTGGATAGCACTGGGGTTGCTATTGGTGATGTTGAGGTTGCATATGATAAGGATTGGTATCGTGTCAATTTAATAGAAGGGCATACTTACCAAATTAGTGTCAATGGAAGTCCTGCCGGTGAAGGAACAATTACCTACCCTTATCTTTGGGGAGTATATAGCAGCGATGGAGATTATTTAGGGGCTGAGGATTTTAGTTATGACTCAGGATTAGGCGGCTATAAAGGACAAAGCAGCTACACCGCTAATGAGACAGGTGTCTACTTTGTGTCAGCAGGGGGCTATTCAGGTACTTTTAGTGGGACAACTGGAACTTATACCTTAGCTATTTCTGATCAGACTGCGTCAGGCACAGATGTAAGTGCACCAATAATTACGTTGGTCGACTACACGTTTACGGTGACTCGTAGCGGCTATCTTGATCAGGAAAGTAGTGTTGAGTGGCGTGTTGGTGGCGGTGATGATGCGGTCACGACGAGTGATTTTTACGGCACTGTGGATACCTTGGGTGACAATAGCGGTCTGCCCAGTGGTACCGTGACGTTTGCCACAGGAGAGACCACTAAAACCCTAACCGTTCAGATATCAGCTGACTCGGTGCTTGAAGCGGATGAGAGCCTTCAGGTGACGTTGACAGATCCTAGTAGTGGATCTGTTATTGGCACGGCCGTTGCCACCGGTGTGGTGCGCAATGATGATGCCGAATTGAATATCACCGCCGGTACTGCTTCACAGGTTGAAGGTGATGCAGGGCATGGTACTGGCGTGGCGTACACCTATACCGTCACTCGCACCGGTAATACCGATCAAGTCACTACCGTCGATTGGGATGTGGATCATGGTACTACCGATAGCAGCGATTTCAGTAATGGCAGCAATGCCAATATCACCCCTAGCGGCACCTTGACGTTTAGTGCTGGTGAAACATCGAAAGAGATTACTGTATATGCCTATGGTGATACGGGTGTTGGCAGTGTAGAAGGCGATGAAAGCTTCAGTATTTCGCTGAGTAATGCCAACGCTGGGAGCTCAATAGGGAGCGAGGAAAGTTTCGACAGTACTATTCTAGATGATGATGTAAAACTAACGCTGTCTGTCGATAATTATACTAAGGCGGAACTAAAAAGTGGTGAAACTTCAACCTACACTTACACAGTGACTCGAACGGGTGATCTGAGTGGTACGACGGATTATAATTGGTCTGTTGGAACGACCAACCTAGCAAATGATACCAATTATCCATCTTATATGCACTGGGATGAAAATAGTGGCTATTCGCTCGAGTATACAGCCTCGACAAGTGATTTTTTAAACAGTGTTTTCCCTTCAGGCACTGGCTCCTTCGCTGAGAATCAATCAACAGATAGCTTTACGATTACCATTAATGGTGATGACAGTCCGGAAAGTGATGAATGGTTTATCACCCAAATAACCGCTACCAGTGGTTATGACGAAATTGATGTTGTATACGATAATCCAGATAAGGATGATGGAACTCTCCTGCTTAGGTCATACTATCCAGGTTATAATAATTATTATGACAGTACAGCCGTAAGTAGTGCGGATAATGATGTTGCTTCAAATACAAATTACTTGTATACAGAAATTGCACGGGACGAAGCTGTTTTCTATCTCAGTGACCGCGAGGTCGCTGATACAACCGTTGAAACGCTCTCCCCGGGCAATGATCTCTATCAACGATTGGAAGGCGATAGCGCCGCCGATGGTGGCGCCGGGGCAGTCACCGTTAATGTGGCGGGCACCGATTACTCTTATGTTGAACATATTTTTGCGGTTCAGCGTCAAGTAGCTACGGCGGGTGAGGCATCGGTAGATTGGAGTGTTGGCACCTACAGCGGTAATCTGGTTGACGTTGACGATTTTATCGACCTTACCTTTGATACTGATGGCGTCGTTACAGCCGCGAGTGTGTCGAGTGCGTTTCCTTCTGGCACCGTGACCTTTGTCGACGGCCAAGAGTGGGCGTATATCACGTTTTATACACTGGCCGATGATGTGGGTGAATACGATGAAAGCTTTAGTGTTTATCTAGAAAACCCTAGTGCGGGTTCTTCAATCAATTCTTATGATACATCGAGTTATAAACAGTACAACGTGGGTATAATCGATAACGATGACACCCGCTTTGATGCCGCAGCCAGTGATACTATTGAGGGTGGCACCATCACTTTCACTATTACACGGGATGGCGATACTCGTGGTACGGATACGGTGGACTGGTTCATCACCTTTACGGGGGGTGAAACAACCAACGAAAATACCAGCGATGAGTCGACCTGGTATCAGCTTGATGCGTCTGATGTGAATGATCCTGTGCCAGAGAATGGTACTGCGACATTTGATACGGGTAACGATCAATGGACCGGCACACTGACCTTTGCCGATGGTGAAACCAGCAAAACCATCACCATGGAAACCCTCGATGACAGTTGGACAGAAACTTGGCGTGAGAGTGTTTCAATCGCATTAGGTAATGCCAATAATGTGGATGAAGGGGAAGCGAATCACGATGCCGAAACGGCTGCCACAGGTTATACAGATACGGCGTATGTTTATGATAACGAGCCAGACCCTATTCTAACCTTGACGGTCGATAACACCTCTGTATTTGAAGGCACTGCGGATAGCGTTGCCTATAACGATCAGAATACCGGCAATACCGTTACCTTCACGATTACTCGAACCGACCAAGACGGCGACTCACTCGACTATTCTTCGACGGTGGCGTGGTCCCTTAGCGGTTCACAGATTAACTATTACAACTATGGTGATGTGAAAGATTACGGTGATGTTAATCGAGCATATGAAGATACCAGCGCTAACACCTACGGTAATGTCTTCTTTGCTGCCGGAGAAACCGAGCAGACGGTGACGATTACCTTCAATGGTGATGATTATGTTGAAAACGATGAAACCCTGACGTTCCGTTTATATGAGGCCGATCAAGCAGAGAGTTGGCTCTACGATGTATACGGCGGTACCGCTGATCAGAATGGTTATGGCCCAGCTAACCTCGATACCGATACCGAGAATAATTACATCGAACAACAGGTCACGATCAAAAATGATGATGTGCGCTTGTGGGTCGGTGGTTGGGATACCTACAGCGGTGATGCTGATGGCTACAACACTAACCTCAATGTCAGTGCTTATGAGGGCAACCCGCTTTCATTTACTATGGTACGTGCCGGGCGGATGGATAACGATGTCACGGTGGGTTATGAGATTATTACCGGCAGTGCAACGACAGGCGATTTTGTCACCACCAGTGGTACCTTCACCCTAGATGCTCAAGCTTACAGTTACAGTAGTAGTTACACCTATACTATTTCAATCGAAGATCTGCTGACCGATGATGCCTTGGTGGAGGCGAATGAAACCTTTACCTTACGGTTAACAACGCCCGATGATGCCGAAGGTTCCTATGTCCGTTTCCAGAGTTATGCCACTAATTCGACGGCGTGGAATAACGGTTACAGTGGTGAATCGACCACCTTAGACCTGTCTGCCACGCTTTATGACGATGACACGACTTATACCTTAACGCCCGCGAACACGAGCCTCGTCGAGACAGATGCCGGCTCGAACCAAACCTTCTCCTTTACGGTGGATCGTGCCAGCACCGGCTATAGTGGCGCTGCCACCCTTAGCTGGCGCGTTGAAGCGGTAGGCACCGACGGGACCGATGCCGATGACTTCAGTACCAGTGATGCACTCGGCAGCAATAGCGGCTTACCGAGCGGTACGATTTCGTTTTCCGATGGCGAGTTGACCAATCAATTCAGTGTTATCGTTTCAGGCGATATCATCGCTGAAAATAACGAACAGTTCCGTGTGGTGTTATTTGAAGATACGCTCACGTCCCCGAGCCCCGATATCACCAATACTCAGAGTATTGCTAGTGCGGATCTGACGATCCTGACCGATGATACCGGTATCAGTATTGCGGATGCAGAAATAGCCGAAGCGGATGCGGATCAAACATTGACCTTTACCGTGACCCGTAGTGGTGACTTGAGTGGCACCTCGACGATGGATTGGAGCCTGGTGAACGTCTCCACAGCAGCGAGTGATTTTGTTGGCGCAACAACTGGCGCCATCAGCTTTGCTTCGGGTGAGAGCAGCCAGCAGATTCAGGTGACCGTGGCGGGTGATATCTCGCCGGAAGAGTCAGAAACCTTCACTATACAGTTGAGCAATATTGTTGATATTGATGAAGTCATCGATAGCTCGGCGGCGGGTACGATCCTTAATGACGATAGCAGCTTCTCAATTGAAGCGGGTGCTGCCGCGATTGAAGGCACGGCACAAACCTTTACCGTGACGCGAAGCCATGACACGGCGCAAGCGCAAACCATTAATTGGTCGGTCAGTGCGGGCACCGACACGGATGCAGCGGATTTCAATGGCAGCTTCCCTAGCGGAGCGGTGACGTTTGCTGCCGGTGAGCTGAGCAAGACCTTTACGGTAACCGCCCTCGATGATACGAGTGCGGAAACGCCGGAGGCGTATGCGGTTGACATCAGCTTAGGCGCGGGTACCGATGGCGATAGTATTGCCACGGCCTCAGCGGTGGGGCAGATCATTGATAATGATGCTGAATTTAGTATTACGGCCAGTGCCGCCACAGAACTAGAAGGTAACAGTGATACCCGTTCGTTGACCTTCACGGTGGATAGCGTATCGGGCTATGGCACCGTGAATTGGGCCTTATCCGGTGCCGCCGAGCTGACCGACGCGGACTTTGTGACCGCGGATGAATTAGGTACTAACAGCGGTTTACCCAGTGGCTCACTGACTTTTACCGGCGAGCGTTATCAGACCATCACTATCGAGGTCAGTGGTGATGAGACCTTAGAAGCCGATGAGCTGTTGACCGTGACCCTGTCGGATGCCGCCTCAACCAGCGATGGGTCGGCAACGATTGCCACGGCAACGGCTGAGACCACCATCGTTAACGATGACTCCACGTTGTCGATTAGCGCCACGGATGCGGTTAAGACGGAAGGGGATTCAAGCTTGACCGCCTTTACCTTTACGGTCGCGCGTAATGGTTATTTAGCGACGGCGGCTACCGTTGAATATGTGATTACCGGCAGTGGTGCTCAAGCAGCCGATGGTGATGACTTTGAAGGTGCATTGCCGTCGGGTACTCTGAGCTTAGCATCCGGCGAAGCGTCGACCATCTTAACGGTCTATGTCAGTGGTGATATTGCCGGTGAGTTTGATGAAGGCTTTACGGTGACCCTGAGTAACCCGAGTGAGGGCGTGACGCTGACACAGGCATCGGCTGAGGGTGTGATTCAAACCGATGACGTGGTGTTTGATATCAGCGGGCCTGATACACCGGTGGTCGAAGGTGATACGGGCACGACCACCTACTACGATTTTGTTGTCACGCGCAGTGGCAATCTCGATGCTAGTCAAACATTGACATGGAACGTTGCCGGTATCGGTAGCAACCCGACCGCCGACAGTGACTTCGATGCCATTACCGGCACCGTTACATTCGACGTGAATGACACCGAACAAACCATTCGTGTCCCCGTGACCGGCGATTACTTGGTTGAAGATAATGAAAGCTTCCAGATCAGCCTGACGGGCCCTGACGGTATTCATTTTATCAACAGCACTGCCGATGGGGTGATTGTCGATGATGAAACCGCCGTTAATATTACCGCAACGGATGCTTATAAAGCGGAAGGACAAGAAGGCGATCTGACCTATTACACCTTTGTTATCAGCCGTGAGGGCAATAAGGCACTGGCGGCGGATGTCGATTGGAACCTGACATTGCCAACAGATCAAGATGCCGCGAGTCTCGCTGACTTTGTTACCGGGCAAGATAGCTTGGGTGTTAATGGTGGTTTACCGTCAGGACAGGTGAGTTTTAGCGCCGGTGATACTGAGTCTAAAACCATTACGATTGCCGTTCAGGGTGATCTCTTAGTCGAACCGGATGAGCTCTTTAATATCGAAATCTCGACCAGTTCCATTGGTCATGGGGTGGTGGATGACAGTGCTACTGGCACAGTGGTCAGTGATGATGTTGCCTGGAGCGTCGAAACGACGACTATACCGGTGGAGGGCGATAGCAATAGTGAATTTGTGCTCACGGTTTCACGCACCGGTAGTTTGTCGGCGACAACTCTCGATTGGTCGATTGCCGGTAATGGTGCTGATGCCGCTACGGCCAGTGATTTTGTCGGCAATTTACTGCCATCGGGTACACTAACCTTTACTCAGGGACAGGTTAGCCAAACCTTTATCGTTAATATCAATGGCGATAATCAGCTAGAAGCCGATGAAGGCTTTACTGTTTCACTGGCCGCACCGACCGATGGGCTTAACCATACCTTTGCTCAGCAAACCGCAGATGTCACCATCGTCAATGATGATGATGTGATGTCCATCGTTGCATTGGATGCTGATCAGGCCGAGGGGTCTGGCACGAACACCGGCTTTACCTTTACGGTCACCCGAGACGGTAGCTTGGATGGGGTATCAACCGTCGGCTGGCAGATTGTTAATACGGAAACATCGGCGGCAGACTTCGAGGCGACCTCTGGCGTCGTTGAGTTTGCCGATGGTGAGTCCAGTCAGGTGTTGACCATTAATGTTATCGGTGATCGCGATGTTGAAACGGATGAGGCATTCGCGGTCGAACTTTACGAAGCGGGCAGTGGTAGCACTCTTTCGGCAACGGCAGGCAGTGCTAATGCGTTGATTAGCAATGATGATGTTGATCTGGCCCTCAGCGGCTTGGTTGTCAGTGCGGTCGAGGGGGATGAATCCAGTGCCAGCTCAACCACGTTTACCGTCAGTCGCAGTGGTGATTTGAGCGTAGAGACAACCGTGGATTGGCAGGTGGTTGCGGGTTCGGCGACCGCTGATGATTTTGTTGGTGCGGCTTTACCCTCCGGCAGTCTCACCTTCGTAGCGGGTGAAACCAGTAAAACCATTACCGTTGATCTTGCCGCCGATGGTTTGGATGAAGGTGACGAAACCTTTAATGTTGAATTGCTAAACCCAAGCAGTGAAGCGGATATTACCGTTGCGAGTGTAGAGGGCACGATTGTTGATGACGATGATACGCTGACGGTGGAGGCTGTATCGGGGGCGCAAACCGAGGGAGACAGCGGTAGCCGTTCGTTTACCTTTAGTATCGCTCGTTCTGGCACCGCCACGGGGGCTGCCAGCGTTGATTGGTCGGTGGTCGGGGCGGGTGAACATCCCCTTGAATTAGCTGAGTTTGTTAATACTACCGGTACAGTGGTGTTTGCCGATGGTGAAACCAGCCAAACCTTCACGGTTGAAGTTTATGGGGATAACGCCGGTGAATATGATGAGAGCTTTAGCGTATCGTTAGAAAGCCCTAGCTTTGGTTCGACCGTGGCTGAGGTCACGGCCGAGGCGACGGTATTGAACGATGATGCCGTATTAACCATCGCTGCCGATCAGGTATCGCGTAACGAAGGCGCTGATGGCATTGAAACGGTGTTTACCTTCACCGCCACCCGAAGCGGTGATATCAGTGGTTCGAGCAGTGCCGCTTGGACCGTTCAGCCGAGTGGTGATAATCCCGTCAATGCGTTGGATTTTGGCGGCTTCTATCCTTCTGGTGTGGTGGGCTTTAGCCCAGGCCAGGAAACCGCGACCATTAGTGTCACGGTGATGGGCGATGATACCGGTGAGTTTGATGAAACCTTTACGGTTGTTCTGTCTGAACCTGATGGTGTGGATATTCTTCAGGGCGAGGCAAGCACGGAAATCGCTAACGATGATACCGGCGTGTCGATCTTCGCGGTCGATGCGGAAAAAGCCGAAGGTGATAGCGGTGAAACCAGCAGCTTTACCTACCGTGTTGAACGTGTCGGTGATTTGTCTGCAACAACCATTACCTGGGCCGTTGAAGGCTATGGAAGTTATCAAGCCGGTGCCGATGATTTTGTCGGCGGTGTGATGCCATCGGGCACGATTGAGTTTGCTGAGAATCAAGCCTCTGCGGAGATCGTGATGGTGGTGGCCGGTGATAATGAGCCGGGCGAAGATCAAACATTCAGAGTCGTGATTGATGGCGATAACCTCGTCAACGATACGGCTCTGGGCTTGATACAAAACGACGATAGTCTGATGGCCATTACCAATGAGGGCGCGGCGAGTCAGCTAGAAGGTGATACTGGCAGCGTGATTTATGAGTTCACGGTAACCCGCAGCGGCGAGGTGGATAAAGTGGATACGGTCGAATGGACGGTGATTGGTAATGGCGGTAATCAGGTTGATGCCGACGACTTTATCGGCGGCATCTTACCGAGTGATACGATCACCTTCGATATTGGCGAAACCAGTAAAACGATAGCCGTTGAAGTGGCGTCCGATATGATTACCGAGGTCGATGAAGGGTTTGCCGTGCAGTTGCAAAACCCATCCCAAGGGGTGTCTTTAGATACCAATGCGACTCAAGCGGCCGCGACGATTGCCACCGATGATGAAGGCGTGGTGTTGTTGGGACTCGACGTCGAACGGTTTGAAGGTGAGGCGGGTACTCAGACGCAATATACCTATCAAATATTGCGTTCGGGTAATACCGATAATGCGGTGACGATCGACTATGTCATTAGTGGCGATGTGGATCAGGATGACTTTATCACCGCGATGAATGGCACTATTACTATGGAGGCTGGTGTCAGTAGCCAACAGTTTGTTGTGACGGTGCAGGGTGATGATGTTATTGAAGCCGATGAGACCTTCCGCTTAACACTGAGCGGTACCGGTCTTAATATCGATAGCACTCCAGTGGATAGCACTATTTTGGCCGATGAGCAGGGCGTTAGAATTACTGCCCGTGAAACAACGGTGGTGGAAGGCAGCAGTGGTGGCGTGACGCAGATTACCTTCGACGTGATTGCCACGGGTGTCACCGAGAGCACTCAGGTCGATTGGGGACTCGTCAGCACAGGGGCGAACGATGTCTCGGCGAACGATTTCAATGGCAACGTGTTGCCTACGGGGTCGCTGATCTTTACTGCCGATGGGACTCAATCACTGACACTTGAACTTAATCAGGATCAAACCGTTGAACTGGATGAGTTACTCACGGTTGAAATTGACAGTGAGATGACGCTATTGAGCAGTAGTGCCGCGACACAGATCACCGATGATGACAATGCCACTGAGAGTGATGATGTTGTCGAAGGTAATAATCAGGCTGATACGCTGCAAGGCTTACTAGGAGACGATCAGCTATACGGCTTTGCCGGTGGTGATCGCTTAGAAGGCGGTGATGGTGATGATAGCTTGTTTGGCGGTGAAGGTACCGATGTACTGATTGGTGGTGCAGGGGCGGATCGTTTTGTTTTCGAAGCGCCAACCGAAGGCATGGATGTTATTCAAGACTTTAATGCCGCCGATGGTGACACCGTCGTACTAAACAGTCAGACCTTTGTGGGCATACCTAGTGTAATGAGCAAGGTTGAGGCAGCGTTTGACACCGATGTTAGTACCACCTTAGGGGTATTAGCCTCACAGCCGGATGCGGATCTCTATGTGGTCAATATGGATGATAATTTCAGCTTCGATAACAGCGAAACAGGTAATCTGGATGAGCTTGAAGCGGCAATTACCAATGGTGATCATAGTGGTGCAGGTTTGTTCCTTGTGTCTAATGGCGCTCAGACGCGCTTGTATTATGATGCGGATACTAACGCGGGAGATGACGGCAGTGGTTTAATCGCCGTTGCTGAGATGACCTCTGTTGCTGATGCGACTACCGTTGCTGATGCGCTTGTTACCGAGTCACTTTAGGGTTTAATTGGAGCTTAAATGAAGGAGTTTTACCGGCGTCTCACTCAGGAGAGGCGCCTTGCTATTGAAGTGCTCGTTGTATCTTTGATGATCAACATGCTGGGGTTAGTGTCATCGCTCTATAGTATTCAGGTGTTGAATCGCTATCTCGCCTTGGGTATCGATGAGACGCTGATCACCTTAACCTTCGGTGCATTAATTGCAATTGGGCTCGAAGTATTTTTGCGCGGTGCGCGGCATAATGTGGTTAAGTGGTTGTGTCGTAAATCCGACAAGCAAATGGCTGAAGTGGCTATGCATGCCATCACCACGAGTCGTTATATGCCCTTTGAAAACCTTCCCGCCGAGGCGAGACGTGAGGCCTTGAGTGGGCTCAATACCGTGCAGATGTCGTTTGGCCCACAAAACCTGTTATCGCTGGTTGATGGGCCTTTTGGCTTGATTTTTGTGCTGTTTGTTTTTCTCTTGAGTCCCACGATTGGTGTTGGTGTGTTGTTATTGATACTGATCATTGCCGCACTGACTTGGCTGCTTTATAACGCCATTGATGATCCCTCCAAAGGCCTGATTAAGTCAGTCGTCTCTTGGGGGCGGTTACAAAATGGCCTCTGTTCTAGTTCAGAATTAACGCGAGCTTTCCCCGCTCAGCAACTAATTAGTACCAAGTGGGATGACAATGTTCAAGAGGTGACTCGCTTTAGAGGCATGGTGGCGGGGTTGCAGGGGCATATTGGTACGATTGGCGTCATCAGTGCGGCACTCGGCAGTATTGTCATTTTCGGTTTAGGTTCTCGGGAAGTGCTAGCCGGAAATCTTGATGTTGGCTCATTGATTGGTGCGAGTATCTTAGGCTCTCGCGCGATTGGACAACTCAATAGAGTGATGCAGTTGATCGAACCTGTAAAACGAGGCCTGCGGTCGCTCGAATTACTCGGTCAGTTAGCGCGATTGCCAAGGCAAAGTGAAGAGGGAATGAGCTTGACCCATGTGCAAGGGCATATCGCCTTTGAAGATCTTGCCTTCGCCTATGCAGGTCAACCGGTACCGTTATTCGAATCACTCGATTTCAGTCAGCCGCCGGGTACCGTTTTGGTATTTAAAGGCGGTAATGGTGCCGGTAAAACCACCTTTGCGCGCTTGTTAAGTGGTTTGCTCGAGCCGGCACGCGGGCGAATTAAAATTGATGACATGGATCTAAGGCAGGCCTCTCAGCTGTGGTGGAGTCGGCAATTAAGCTACTTTCCGCAGGAACCGGCGTTTCTCGATGGCTCTCTCAGAGAAAACCTGACCATGGGCAGTGATATTGATGATGTTCGATTAGTCGAGGTTATGCAGGAAGTGGGTTTGGGGACTTTTTTACAAAACAGTAAAGAGGGACTGAGCATGCCGCTGTATGCCAATGGCGCATCACTCTCGATGGGGGTTAGAAGGCGTATTACCTTAGCTCGCGCACTGCTTATCGATGGACAAGTTGTCATCTTCGACGATCCGACAGAAGCGTTAGATAGTCAAGGCTGTATTGCGATAGCCAATATTCTTAATCGCTTAGTCAAAGCGGGTAAAACCGTGATTGTGATGACGAATGAGCCGTTCATCATTAAAGCGGCAAACTTTATGATCGATCTTGATAAAAAGCCTCAGCCGACGGTTATTCATGCAGATCAACTCAACCCTGAGGCTGAATGAGCACCCATGTTAAAAATGACGTTGTTTAATTCATTCGCACATCGGCTAAAAGCCTACTTTGCGCCGGATCATGACCCTGAGAATATCGCCAGTATTTTTTCCAGTCGGTTACATATCTGGGGCTTGAGTATACTGCTATTGGTATTAGGCCTGTGGGTCTCCTTTTTTACTCTCGATATGGCAAGTCGGTCGGTAGGTGAAGTAATACCCGCCACCCTGACTAAGCCCATTCAGCACCTAGAGGGGGGTATTGTTCATGCTATTCTTGTGTCAGAAGGGCAGCGAGTCGAAAAGGGGCAGCCGCTAGTCGAGCTAAAACGGGTTGCCTCCGAAGCGGATTTAGGCGTCGTGGAAAAGCGTATCCGTTCGCTTGAAATTCGCCTGATGAGAATCCGCGCTCAGCTTGCCGGTGAAGCCTCGTTGTTAGTACCTAAGGGATATTCATCGCAAGATGCGCAACAGGTCGATAACGCCAATCAGATTCTCACTGCCGCCTTTGATCGTTATCGTTCGACTCAGGATCGACTGTTGAGATTGATCGAGCAGCGAGAGGCTGAGTTAAGGGAGTTGAAGTCGAGGGAGTTACACCTTAACCAAAAACTGCGTCTACTCAGAGAGCAAGTCAGCATTAATAACGCCTTGCTTAAAGACGGGCTCGTCACCAAGTATGAGCAGTTAAATCTGCTGCAAGAGGAGCGTTCGCTCACCGGCTCGGTGGCAGAAATTCGTTCGACTAAACAGAGCGCCGAGGCATCCATCCGTGCTGCGCAGTCAGAGCTTGAATCGTTTCGTTCAACCGAAGTGGAAACGTTAGAAACTGAGTATTCCGAAGCACAAATGGAACTCGAAGAGCTGAAAGATCAGCGTTTGAAACTCACCGACACACAAGATCGTCTAATCGTGATGGCACCTTCCGATGGCACGGTCTTAAACCTTAATGTCTTAGGGCCAGGCGTGGTGGTGAAGCCCGGCGGTACCTTAATGAATCTTGTCCCCATTGATGATCCCTTGGTAATCGAAACGCGCTTGCCGGTAGGCGATGTGGGGTTAGTGCGGGTCGGTCATCAAGTACGGATGGAATTAATGTCAGGCACCGCCAGGGGCTTTCAGCCCATCACCGGTGAAGTGGTATCGGTGAGCGCCGACCGAATGGTGGATAATGATGGTATGCCATTTTATAAAGTTAGAGTAAAGCCCGACTCCTATGAGTTTATTCGTGGTGCGCAAGCGTTTCGCTTGATACCCGGTGTGCGTGTACAGGTGTCAATATTAGTTGGTTCACGCACCGTCATTAGCTATCTATTTGAGCCGTTTATGTCGATCTCACAAAATGCCTTGATAGAGCCTTGAGGCGAGATCTGCTCGATCGAAACAAACCTCTAGGCCACAGCAAAAAAAGGCGGCTAAATGGGGCAGAGTGATTGATGTGATGAGTTCAATATATCAGACGTCATGACGACGATACCCTGATGGTGCGATTCGCAAGCTCATCAGCACCCTACGGTGGTGTTATAAAAAATGGGTTTCGAGTCATGTAGGGCGCTTTTCTAAGGGCGTTCTGCTAGGCGCGATATACCCGTTCGACACAACCCCTAGGGCGCAGCAAATAAAAGGAGACTCGATAGCGATGCACATGCTTATGGTAGCGAGTGACGCTAGCATGCCCTTTGGCTACTCGTCACGATTAAACCCACTCGAATACAGGCATTGATTTAACGGCATTAGGGAAGTGTCAATCAATGCGAGCAGAGCCCCTTTAATGCAGCGCCGCTTTAATTTAGATTAGAGCAAGTCTAAACTCACTGCTTAATAAGGCGTTATGTGCCATTAGCTAAAGAGGCCTCTATTGTGGTGATACGATGGCCTGTTTTCCATAGGTTGCTGATTGTATGACGAGTAGCTTTTCACTGATTCCTGTTCTCTTCTTACTCGGGGCGGCTCACGGTGTTTTTCTGGTGGGGGCGTTATTTGCGAATAAGTCGGGACCGCAGCGTGCAAACCGATATTTGGGCTGTTACACCTTGGTGTTTGCTTGTGCGTTGTTTGATTACTTTTTAGATATGGCCGGTCTAACAGACGCATTTATCTATGTTCGTACTTTGTTGTGGCCAAAAGAGTTTCTCTACGGGGTGTTAATTTACTTTTATACACGAGAGTTAACTCAGCCTAATCAATATCGTTTGCAAGGCAAGCAATGGTGGCATTTTGCACCAGTCATCTTACATCTGTTGGTTACCTGGCCATTACTGTTTTTAAGCCCTGAGTGGCAGACTAAGGTCTTGCTGGGAGATTCAGATACATCAGGTTTCATGATGATGTGGTCTGTGCTGCTGGGAGAGATAGAGTTAATTCTAACCATATTCCACATTACCGCTTACCTTGTCTTATCGATTCAGTTGACGCTCGTACATCAGCGCTTGCTACTGCAACGCTTCGCCAACGTTGAAAAAATCAATGTGTACTGGTTACGTAATTTATTGATAGGGACGTTGGCGGTTTACTTTATATGGTTAGCAGATGAGTTTATCGCTTACAGCGAATGGGTGGAGTACTGGCTAGATACCGCCCTAGGTTTGAGTATGGTGGTGCTGATTTATGGCATGAGTATTTTGGGTTTGCGTCAACCTCAGCCGGTTTCATTGATGCTAAAGCAAGAGCATGCTAGCGCAGAAGATCGCGCTGATGGTTTTGATGACACGACAACGGAGGTTAATGTCGTTGTCAAACAGAAGCCTCAACGCTATCTGAACTCACCTCTCTCAAACAGTATGTCGATCGGCTTGTTTCAGCAATTAGAACAACGGATGTCAGATCAAAAACTTTTTACCGATAACACCTTGTCCCTGCCTAAGTTAGCGGAAGTCATGGGCGTTTCAGTGAACTATTTATCGCAGGTGATCAATCAGCAGGCGAATCAGAACTTCTTTGATTTCATCAATCGTTATCGCGTTCTCGAAGTTCAGCGCTTAATGGCTGAAAAATCTGATAGTACGGTGCTGGATTTAGCCATGAATGCGGGATTTAATTCGAAGTCTGCGTTTTACACCGCGTTTCGTAAAAATACAGGTATGACGCCTTCTCAGTATAAGAAGTCTTTTAATAACAATAACTAGCATAAATCCTGATTGCCATTGTGAATGTCCCGATTCCTACTATTCACTTTCTTTTTGTATAATTTTATAAGCTTGGACGATTCCTAGGCCTGCATTGATAACAATGATTTTCGCCTACTTCGGTCACGCCTTTGCGTGACTGATTGGCTAGGCAATACATTCATTTAGGAGTCAGTTATGAAACGTCTAGGTATCTCTGTTATAGCGCTAACCATCACTCTAGTCGGGTGCGCCAGTTCAAACCCAAAGTACTTACCGCAATTCAAGTCGGCTAATGAGCAGGCGGCGGGAGAAGTTGTTATTTATAGAACCGATAGCTTACAGGCCAAGTTGGCTAATGCGTATGTTGGCGTCGAAGAAGGCTACTTCTCAGAATTGGGTGAAAATCAGTATATGGTGTTTAAGGTCGACCCTGGTTTTCATTTGTTTAAAACTCGTGCTCATGGCAGCGTTGCTTCACAGTCGCATATCAAAGTAGGCGCGGGCGAAAGTTTGTGTATCGAGGCTCGACCAAATTACGAAGAGATGGAGTGGCTGGTTATTCCTTTTGTTAACGCCTTAATACCTAGCTTTGTGTTAGAGGAAACACCATGCCCATCTGCTGAGGTACTTAAGGCCTTGTCCAAAGTCTAAGGAGTGAAGCATGAAATATTCGACGTCTATTGGTCTACTGTTGCTTATGTCCTCAGCCTTTTTGATCTCATTAGTGCCCGGAGGTCCCATTGAAACACGCGATTTCTCACATATTCAGCCATGGGTATTATTAAGTTTTAATGTCTACCTGACAGTCGTGGGTATCAGTTCGATGGTTTGGGGAGTACATGCATTAAGAAAGTCGCTAAATCCACTTTGGTCGTTGCTCTCGGGTCTGTCGTATTTGATCATTTATGGACTTGATCTGCTGACCCTATTTCCTGTTTCGCCAACCCCCATGAATCAAGCGCTGTGGTCTATCGAGATTACTGGTCTGCTGCTTTCATTACCCTTAATTGCGTTGAGCTGTTGGCAGTTAATGTCTGCCAACGCGGCACCACCCCGGATTAAGATGGTTAACGGCTGGCCGATTGTATTGCTCATAGGTGCTGTGGTGGTTGCTTATGCAACATATTCAGCGATGTCAGGTCTTCAAGGGATTTAGATTTAATGTAGCCGACAATCAATGGGGCAGAGTGATGGATGCGATGAGGTCGATATATCAGGTTTATGACGATGATACCCTATGGTGCGATTCGCAAGCTCATCAGTGCCCTACGGTGGTGTTACACTCAAAGGGTTTCGAGCCATGTGAGGCGTTTTTCTAGGGCTATTCTTCTAGGCGCGATACGCCTGATCGAAATAATCTACTAGAGCGCAGCAAATAAAAGGCGGCTAGATAGCGAAAATACTGATGAGGCACTTGCAGGTGCCGATGGTAGCACGTGACGCTAGCATGCCCTTTGGGTACCCGTCACGATTAAATTCATCTTGGCGAAGAATCGAATTAACGCGCAAATGTCACTAAGTGTGAAGCTTATGATTTAGGCACGTTGAGGGCAGGGATAGTGTCTCGCGCAGCATCGAGTCATGGCTCATCAGTCAGTGACTAATGGCCGTAGCTGTCGTATTGCAGCGCTACTCGGTATTGGGTGAAAAAGGGGTAAGAATGAAAAAAACGTTTTTTTATCGACTCTTTGGACTTGGTTCTGTCCCCAAGAGATTGCTCCCATTGCTTGAACAGGAGGGTATTGTTGTATCCGATGAAGGAATGAGAGGATGCTTTATAGCAAAACATGTTAATGGACCAAAGAAACGGTATCGGCATCGAGCAGAAAGTTTTTCTGGTTGCCTAGTTGTCACTAGAAAGAGCGTAATTTGTTATACATACGGGAAACGTCAAATCAATATCTCTACTGATGATCCGAAAATAGCAAACCTGTATATCGATCTTATAAAAGACGATACCTTGTGCCTGACATTTGAGTCATCGGCTTTTCGAGAGGGTTGGATGGGGTTAATGACGTTTCGCTTTAATACAAAAAAAGCTCATCAATTTTATGAAGCATTGATCGAAATCGGTGTTCAACAAGGCCCTGCACCGGTCGATGATGCCTTGCGTCAGTGAGCATAACGCCGTCTGTTAGCTGCAGCCTTTAATAAGCTGCACTCTATTGCAGTGAAGCAAAATAGAATATTCGCTTAGATACGCTATCTTTGTTAGGGAAGGTGCGAATAAGTCCGTTATATTCTCTGCGGACATTAGAATGGCCAGATACGCGAAGGCCAGAGGCGTAATTGACTTATTCGCACCTTCCTTAGGTTATCACGGGTTTAATGCGGATTTTGCGGTTGCGCCAGAGACTTTCTGCCGTAAAGAGAACTAAACCGAGCCAAATACAGGCGAAGGTTATCAGGCGCTCACTATTAAGGGGTTCATGATAAACAAGCACGGCCAGTAAGAAGGCGATACTCGGCGCGATATATTGTAGCAGCCCATTCATGGTGAGTGTTAAGCGACGGGCTCCGGCGGCGAAGCAAATAAGCGGTAGACTCGTGACGATGCCTGCTGCGGCTAACAGTAACATGGTAGTGCTACCGCTGTGGATAAAGGTTAACTGACCCTGCTGATGCAGCCAGAATAAGTAAATCAATGCGATGGGGCTGAGAATTAATGTTTCGATCAGTAAGCCGCAAAACGGATCGACAACAATACGTTTACGTAATAAACCATAGAAACCAAAACTGAAGGCCAGCGCTAGCGCAACCCAGGGTAGGCTTCCCAGTAAGATTAGTTGATAGGCGACACCGGCTGTGGCGATTAAAATGGCCAGCCATTGTGCTATGCGCAGCCGTTCACCGAGAAAGATCATGCCTAACAGGACGCTGATCAGTGGATTGATATAGTAGCCCAAAGAGGCTTCTAAGATGCGCTCCTGTGCGACCGCCCAAATAAACACCAGCCAATTGAATGAAATAATGATGGCTGAGACTGTCAGACTCGCGAGCAGTTTTTTCTGACGCAGGTTGCCCAACAGTGTTTGCCAGCGGCCGGTTGCAGCCATAAACAGAGCTAAAAA
The DNA here is from genome assembly GCF_030547545.1 of Amphritea sp. 1_MG-2023. GTDB lineage: Bacteria > Pseudomonadota > Gammaproteobacteria > Pseudomonadales > Balneatricaceae > Amphritea. Next base: position 23,690 of record NZ_JAUOQE010000016.1, read on the forward strand.
AATAACCGACCAGATTACTCGATGCGCTACGACCTCAAAAGGACTGACGCTATCCACTAATTTAAAATAAACGGGGATTAAGCCCCACATGCTATAAGCCGCGAGCGCGAATAGAATCCCTTGGTTTTGTTCTTGCTGACTTATTTTCATGGTGGATGCTTATTTCCTTGTGCTTGACCTCTGCCTGTACTGCGAAAAGGTCAAGCCGTGGCAAAATCTTGAGGTCAGTGTATCACTTAATATGTTAAGTAGAACGCACTAAGCCCGTCTATGAGTGAATGGTGGCGCGGGCTTCTAGTTGACCGTCACAGTGGACACAGGAGGGATGACCGGTGCCTGTCGTACCCGCCATATCCCTTCTGCGGTGAATATAATTAGGCCGCTCCATATTAGCACAAAGGTCACCAGTCGATTCAGATCCATAGGCTCCCCGTAAACAGCGACAGCCAGAATAAAGGTGATACTGGGTGTGATATACATCAGTAGCCCATTTATGGTGAGGGGTAACCGTTTGACACCGGCGGCGAAGCAGATCAATGGTAGACTGGTGACAATCCCCGCCGCGACCAGTAGCCAAGATGTGGTGATGTTATCAGTCAGAAAGGTGAGCTGATCATGCTGTGCCAGCCAGAATAGATAGAACAAGGCAAAGGGACTGAGCAGCAAGGTTTCAATTAACAAGCCTGAGAATGGATCTATGACTATTTGTTTACGCAGCAGTCCATAGGTGCCGAAGCTACAAGCCAGTACTAATGCCACCCAGGGTAGGCTGCCTAGTAGTATCAGTTGATAGGCAACACCGGCTACCGCTAGGCATATGGCTATCCATTGTACCTTTCTCAGTCGCTCGCCGAGAAAAACCATACCCAGTAGCAGACTGACCAGTGGGTTTATGAAATAGCCCATTGAGGTTTCCAGTATATGTCCCTGACCGACGGCCCAGATAAAGACTCCCCAGTTAATGGAGATTAAAATAGCGGAGGCGCTAAGACAGGCGAGCAATTTCTTTTGACGAAGATTCTCTGACACAACCTGCCAGCGCCCCGATGCAAGGATGAACAGAGCCATAAAGATGACCGACCAGACAATCCGGTGAGAGAGAATCTCCAGCGGACTGACAGAGGGGATGCTTTTAAAATAGATGGGGAATAACCCCCACATGCTATAAGCCGAGAGCGCGAATAATACCCCTGTACGTCGTTCACTATTATTGAGCGTCATATCGCTGTCCTTAATCTTTAGCTACCGAGTGAAGCAGCCAGCGCTGTTGAGTGTGTTCTGAGGTGCGGTTTAGCCAGCGAGTCATGATAGCAACAAAGATAAAACTAAACGCGAGACGCGCCCAAAGCACACCGGAAAGGTCGGCTCCGAGGGTCATCACCAGTAGGGTATCTTCGATAATACTATGACTGAGGCTGAGTAGGCAGAGGGCGGAAAAACAGTCTTTCGCGCTGATCTTGCCACTCTGTGCTTCTCTGATCAATAGGCCGCCGCCAAACGATAGCCCTAGCGTGACACCGATAATGGTTAATGAGGTTGCCTGCGTGCTAATACCCAGTAGCTTAAGCACCGGTTGTAACAGCCAGATCATCAATCGTTCAATATGAATCCAACGTAGAAAGCGCAGTAAGCTCATGAGTGCTGCGATGATCAAAATGATAACCCCGAAGCTTTTCAGTTGATTCAGGCCCCAGCTTAATAAGCTGTCGTCAGTCACGGGGGGTTGCCACAGCAGTACAACGGGCTGTTGTAGCCAGTCTCCCCAGCGATAGCTGTAATGTAATAAGGCCCCTAGCACTAATGCAGAGAGCAGCCGGATGAGTAGGGCGACCATCAACTTAACCCCAGCCTTTTGTACGATGCGTAGTTCTAATGGCAGGCTATGAGCGATGAGCATCATGCTGCTAAGCACGGTGACTTGAGCGACCGTAAGGTGTTCCTGCGGGGCGAGCTGGAAAAAGATCAGCATGCCTGCGTAGATATTGGTTAATAGCGTGGTGGTCCAGACGAGACCCATTGAGTCGGGTAGGCCGACTAGCTGCATAATGGGCTCTAGTGCCCGACTAATATAAGGAATGGCGCCCAGCTCTTCTAGTAGTTTTACCACCAGTAACACTGGAATCATGATCTTAAAGAGCAGCCGACAGACTTCATAGATCTCCCGTGTCAGTTCAGGGAGCGTGCTATGGCGTAGTTGATTCAATAGCTGTCGCATTAAAGGTGTTTCCGCTAAGGCATGATAATAGAGCGCTAGTCTAAATGAGAATTATGTCCTATGATTTTTTATAAGACGCTAAAAAAGAAATAATATTTTGAAATTATTAATAAAACTTTCCATAAATTAACTTACAGGCGGTTTTTATGTCGTTTAATCTCGATCGCATCGATCGCATCGATCGACGCATTCTCAATCTCCTGCAACAGGATAGTCGAATCAGTAATCAAGCCTTGGCCGAACAGGTCGGCTTATCGCCACCGGCCTGTTTGCGTCGGGTGCGCCGTTTAAGAGAGGCGGGCGTGATTATGGCGGAAGTCGCGCTGCTTAACCCTCGTCTTGTGGGGCGTGCGATTAATGTGATTGTCGAAGTGGAGATGGTGCGCGATCAGTTGGATATCTATGCGGCATTTCAGCGCAAGATGGATGCGGTGCCTGAAGTGACTCAATGTTATCAAGTGACCGGCGAAGTCGATTTTTTGTTGATCTTGATGGTTGAGGATATGGAAAGCTACGAGCGCTTCACGCGTCAATATTTATCAACCGACGCTAACTTGAGTAAATTTCGTACCTTAATCTCTCTGCGAAGGGATAAATTCAGTACCGCTATCCCATTGTAAATTAGGATTGATTGATCGGTTCTGAGCGTGTCGAGGAGGCATTTTCGCTATGACACATGGGCCGTTTTGCGTCAGTGCGGGGTGATGAAGCATTTTTTGCCAAAAATTATGAAAAATATAACAAAATCGACACAAAAGGGTTGACCGAAACAGGCCATATCAATAAGATACGCCCCGTCTTCTGGAAACAGAGCCACAGCGTCCCATTCGTCTAGTGGTCCAGGACACCGCCCTTTCACGGCGGTAACAGGGGTTCGAACCCCCTATGGGACGCCATCTTTTAATGACGCGGAATTAGCTCAGTTGGTAGAGCGGAACCTTGCCAAGGTTCAGGTCGTCGGTTCGAGCCCGATATTCCGCTCCATTTCATTATATCTTCTTTGTTTCTTTGCATCATTTTCTCTGACTACTCTCTCTAATTACTTGCTCTTTCTAATACTGCTATTGTTGCCTTCTTTGTAGTCATTTTTTGAGATGTCTGTTTAGACTTATCTCAATGTTTTTCTGTGTCCGCTTGTCTGCTTGATGCTACCGAAAGTGGCTATCGACGTCAGCGTCTTTAACGTTTTTCGTGGGTGTTGTCTTTGTTTCAATTGAATGTGTTTTTTATGGTTTTTTTGCTTGACGATGGCAGGGTTAGTCATTAATATACGCGCCTCCTCTGATGACGAGGAGATACAAACTGTTTTGTCCCATTCGTCTAGTGGCCTAGGACACCGCCCTTTCACGGCGGTAACAGGGGTTCGAACCCCCTATGGGACGCCACCTTTTGTAACGCGGAATTAGCTCAGTTGGTAGAGCGGAACCTTGCCAAGGTTCAGGTCGTCGGTTCGAGCCCGATATTCCGCTCCAATATATGTTCATCAATATGCGTCCCATTCGTCTAGTGGTCTAGGACACCGCCCTTTCACGGCGGTAACAGGGGTTCGAACCCCCTATGGGACGCCACTTTTCTTGCTTTTCTCTGTTTTTCTCATGCCCTCTGTGCATCAAAATAGCCAAATTTTTGTGATAGATCATTCTTTGTCTAATGAGCTTCGTATATACTCATTATCTTAATGATTTGATAGGTAATCATTTTAATGGTTTGGTTGATAAGGATATCGCTGCTCTTCGTTGTCGTACTGAGTCTTTCTGCCGAGAAAGCTGTTTCGCATTCAGTGATCGTCTCTCAAGACGTTAAAGAACAAACGCTCAATAGAAATTTTCTGTTTGCCGTATTTTCAATGCGCGTGACTCGTTGGCCTGATGGGCGGCCAGTACGAGTCTTTGTGTTGCCCGATAGACACCCTCTGCATAGCCTGTTCGTCAAACAGCAACTGCAAATTTTTCCTTATCAGTTACGAAATAAATGGGATCGTCAGATTTTTACTGGCGCAGGCACTGAACCTGAACAGGTGGATACCATGGATGAAATGTATCAAAAAATCAGTCGCACTAAGGGAGCAATAGGCTATATCGATGATTCGTTTAAGCTTAACCTTGAGAAAGTGAGGGTGATCGATGAATTTTAATTATATCTCCGCTGTGCTGTTCTCAGGTTTGAGTTTGATCGCTTCGATCAGTTATGCCAATGACTTCGATGAAAATTTGTCGGTGAATGGCTTCGTTACTCAGGGTTTTTTCTATACCGATGATAATAATGTCTATGGTGAAAGTAGTGACAATGGCTCGTTTGATTTCCATGAAATCGGCTTAAACGCCGCTTACCGCTTTACACCTAAATTGCGTGGGGCGGTTCAGTTGATGTCGCGTCAGGCGGGGGAGATCGATAATGGTGAGCCTAAGCTCGATTATGCTTTGCTAGATTACCGTTTTACTGACTCTGTCGAACAGGCGTTTGGAGTGCGAATCGGGCGACTCAAAGTGCCTTTTGGTTTTTACAATGAAACTCGCGATGTAGCCTTTACTCGGCCCGGTATCATGTTACCGCAATCTATTTATTTTGATCAGGCGCGTGACCTAGAGTTATCGATCGACGGTGCGATTTTATATGGTTCTATATCGGTGCCCAGTGGTTGGCTTGATATCGATCTGCTGTATGGCAGTCCGCAAACGGATACCAATGTTGAATATGCCTATCTTTCCATGGATGCCGCCGGTAAATTCGACGATTCTGAGGGGGTGATGGGGCGGGTGATCTTCAATTCGGATGGCGGGCGAGTACGTATCGGGACAACACTGGCCGAATATCGGTTGGGATATGAACCCGCTGGTGGCTCATGGCCGTATGAGTTTAACGAAGGGGATCTTAAGCTCAATGTGGCGATGTTGTCGGCACAGTACAATACCGAGCATTGGAGTCTCACCGGTGAATATATGGTGCATGATATTGACTGGACCGAGCTAGGCGGGATTTTCTCGCTACGCCCTAAAACACCGTTGGAGTCTTATTATCTACAGCTACAGTATCGGGTGAATTCTCAATGGGATCTGTTGCTGCGTTATGATCACCTGATGCTCGATGGTAATGATCCTCAAGGTAAGTTGAATAGTCAGTTATTTGGCAAAAAAGCGTATGATTTTTATAGTAAGGATATTGTCTTAGGGGTTGGTTGGCAGCCTAATTCTGATTGGTTGTTTCGTGCCGAGCTACATAATGTAGAAGGTACTGGTTGGGCGGCCGAGCAAGATAACCCCGATACCGGAACGTTGAAGAAGCATTGGCATATTTTTGCTTTACAAGCGACCTATCGTTTTTAAGTTTTGATATTGTGAGATAGCGTATGGTGAAGAGTAGTGCTCACAGTCGATTTTTGAGTCTCCGGTGGAAGATTTTTATCCTCTTGGTCGTGGTTTTAGTTGGGGTACAGGGAATGTATGCCTTCTTTTCACTCTCGCAACTAAATGAACAGTTTAGAGTGCAACGTGAACAGATTAATTTGTCGGAAGTGGCGCGTCTCGACGGTTCAGTTAAATCCTCTTATCAGCGTTTGCTCGAAGTGGCAGAATTGTTACCTCTGATCGACAGTCGAGCCGAAGCGCATGATTCCAGTCCACTGACTCAACTGAGTCAGATGATTACCCGCCAGTTCGATGCGTTTCAGTTAACGGGCTCGGTGAATTCCGCTTATCTGTATGATAATCACGCGCGTATGGTGGGGTTCTGGGGTGAGCAGGTGGATGTTAGCGCTAAGGATATTCAGCAAGTCTATGATACTGAGCGGCCGCTACGAAAGTTGGTCTGTACCTCGGTGTGCCTCCGCTATGTAGCCATTCCGATTCAGATGGCGGGAGAAAAGCAGGGCGTGCTGATGGTCGGCCGTTTTTTATATGATGTTATTTATGATATCAAGCAGCAGACCAAGCTCGATATTGGGCTGGCGTTGCAAACCCCTGGACGGGTGGGTGAATTAGATCACTGGGGTTTATCGATTGATTCATTGACTAATCGAGTTAGAAATCAGGAACTGTTAGAGCAGTTGAGTCTGCAGCAAGCCTTTAATCCGGCAGGGGGGAGTTACGTCCTCGAATATAACGATCGTTACTTTGAAGTGCTTTTTTCACCCTTGCAAGGCGTCAGCGAGGGACACGCCTACTGGGTTGTGTTGGATGATATTTCGGGACATCTGCAGAGTATTCGTCAGAGCTTGATGAATTATTTGTTATTGGGGTTGGGCGGGATTCTGACGGCGTTAGTGTTGCTATCGTTATTGCTTGAAAAGCCGATTCAGTTTTTTACACAATTAGCAGAAGAGATGTCTCGGCTGAGTCGAGGCGAATTTAGTGAATTTCGCATAACCTTGGGACAGTTTCGTCATCGAGACAAGATTTTTGGTGAGGATGAAAGAGATCTGTTGGTGCAGAGCTCTATCGTCTTGAGTGAGCAGCTGGAAAAGCTTGAGGATGAAGTGGATGAGCGAACTGATAGCCTCGAAAGAAGTCGATTGGCACTGACTCAAGAGCGTGATTTTCTGTTCGGTCTAATGGAGACCGCGCCGCTGGTTATTATTACTCAAAATGCCAAGGGTCATTTACGTAGCGTCAATCATTTTGGTTTACAGTTAATGTCGCTGGATAGCCATTCTTTCCGTAAAGCGACGTTTATCGATACCTTACAACGGGAAGAGGAGCGGCTCGATTTTCTTACTAATACGCAGCGCTTGGTGGAGGGGCTTGAGACGGAAGTGCGCACGGATAGCGTGTTATTGGATGAGAGTGGTAATCGACATGATCTGTCTTGGATTCATGTGCGTTTACGAGAATCTCAAGATGAGCCGCTGATGCTGAGCATTGGTATGGATATCAGTGATCGTAAGTTAGCTGAGCGCCGCCTGCAGTGGTTAGTCAATCATGATCCGCTGACGGAGCGACCAAATCGGCTGTTCTTTATGAGCTGTCTTAATGATGCGATTGGGCAAAGCCGTGCCCCTGCAGCGCATATCGCGGTATTGTTTGTTGATCTGGATCGCTTTAAAGAGGTGAACGACTCACTGGGTCATGCGGTGGGGGATAAGCTTCTGAAAGTGGCGACTCGGCGTATCGGTGAGTGTATTCGTGACAATGACCTTTTGGCACGACAAGGAGGCGATGAGTTTAGTGTACTGCTCACCAGTATTCGTGATCTTGAGGGCGCTGAAGTGGCGGCCAGTAAAATACTGCAAGCGTTTCAGCAGCCCTTCAAGATTAATGAGTATGAAATCGTCGTCACCGTGAGTATCGGTATCAGTCTGTTTCCAGACCATGGAACGGATGCCGCGACGTTAATCAAGCATGCCGATGTGGCGATGTTTCAGGCTAAAGATGCCGGTAAAAACTGCTATTACATCTATGATGTTGAAAAGGATCATCAGCGTTTTGAGCGCTTCTCATTGGGCGCGGATCTGCGTAAAGCGATTCAAAACGATGAGTTAGTACTTTATTATCAGCCTCAGGTGGATGCCGTCACTCATCGTGTGGTGGGGGCGGAAGCGTTGGTGCGCTGGCAACATCCGACAGTTGGACTATTATCGCCGGATCGTTTTATACCGTTAGCTGAAGAGTTGGATCTGATTATCCCCTTAGGGGAGTGGGTCTTGCGTGAAGCGTGCCGGCAGATGCAAGCTTGGATCCGTGCGGGGCTGACAACAATAAAGGTGTCGGTCAATCTAGCGGGACAACAAATCGCTCATAAGCGTCTGATTGATAGCGTCGAAGAAGCGTTGCAAGTATCGGGATTAAGTCCTGAACGTCTTGAACTTGAGGTGACGGAAAACTTCGTCATTCGTCAGCCTGAGATGGCGATAGGAAAACTAACATACCTGCGAGAGCAGGGTATTACCTTGGCAATGGATGACTTTGGAACGGGTTATTCATCACTCAGTTACTTGAAGAAGCTACCGATTGATCGGTTGAAAATTGATCGCAGCTTTGTCAAGGATATTGGTATTGATCACAGCGATGAATCGATCATTAAGGCAACGCTAGCGATGTGTGACTCGTTGGGGTTAGAGGTTGTTGCTGAGGGGGTTGAAACCCGTGAGCAGCTAGTGTTCTTACAAGAGAATAACTGTCAAATCATTCAAGGTTACTATTTTAGCAAGCCTTTACCCGCCGATGTGTTTATGCAGTATATGAGTCGCTCGCAGCCGTTGACGGATAGCTGATATAACAGATACTCTTCAACAGCTTAGCGATTGTTCAGTGGTTATCTTTAACGGGTTTAATTCTGTGCAAACAGGCTAGCGCGGGTGTTGATATAGTCAAACTCTTCACCTTGTTCCTCGGCGGCAAAGCGGAGTTCATCAAGACGTTGAAATTTTTCCAGCTCGATATCCGCCATGTTATGCAGGCAATTGCCACCGAAAAACCATAACAGATCACGAGCGATCAGATGGGCTAATTGAGGGTACATTCGAAAAGCCCGCTCAAAAAATATCTCACCATCTTCATAGATAGTCGGTTTACTCTCTTCAAAGTCGTGAATTAGCTGTTGAAAATCAAGAATAAACTGTTCTTCCTCTGTCGAAATGTCTTCCAGCGTGAACGGTTCTTGACGAATGAAATTGTTATATGCAATTTTCAAAAAGTTGAGATGGTGAAACTGATAGGCGTTCATAGAGTTCCGGTGCTGTAATCAGCGAGTCAGGTGTACGATCGTATCTAACGATATAAAATGGCTATTCTAACCTAGAATTTAAGCGACCGTCACCGTTGAAATGGTCAGCACTCGTCCCCATCTATGCTGTTTACTTGAATAAGTATTCCCTCTTAGATATACCACAGGAAACTGCATGACAACTGCACTCTCCATTAAAGATCTACGCAAAGTTTACGCCAACGGTTTTGAAGCGCTCAAAGGTATCTCATTTGAGGTGCAAGAAGGTGACTTTTTTGCTTTGTTAGGCCCCAATGGGGCCGGTAAATCTACCACGTTGGGCATCGTCTCATCGTTGGTGAATAAAACCAGCGGACAGGTTGAAGTATTTGGTTACAACCTTGATAACCAGGCCGATAGAGCTAAGTGTGAATTGGGTGTCGTGCCACAAGAGTTTAATTTTAATATGTTCGAAAAAGTCGAAGATATTTTGATTACTCAAGCTGGCTTTTATGGCATTCCAGCAGCCGAGGCGAAAAAGCGCAGTGATTTTTACCTGCGTAAGCTCGGTTTATGGGATAAGCGAGAGGAACCCTCGAGAAGCCTGTCTGGCGGGATGAAACGACGTTTGATGATTGCCCGCGCGTTAATACATGAGCCGCGTTTGCTTATTTTGGATGAACCAACGGCCGGCGTTGATATCGAGTTACGCCGTTCTATGTGGGAATTTCTACAAGAGCTCAATGCCAGCGGTACGACGATTATCTTAACCACACACTATCTTGAAGAAGCTGAGAGCCTGTGTCGCCATATTGGTATTATCGATGGTGGCGTGATTGTTAAAAACTCCAGCATGCGCGACTTGCTGCAACAACTGAATACCGAAACCTTTATTCTTGATATCAATCGCTCATTGACGGAATGCCCCGTATTAGAGGGGTATGCGGTATCGATTCAGGGGGATAATACATTGCGAGTCGATGTGGCCAAGTCTCAAGGCATGAATGGTTTATTTAGTCAGCTAAGTGAGCAAGGGATCGAGGTGACGAGTATGCGCAATAAAAGTAATCGCTTGGAGGAACTGTTTGTTTCGCTGGTAGATAAGACACTGGATGCGAAACAACAGGGGAGCGACAAGGATGAGTAATCGACAACTGTTTATCGCTTTTTGGACTTTGCTGGTTAAGGAAGTGCGCCGTTTCACCCGCATCTGGGCACAGACGTTGTTACCCCCTGCGATTACCATGACGCTCTATTTTATCATTTTTGGTAATCTCATCGGTGCACGCATTGGTGCAATGGATGGTTTTGATTACATGCAGTTTATCGTGCCGGGTCTGATAATGATGTCGGTTATCACTAACTCCTACAGCAATGTGGTGTCTTCGTTTTATAGCACTAAATTTCAGCGTCATATCGAAGAGTTGTTGGTTTCACCCACGCCGAACTGGATTATTTTGGCCGGTTATATCTTCGGCGGTTCGGTGCGCGGCTTATTGGTCGGATTAATTGTTACCACGTTATCGCTGTTCTTTACCGATCTGCATATTCATAATATCTGGATTATCACCTCGATTGTCTTTTTGACTGCGATTCTGTTTTCATTGGGCGGGTTTATTAATGCGATTTTTGCGAATAGTTTCGATCATATATCAATCATTCCGACCTTCGTGTTGACACCACTGACGTACCTAGGTGGCGTATTTTATTCGATTACTCTGTTACCTGAGTTTTGGCAAGGGGTGTCGCAGTTAAACCCAATCCTGTATATGGTTAATACATTTCGTTATGGCATTTTGGGGGTCAGCGATATTAATATTGGTATGGCCTATGCCATCATCATCGGTGTGATTGTGGTGTTGTTTAGTTACTCAATGCACTTACTGAATACCGGTAAAGGCATACGTCAGTAGAGAGGTGGCAGATGAAAGATCAACACAACGCTTTGGATCACGCACCGTTGGGAGCCGATACGGAGTATGTCAATCAGTACGATGCATCGTTGTTGTACCCGATCGCTCGGGATTTGAATTGGCAAGCGCAGGGTGTTGAGCGAAGCAGCTTACCTTTTCACGGCTGTGATATTTGGAACGCCTATGAAGTGTCTTGGCTGAATAGTCGAGGCAAGCCCGTGGTTCGCTTAGCTGAGTTTCGGATTCCTGCCGATAGTCTGCATATCATCGAATCAAAATCATTTAAGCTGTATCTTAACTCCTTCAATCTGACGCGTTTTAGTTCAGAAAGTGATGTGCAATCGCGGCTGATGGACGATTTATCCGCCGTCGCGGGTGGTACCGTTGAGGTCATATTGCAGCCTGTGGATAGCCCTGCGGTGATCAGTTACTTTGAGGGTGAGTGTTTAGATGAAATCGATATCGAGGTGGTTGATTATAGCCCCGCGCCGCAGCGTCTGAGTGCGGCAGGGAAGGTGATCGAGGAATCGCTTTATAGTCACCTGCTGAAATCGAATTGCCCGGTAACAGGTCAACCCGATTGGGCCAGTATTGCGATTGACTATCGTGGCCCAGCTATCGATAAAGCCGGATTGCTCCAATATTTGATCTCTTACCGTGAGCACGGTGATTTTCATGAGCAGTGTGTCGAATCCATCTTTATGGATATCTGGCAGGTTTGTCAGCCAGAAGCATTGACCGTCTATGCCCGTTATTTGAGACGCGGAGGGCTGGATATTAATCCATGGCGCAGTAGTGAGGCCGGTCAACCGGATAATCTGCGTTTAAGTCGTCAATAATAGGAGTGAATATGGACGCATTGGAAAATCTACATCAGCGAGTGTCTATCCCTGCACTTGAAGCGCCGGGGCCTAGCGCACAGCAGTTAGATAATATGTATCGTGCGGCACTTAGGGCTCCGGATCATGGTGCGATACAGCCATGGCGCTTTCTGAATATTGCCGGTGATGCACGTCAGAAATTGGGTGAGCTATACCTTCAAGCGGCAGCAACCGATCAATCGTTGTCGCCTGAACAGCAAACGAAGTTTAGTAACATGCCGCTACGGGCACCGTTGATTATTGTGGCTATTGCGGCAACTAAAGATCACCCAAAAGTGTCACGTTCTGAGCAAGTGATAGCGGCCGGTTGTGCTGTACAGAATATGTTATTGGCGGCCCACGCGCAGGGATTAGGGGCGATTTGGCGAACCGGTGCGTTAGCCTATCACCCAGTTGTTATGGACGGCTTAGGGTTACAGGAAGGCGAAGAGATTATCGGCTATCTCTATGTTGGAACACCGATGCGTCAGCGTGCTGTGCCTCAGCCGGATATTAGTCAATTTGTTAGTGACTGGGGTTAGCCTTTCGATCAACGACACAGAGCTTATGTGATGAATCATCAGCAATCAGCAGAAACCTTTCAGTTATGGCTCAAAGATCAGATTCCATTAATTAACCATATGGGGCTAGATGCCCCTGTTTATGATGGTCAGTGTTTGGTTTTGTCGGCGGCACTCGCACCCAATGTGAATGATAAAGGCACTGGGTTTGGCGGTTCATTGGCGACGCTGGCCACGTTATGTGGTTGGGCGCTGGTAACGCTATACCTGCGAGAACAAGGACATGATTGCGATGTTATGATTCGCGATAGTCAATTGAATTATTTAGCGCCGATCAACGATGATTTTGTGGCCGTTACGCGTCTCCCTGAACAGGCCGAGTTAGATGGTTTTATGAATTATCTGCAGGCTAAAGGGCGTGCCCGACTCAAGCTTGAGGTGGAGATTCGACAGGGTGATAAAGTCGCAATGACTCTAGCCGGCGCGTATGTCGCGGTGGAGAGGCTTTAAAGGCCAAGGTTCGAAGTTTAAAGTCCGAACCTCGGATGGTGGTGTTATTTCAAACTGACACTCTGAATCAGGATGGGGTCAAGTGGGACATCTTTGTAAGGGCCCTGACGACCGGTTTGTACATGACCTATCTGAGTGATGACATCGATACCGCTGATCACCTTACCGAAGACTGTGTAGCCTGGGCGTGAGCCCTTGGCATTGAGAAATTCGTTGTTTTTCAGGTTGATAAAAAACTGCGAAGTCGCACTGTGAGGATCATTGGTGCGTGCCATCGCAATGGTGCCACGCATATTAGGCAGTCCTTCTACTGATTCGTTACGCACGGGCGGTAAGGTATCCTTTTTTTCCAGATCGACACTGAAACCTCCCCCTTGAATCATAAAGTTATCGATGACACGGTGGAAAATAGTATCGCTGTATAAACCATTGTCGACATAACGCAGGAAGTTAGCGACTGTCAGTGGTGCTTGTTCAGGCAAGAGTTCTAATTCGATCACGCCCGCGCTGGTGGTCATTACCACCACTGGGTTTATCTCATCGGCAACAGCCGTATTTAACAGGGTGACGCTCAGTAGAAGAGACAGCAGGTATTTCTTAAGCATTATTATTCCTTAAAAGTTAAATACTTGTTTCAATAGATCGGTAGTACGGGCGGCAGGGTTTTCACGAATCTTTTTCTCTTCTGCTGCCAACATGGTAAACAGACCATCCAATGCGCCTTCGGTTACATAGTCTTCAAGATTATAGTTCTGCGCGAGATCGCCCACCATTGGCACTTGTGAGGCCTGTTGCGTCAGATCGCTATAAGATTTAGTCACTCCAACCTGTTCCATTGAGCTTTTGATGGAGGGACGAAACAGTTCTTCTAAACGAGTCGAGGTTTTTTCGCGGAAATATTCCGTTGCGGCATTATCCGAACCGTTAAGAATCGTACGGGCATCTTCGATGCTCATCTCTTTGATCGCCCCGACTAGAATCTCTGTCGCTTCGGGTGCGGCTTGTTCTGCCGCGCGGTTCATACTCAGTTCAAACGCTTCTACCTGCGACCCAAGCCCGAACTTTTTCAGCAGACTGCTAACCTTTTCTACTTGATCCGGTAGCGGGATTTTTATCTGATCATTATTGAAGTAGCCGTTTTCTTGGCTCACTGATTCAATCGCTTCACGGCTGCCGACTTCCAATGCTTCTTTTAAGCCTGCGATGACCGTGTCATAACTCAAGCTACTATCTGCGCTACTGGTTGAGGTGGAGCCGCTCTGTTGGCTTTCGAGTAATTGTTTACCGCCTTCTTCTACTTTCTTCAGTAGGTCACCGAAGCCGCCAAAAGCGGTAGCAGTGAGACTGCAGGTGAACAGCGTGATAGCAACTTTGCTAAGAGTCTTGTTACGCATAGTGTGTACTCCGAATGGGATGACCGATCTATTTACTGCAGTCTAATCATTAATGCTTAAAATAACCTTAATCATTATGCCGATAAGGGCGAGAATTGCTGAAAATGTTTTGCATATCGGTTTATAAATCAAAACTTTACCTTTCTTAACATTTTAGCGGCTTATTTTTTTAATTCATCAGTTTAAAGTAAATGTATAGACGCACGCGCGATGTTTAGGTGGCGGGTAAGCGTCAAGGGCCGCTCCGCATTGGCCGAGCTAGCACAATCTCGAGATACGGTGATGAAAAGGTGATGGCCTCGCTATTCGCTCAGCAAAGCCTACCGGCTGAGTTAAACGCCATTGAGTTTGAAGGGGATCAAAAGCCGCGTACAGCGGCTTTTTTTTTGCGGGAGGTCATCGAGCGGTTAGCGGTTAAGGCAGCGGTTTTCGATCGCTTTACCCGAGGGTAGGCTAAAGCGGCTTTTGTCATCGTTGAAGCGGCTGACGTTAGGGCAGTTATCTGGGTCAATCGCGATGCTCGGCAGAGGCAGTGCCCAGCCATTCTGGATGTCGTCATGACGACGCGGTATTTTATAGCCGAAAATACTGCTGAAAGGTTTATCAGGGCGGTGAAGGGTCTCTTTTTTGAGAAAAAGGTGCCATTGATCGGTAGAGCCTATATAACGTGGTGGACGTTTATAGGCAGAAAGCACTCTGATCGATAACTGACGAAAATCAGTTAGAGAGGTTTCCGTTACAGTCAGATGGTCTTGACTGTTGAGAGTCATTCCTGAGTAACACTGACTCGTCAGCATCATACTCAGTACCATTGAAGATATACGTAACAACATAGGTTTATACAATATAGAGTTAAGGAAGGTGCGAATAAGTCCGTTATGTTCTCTACGGACATGAGAATGGTCAGATACGCGAAAGCCGGTGCAGCGAAATGTCTGGACCTTTTCGAGCTGGCTGACAAAGTAGATGACCATTCTAATATCCGCCCTTCGGGGCTTTCAGAGAAGCAGGATCTCAGCGTTAACATTTTTCGACGTACAAACCAGTATGCCTGTAACGGTTGCCTTGATCTCCAGCTTCTCTGTCAGCCAGAGGCGTAATTGATTTATTCGCACCTTCCCTAAACAACGGTTCGAGTTTTTAGCATGACGGTGAATAGACCGGTAGCGGCTATCAAACCTGATTATTGTAGAAAAATTCCATTGATTATAAAGCGTTATGTTCTTCTAGTAGTGATGCGATACGCTTCGATAGCGCCTGATAGCCTTCATTATTAAAATGCACAGCGTCAGACTTATACGCCGGTGTACGCAATAGCTCGGCAATGATCTGCGGTTCCCATACCAGTGAATAGTCTTCAGCTAATTGTTGATATAACGGCGCGCTATTGGAAAATAGTTTTTTTTCAGGCACCGCTAGCAATACAACATCGATCTGCTGTTGTTGTGCGAGGGTGATCATCTGTGCCAAATTTTGCTTTAACTGATGACGGTCTTGATTGCGAAGAATATCGTTACCGCCTTCCAGCAGTATTAACAGCGCCGGCTGATGTTGTTGCAGTAGCGTCGGCAAACGTTGTAAGCCTGCCGCACTCATTTCACCCGCGATGCCAGCATTGATGACGATGCGTCCCGTGAGTTGTTGCAGTTGACTCGGATAGTCACCGCCTGCGGTACTGCCAATGCCTTGCGTGAGGCTATCGCCGAAGGCGAGAATAACGCCTTCGGGGGGAATATAGTTCAGTTCAGTTTTATCACTGCAGCCACTGATGATGAGCAGTAGTGAGATTAGCGCGCTTCTAACGGTTATTCCAAGCAATGCACTGCTCCAGAGTGACACCGTTACCGCCGAAGATATCCAGTGCGCTGCCGATGGTTAGGTCAACTTTACCGGCGGATAAGCGATCGACCAGCTTGAGATCATCGAGTGAGCGGGCCCCACCGGCATAGGTCACCGGAATAGGGCAGGCTTCACCCAAGAGCGTCACTAAGTCTTCATCGATACCGGCTTGTAGGCCTTCGACATCGGCGGCATGAATAAGGAATTCCGCACAGTGCTGACTCAACTCAGCGAGTGTTGCGGCGTTGACGGCGGTATCGGTGACCGTTTGCCAGCGATCGGTGGCGATATGCCAGCCGCGGTCTGTGCGGCGACAACTGAGATCTAGAATGAGACGTTCTTTTCCGGTTAGTGCTTTGATCTGTTCTAATCGTTGCCAGCTAAACTGCCCGTTATCAAATAGATAAGAGGTGACGATGACATGCGATGCACCCGCCTGAAGAAACTCTACCGCATTGCTATGATTGACGCCGCCGCCAAATTGTAAGCCATTGGGCCAAGTGGCCAATGCTTTCAAGGCTTGCTCTTTATTGCCAGGCCCCAGAGCGATGACATGGCCGCCGGTCAGGTTATGCTGACGATAAAGGTTAGCGTAATATTCGGCATCATATTGACTAACGAAATTGGTTTTTGCGCCCTGATCATTCAGGCTACCACCAACAATCTGTTTAACTTGACCTTGATGTAGATCAATACAGGGGCGAAACTGGGTCAAAAGGTTCTCTCCGAAATTCTCGATATCAGCGGGCTATTGTAGCAGAAAGCGGTCTTACCACTAACAGGCGAAAGAATTTCTGTCATACTTCAGGCATAATTATACTGAACAAATCTTCGTGATGAGGGTCACACCATCATCCCGTGGTGTAGTCTATCGTTAAGTATTATTAAGACAGAGTGGCAGCGTTTGAAAATCGATAATATTAGTGTGCGACTAACGTCGTTTGCTCGCTCGGTCAAATCCGTGCTGAGTCATCTTCCAACTCCGCACCGCGTTGTGCTGGGGAGTGTTTGTCTGGTCTTGTTAGTGTCATTGACGCTCTCCGATGATAGTTCTGCTGTGCCGGTGGCGCCAGGACAGTTTCGTAGTAACCTCGATCTTGAGCTACCTAAAGCTGAATCAGTCAGCCTAGATGAGCCGTCTGAGAGTGCCCAAGAGCCCAGCGCTATTGATGACCCCTCGATCAGTTATGTAGTGAAAAAAGGCGATACCTTAAGCACCATTTTTGATTTCTTGCACATTTCGCAAGCAACCCTCTATCAGTTAATGGAAGCCGATCTTAACCTGTTGGCGCTGGATACCATTCAGCCGGGTCATCAGTTGGGATTTAATTTTGATGAGCATGGCTTGAAGCAGTTTATCTTCCGCTCGGGGCTGACCTATCAGGTGACGTTTGATCGCAGCGCTAAGGGCGATTTTGAGTTTAAAGAGTATATCGAAAAAGGCGGTTATCGTCGGCAAATTATCAGCGGTACGGTTGAGGGTGATCTACCGCGCTCGATGAAACGCGCCGGTGCGCGTATTGCAGAAGCCTATCAGGTGACGAACCTGTTGAAAGAGCGAATGAACTTTAGAAGTCATCTGCGAGCCGGTGATCAGTTTCAGTTAGCGGTGTCACGTCAGTATGTTAACGGTGAATATACCGGTAACAGTATTATCGAGGGCTTCGTCTATGAGGGTGCCGTTCGTCAACAGTCAGCGTTTTTGTTTGATGGTAATTATTTTGATGCCGATGGTGAAAGTCTAGAAAAAGCCTTTCAACGTATTCCGCTGGCAAAGCGTTATCGCATCTCTTCAAGTTTTAATCCTAAACGTCGGCACCCCGTTACCAAGTTGATTCGTCCCCATAATGGTACTGACTTTGCCGTTGGCATCGGTACACCGGTACTCGCTGCGGGTGATGGCGTAGTGCGTCGAGTGATCAAGCACCGTTATGCGGGTCTATATATTGAGATTCAGCATAATCAGAAATACAAAACCCGTTATCTACACTTGAGCAAAGCCTACGTGCGTAAAGGTCAGAAGGTTTCCCGTGGACAGAAAATTGCGGCATCTGGTAATTCAGGTCGTTCAACGGGGGCCCATCTCCACTATGAGTTACACGTCAATGGTCGTCCGGTGAACGCGATGACGGCGAAGATTCCGGTGGTACAGACGATCGCGCGTAACAAGCGAAACGCCTTTAAACAACAGGTGGCCATGCTGACAACTCAGATGTCAGAGCAACTGATGTTGGCCGAAAAGCAGCCATCAGAATAGCGCCGCTTGCTGCGGTGCATAACTGATGGGAAAGGTAGAGAGGTATTAACGGATGATAATCCTCAGCGTGCGGCAATCAGTGATCGACACGCTGAGTTATCCACAGTGAAGGTTAGATCAATCTAGCCGTAGGCTGTAACCGGTTGGCATACTCTGTTAATTGACGCTCGGTTAAACAGGAAAAATCACATTGCACTGTCCGGTGCCTGAGCTTGGGAAGTACTCGGTCATTATTTCGGCACAGCCGGTATAGTTATCCCAACCCAATAGGCCAAACAGCATGGCGGTATCGTGCATCCCCCCTTCGCCCGCACAATCTTTGGCGTATTTTGGCAGAATTTCAAGAAAGGCTTTAGCTTTGCCTGATTTCCACATATCCAGCACCATTAAATCAATCTCCTGATTCATTGGTTCACTGATTTTGAACATGTAGTCGCCAACCACCTTGTTGGGTGGGATGCGGTGGGATAATGAGCCGCTGGCGAGGAAGGCTACGCGTTTATCGGATTGTTTAATCGCTTCGAGCACCGCTTCGCCAACCTGTTTAGACTCTTCCATATCTGCGTCATACATCCAGCCGGCGATGGAAACCACTTTGATATCGTTACCAATACCCAGATAGCGCAATGGCACCAGAGTGCCGTACTGTAATTCTAGGGTTGCTACTTCATGGTGGCAGAGAGTCTTGACTCCGTTAGCGGTGGCGATAGCCGCAATCTGTTGCCCCAGTTCGGGGTCACCCCTGTGGCTATACTCCATATTATTCAGAAAGTGTGGAAACTCGGTGCTGGTGAACACACCGGACATATCCGGCTTGGCATTGATATGAAAACCCGCATTCACCAGCCAGTGGGTATCTGAAATAACCACCGTATCGACGTTTAGCTCACGACACATATCCCCGATGCGACGCAACCCCTGAATAGCTGATTCGCGGATACCGTTGAGCGGTCCTTCTTGTTCAGAAATAAACATCGATGGCACATGTGTTATTTTTGCTGCTAGAACCAATTCGCCCATAACTCACCTCAGTTGTTTTTTATTTGAATAGTCGTGCTGGATCAAATATCCATTGAGCGTGAGTATACGGCGGGTTTTGTATAGCCCTTTGC
Source organism: Amphritea sp. 1_MG-2023 (assembly GCF_030547545.1). GTDB lineage: Bacteria > Pseudomonadota > Gammaproteobacteria > Pseudomonadales > Balneatricaceae > Amphritea. The sequence continues at coordinate 42,947 of NZ_JAUOQE010000016.1, forward strand.
CATTTAAAGCAAAGCTCTTACCATTTAAGACAGATGTTTTTTAATGCAACGGTGAGTTGCTCCTATGACAAATTACGTTGTCGGATTCGCTAAATGACGGGCACGAAAGGCGGTGGGTGTTTCGCCGGTCCAGCGTTTAAAGGCGCGGTTAAGGTGGGCCGGATCAGAAAAACCCAGCGAGTAAGCGATTTGAGTAATATTCTGCCGTGAATGTTGTAAATACTGACGGGCCAACTCTTCACGGATCTGATCTCGCAGCGCCTGTAGCGGGGTACCGTTTTGACTCAGCTTATATTGTAGGGTTCGGGGAGACATCTTTAGTTCATTGGCAACCGCATCTAAGGTTGTCAGCCCGAGGGGCATCAGATTAATCAGAGCACTGCGTACGGTGCCAGAAAGGTCGGCCATTTGTAACCGTTGGAGATACTCTTCAACTAACTTGTCATTTTGCTCTGCCAGTAAACGGTTGCCTGCCGGGAGGGGGTGATTCAGTTGCTCGGCACTGAGCTGTAGAGCGTTGCAAGGCTGACCGAACAGTACCGGGCACTGGAAGTAAGTTTCCCAGCGGTCGGGGTTAGCCGGGGTTGGGCGGGTAAAACTGACCGCATGGGGCGAAAAGTGCTGATCGGACATATCGCGAAACATTTTCACTACCGCGCCGAAAAAGTAATCGACACCTTCATCGGTGACCAAAGGTTGTTGAGCGGATTTTTTTACCTGCATGTAGAAGTCAACGATTTGCCTGTTTGACGCCTTAAGCGACAGAGAACAACCATCATTGAGTAATACTTCAAAACGCACCATGCGTTGAAGTGCATCGAGCAGGTGGCTACTGGCCCAGAGTGAAAATCCCAGCGCATGGAAGGTGGTTGGGCAAACATACTCAGCGACCCGTAACCCAATATCCTCTTGGCCAGTTTCGGCCAGCGCCAAACGCCATAACTGCCGAGTATTATCAGAGGAGAAACGGATATCGGTGTCGCGCTGGCGGGATAAATCGACGCCTGCCGCCTGTAGTAAACGGTCGCCATCATACCCTAGGGCATCCAGCGCCCGCCCCACGGCGACAGACCAACCTCCCACCACGGTGGAAGATTGTTGGGCGTTCATGTCGCTTGGCTGAGTCTTTTTATTCATGGCACTTGTGACACACCTAACCGAAGAAGTGCTCAGTGTATTGAAAATCCTATAAGGGATACAAACTTATCCACTGCAATGGATGATATTGGTCAATAAGCGCCCGGTAGTGGTTGACCCTTTGAATCAGTGGGTGAGTGATTAGTGGTTTCGGCGTTGCGACACACAAGACAACGGTTTTATCGATGTTGTGTTAAGGGTGGAACAGAGTGTCGCATCGGCTGCGACACCTTGATCTATTGACGTCGCAGAAACGATCAGGCGTGATTCATATTTAGCTTTAAATTGTTTTAAATCAATGGCTTATTGTTTTGGTATGGGGCTTGCTTTTACCTAGGTATAAAAAAATAACTGATACCTTGGAGTCCGCTATGAAACCGAATCAGGAACAGCTGCTATGGATGTATAAGCACATGCTTATTAGTCGCTTCTTCGAAGAAGCGATTGAAACTATTTACATGGAAGGTAAAAAACCTGCGTTCAACATGGCCAATGGGCCGATTCCCGGAGAAATGCATCTGTCTAATGGGCAAGAGCCGTGTGCGGTGGGTGTCTGTGCTCATCTGACAGCGGAAGATATCGTCACTCATACCCATCGTCCCCATCATGTGGCAATCGCCAAAGGCGTTAACTTAAAAGCGATGACGGCGGAGATCTTTGGCAAGGAAACCGGGTTGAGCGGTGGCCGTGGCGGCCATATGCATATTTTTGATAGCGCCGTTAATTTCTCGTGTTCCGGCATTATTGGCCAAAGTCTTGGACCTGCGGTGGGGGCAGCGTTATCCCGTGTGATGCAAAAGAAGAGTGGTGTTGCTGTGGCTTATCTCGGCGATGCAGCGGCCAATCAAGGGGTTTTTCATGAGGCACTGAATATGGCGGCTGTTTGGCGCTTACCCGTGATTTTTATCATTGAAGATAATGCCTGGGGTATCTCTGTGCCTAAACGAAGCAGTACCGCGATTGAGCGTAACTCCGACCGGGCTGCTGCTTACGGTATGCCGGGTGAGTTTATTCCTGGTAATGACCCGGTTGCCATCTTTGATGTGGTGGGCGAAGCCATTGCCCGTGCTCGACAGGGTGAGGGGCCGACGCTTATTGAAATTGAAACCTCGCGTTTAGCGGGTCACTTCATGGGTGACGCTGAAGCTTATCGTCCGGCTGGAGAGAAGGACGCCTTGCAAAAGCTTGATCCTATTCCTGCGATGAAGCAGCGACTTCTAGAACAAGATTTACTGAATGATACCACCGATGCCGCACTGATTGAGGAAGCGCACGCCATTGTTGATGACGCTATTCAGTTTGCCCGTGACAGTGATTATGCCGCACCAGAAACCGCGATGGACAAAGTATTTATTTAAACGGTGCTGGCAAATTAGATCCGCTTTCAGGAGAGATAAAAATGACACAAGTAAAACAAAAAGAACGTAAGTTGACGATCGCCCGAGCAATGGCAGAAGCGATTGCTCAGGAGATGCGCACCGATGACAAAGTGTTTGTGATGGGTGAAGACGTTGGTGCACTCGGTGGCGTATTTGGTAATACCCGAGGCTTACACGAAGAGTTTGGTGATGAGCGTGTGCGCGATACGCCGATTTCCGAAACCGCGTTTATTGGTGCAGCGGTCGGCGCTGCTTCCGATGGAATGAAGCCGGTTGTTGAATTGATGTTTGTTGATTTCTTTGGCGTTTGTTTCGATGCCATCTACAACATGATGGCCAAAAATACCTATTTCTCGGGCGGTAATGTGTCTGTTCCTATGGTGCTGATGACTTCGACGGGGGGAGGTTATTCCGATGGCGGACAGCATTCGCAATGTGTACATGCCACGTTCGCCCATCTGCCTGGCATGAAGGTGGTGGCGCCATCGAATGCTTACGATGCTAAAGGAATGATGATCGCGGCGATACGGGACCCGAATCCAGTGGTGTTTATGTTCCATAAAGCCTTGCAGGGAATGGGATGGCTGGGGACTGAAAAAGACGCCATCGTGCATGTGCCGGAAGACGCTTATGAAGTTGAGCTTGGTAAAGCCGTTGTGACTCGCCCGGGGACGGATGTCACCATCGTGGGCATCACCTCGGGTGTTCATGACGGGCTGAAAGCCGCACGTACGCTTGAAGAGCAGGGTGTCAGTGCGGAAGTGATCGATCTACGTTCACTGGCGCCACTGGATCGTGACACCGTGATTGAATCGGTGAAAAAGACCGGCCGTTTGATTGTAGTGGATGAGGATTACCACAGCTATGGCATGACCGCCGAAGTGATCGCCAGTGTCGTTGAAGCAGGGGTTCCGTTGAAGGCCGCACCTCAGCGAGTGGCGTATCCAGATATTCCAATCCCATTTGCTCGACCGATGGAACAGTGGGCGTTGCCTAGCCCAGAAAAGATTATTGCCGCTTATAACACGATGAAGGAAGACTAAAAATGACTGATGTAATTGTACCCGTAGATATGTGGGAAGAAGACGCTGAGGGTGTACTGACCTCTTGGTTAGCCAGTGATGGTGGTGATGTGTCCGAAGGAGATGTGATTGCCGAATTGATGGTTGAAAAAATTCAGTATGAACTGGAGGCAACGGCGTCAGGTGTTTTAACAATTATCAAAGATGTCGATGAGATTGTCGAAAAAGGTGACACCATCGCCACCATTGGTTAGTTGATTAGGAGAGTTCGATGACAACCTCAGACATCCTCAAGGTAACCCCCCTCAAAGGTTTGAGAGGCATGATTGCCAGCAATATGTGTCGCAGCCTTAATGAGGCGGCTCAATTAACGCATCACGCGGTTTGCTCAGTCGACAATATGTGGCACCGCAAAGAAAAAATGGCCGAACAAGGTGTGAATATTTCGGTTGAAGACTTATTGGCAGATTACGTTGTTAAGGCTTTGCTCAAGCATCCGGTTTTGAACGGCCGTATTGAGAATAATGAGATCTCAATTTATCGCAATATTGATCTGTGCTACGCCATTGGATTGCCCGGTGGAAAGTTGCTCGCGCCAGCGTTGTTCTCGGCGGATCAGCATGATATTGAGGCCAGAGCATTAGCTCGACGTGAGTTGCTTAACCGAGCAAAAGAGGGGCAATTGAGTGTGTCTGAGATGAAAGGGGGGACCTTTACCTTGACGAATCTTGGGCGCAGCCGAGTGAGGTTTTTCACGCCGATTATCAATCTGCCACAACTGGCGATTTTAGGAATCGGTGAAACCTACAACGAAGTGGTTATTGAAGAGGGGCAAGTCGTCACAAAACGACGAATGGGCCTATCACTGACCTTTGATCACCGGGGCGTTGATGGCGGTCCCGCCGCGGATTTTCTGAGCGACCTGTGTCGGGAGATAGAAGGTGAATAGTTTGGCGCTCAAGGGGCGCAGCCAGATTGCGAAGATAAAGCTCAATACGCCGGTTGATATTAATGAGGGGCTTGCACTGGAGCAAACGTTACTGGATCAGGTGCTAAGTGGGCAAGTGTCTTGCGGTTATGCGCTGTGGCGCAGTCAGCAAGCGCTCGTGGTGCCTAGAAGCGCCACGAACCGGCCCAATTTTCAAGCCGCCAGTGACTATTGTGCCGAACAGGGTTGGCCGGTGGTTATTCGCAGTACTGGTGGCGAACTGACGCCACAGAGTGAAGGCTTTATAAATCTGACAATGGCGATTAAGTGTCAAAAGGGTCAGATGAGTATCAAAGAAAGCTATCAGGTTATCTGTAATGGGATCCTAGGATGGCTTTCAACAAATGGGATTCAAGGAGGTTGTTCTGCGATTGAAGGGGCGTTCTGTGATGGTGATTTTAATGTTGTGATTGATGGTCAAAAAATCGCGGGCACTGCACAGCGTTGGAAAAAGATCACCAACCCTTTAGGGCTTGAGGATAGTCGTGATATGGCGTTGTTAATGCATGCGGTTATTTTATGTGAGGGTGACTTGCCGACGATGTGGGGGATCTCAAATGCATTTTATGAAAAGTGTCAATTGAACCCTTTTATTGTGGCCAATAAGCATATTTCACTCGCGCAAATAATGAATCAATCCGGTGAGCAATTTGTTTTAAGGTCACTCGATGGGCTGGATTCATATCTCAATCGTTATATCGAAAAATATCGTTAGGTCGCTGTGTTTTTGACTGTTGAGTTTGGTCTCAATTCAGTTTTAAAAATAATGATAATCCTGGAGATTATAATGAATAAAAATAATAAAGATTTACCGCAATCTATCAGTGCCGATAAAGGCAATGATGCTGTCTGCCTAAATCGGAGACGTTTTTTGTCTAAAACCAGTCGCTGTGCCGTTGCTGCATCCGCAGTGGTTTTAGGTGTCGGACTGTTTGCGCAAAACTCATATGCGGCTAATAAAATTGGTAGCCAGGCAAATGTGTCATTGCTGAAAATGGCACGTGATATTTATCCCCACGATAACTTGGCGGATAAATATTACACTCAAGTGTTAACTCCTATGATTGAAACTGCCGCAAAGGATGATGACGCACTCGCGATATTAGCCGACGGTGCTAAGTCTTTGGATCAAATTGCTCAGCAGCAGTTTGGTATGCATTATATCGACATCAAATCTGAACAGGAGCGAGTTGTTGTCTTGAAACAGCTTGAGTCTGCTCTTTTCTTCCAGAACATCAAAGGTGCGCTGATGATGGGCATCTACAATAACCCCGAGTTATGGCCTCTGTTTGGCTACGGCGGATCCGCTTGGGAAAAAGGCGGTTATATCAACCGTGGTTATAACGATATTGATTGGATCTGAAGAGGGGAATAACGATGTCTACTAAGTTTGATTTAAACGATGCTAGTTTGGTTGTGATTATTGGTTCTGGCGCGGGTGGTGGAACCTTGGCAAATGAATTGGCGCAAAAGGGTATCAGATCCGTTGTGCTTGAAGCGGGTAAACGTTTCAACCTAAGTGATTTTGAAAACGATGAATGGAAAATGTTTAGCAAAATATCCTGGTTGGATAAGCGCCATCTTGTTGGGCCGGCACGGCTTGCCAGTGATTTTCCTAACCTCCCCGCTTGGCTGGTAAAAGGTGTGGGTGGGGCCACGATGCATTGGGCGGGTGTGGCGATGCGTTTTCAAGCGCACGAATTTAAGATGAAAACGACGAACGGCACAGTGCCAGGTGCAAATGTACTCGACTGGCCTATCACCCTGAAAGAGCTAGCGCCTTATTACTATAAAGCCGAGCAAAAAATGGGTGTGTGTGGTACAGAAGCCACCGGTATGCCATTTCATGGCGAGAGTAATCACTATAAGGTGGTTGCCGAAGGTGCCCGCCGGGTGGGCGCTAAATGTGAACAAGCGACCTTGGCGATCAATACGGAAGTTCGAGATGGGCGACCGCCCTGTCAGGTCAATGGTTTTTGTCATCAAGGCTGTCGTATTGGTGCTAAATGGTCAACCATGTACACCGAAATTCCAAAGGCTGAAGCGACCGGTAAAACGGAAGTTCGTCCTGAGTCGATGGTGCTTAAAATTGAGCATGATGAAAGTGGCAAAGTCACCGGCGTATTGTATGCGGATAAAGACGGCAATCAGCGTCTACAAAAAGCACGGGTGGTTGCGGTCGCAGGTAACTCAATTGAATCGCCGCGCATGTTGTTAAATTCTGCATCATCTATGTTCCCCGATGGCTTGGCCAACTCATCTGGTCAGGTGGGGCAGAACTATATGACTCATACCGCGGGTGGTGTTTATGCTGAATTTGAAAAGCCGGTACATATGTATAAGAGCACCGTGGTGCCTGGCATTGTACATGAGTGGAAAGACAATGATCCGAGCCGAGGCCACTTAGGTGGCTATGAACTTGAGATTCTTCATCTTGGCTTGCCCTTTATGTCGGCTTTTCTGAATCCCGGTAAGAGTGGTTGGGGTCGAGGTGTGTCGGATTCACTCGCTAACTACGACAATATGGCTGGTTTTTGGATTTGCGGTGAAGATATGGCGGTCGAGTCCAACAATATTACCCTTCATCCAACTGAAAAAGATCAATATGGACTGCCGATACCGGTGATATATAAAACGGACCATATCAACGATACCCGTATGCGTGACCATGCGTATGCCCGTTCTCAGGAGCTGTTCGATTCTATCGGTGCGCTCAAAGTTAATAAACTGCCGTCTTACCCCGCCAGCCATAATATGGGCACCAACCGAATGAGTGAGCGTGCTAGAGATGGCGTGGTTAATCGTTGGGGACAGAGTCATGATATTAAAAATTTGTTTGTCTCTGACGGTAGTCAGTTTACCTCTAGTGGTACTGAAAATCCGACCTTAACTATTGTGGCATTGGCGATTCGTCAAGCCGATTACATTGCGGATCAGATGAAGAAAAAAGCACTTTAATTTCAAGGTTTTCACTCGGTGTAACTCTTTGGCACGCTTTCGGGCGTGTCTTTTTTTCGTTTTAAGCTTACCGATCAGCGATCAGCGATCAGCGATGAGGGGGTGAATTCGCGAATATCTTTAAGCGGATGGCTGAGTTCTGTCGTCAATCAATGCTGTTTTCTATGCCATATTGACCTATGGCCATCTCAGAGGCTTTCGTTGTCTGATCTCTTGTATTCGCTGCCTTACCTCTTTTTACTCTTCAGAATATTTTTATAAGAAAGCATTTTTTTAGTTGGTGATGACTCATGGCTGTCGCCAACGGATATGGCACTTTAATACTGAATCGCTGTTAGTGAGTATTGACTTGGGGAGCGTCGTTGCCTGCTAGCGGAAGCGTCTTGCGAGAGCTATGTAACATAGCGTCAGAGTTTTCTGACTCAGCCCGATCAGCGGTTGTGAGATTAACGGTTTATGTTGTTGGATGCTGAAAGCTTAGAGACGCTGCGGCCCCTCTTTGTGTAGAGCGCAAGTCGACATTTTGTTTGTGACCCATGTCTTGAATGAAGCGATTCAGCTAGCAGGTAGAATAATCTTTCTAGTCCCAATGCCGGGTAAGATGATGCAGGATAAGCCAATGGATATGTCGCGCCCTCGCACGGTTGAAGATAACTGGTTTTATGACGGGTAAACTGAACGACTTCCCGCAATGGGGCTGTTAGAGGGCGGTTTTTGCCATGGCTGTAATACTTCTCGGTGCTGCTTCTGAGGGGACGTTTTAGATAGGCATTGTTTCAAGCAGGGGAATCGATCGCGTGACAACCCAATAGGTTGATATCACAAGAGCGACAAGTGAGACGTAATAATCGAGGGGTCTAGCCATGCTGAGATACTTTCTTATCAAGGCAGTGAACACAAATGCTAGGCCATAGATAAATAGTTGTCCCGCTTCAATACCCACATTGAAGGATAATAAGTGGCTAAAGCTGCTTTGTGAGCCTGCCTGTGTCAGTTCATTAAAGACAAACGAAAAGCCAAATCCATGGATGATACCGATCATCAAAATAGGTGTGGTACTGATATGCTGTGCTTTTTTGCAGAGCAATAGTATGGCGGTGGCACCGATGGTTAAGGCGATGAGTAACTCTATTCCGGGGGTAAATAGTGGCGAGGTGGTAGCGATGTTATGACCAAAGAGTAGGCTGACAGAATGGCCGGCTGTGAACGCTGTGGCCAATGCCAACAGCCGGAAAAGCCCCGTCGCACTGAAAAATAACAATAGAATGAATAGCACATGATCCGCGCCAATCAGAATATGACTAAAGCCGTCGTTAAAGCCTACGATGAATTTGGTCATTAATGAGGGCTGCTGGGTGGTGGTGTAGTCGAGAATACCAACCGTTGTTTCCGAGCTTATCTCATCATTGCGGTAGAGGTTTATGATATTTGCTAAGCGTTTGATAGCGTTGAACTTATCCCCTAAATCGCTGGTAATGGACAGGCGGTCATTGTTCAATGAGGTATCACTTAGCCGTAGCTTGATATCGAGTCCGGCATCAAAGAGCGTGTAGGCATCGTTGCTGATCGATAGGTCGTGGTCAAAATTACGCAGGGCTGTTTCTAAACGACTGAACGGTTGGCGACTATCTGAATTAAAGATGTTCACTGACTCGATGGTGTAGTGTTGATCCTGTCCATTTTTTGTAATGGCGTACCCTGATGCAATACGTGCTTTTAATCCCTTTAAGTTGCTTTTGATCTCGGCGTGATTAAGTCTGTAATCGGTGTTGTCGGCGAGGGTTATTTTTTGAGTGAAAGGGATATCTTGCTGGCTGTCTATGCCTTTCCAACTATCATCTAGCAGGACTAGAGGCAACGGCATACGCATGAGAATGATCGTATCTTGACCTTCTTCGTAGAGATAGATAATTCTGGGTTCAAAGTGGGTGAAGTGAGCAGATGCGACAGTGCTGAATATTGAACTGGTGAGAATCAGAAATAGTGTGAGGAGAGTCTGCATAATCGGTACCGTTGAATCAGTGCATCGATATCTGTGATAGCACCACGGGCGTGATGCTATGATTAGGTTGATAAATGTTAGCGGCGGCGCCTTTTAGTAACGCGGGTCCCACATCCGGCGTCCCGTTTCTTTTTCATACCCCTGGCCAAATGGATAGCTGACAATTTCCATCTGCATGCCCCATGGCGCTAAAAAATAAACCCAGGTTAGGCCTGCCATGCCGGTATCGGTAAAGGTTTTCGGTTTGCCGAGTACCTCGATACCATTTTCTTCCAAGAACTGAACTGCAGGTGCCATATCATCGACATAGAAGGCGAGATGGTGCCCGCCAATATCACTATTTTTCGGTGGCTGCTGTATTTGGTCTGGTGCGGTGTATTCAAAAATCTCTAGGGACGGGCCCGTGCCGCAACGCATCATGTGTGCCGTGTTGATGACGGCTTTTTTATCGACATTGAGGTTGTCTGTCATCCAGTCATTCTCAAAGGGACCGAAGGGGCCAATGGAAAAGAACGATTCGCAACCGATGATATCGGTAAAAAAGGTGATAGCTTGTTCAATATTTGGCACGGTGAGCCCTAAGTGTTGAGTGCCTCGCATACCGGGAATACCCGCTTGAGCGGATTGACCGAGCAGCGATAATAAAAACAGTGAGGCAGTGATTGTTTTTATTTTTTTCATGATTAATCTCCATCGTTTATTAACATAGAATATTTATCAACGCAGCTTTCATGCCAGTTGCTGATAAGCCCATGGTGACGGCGTTTAAAAAGGATGGTGTATAAAAAAATAAAGGATATGAAACACTTTGACGCAAACCATGAAACAGAGTGTTGCAGTAATAAAGCCAAGGTGAAGCGCGTTGTTCAGTATGATGATTTTATTGAACTTGCTTCAGGTTTAAATTTTACGATAGAGGTTATTACGATTTAGAACACTTTCAGTGGAATACGTTTTAATGAGGGGGAGAATTAACGCTATTAACCTGAAGGGGCTTGAGTATGAGCCGCGATCTTAGTGATAAGGTGGGGCGCGTTGTGTTTAGTCGCGCAAATGATAATATAAGCCCTCAATAAGGGGCAACGAGGGTGCAGAGTGCGACCTATGCTATAATTATTTGATGTGATTTTTATGCCAACGTCTGGTTTGAAAATAGACAAGCAAAGGTTAGGGAAGGTGCGAATAAGTCCGTTATATTCTCTGCGGACATTAGAATGGCCAGATACGCGAAAGCCAGTGCAGCGAAATGTCTGGACCTTTTCAAGCTGGCTGACAAAGTAGATGATCATTCTAATATCCGCCCTTCGGGGCTTTCAGAGAAGCAGGATCTCAGCGTTAACATTTTTCGACGTACAACCAGTATGCCTGTAACTGTTGCCTTGATCTCCAGCTTCTCTGTAAGCCAGAGGCGTAATTGACTTATTCGCACCTTCCTTTGCCAACGCCTGACTTTGCGTTCGCGCTTTCAGTTTGATTTCAGTGTCACCTTCTAAAGTATTCAACATCAAGTCACGGGACGGCAATAGCGTCAATATGGCTAGCGCGGTAGGCATTAATCACTGCGGGTCAGTCCGTACTTGAAGGCGTTTTTTAACTGAAACATTAACTGTAGAAATGACCAACGCAACATTATCGGTTTAATTGGGAGTCATCAAAATGAAAAAAACAAGTTTAGCGACCGCATTACTGATCGGTGCATCGACCGCGCTATTGAGTACGGGCTCTGTTGCAGGGCCAAATAATCAATTGAAGGTGTCTGAAACGGCTTCTGCTGAAGTGCAGGCTAAGGTTAATGGCTGGTTAGCGGGTGATAAAGTTAGCGGCCGTAAAGATAAATGCTTTGGCATTGCGCTAGCGGGTGAGAACGATTGCGCCGCCGGTGCAGGCACCAGTTGTGAAGGCACGTCGACTCAAGATTTCCAAGCGAATGCATGGACCTATGCCCCTAAAGGTACATGCGAATCCATCGTCACGCCTAATGGAACAGGTTCGCTTGAAGGCTAATGTCTCCTCGCCCCAGCAATCAAGGCTTGCTGGGGCACAGCTGGGAGCTGGCCTTGGTTTAAAGCTTGAGCATTTGGATGATATTTTAGCCTTGCCACGCGCAGACACTCTGCCCGCAGTTGAGTCGTTGTGGTTTGAAGTGCATACCGAGAACTACTTTGTCGCGGGTGGCCCGCGACTCAATGCGCTCCGCTCGATCCGTGACAACTACGATGTTAGTTTTCATGGGGTCGGCGGTTCACTCGGCTATGATCATCAATCGATGCATGAGCATATTCAGCAAGTGAAAGCGTTAATCAATGAGTTTCAGCCAGTCCTCGTCTCTGAGCATGCGGTTTGGTCACGATCTGGCGGGACCTATTTTGCTGACTTAATGCCGTTACCTCGTACTCAAGATGCCTTGCAGTCATTGGTGGATGGTGTGGATCGTTTTCAATCGGGTATCGGGCGGCGTATTTTAATTGAAAATCCGAGTAACTATTTGGATTTTACCAGTGAGATGGATGAACCCGCGTTTTTAGTGGAAGCCGCACGGCGTAGCGGCTGTGGATTATTAATCGATATCAATAACTTGTATCTCAGCAGCAAGAATACCGGTATTGATGCTGCACAGTATTTATCGCAGATTCCGGTTGAGTTGGTAGGTGAAATTCATATTGCCGGCCATGACCCAGATCCAGAGTTAGGCCAAGCGCTATTAATTGATAGCCACGCCTCACCCGTCGATTTGGCGGTCTGGGAGCTATTACAGTATGCCTTAACACTGTTTGGTCACCAACCTGTGCTGGTGGAACGAGACGCCAATCTACCGCCGTTTGCTGAATTAATGAATGAACGTCAGCAAGCACAAGATTGCTTAGAACAATGCCGTCATGAAGCTGCCTCTGCTAACGTTTCTCTAGGGGAGATTCGGTAATGGCATTTAGCCCTTATATTGATGCTTTTACAGACTACCTGCGTACCGGCGACACACGCGGGATGAATGACTATTGCGTTGATGCAACGCAGCTAAAACGATTAGCGGTTTACCGGAATGGTTTTTATAAAGGCTGTATTGACGCACTAGCCGCTAATTTTCCGGTGTGCGAAAAAAGCCTAGGGCGAGAGTATTTTAACCAGCTTGCCCGTCTTTATGTGGATCATTATCCACCGGAGATCGGCACACTGGTCGGTTATGGTGAATATTTTCCTTATTTTATAAGGGATTTATTAGAGGTATTAGAACAGCAAGAATCAATGCGCTTATCCGCGAGTCTCGTTGATTTGGCACGTTTGGATTATGCCTGGTTAACGAGTTTGATGAGCGCCGATGCGACGCAGACCCTAACCGCCGAAAAAATCACTTGGTTGGTTGAGCATGGTGAGGATTTTACTCAAGCGCAGGTAACCTTGAGTGCCAGTGTTGACCTGCTGCGGGTTAATGCTGGTACTTTAAATCAATGGCTTGGCTTTAAAACCAATAGCCCGGATGTCGAGCCATTGGTGTTGTTGCCAGAAGGGCATATGAACCTGTCTGAGTTGTCTCAGGCGGATAGCGCGCCGGCGGTTGATACGGTGATGTTTTGGCGGCTCAACGATGCGGTGCAAGCGCGTTTACTGTCAGTCCCTGAAGTGGCATTGATGCGAGCGTTACAGGATGTCGGTGTATTGGAAAAAGCGTTTGCTGCCGCGTTGGCTTTAGACCCCAGTTTTGATGTGAGCGAAGTGTTCTCTGCCTGCCTGCAGAACGAAATATTAGATATTGATTTGACGAAATATAATTATAAAAATTAGGACATTAACATGAAGATGGTGGAGAAGTTTCGCGCACTATATGTGCAAATTGGTTTGCAGTTGTCTCGCTTTATCGAGCCGTTTGCCTTGTTTTTCATGCGTTTTATGGTGGCTAAAGTCTTTCTCGACTCAGGGCTCAGCAAGTGGGACGGTTTTCTAAGCTTTAATGTCGATAAATATGATCTGTTTAAATATGAATTTTTCTGCCCTGATCCGGTAAGGCCAGGCGCGTTGCAGTTATGTAATCCGGAAACACTCGATTATGTTGAAGGCTCATTGGTAGTGAAAATGATTGAGTGGTTGGCGGTGTTTGCTGGTGTTGCAGAAGTATTGTTACCCCTATTATTGATTATCGGTTTATTTTCGCGTTTTGCTGCCTTAGGGCTAATCGGTATGACGATGTTCATTCAACTGGCGGTGTTTCCAACTTGGGATCATTGGATCAACCCTGCATCTTGGTGGGCGATCTCTTTATTGGTGATTGTTGCACGAGGGCCGGGTGTTTTGTCTGTGGATAAGTTAATCGGCTTAGATGCCAAATCGGCGCGTCATTAACTGAACTTTTGCTGTATATAAGCGCCCTAGTTTATAACTTAAAGCGCGTTTATCGCTCGCTATCTTAGGATCGATTACGGCGATGCCGCGCCTATTTAGGTTGCTGGAAGCGATATTCCGTGGTGATATATTGTTACGTATCACGTTATTGCAGCATACGCCGATTGAGCGTCGCCGTGTGCATGAGCAAGGCGCTTGACTGAATAAATAGGTTGTTCCCTTGATTGTCAGAATGTAATGATGGTGCAATAGCGATTAGCCGCTGACTTTCTCTATCATGAGGTACCCCATTGATAAATCGATTGCCCGAAAACGATCAATCCGATCAACCGACCGTTGAGACGTTAGAAGATCTCGCCGCGTTAACCAATTACTCACTCATGGACACGCTTCACGTTGATCCCGATGCGCAAGCCAATGGGGCCAACCACTCGCCACGACAAGTCTTTACGGGACATTATGTGCCGGTTACGCCGACGCCCATTGAAGCGCCCGAATACGTGACACATAGTTATGGCTTTTTTCGAGAGTTAGGGCTTGCTGACAGCATGGCGCAAGCGCCTGATTTCATGGCGATGTTCTCGGGTAATCTCTCTCATGCGCCGGCGCCCATGCGTCAGGTTGGCTGGGCATGTGGTTATGCCTTGTCTATTTTCGGTACCGAATACACGCAGCAGTGTCCGTTTCAAACGGGTAACGGTTATGGTGATGGGCGTGCCGTGTCTGTACTTGAAGCTGTTATCAACGGTCAGCGTTGGGAAATGCAGTTAAAGGGGGGCGGTCGAACACCGTATTGTCGTGGCGCTGATGGTCGTGCGGTGCTGCGCTCCAGTGTTCGCGAGTTTTTAGCACAAGAGCATATGCATGCCCTAGGTGTGCCCACCTCACGCTCGCTGAGTTTATATGCCTCTAAAACCGAGCGAGTCCAGCGGCCATGGTATTCGCAGGGCTCACAGAAGAAAGATCCCGATATTATGATCGCGGAGGCGGTAGCTATTTCGACGCGTGTCGCGCCTTCGTTTATTCGAGTGGGTCAACTCGAACTGTTTGCCCGACGCGCACGTAACAATGCACATCCGCTGGCGCTGCAAGAACTCGAAATGTTGGTGCTACACCTGATTGATCGAGAGTACGCGGACGTTATCGATAAAAAACTAACGCTCGCCGAGAAAGTCGTGTTGTTAGCGCGTGAGTTTCGTCATCGTCTGACCTCGCTGGTGGCCCATTGGATTCGGGTTGGCTACTGTCAGGGTAATTTCAATAGTGATAATTGTGCCGCGGGTGGCTTTACCCTCGATTATGGGCCATTTGGGTTCTGTGATGCATTTGATCCACAGTTTCAGCCGTGGACCGGCGGTGGTTATCACTTCGCGTTTCTGAATCAGCCCGTTGCCGCGGAACGCAATTTCCATATGTTTTGGACCGCATTACGAACCCTAATGAACGCCGATGCTGAGGCATTGCGACAGCTCGATGAGGTGCGAAGCGGGTTTGCCGCCGAGATGCAAACACAGATGGAAGCGATGTGGGCGGCTAAACTGGGGCTGGCTAGTTATCATGAGGAATTATTCCGAGAGCTGGCAAGGTTGATGGTACATACGCCCGTTGATTACACGATCTTTTTCCGTGAACTATCGGGCATCCCTGAAGATATGGCGCCGCTGCAAAAAAGCTTCTACAAGGGCTCATCCTATGCGGTAAACCCTGAAGGGATGGAACAACGCTGGTCAGCGTGGCTGATGCAATGGAGAGCATTGATCGACACGGCCAATGCGGAGGCGGGTCGATCTAATGAAGCGCTTTCTCAGCAGATGAAACGCGTCAATCCAAAGTTCAGTTTACGAGAGTGGTTTGTGGTACCGGCGTATCAGCAAGCCGCCGCCGGAGACTATACGCTTGTACGAGAGCTGCAAACGATAATGACACAACCCTACGCCGAGCAATCCTCAGCCATAGAGGAAAAATACTATCGGTTAAAACCGTCAGAGTTCAGTGAGATTGGCGGCTTATCACATTACAGTTGCTCATCGTAAATGGCCGCAAACGGACGCTATAAGGTCTGATCGTGATCGGCGGCTGCGGTCGCCGGTCTCGGCTGAGACGATAACACTATCGTCGATCAAATAAGGCGGGGTTGGCGTTGTTAGAATAGCGAAACGCGCTCATCTGACGCGCATAATATCTGTTTATTATCTGTAAATGAGGCGGTTTTAGGGTAATTGTTTGTTCTCGAAGAGTCTTTCATTAGGGAAGGTGCGAATAAGTCAATTACGCCTCTGGCTTTCGCGTATCTGGCCATTCTAATGTCCGCAGAGAATATAACGGACTTATTCGCACCTTCCTTAGCCTGAACCAGGCGATAATGAGTTCTCTTATATTAATATAATTAAAATGTTTTTTGATTATCTAGTCCGATGAAACTGCAAATAAAAAGAGTAACTTTTATTTTTATCTATTTAAAATAATGCCTTACAGTATTCGATAGGATTAAACAAAAACATCAGCAGACAAATATCATTGTTATATTGCGCTTTCAAGCAAACTTGTTACTATTCACCCCTATAGTCGGGGGGCCATTTAGGCTGAGATTGCATGTTTCGAGACCCGTTGAACCTGATTCAGTTAACGCTGACGTAGGGAACTATCCATCTGGCTGCGCATAACCTGATTTCTCTCCCTTCTGAAATCTTCAGCTTGATAAGGTTCCTAACGATCAGTGTTAGGAGCTTTTATGTCAAACACTTCGGCAATGCCGTCCATTCAAAGTTCATCTACCCCTATTGTACTCACGATTGCGGGCTCCGATAGCGGTGGCGGTGCGGGTATTCAGGCGGATATTAAAGCGATCTCGGCCACCGGTAGTTATGCGTGTTCAGTGATTACCGCGATTACCGCGCAAAACACCTTAGGTGTGTCGGCTATTTTTCCAATCCCCCTTGAGCATGTTGAGAAGCAACTGGATGCCGTTTTTAGTGACCTCAATATTGTTGCGGTTAAAGTCGGTATGCTGGCCGATAGCGACATTATCAAGATCGTGGCGGCTAAAATAAAACAATATCGTCCCGCCTTCTTAGTGATCGATCCGGTAATGGTAGCCACCAGTGGAGATCTCTTATTACAGGCCGCTGCGATCAGTACGCTTAAATC
This sequence comes from Amphritea sp. 1_MG-2023, assembly GCF_030547545.1. Lineage (GTDB taxonomy): Bacteria > Pseudomonadota > Gammaproteobacteria > Pseudomonadales > Balneatricaceae > Amphritea. The sequence goes on from NZ_JAUOQE010000016.1 coordinate 59,912, forward strand.
TGAACTGCTACCCTTGGCCGATATTATCACCCCCAACTTACCCGAAGGGGCGGCGCTGATTGGCGGTGATATCCCCTACAGTGAAGAGGCTATGACTGCCATGATCACGGAGCTGCGTCAATTAGGGGCTAAGGCGGTACTGCTCAAAGGTGGTCACTTAGATGAAGATGAAAACAGCAATGATCTGTTGATTTTGTCGGATCAGGTTGAGCGTTTAACGGCGAAACGGATCGATACGCGCAATACCCATGGCACGGGTTGCACGCTATCGTCGGCCATCGCGTCTTATTTAGCTCAGGGTCATGCGCTCTTATCGGCGGTGACATTAGCGAAACAGTATATATCTCAGGCGATTGCGCATGCCGATGAATTAGACATCGGTCGGGGCCATGGGCCGGTCAATCACTTCTTTAGTGGTCACCGTGATGTCGGCTAACCCCGCCGCGCCGGTGTCACAGAGTAGCGCGATCCGTATCGCTATTTCAGACGGCTATCTGCGCTACCACGATAGTCAAGCAGCGACGTTAACAGGGCTCAATATTGAGGTGCCGGCCGGTGCATGGACCTGTATTTTAGGGCGCAGCGGTTGCGGTAAGAGTTCGCTACTGCGTTATCTCGCCAACCTCTTGCACGATAAAGTTGATTGGTCAGGTGAGCTAACCACAGAGCCTCACTGTGATTTGCAGCATCATATTGCCTATATGGCACAACAAGATCTGTTGATGCCTTGGTTATCGGTGCTCGATAATGTGATGTTGAGCACTAAATTGAGTCGTGCACCGCGATCAACCGCGATAAGGGACTCTCAGTTAGCGCAAGCGCGCGAGTTATTACATCAAGTGGGCTTGGCGGATAAAGCAGACTATTTACCACAGCAGTTATCGGGGGGGATGCGTCAGCGTGTGGCGTTGGCGAGAACCCTGATGCAAGATAAACCCGTTGTCTTAATGGATGAGCCGTTCTCTGCGCTAGACGCCGTGAGCCGTTATCGGTTGCAAAATCTAGCGTTTGAATTGTTGCAAGCTAAAACAGTGGTGTTGATTACTCACGATCCTCAGGAAGCGATTCGTTTAGCCAGTAGGCTCTACATTATGCAAGGCCGACCCGCTTCAGCAGAATCATTGCTGCTGCCTCTGTCACAGGTGCCGCGTGCAATCGATGCCGAATGTGCAGGGTTGCAGCAAACGATTATGACGCGACTGGCGCTAGATTATGAGTGATGTGGTGAAGATGGTTTCAACCTCGCTTAGGCTCAAGCGTCAAGCAGGTCTCTCGCATCCATTGATGCGTATATGCATTAGCAGCGCCGTTATGTTGGCGGTCTGGCAAGCGATTGTGGTTTTTTTTGAGATGCCCGCCTTTATCTTGCCTAGCCCAGTGGATGTTTTTGATCGTTTGATCGAACGGCATTCTATTCTATTAAAACACAGTTGGGTTACCGCACAGGAAATTATGCTGGGTTTACTCTTCGGGGTCTCGCTGGGGTTGTTATTTGCCCTGCAAATGCTGCTATTCAAGCCGGTTAAACGCTGGCTCTTACCGCTGCTGATCGCCAGTCAAGCGATCCCTGTATTCGCCATCGCACCGGTATTGATGTTGTGGTTAGGTTACGGTATCGCATCAAAAATAGTCATGGCCGCGTTAATCATCTTCTTTCCTATTACGACCTGTTGCTATGACGGCTTACGCAGTACGCCGGTGGGGTATCTCGATCTTGCTAAAACCATGGGCGCGTCAAAGAGGCAAATGTTACGTCATATTCAACTTCCGGCGGCATTACCCGCACTGGCTTCGGGAGTGCGGGTGGCGGTGGTTATCGCGCCCATCGGTGCGGTCGCCGGTGAGTGGGTGGGGTCCAGCGCGGGCTTGGGATATCTCATGTTACAAGCGAATGCACGCATGATGATAGACGAAATGTTTGCCGCTCTGTTTATCTTATCCGTGCTGTCGATCACGCTTTATTTTGTCGCCGACTGGCTTCTGAAAAAAATGATTCCCTGGGAAATGTAATCCCTAGGTCGTTATTAATGCATCGCTTCGATGTATTGCGAACAATCCTAATATGAAAGGAAATTTTATGAAAAAGCGTATTCTTTTGACGGCACTGACGCTGACGGCAACGCTGCTGTCGGCGACAACTCAGGCAGAAACGAAACACCTTAGTCTAATGTTGGATTGGTTTGTAAACCCGAATCACGGTCCTATCGTTATTGCTCAGCAGCGAGGTTATTTTGCCGATCAAGGTCTTGAGGTCGAGATTCAAGAGCCTGCTGATCCTAATATGCCGCCTAAGCTGGTTGCGGCTAACAAAATTGATTTAGCGATTAGCTATCAGCCTAATTTGACGATTGATGTCGCGGCGGGGTTACCATTGATACGTTCGGCAACGTTGATTGCGACACCGTTGAATATGCTGATGGTGTTAGATAACGATAAGATTAATGATCTAGCAGACCTGAAGGACAAGAAAATTGGTATCGCGATTGCCGGCACCGAAGAAGCCAGTATCGGCACCATGCTCGATACCGTCGGTGTGAAGTATGACGATGTGGATATTATCAATGTCGGTTGGGCGTTATCAGCGTCATTGGCGTCGGGCAAGGTTGATGCGATTTGGGGAGGGTTACGCAATTTTGAAACCAATCAATTAGCCCTCGAAGGTTTTACGGCGAAAGCGTTTTTTCCTGAAGAGCACGGCGTGCCGGTGTATGACGAATTGATCTTTGTGGCGAACGCCGATACCTATGATAAAGCAGCCCTCCGTGGTTTTAATAAGGCCATCGAGCAGGCGACCATTTATATTACCAATCACCCGCAAGCCGCGTGGGAAGAGTTTGTCGCCTATGCGCCTGACACCCTGAACAATGAACTCAACAAGCGAGCTTGGAACGATACACTTAACCGCTTTGCATTGCGTCCGTCCGCTATCGATCTACAGCGTTATGATGACTATGCTGAGTTTATGTACACGCAAAATATTATTCAAACGTTGCCGAAAGCAGCGGATTATGTGCCGACCTTGGACTGAGTCAGGCTACGTTTTTGACGTTGTTCGGGAAGCCTTAAGCGGCTGATAGTATTGTAATGCCCCCTGTAGCTGGCCCCTCTTGCCGATGCTAGCGATGCTCATCGGCAATGGGGGGCGGTTAAACTCCTGATGCTCATCGAGGAGAGATCAGGGGCACTGCTTGAATACTTTCTGACTGCATTGCTGACAGATATCGGGATTTAAACGGGGAACCAAGTTATTTAACGCATCATCGATGGTGGCATAAAAGTTCTCTTCACCGAGATGCTCTAATAACCTGAGATCTTCGAGTTCATCTTTGACTGTATTTTTTAGTGCACAAAAACTGAGCGTAAAGCCTTTTCTCTGTAAATTCCTCGCCTCTTTTATCAACATTTCAGCCCCTGCATAGTCAATAAAATTTATCCCTGTACAGTTGATGATAATATGGTTTTGGCCTTGATTCTGTTCACTAAAACGGATCATGTTTTTCTGAATATGATCAACGGCACCAAAGAAAACAGAGCCATCAATCCGAATGATTTTATGTTGCGGGCATTCGGGTAATTGAAAGCGTTGTACACTGCGAAGATCGGTTCCGGCATCAATCGATTTAGGCGCGACCTCCATGATTCTTGGCGTTGAGGTACGCTTTAAATAAAAGATCAGTGATAGCAAAACACCCAGATAGATGGAAAACTCTAAGGCCACAATCAGTGTTGAGATAAAGGTGACCAACAGGATAGTCGTTTCTTGTTTACTGCTGCGAAGAATCGCTCGGATATGCGGGATGTTGATTAAGTTCCAGGCGATCAGCATGATCGCTCCGGCCATCGCTGGTAACGGTAAAAAGGCGGTGATTTGAGGCGCAAAGAGTAAAACCAACACCAACATTAATGCAGCAAACATAACGGCTAGCGGTGTTTTTGCGCCGGCATCATAATTCACACCGCTGCGAGTGAACGAGCCTGAACTCATAAAACATGAGAAAAAACTACCCACGACATTGGCAAGCCCTTGACCGATAAATTCTTGGTTGCCATCGATACGTTGCCCCGATTGGATCGCAATAGCACGAGCGATCGCTACGGCTTCCACTAATCCTAAAATAGCGATCGCCAGTGCTCCGGGGATGATGGCGCTGAGTGTAGTGGCCGATAGATCGGGAAAAATGAACGCCGGAAGCTGCCCCGAGAGTGCGCCAACCATGGGCACTGCGTGGCTTTCTCCTTGAAGTAACCAGCAGACCAAGCTACCCATCATCATACCGAATAGCATTGCGGGTATTTTGCGACTGAGCTTTTTGATCAACAGTGTACTGAAGATAGTGGTTAGGGCGATCGTCAGAGAGTAACCATTGAAGAATGGTAAATGCGTCAACATATACGACCAATCCGCATAAAAGGGCATGCCTGCTGGGACAGAAAGCCCAAGCATCTGTTTAAATTGACTGGATGCAATAAGCATCGCAGCGCCTGCGGTGAAGCCAATTACCACGGTATGTGAAATAAAGTTCACCAACGTGCCCATACGCGCTAAGCCAAAGCCGAATTGAAATAAGCCGGCTAACAACGTTAGCGTCAAAACCGCAGGAATATATGCGTCCGTTCCTTGCGGCACAATGCTACTGACCACACTCAGCACCACAATTGAGATAGCGGCCGCAGGGCCGGAAACCATATGTCGAGATGAACCGAATAAACCGGTGATGATAGGCACAATAATCGCTGTATATAAACCGAATTCAGGGGGTAATCCGGCAATCATGGCGTAAGCCACCCCCTGCGGTAAGACCACAATCGCACCGCTAAGGCCTGCGAGTAGATCAGCCAGTAACGATTGCCGATTGACCTCACGTCCCCAAATCAGAAAAGGCATCCAACGGCGTAATATGGTGATTGAATGATGTGTGGATTGTTCGGACATAACGGTTCGCTGACTCATACGGGGTGGTTTTGTGTGTTGAAATAGCTTCGACGTCAAGGCATCAAGAAGACATTTTACGAGAGTATTGATATCATGAGAAACGATATTAAATGGCCATCATAACCATAAAAACAGGACGTTCATGTGGATTTAGTGCTTCTGCAAACTTTCATTGAAGTGGCTCAAACCCGTAATTTTGGCCGAGCCGCTGATAATCTGTATGTTTCATCTTCAACGGTCAGTGCGCGGATTAAACAGTTAGAAGCGGTATTAGGTCTATCACTGTTTATCCGCAAGCATCACGAAGTCTCGCTAACCCCTGCCGGCGAAGGGTTTGAAAGACATGCGCGTTTTATTCTCAATGCTTGGGAGCGGGCGTATGAAGATACGGCGTTAAGTGATCGACATAAAAAGCGACTCGTGGTGGCGGGTGTCTCGAGCCTTTGGGATATCTTTTTGCAGGATTGGCTAAGCGATATCTACAACGCGATTCCAAATATTAGCTTAAGGGCAGAAGAAAGCACGCCATTACGCGTGGTCGAAAAATTAGAGCAGGGATTGATTGATATCGGCTTTATGTATGAGCAACCTAGCCTAAAAGGCTTTAGGGTACGAGAGGTGGCGACTGTCCCGATGCTATTAGTGTCCACTCAAGCCGATGTTGTGGTAGATAAGGCGATTGCCGAGGGGTATATCCGAGTTGAATGGGGCACGACCTTTGCCGGCCTTCACGAAGCCGCTTTTCCTCAGCGACCATTGGCACGGGTGCGGGCCAACAGTGGTCGAGTCGCGCTTAATCTCATGCTGAGCTCTGGCGGTGCTGCTTATCTGCCGCAAGTGATTGCCAGCCCCTTGCTCGACGAGGGAAAGTTGTATCAAGTCAGCGATGCACCGATCATCGAAATGACCGCTTATGCCGCTTATCATTTACACGGCGAGCATCGCGCCCTAATCAGTTCATTATTGGATCGCTTACCACAACATCAGTGATGTTCAGTAGCCTTAGTTGAAGCAGATTCGCGCCTTTAAGCGTTGGAGCGGTAATACCCCCGCCCATTGGGGAAGTCGAAAATCATAAGCATCGGCAGTTATTCGTATTCAATACTCGGCATCAATGCCGACTCTGCTTACTTCAAACCGGTCATCGATAATCCGCCTATCACCCTATAGTGGCGTTTAGGCAAAATCCATCGTCACGACAACACGTTTTTCATGAGGCGCCACGGCTGGCGATCGATGCACGGCACCCAAGCCTTCATTGCCATACCAGCCTTCGCCTTTTAACAGCACAATATCCCCAGCGTTTAGCTGCTGAATACTCGCGGCATGAGAGTACAGGCCCGACGCATCATCGCTTAACCCCCGATTACCGGCACCGAGTTTGGTGCGATCGAGATCGCCATTGCGCAGCCATTCGGTGCTCGGACCTCGGTAGGTGCTCACCAGACGACAGCCTAATTTATCCACATGGAAACGGGGACACATGGCACGATCTAACACTTGCAACCTCAAGCCCACCTCATCTAATTCAAACAAACAGCTGTACATGTCTAATAACAGCGCCAAATCCTCAACAAAGGCTGCCTGTCCGGGTAAATCCGGTAGTAAAGATATGAGTGATTCGGTGGGCGATTGATGGTGGATAACAGAGCGAAGATTAAAGTGTGGCTGACACTCGACGAGTGCTTGGCAATAACCAGTGATGTCAGTCGGCAGTGACCGTTGCATGACAACGAGATTAATCTGTTCTTGGTAGATAGCAGTCATCACCTCAGGCGAATCCCCCATGGCATGATTATCGACATCCAGATAACCTGTTTCATAAGCATGACTTTCTATGTGTTCGATGGCATTCACAGTAATGACGTCCCATTGAAATTTAATTTATGTTATATCATAACATAAATTAAATAATGAAAAGATTCGTCATGCAAGTGATGATGGCTTGATTCCATTGAAACGTTACTTGGGATAAGTGTCGCGGTGCCAAAACAAGAGCGGCGTTAGGGTTAAGAATGTTATGTTTCTAAGCCTCTGATAAGCGATGAGGCCTAACGAAGCCTTATCGAATATAGAATAAGGGAAGCCGCCCTATAAGCCTCGCGTCAGGCAGAGATCTTTCTGCCAAGGGGTCTCTTCAAGGGGCTTCTTGTGCAGGGCTTGATGCAAAGACGAGATGCTACGTTCTCTATGCTAATGTCTTTACTCTATGTTTTTTTATTCTCAGTTCCTTATTCTCAGTTCCTTATTCTAAGGCCTCTGATCGAGTCGCTTATCGCCGCCGCTGTGTAACCTGAGCATGAGGGGGCAGGGGCTTGACGCCGCTAGGTGACAATACCGGTGTTTTGACCGTCGCGGCTTACTAGGTCGCTAATCAAGAAAAACAGCGCAAGCGGCGCAGCCAATGCTTCCACGATGGACTCGATAACAGTTCAATCTCTAAGAGTTGACGTTCAACAGGGTCTGTCCTGGTGTTTGAGTAAAGCTCCGCCGGACTCCACAATCCGATGGGAAGCGCCTGATGACGGCTGATCCAGGGGGAAGTATCCCTTTCTTCTATGGCCTTCGATACATCGTCATGTGCATCGCCTTCTGTCTGATGTCGGTTCGTTGGTGGGTGCTGTGGATAAGTCGGCAAGGCGCGGCCGAACCAATTAATATCACCACGGATAATGCACAACAACAAGGGTAATGCATTCAAAGCAGCTATCGGAGTGTGCCACCGATAAGCACGAAAGGTGCGTCGCCGCAAACCGTTTGGGCTGTTATTGACACGGTTGCCACTGAGCGTTTGTGTCGTTAATAACGGCTGTGAGTTCTGCATCCAAGCTAATAGAGCGGCTAATGGCCAAAGCGGTGTGCTGAGCAGCAGTACTAGGCAGGCCAATAGCCGAGCTATTACACTGGATATATTACCTATAGGGTGATGAAAACGGTTGTCAGCTAATAGAAATGGATCGTTAATATGGAAGTCAGCGTTGAGATCTACCCGAATTAAGTGGTTTTTGGCGACGATCGCATTCTTGATTTCTAGTCCACTGCCGACATAGGTATTGTCGAGAATGATACTGTCATGAAGGCGGGCACCCCGATCTATTAGGCAGTGGTTGCCGATAACAACCCGCCCAGCTAAACGGGCTTCGCTGTGGACTGTCGAGTAGTCGCCAAGGCTGGCAGCACCAGAGGCAAGACTGCGATGATGCATTTTTGACTGTTTACCCGCTTGTAGGTTGTCGTTGTCGGCAACACCGGCGGTCGATAACTGCTGAGCGTCCTGTTGTAATGCTTGCAACGCGCATTGATGATATTCGGCGAGTGACCTTAATAAATGAGCGCTGTTGGTTGGCCGTGACGGGGTGGCTAGGTGGTCTGCTGCGCCTAGCATCGGCCAGGCGAGAGGTCTGAGGTCGCAGGCATCATCTGATACGACCAGCACACCTGGAGTTTTAGGCTGCAGGTCGTCGGCGTTAGCAAGCCAGTGAGCATGGGTGCGCAGAATGTCACCACGCACGCCAATATAAGGGAGGGGTAAGCGGTCGCCTAAATAGGCGCGAATCTTCTCAGGTGAATCACTCTGTTTACTCATTAGGTAATGTATCTTCAGACTCCAACGTAAACCATCGCCAAAATGATCACGGATAGCCTTAGTGTGATCGCCCGTTACTAAGAATATTTCGCTAATTCCCTGTTGGCGCAGCTGTTCGAGACAGTGCTCCAGTATGGGCTTTCCTCTGACTGGTAGTAATGCCGGGCAGAGTATCTCATTCAACGGTGTTAGTTCAGCGCCATCGCGGTCTGCAAAGACTAGTGCGTGCATGTTAATGTCCTATTCTGTTACATAACGTTAATCAGGAGAGCCACGCTCTCGTGCTGATTTCAGCTGGCGCCTTTACCACTGATCAACGCCGGTATGGTTTTAATAATTAATCGCAGGTCGCGCCATAGGCTGCGTTTGTGAGCATAGTTGATATCCATTTCCGCCTGCTGCTGGAATGGAATCAGCGAACGCCCCTGTATCACCCAGTCCGAGGTGAGGCCAGGACGGATTTCAAGTCGTTTGCGTTGCTCACTGCTGTATTTTTCAACCTCGCTATGCAGCGCTGGGCGAGGTCCCACGATAGACATATCACCTTTTAGCACGTTCCAAAGTTGGGGTAGCTCATCCAACGAGAGCTTGCGTAAAATGCGGCCAACGCGGGTGATACGAGGATCGTCTTTTATTTTGAACAGTACTCCGCCTTGCATCTCGTTTAACGCTTCCAGCTCGGCTCGTCGAGCTTCTGCATCGGCATGCATCGAGCGAAACTTCCATAAACGGAACGCACGATTACGGTAACCGGCTCGGGTTTGACTGAAAAACACCGGCCCAGGGGAATCCAGACGGATCGCAATGGCGATCAATGGAAATAGGGGCAGTAATACCAGGAGTGCGCTGCTCGCCAGCGTCAGATCGATCAAGCGTTTGGCTATGAACGACCCCCGGTGTTGCCAGCGCCAACGGAATCGTTGCCAGGCGGCCCGACACTTGAGTCGCTGTTGTTGGTTGGCCAACAGCAGCGGGAATGATGTTAAAAACTGCTGTGCACGTTTGGCCTTTAACAGACGCAATATAAATAATGGATTACCAATCACATAGCGTCGCCACATACGCTTTGGCTCCTGTAACAAACGCCAAACCCATTCCAAACCGCGGGACCGAATCCATGCAGGCGCTCGCGGAATATTACCGCCATAAAAATCAAATAAACCACCGACCGCAATGTTGAGCACGCTGTTTAATTGATCCCGGTGCTCGGCAATCCAGAGCTCTTGACGTGGTACCCCCATGGCGACAAAGAGGACGCGGGCACCACTACGATTAATCTTGTCAATCACGGCGGGAGTCTCTTTAGGGTCAAAGAAGCCATGTTGGCTGCCGGCGACGATAAGCCCCGGCGCATGACGTTGCGCCCATTCAGCGACGCGCTCTACTGTGCCGGGTGATGCTCCCAGCAGAAAGATCGGTTGTTGTGTGTCGGCGAATAAACGACAGAGGTGTGGAAACAGATCGGTACCATTGAGGTTCTCCACGAGTGTGTCATTATTGAGATCGCAGCCTTTGCGAATCCCACTCCCATCGGGAAATATCAGCCGGGCACTCTGCAGTGCCTGGTGATAACGCGGATCATCAAAGCTGGTGTTGAGGCAGTGCGCGTTAACGAAAAATAGGTCGTTTTGTACCTCTCCCAGTACGATCCGACGAACGCTATCGAGTGCCTCTGCAAGGCTGATATTCGCGAAGCAAATCTCTAACAGCGATGATGTTGTCAGGGACGTCGGTAACGCTGAAGCTTCGGGGACGTTTTGTGGCTTGAATGTGTGCATAGCTTGGCCCTTATTAGCACGGTATATCTGGTTTTTAATCTAATAAAGCAAGCCTTGTGCCAGTATCTTTATTGTTGCTTAACTTATTGATATTATTTAATAAAATATTATGTTTACGGTTCAAAACCCGCATTGAAAATGTTATTTGCATTTTGCAACGCAGGTTGAGTCGTAAATATCGCGTTATATCATAGGCGCGCCGTGGCGGGTTTGTATTGTCGTTGTCGCAGGTCTCGCTGAATACGCCGCTGTTGTAGGTAGCCAATGACTTTATTGGCTCTCTTTTCGAGGCGTTCGTATACGCTAGGTAAGCGGTTCAATAGGTAGGCGGCACCGGCCGTGACTAACGTGCGGGTCGGTTCTTGTAAGGTGATACGCCAGTGATTATGTAGCGCCTTGTGTAGCAATGAGACGGCGGCTTGACCGGAGCGCAGGCGAATAGCCTGACGTGACAGGTAGCGAAGTTGATAGGCGCGGGCGATCTTGTGCCAGTCACGAATAAAGGTCGGCGCATAGGCGCGGGTTTTTTCCACCACCTGCTCCCAGGATGCTAGTTGTTGATATAGGCTGGCCGAAAGACCGCCTTCGTTGAGTCGATATAGCGTCATCGGCTGTGGAATTCCCTCTATCTTCCATGAGGTTGTCAGGGCAATTCGCACCCAGCATTCGATATCTTCTGAGCGGCGCAATTCGGGATCAAAGTAACAGGTCTCGAGGCCTTCAATACTGTCGGCCGTATAAGCGATCTGATTCAGTAGCTCTTTTCTCAATACCGGAGCGGAGCCATTACCGATGGGGTTTCTGCAGAATAGATAGCCGGCATCGATATCCGTCAGGCGCGGCATCTGATAACACCGAGTGCGCTGACCGTCGGCGGTGATAAAGGCCGAACGACTGAAGGATAGTCCCACTGCCGGGTTCTGCGTTAAGTGTTCGGCATGCAGTCTGAGCTTATCGGCTTCCCAGCAATCATCAGAATCGATAAAGGCGACATACTCGCCACGGGCCTGACGTATACCACTATTACGCGCCCCTGCCAGCCCTCGATTTTGGCTATGACGAATGATGCGTATTCTCGGGTCATCAAAGCAAAGGCAGATCTTCAGGCTATCATCGGGCGAGCAATCATCGACAATCAATAGCTCAAAGTCGCCACAGGATTGGTTCAATACCGATTGGATTGAGTACGCGACAAAGTTTTCGACGTTATACACGGGCATGACAACAGTACATAAAGGCATCAGAGTTTCTCCAATAGGGGGTTCTGCATAAAAGAATGTTGGCGCAACAGCTGATGGCACCAGAGAACGAAGCAGGGCGCGAAGACCAGCTGTGACACGAGTACGGCGATGGCGATATTGATCAAGTCGCCGTTGGTCGCCAGCAGTAGTGCGCCAATGTAACCGAGGGTAAATAGGTTTTGAGCGCGGCTATCGGCTGCTGGACGGTTACAGGCCCGCAGTAACTGAGAACAGCTTTCTGTGACGATGCGCGGTATGGCTGACAGGCAGAGTAGGGTGAGTAGTGGCATGGCGCCGCGCTCAAGCCACTGTTCGCCGAAAACGATGGGCACATAATAGGGAGCTGCAATCGCCTGTAGTAAAATTAACGGCACGAGCACGATTGCGATGAGAGCGGTGCTGCGCAAGGCACGCTTCAGTAGTTGCTCGGTCTGTTGACTCAGTTCACAAAGGTGTGGGTACAGCGATGTGGTGGCGGCCCTCAGCAGTCCCTGTGAGATGCCTAAGCCTGCATTAAAGGCGAAATAGTAAATGCCAAGCGCTTCAACACCGAAGAAACGGCCGATAATCAGGTAATCGATATTGTTTCGCAGCGCTGCCAGCAGATCGATCCATAGCAGGTGTTTACCAAAGCTGACGATAGTGCGCCATCCGCGTAGTGTCGGTGTGGTGGTGATGCGCCATGGGTGGTAACGACGAACCTGTATGACCCAGATCGGTACCACGAGCAGTTTTGGCAATACCAATGCCCATAAGCCAAACCCGGCCAACAATAAAATCAGCGTGAGCAATGTGTCGGCCAGCGATTGACTCATGTCAACTTTAGCAATGTCTTTCAGTCGATTTTCGCGTATTAGAAGGGCCGCCTGAATCGTCCCGCAGGGGAGCAGCAAATAGCTGAAGGCAAGACAGATAATCGGTAGCAGCAGATCCGGATTGTCATAAAATAGCGCAATGGGGTAAGCCGCGCCGATTTGCAACAGTGTCAAACTGCCGCAGAGAATCCAATTGAGCCAATAGCCACTGTCACTGAGCCCTGTTACCTCATGCTTACTGGCCTGAATCAGCTTGCCGGAAATGCCGCCATGGGACAGCACATGAACCATTTCATTGGTGGCCAATACCAGTGCCGCTAGGCCAAAGACCTCGGGGCCGAGTAAGCGTGCAGCGGTGATCGTGGTGATGATGCGTAGCAGTCGATTACTCATCTGAGTCCCCGCCATCCATGCGAGGTTGCGAGCCAGGCGGTTATCGAGGAACCCGCGGCTGATGCGGCGAAAAAGAGTGCTCATTGGACCGCCTGCTGAGGTGTTTTTTGGTTGAGTACGTCGGCATAGATCGCGGCCATACGGGTGGCAATCTTTCGCCAATCGTAATGCTGATCGAGTTTCTGTCGTCCATTATCGCCAAGCCGCTGACACAGTGTCGGGTTGGTTAGCAGGGTCAGTAATGCATCAGTCAGAGAGGCTGAGTCGGGCGTGGTTAATAGACCATCATGTTGGTCAGCAATCACGCTGCGCAGTACCTCAATATCGGCGCCGATAACCGGTTTGCTATAGTGCCAAGCTTCAATATAGGTGACGCCTAGGCTCTCCTGAGTGGAGGGAACACACAGCATGGTGCAGGCATCCAGCGCGTCATTTTTAGCACTGTCGCTGATCTGATCGAGAACCAGAACACGTTGGTCTGACTGCTGTGCAAAGCAGGCGATTGACTCGTTTGTTTGTGGGCCGATAAACACGAAGCGAGTCTCTGGCAATTGGGTCCAGACCTTTTGGGCTGCTTCGAGTAGTTGACGGTAACCCTTGCTGTCGACATGACGGCCCAGAAACAGCACCATCGGTGCCTCACCAAGGCCGTGAGCCTGACGAAACCTAGCGCCATTTGCCGTTGGCGTCAGTAATGGGCCTACTGGGCAGATATAGGTTGAGCTGGGGCGCGCACCGCGTTGAATCAGCCAGTCGCGTTCATAGGCGGTCATGGCGATTAGCGCATCGGCTTCACGATAGAGGTGCTTAAAGCGGTCGGATGACCAAGCTTGCCCTTCGCGAGCCTCGGTGTGCGCCAATGGCGTCCAGATAAAAGGAATATCACGTTGCCTAGCGGCCCACAGGGCACTTTCTGCGACGGTCGTCAGGCCGTTGTAAACCCCATGAATCAGATCGCGATCATGGCTGGCATCGAATAGCGCTTGGCGTGCTAGTGGCCGTAAAAGTTCATCATAGATAGGACGAGCCGCGCGCAGGTGAGGGTGCAGTCGAGCTAACCCCTGCATCAGCATTGATGTCACGGCTGGCGGGCCGACGCGCTGCACATCAACGGCGACATCATGACAGCTAGAGCGGCCTGCTTTGGCACTGGCCGCTTCGTTACTGATACCATTGGCGCTGTTATGGCAAACGACTCGCACATCAGCGTAGGGTTGTAGTCTCTGCGTCAGTTCCCGTGTATGTAGCTCTGAGCCACCAACGGCGGGCCAGTAGCGGGCGAGTGAAAAGAGTGGGCGTATAGGGGTCATTATGATGCCTTCGGTGATTGTAATGGTGTTAACGGCGCGGAAGTTGGCTGCTGGGCGATGGGCACCGAGCGACCATGAGCGATACCGATGAGCAGTAGCGCGGGCCAGATTAGGTAGGCAAGAATTTCTAAGTTCTCGCCAAATGTGTACAGCATGAGCAGGGCGCAAGCACTAAAGCCGGTGCGGATGAGTGGGTCATGTCGCGCGTTGAGTCCGAGTAACAAAAGGCTCCCGAGCAGCGGTATCGCCAGCGCGGCAAAGCCAACGATGCCTTTGACGAAGAGCAGGCCATACCAGCTGTGATGACTGCCGATAGGCATGTATTCAACTAAATGAGGCCCGCGTTCAACAATGCCATGTCCCCAAATGGGGGCTTCATCGCGCCAGCGTTGAATCGCGATACGTGCCAATGTGGCGCGCACTCGAGTGGAGTCCGCCCGGGCGCCTTTAAAGGATTCCCAAAAATCACTGGCCATCTGTAGCAGCGTGATGCCGATTAAGGCGAATACCGTGCTGGCGGCGCTGGCGAGTATGAACAGACGTGGGCCGCGAAGAATGCTGAAGGCCAGTGGTAACCCCGCCAACACGATCAGACTGACGGCGGCCAGCCGTGATTGCGACATCAGAATCATGGCGATACTGGCGCAGATGCCTATCCAGCGCCATTGACGCTCCTTTTCTTGCATCGCGAAGAGAAAGAAAATATTCGCCACAAACCCCAGTGCGGGAGCCCACGGGGTGAATAGCCGCCAGCGAGGTAGGCCGCTTCCTGGATCGATTTCATACAGTGACACGGCAAAGAATTCCGGCCCGGGCCCACCGATCACCTTGAGTGGTGATACGTAAGGCGTTCCGGGTAATCCCAGCAGCCAGGCAAAAATAAACAGCGGTAACAGACAAAGAGTGTGTAGACACACCACCATCGCGGCACGATAGACAATTTGAGGCCTGATCGACAGGCTACCGGCGAGGACAAAGAGCGCCAGTAAGGCCCAGCCTTTGGCCCAACCGATAGATGATTTTATCAGTTTAGGCAGGCCCAATTGCCAGTCGAGGTGGCCAACGATCAGTGCCAGTAGCATCAGTAACATGCCGCAGATCCATAACCAGGTTGCCAGCGGAATGGGTGCCAGGCCTTGCGGTTGGCGACTGCGTTTAAGCACCAGTGCAAACAGCAGCCAAGCGAGTACCGGCCCACTGATGTAGAGGGCGCCGATAAAGTAGAGCGGATAGGTCGCGGTGAGCGCGACCCACACTAGGCGCTCTTCAGTATTTGCTGGAGTAAGGGCTTGCGTAGCCATAATAGGAGTAATCCCCAGAGAATGATGAGAGTGGCTGCAGCCCCGCCCGTTAATGCGAGCTTGGTATGCAGGTTGTCCGGTGCCGCCGGTAGTGTTGGCTGTGCTAGCATCTGGATCAGCGGATAAGAGGCAAAACGATCGATCTTGCCGATATCCTGCTTGGCGAGTGCGGTAGAAAAGACCGCCGTTGCCACCTGCTGCTTGCGGGATAGATCTTCGAGTTTGATGGCATTGCTAGCCGTGGTATCGATGCGGGTTGCAAGGTCGGTATTCCATTGTTGCACCGCCGTGAGTTGTTGCTCGATGCCGGTATATTCGGCCTGTAAAATAATCAGCTGCTGCAATAGCTCGTTTTCCAGGGCATTGCTACCCAGATCAATGAGTTCTGCAATGCTGATTTTTTTAAGCCCGGTGATGCGTCGACCACGCTCGATAATTTTGCTTTGGATCGAGTCGTGTGTTGCCTGTAGTTGCCGAAGGTGGGGATTGTTCTTCCCCAATGTCGCGTCGACGCTACTGATCTGGATATGGATATTGGCATGCTGCGCCAACTGTTGCTGGAACAATGCATCATTACGCAGGGTGACCGCATGACGAAGCATCTGTTGATCCAACGTCAGATTGTCGAGCATGCTGCTGATTTGTGATTGAAGCTGTTCACGCTTGGCTTTAAGTTGTTCAGCCTGATTCTGATTTTGCTCTAGCCGCGAGATGAGCTGATTAAACTGTTCCACCGAAATGATGCCGGTCTGGGCCTGATAATCGAGTTTCTGTTGCTGCGCCCGCTGCAGTTTGGCGTCGAAATCGGTAATGGTGGAAAGGCTGGCTTCGGTAATGCGTCTGGCTTCATCATTACGCAGATCTTCTAACTGTTGTTGTAATGCCTCATACAGTGCCAGTGATTTTTGTTGTGCGAGTTGAGCGCTGGAGCCCTTGACCTGAAAATGGATCATGGAGGTCTGGTCGACCAGTTTTATCCGCGGTGTGCCAAAGTCCGTTGATGAAATAGATACTTTGTTAGCGGCTTCTGCCAACACCGGCAGGCTGGTTGCTATTGCCTTATAGTTTACGATCGGGTCAATTGAACTGTTGCTAAAAGGTGATGCATTGTTCGAGGTTGCCTGACCGATGCTGTCAATATTGACCGTCTGACCGTTGCCTTTACCGGGCAGGATCAAGGTCCATTCGCTGGTGTAACTCACAGGTTTGAGCATGATCATCAGGGTGATCGGGCCCCAGACCAGCAACAAAGTCCCTGTCATTACCAGTAGATAGAGCCGGCGTCGACGTGCTGGTGGCAGGCTGGTGCCATAAACCAAGGCACGCATCAGCAAACCATGGTGACGTGGTTCGCTGGCGTTATTAGCGCTGCTATCAGTGATAGGCTGGTCGGCTGCTACTGTCGCGTTAGTCATCCGTGTTTCCCTCAGAACAGCAGCGTGAATGGCAGGATGAGGTCCGTGATAGTACGGCCAATATCGCGCAGATTACTGATATTAGAGTCGTAACAAACGACACTATCGTTCGGCATCAGATAAGGGTTCAGATCGAGGCGGTCGGGAGAGCGCAATAGTCCCTCGATATCCCGTTCAATGGTCATGGCGCGTTGCGAAACCGGATCCTGGGTGACCAGTACCGCATAACGGTCACTATTAGTGGATGCACTGCCGCCAGCACAGTTGCCCGATACCACCGCGTTGTGTAAGCGTGCTCCGTAAGGCAGGCTGGTGGCATGTTCGCCGACCGCGGAACTGGCATTATTCATTGCCGGCACCGTGAGGTTGGAAATAAACACACGAATGCCCGGTGGGGTGATCGCTGAGTTTTTTACCAGTTCTCGTTGGGGGCTGCCGGTGCTGTTGATACGGATCTGATCATTATGCATCAGCGTAATCGGTTGGACAGGGTAGCCGAGTACGATGCCGCTGATATCCAGCGAGTAGGTTGTTTGTCCACGAATCAATTCAATGCTGGTGAGATCCGCATCGGGACGAACACCGCCGGCGGCGCGCAGGGCGGCGGTCAATAAACGATCGGCCCCCATATCACCACTGGTATCCAGACGTCCTTCAGCCCGATCATCGGCCTTACGCTGGTTGATTGTGTGTTGACCCGGCTGAAACACGGCACCGGAAACATAGACTTTGACTGGTGCCCACTGCAGCATCATCAGGCTGACATTCGCCATGCCGTGGCGAAACATACCGGCGTTTTCCAAGGCGTGATTGATACGGCTTTCCAGTTCGGCCATGCTCAAGCCTGCTGCGGGTAATACCGGTAAATAAGGCAGCTTGATAGTACCGTCGATGCCGAGAGTGAAGACGCCATTGAAGCCCTGTTCGGTGCCGTTAGTGACGCCATTGAAAAGCGCGTCATTGGGCATGATTAGACGCAGACGATCTCCGGGGGAGAGCGGTGGACGCTCAGATAGTTGCGATGCCATCGAGCTGCTCTGCGGATGCGGCATAACATGCGCGGCTGTCTCATAGCCCAAATAGGGCAGCGCCGGGCTGAGGTATTTAACCGGTTGGTTGGTTTGACGTAAAACTTCCGAGAACCAATGCCCCCGGGTAGCAATGTCAGCATCACGCGACTGAGACAAATAAGGTTTGGCACAACCACTGCACAGACTGATGAGCGTCAGGGATAACACCAGCGATGATAATTTGCATTTCATCATCAAATGCCTCATGCCGCCTGCAGGCTATGAATGGCAGACTGCGGATCTTCATAGATATCAAAGATCTGATGCAGACGGGTGAGTTCTATCAGCGCGCGAACGTTGTTTTGTGGTTGCAGCAACACTACCTGTCCTTGTTGACGGTTTACCTGTTTGTAGATCGCTATCAACACAGCGAGGCCGCTGGAATCGAGAAAATTAACTAAACTCAGATCGATGATCAGGAAGTGATTTCCTTGGTCGGTCAACTCGGTCAGGGCGAGACGGGTCGTATCGGCGTTAGACATCACAAGTGTTTCGGTGAGTTGTACTGTGACGACTTGCTGATGGCGGCTTATATTAAGTTTCATGTGGTAATCCCCAAGTGGCTAGCGATAAGTAAAAAGTGTTTATATGCAGGGTTATTCAAAACGCGTGCCAGCTGTCGATTATTTTTTTAAGTATTTGTTTTTGTTGATTAAATAATAGCTTTTTGAGCTAATTGTTAGGCCTGGCTAATCGTGGATATTGCAAAATGCAAATGACATAGAGGGGGCTTTTCGCATTTTGCGAAGCAGTCTTATGCGTGGTTTTTATGTTTAAAAAAAACCGCATCCTATGGGATACGGCTTTTCCGGGGCTTGGTCATTTTATCGGTGGGATGTTTTAGCGTTTGTAGTGGCGCAGTAAGCGCAGGTGGTTGACGCCGTCTAGGTGACGGTAGTGGATTTGATCCGTCCAGAGCCGCATGATCTCAGAGCCACGCCCTGATTCTTTTAGTAAGTCGATGCTGGTGTGGCTAGACGTCTGATACCGGGCGGCGGTGTGGCTGATATCGATGATGATCTGTTGTGAATCCAGAGAGCATTGAAGATGAATCGGATTATTGTCGAGGCCGCTATGTTGCAGGATATTATTGATCGCTTCTGCCAGACAGACCGTTATTTGAAACGCCACCTGATTATCAATAGCATGGTCATCACATTGGGCGGTGAGCCAGCGACAGGCCATATCTGCGGTATGGTCGCTGATATCAAACGTGGTCGCATTATTGGCGACAGTATCTTTTGCGCGCGGGCTCATGCATTACTCCTGTGATGTTAATGGTGGGCGCTCTAGAATCAGCCATGAGATATCGTCATCCGCAGGCAGACCCTTGAGTAATTTATCCGTATCGGCGATTAGCGTCTGGCAGAGGGTATCGGCCGGTTGGTGATGATAATGGTCTAGCATCGTCATCAACTGAGGCGTTGACATCTCCTCGTGGTTGTTGAGACGGCAGCTGAGTATGCCGTCTGAATAGATTAGTAGCTTGTCTCCTGGTTGTAACTGGAATGCGGTGCTTTCATAGTGGGCGGGGTCGATCAGTCCTACCGGTGTTCCCCCTTGCCCTAGCTGGATTACTTTAGCCTGTTCTCCCTCTGAGGCTAGCTGTAATGGATGAGGGTGCCCGGCTTGGCACAAAAGACCATCACCGCTGGTCAGATCAAATACGCCGTATATCATGGTGAAATAGTTGCGACACTCGTCTTCGGATGGGAAGCGTTTGTTAAGTTCAGCGACAATTAGCTCAGGAGAGATAGGCTGTGTCACTTGATGTTCGTCGGTCACGGTTAAACACAAACCATGACTGGTCGGGTCGGCCAGAAAACGCGAGAGTGAAAATGACTGCATGGCGGCACGCGCACCATGGCCGGCAATGTCGATATGATAGAACGCTACATGGGTGTCGGTGAGTGGCAGGACATTATAGCTGTCACCACCAATGCTGGTAGCCGACTGCAGATAATGAGCAAACTGTAGACCTGGGTATTGGCTGCTGTTGCTGGGCAGCAAAGAGCGTTGTAGCTGTTCTGCCGCTATCAGATCTTGCTGAATGGCGTTGCGAAGCTTAGATTCCCGCGCCAGCGTCTCTGAGAGTTGTACATTTCTGTGATTCAGTTGCGAACGTAGGCGTACGATCCTTGCGCCTGCTTGGACGCGTGCCCGTAACTCCTCACCATTAAACGGCTTGCGAATATAGTCATCTGCACCGGCATCAAGGGCTGCGACAAGATCACAGACAGCGTTTTGCCCAGTCAGTAAGAGAAAGTAAGGGGGTATCTCTGAATGCGCTTGTAGCGTTGTTAATAGCTGCATGCCATCAACAACAGGCATGCGCCAGTCACTGATAATTAACCCTACCTGAAGCTGCTCCAACAGCGACAATGCGACGGCCCCATTTTCTGCCTGCACAACGTCAAACCCTTGTTTCGTGAGCATGGCCACTAAACGAGCTCGTTCGGCTAAGACATCTTCGACAACGAGGACACGTTGCCATAAGGGCGTTGCGTCGGAAAATTTTTGAGTCACTTTATCTGCCAGCATAAGGCCTCCTGTTTGCATAGACTAAGCAGTAAATGTGCCAACCCGTTTTTCGTCATACTGTGGCTGACGGCTGGATTTAAGGGATACTGATGGGAAAAAAGCGCCATCGTGGTGATCGATCGAGATATGCTTTGCAATTTGCAAATCAAAAAGAGAATCGTTCTGCGTCAAATGCGGCGTAGGCTCGCAGCAGGGTGGTGAAATATGTCGCACTCGCTAGACTTGAGAGAGGTTTGAGCAACTTGGCTTGGCGATTGCTTAATAGTTAAACGTAGGTAGTTAGAAACAAGTAGTTAGAAATAATTAATTGAAAGCAATTAGTTCAACATAGCTACTTGAAAGCAATATAGTTGCACGGCGGCTATATTTCACCAACAAGGGTTCATATTGATATGTTCGACATGCGGATTATTTTATCAAATGCGCTGTTACGTACAGTGGTCTTATTTCAACGCGTTAGGACGACGGGGCTGCTGATCGTGAGCATGCTGTGCATAGGGGTACCGGCCTATGCGGCGAAATTATCGCCGCCGGAACTAGTCTTCGGTATGGTGCCGCAGCAGGCGGCTTTCAAAATGGCACGAGACTGGGCGCCCTTATTACGGGAATTAACCGCGTTAAGCGGCGTGTCGCTGCGGTTTGCGACGGCACCCGATATTCCAACATTTGAAGCGCGCCTGCAGGCCGGCGAATACGATATCGCTTATATGAACCCCTATCATTATACCGTGGTGAGTGATGCGTTAGGTTTTCGTCCTTTGGTGAAAGCGCGTGATAAGCGTATCGAGGGCATTGTGGTCGCGAGTAAACAACGATCCTTGCATGGACTGGAAGACCTTGCCGGTGAGCAGCTGGCGTTTCCTGCGCCGGCGGCGTTTGCTGCGACGCTGTTAACCCGCGGCACGCTTGGCGTAAAAGGCATTCCCTATCAAGCGGTGTTCGTCAACTCACATGATGCGGTGTATCGAAATGTAGCCGCAGGCCGCTTCATTGCCGGCGGCGGCATTCAGCGTACATTTGATGCGCTGGAGCCGCGTATTCGAGAGCAATTGCAGGTTATTTGGCGTTCGTCGGGTTTTACCGCACATGCTATTGCTGCCCATCCTCGAGTCGATGCTGCAGTGGTGGCGCAGTTGCGGGCGGCCTTGGTTCAGTTAGCCTCAACCGAGGCTGGTGCTGCTGCGTTGCGGCCCCTTAAAATTAAGGGGTTTGAAGTGGCCGTTGATAGTGATTGGAATGATGTCCGTGCTTTACACCTACAGCAGGTATTGGGTGAGCGAGAAGAGATAGGCGAGTAGAGATAGTCGATTAGAGTATCAGCCTAGCACTGAAGTCCTGTTGAGTGATGCTTGGTTTAATGAGTCCTTATTGAGCGGTTTCTGCTCATAAGCAAGAGGCGTTTAGCATGTCGTTCCGAATAAAAATGATGTTGAGTATTGCCGCGATTGAGGCCGTCTTTCTGTTAATCCTTGTGTGGCAGTCACTGGTGTATCTGGAGAACAGCGTTGATGACGCGGTGTCGCGGCGGGCAGCAGAGACCGTTAGCCTGTTTGCTTTAATGAGTGAGAATGCGGTGATTGCTTCCGATCTCGCCACACTGCAGGAGATGGCGGAACAGGTGGGTTCATTCCCTGACGTGGCTTACCTTAAAATCGTCGATAAGCAGGGTGTGATGGTCAGCACCGGTGATCAGACCCACCAAGATGATTTACGCCATTTAGATGAAGCGCTCGGAAATGTCGATGATGGGGTGTTTGATGTTCATGCAGATATTCGTCAGGGAGGCTTATGGTTTGGCACGGTGCATCTGGGGTTGTCGGTGGCGCCGGAACACCTGTTGATGAATGATGCCCGTCAGTGGCTGGGGACGATTGCTGGGGCTGAGTTGTTATTAGTGGCGTTGGTTTCTATTTGGCTCAGCAGTTATTTAAGCCGTGGCGTAAAGAGCCTCACCGCTGCTGCCAAAGCCGTCACCAGTGGGCATTGGCATCAACGAGCGACCACATACGGGAATGATGAATTTACGGAGGCGGCGAAGGCATTTAACCTGATGATCGAAAAGATTAATGCTGAGCAGCAACAGTTGCAGCAGCAGTCTGAGGATCTAAATAGGTTAAATCAAAAAATTGCCGGCAGCGAAGGCTATTTGAGTACGGTGCTTGAATCGCTAGTTGATGGCATTATCAGTATCGATAGTCGCGGTAATATTCATCGCGTTAATCCCGCCGCTGAGCGAATGTTTGGTTATGATCAGGACGAATTGCTCGGGCGCAATATTAACCTGCTGATGCCAACGGCGAATCATCAAAAGCATGAGGATTATCTGCAGGCCTTTATGCAAGGTGAGCTGGTGGAGACGAGTAATCTCAGCCGCACGGTGATAGGGAAACGTCAGGATGGTAGTGAGTTTCCTTTCGATCTATCTGTCTCGTATATGCGTGTTAATGGCGATCATTATTTGATTGGGCAGTTTCGAGACAAGACTGAACAGCAGCAGTTGGAGGCGCTTGCTCGGCGTTCTACCAAGATCAAATCGATGATCACCGATGCCAGTCTCGACCCCATGATAACGGTGGATATGGACGGCCGAGTAGTGGAATATAATGCTATCGCGGCGCAGGTCTTTGGTTGGTCGAGTGACGAGATTTTCGGCTCTATGTTGGAGGATTTCATTATTCCGGAGGAGATGCGGGAAGCGCACCGTCGTGGCATGGCGCATTTTCGAGAGACGGGCCACGGGCCTTTGATTGGTGGTCGCGTTGAAGTGGAAGCGATACGTAAAAACGGCGATCGCTTCCCCGTTGAACTGTCTCTCGTGGCAGCCGAAATTGATGGGGAACGCTTAGCGACTGCCTTCCTGCGGGATATCAGTGGCCGTAAACAGGCTGAACAAGAACTGATCGACGCTAGAGACGCTGCCGAACAAGCCTCAATGGCAAAGTCTCGTTTTCTGTCGCATATGAGTCACGAAATCCGTTCACCGTTGAATGCGGTCTTAGGGGCCGTTAATTTGGTGGCCGAGCGGGTCAATAATGCAGAGCATCAACACCTTTTAAAGACAGCGCAAAGCGCAGGTAGAGCACTACTCTCGGTGGTTAATGAGGTGCTGGACTTTAGCAAAATTGAAGCCGGCCATATGGCTATCGTGGCCACAGACGCAGACTTGACGTTGCTTGTCGATGAGCTGCTACGTTCGGCTTATGCGAGCGTAGACAGTAGCGATGTCGAGCTGCTATCAAGTATTGATCCGACGCTGGGGCTGGTCACGGTCGATCCGGATCGGTTGCGTCAGGTAATCAGTATTCTGGTGGATAATGCCATCAAGTTTACCGCTCACGGCCTCGTGATGGTGGATATCTCGAGCGAGCAAAATGCGCAAGGAGATGACTTTCTTTTAGTCTCGGTGAACGATAGCGGCGTGGGTATTCCTCCAGAGCATTTGGATCAGGTATTTAATGAATTTGAGCAGGTCGATGCGACTCGCGACTCACGCAATGGTGGTACCGGTCTCGGGTTAACGATCGCGAACAAACTGGTCGAGTTGATGGGTGGCGAGATCAAGGTGGAAAGCACCATCGGCATCGGCAGTCGCTTCTTTTTTCGACTGCCGGTGACCTTGAAGCCACAAGGCAGCCATGCCGATTCTAGTAGGGTATGCGGTAAGGTGTGGATAGTCTCTAGCAACACCGTACTGTGCCGAGCCTTTGCTAATAAATTAGCCTCGATGGACGTAGAGTATCATCGCTGTTCAAGCGTATCGCAATTACAACACGCCTGTGAGGCCACTGGCCTCAGCGCCGCCGATACCCTGTTGATTGACGATCGTTGTTTGCATGTCGCATCACCGCAGCTGTCTTGGCTTTCCGATAGCATCGCTAGGAAACTGGTGATGAAACGTCCAGGTGTGGATCTGCCCGCAGGCTTGCAATGTGATGTGGTGCTTAAGCCGCTGTCGTGCAGTGATATCTGTTATCGAATGAATCACGCCGGTGATCAGCCGCTCGGCTCCCGTCAGCCGAAAACTCCCATGATGTCTGGACATATATTGCTGGTGGATGATGTGGCGACTAATCGTCTGGTGGCCATTGAGTTACTGAAGAGTCGTGGGTTTAAGGTAACCCCGGCGGTCGATGGTCGTGACGCGTTGAATCAGGCCGGCGTACATCATTTTGATCTCATCTTGATGGATGTCAGGATGCCGAATATGAACGGTATCGATGCGACTCGGTGCCTACGTGCAGAAGCCGGCCCGAATCAGCAGACCCCTATCATTGCGTTGACGGCTAACGCTGAAGTGAGTGAGATTGAACGTTGTCGCCAAGTGGGTATGGATGATGTGGTCAGTAAACCCTTTGATATCCAGCGTATGATGCGAGTGATCGAAGAGCATCTTGTGTCGCCGGTGGTAGATGAAGACAGCATGATGCTAGCGTCGTTTGACGATCGTCAGCCGTTACTGGATACCCAGGTAATCGATCAGCTGAAAAAGGACACCTCTGAGGCGGCATTGCGGCCGATGTTGGATATGTTTATTGATGAGTTGCAGAGCCGTTCTTCTGCCCTGAATGCTGCTCTATTGGCGGGTGATGCGACCACCGTGAGAGAACATGCTCATGCCCTAAAAAGCTGTTGCGGTACCTTCGGTGCCATCCATTTGCAATCCTTAGCTGAAGTGATGGAAACGGCCGGACGTGATGGCGATATGGCGACAATACAGGCCCATAGCAGTGAGTTGCTGCACATTTGCAGCGCCACTCAAGAGGGTTATGCAAGCTATCGCAATCACTTGCCTCCGTTAACCTGATGAGGCTACTATGATCGACTCATTCGTTACGCTACGGTGAGTGTGACGCAAAGGTTATTGATTGAAAGGGATAAGTCAGTCATGGTGGATCGAACCTCGTTAAATCATCTCTTGCTGGTAGAAGACAGTCAGTCTACGGCAATGGTGTATCGTAGTTATTTAGAAGCCGATTATCGGGTCACCGTGGTGCATGACGGTGCCGATGCGTTGGCGGCGATCAATGACAATCACTTCGATCTGCTATTACTCGATGTGCGTCTGCCTGATATGTCCGGCTTAGATATTCTGAGAAAACTGCGCGCATCGGACCATCACCTGCCTATTATTATGATTACGGCGCATGGTTCGGTCGATATTGCGGTGGAGTCGATACAGTGCGGGGCCTCAGATTTTCTGACTAAACCTTTTGATGCGGCGCGTCTAAAACTAACAGTTGTTAATGCACTTAAAGAACGTCGTTTAAGTGAAATTGTTGATCAGTATGAAAAGACCTGTGTGCGTGACCGGTTTCATAAGATGTTCGGCGCTGCGTTAACGATGCAGAGTGTCTATCGGATTATAGAAAGTGCGGCCAGCAGCCGTGCGACGGTGTTTATCACCGGCGAGAGTGGCACCGGCAAAGAGTTATGTGCAGAGGCGGTTCATGCCGAAAGTCAGCGGGCCGACAAGCCCTATGTGGCTCTGAATTGCGCGGCGATACCTCGCGATTTATTGGAAAGTGAGATTTTTGGTCATATTAAAGGGGCCTTTACCGGTGCCTTAACTGCTCGTGAGGGGGCGGCGTCTAAGGCCGCCGGCGGCACACTATTTTTGGATGAAATTGGTGAAATGCCGATGGAGTTGCAGAGTAAGTTACTCCGCTTTATTCAATCGGGCACCTTTCAGCCGGTAGGGAGTAGTCGAGAGGTGAGCGTTGATATTCGTTTTATTTGTGCCACTAATCGAGATCCCTTAGAAGAAGTGCGCGCAGGCCGTTTTCGCGAAGACCTTTACTATCGTTTACATGTGATCCCCATTGTTATGCCGCCTCTGCGTGAGCGTGGGCGCGATTGCCTGCTCATTGCGAATGAAATGCTAGCGGAATACAGTGCCGATGAAGATAAATCTTTTAGCGGTTTTACTGCCGAGGTGGCGCAAATTTTCCTCAACTATCGCTGGCCGGGTAATGTGCGTGAGTTGAGTAATGTGGTGCGTAATATCGTTGTCTTGAATGATGCTGAACACGTCTCGGTCGATATGTTACCTGCGCCGTTGAATACCTTGAATCTCGATGATAATCAGGCCAATGTCGTACCGCCTCTCACACGTGCTACGGATGCGCCACCCGTTGACCCTGATGCAAGAGCAAGCCGCACCCGTGAAAGTGATACCATCGAGCCTTTGTGGTTAGCAGAGAAACGGATTATTGAGCGAGCAATTGCTCAGTGCCAAGGCAATGTGCCGCGCGCGGCCGCATTCCTAGAAATCAGTGCTTCAACCATCTACCGTAAAAAACAGCAATGGGAGCAAAATGCGGGCTAGCGGCTTCATCGTAAGGGATGCAGTGTGGCTGATATTAACCTCATGCGCTTCGAGCCTGTTGATCAGGCCGAAGTGAAAAGCATCTGTCACCCTTTTAAGTAACGTGACTCAACCAACTCACTGGCTAATGGTTTGCTATGTAAGAACCCCTGCACCTGATCGCAGCCTTGATGAATAAGGCTTTGTTCTTGTTCTAATGTTTCGACACCTTCCGCAATCAGGCTCAGATTCAGCGCTTTGCCTAAAGAGATAATCGCATTAACAATAGCGACCCCATCCATATTATCGGGCAGTTCATTGACAAAGGATTTATCAATTTTCAGCTTATCAATGGGCAGTTTTTTTAGATAACTGAGCGATGAATAGCCAGTGCCAAAATCATCGATGGCCGTTCTAATACCATCTTTACGCAGTTTGTTAAGTGCTTCGCTGGCCTTAACTTCGTTTTGCATAATAAAGCTTTCGGTAATTTCTATTTCCAACCGTTCTGGATCAAACTGGCTGAGTGTGAGGATCTGCTTAACGTCTTTGTACAAGTCACTATGAATGAGCTGTGAGCCCGACACATTGACGGCTATGCGGCCAAAATCATAGCCCGCGTCTAACCAGGCTTTACCCTGCATACAGGCGGTTTTAATGACCCACTTGCCAATCTCTAGAATCATCCCCGTTCTTTCGGCTATAGGGATAAACTTCATCGGCGAGACTAAGCCGATGTCGGGATGTTGCCAGCGGATAAGGGCTTCTAGGCCGACCAGCTGATGCGTTTTAATATCAAACTGTGGCTGATACACCAAAAACAGTTGCTCATGTTTAATCGCTAGCCGCAGCGCATTTTCAATCAACATACTTTCTAAGGCGACCTCGGTTAACGCCTGCGAATAAAACTGATAGCGACCCGACCCCAACGATTTTGCTTGAGTCAGGGCGGTATCGGCATTGCGCACTAACATTGAAATAGAGTCGCCATCGGCAGGGTATAGGCTAATACCGATACAAATACTTAAGTAGATGAGCTGCCCGTTCTGCATAAAGGGGTCATTAAAGGCAGCATAAAGCTGTTCCACCACCTTATGAATAACGGCTGTATCCTGTACATCTTCAATTAATAATTTGAATTCGTCACCGCCATGCCTCGCCACGGTGTCTTCGGTACGTACACACAGCTTTAAACGTTTAGAAGCCTGTATGAGTAGGTCATCGCCGATATCAAAGCCTAAGCTTTCATTGATCAGCTTAAAGTTATCGATATCGACGGAAAGGACACACAGCTGTTGATTTTTTCGAGCACTTCTATCGATCGAGTGTTGCAGACGTTCAGTGAATACCGTCCAGTTGGGCAGCTCCGTTAAAGCATCGAGGGTGCTGAGTTTAATGATGGTCTCTTCACTTTGCTTTATGTCAGAGATATCGGTAAACACACCCACATAGCCTTGTAATCGTTCCTGATGGTCGGTCAATTTATTAATGGTTAGAAATTGAGGGTACACCTCACCAGCACGAGTGCGATTCCAAACCTCGCCTTGCCATTGGCCATCCACGACCAAGGCTTTCCACATATTTTGGTAGAAGTTACGGTCGTGACGCCCCGATGACAATACACGCGGGTTTTTACCCACAATATCGGCGCGCTGATAGCCGGTAATCGCCGAAAAAGCGGGGTTCACATCCTGAATGCAGCCATCAAGATCCGTCGTCATCGTTCCTTCAGAGGTACTGTTGATGATTGAAGCTGCTGTATGAAGCTGCTCTTCGGCCTGTCTTTGTTGCGTGATATCCGTTGCCACAGCATAAATGAGGTTTGATTCTGAGGGGCAGCTCGCGGACCAAGACAACAGATGATACTCGCCATGATGATCTTTGCAGCGGTTTTCAAATGACAGTGTTGTGTTGTTGGCTCTCGCTGACAGCATCGCGTTGATGGTTGCATCGGTGTCGCTTGGATGCACGAGATCCAACAACCACAGCCCTTCTAGGTTGACAGGACTATAACCTAAAAGAGATTGCCACCCCTGATTAGCTCGCACGATGATGCTGTCGAGATCAGTAATAATATTAAGATTGATATCGAGATCAAAAAAGCTATTGACGGCTTTTGTCGCGGTCACCTTTTCAGTGATATCTTCTACGATCACCACCATGCGCGACCAAGAACCCTCACTATTCAAAGCGAGCGTTGTATAGGTTGAGGCCGCAAAAGTAGAGCCATCAAAACGGGCAAACTCGGTTTCACTCTTGACGGAGGTTTGCCCGTTATAATACAAAACGAGATTTTTTTTGATGAGATCTAAGGCGGTGGGTGTAAATACCTGCCTAAAATTGGAGATTAACTTATCTGGAGAGTCTGCGCCAAACAACTCACAGGCAGCACCATCGACCGACTTTATAGATATTTGTTCGATGATGGCATCGATGTTCTTTGGCGAGGCATGAAACCAATCGCTTAACTCGCCCTGATAAGACTGCATCACCGTGTCGATATGTTGTTTCGCTAACGAGAAATCCATTTCAACAATCGCGACGGGTAACGCTTCTAACATCGAGGTGTTTTTATTATGTAAGTCGGAGAGTTGTTTTTTACTCGACTTAAGATCATCAATAACCCGAGCCGTTGCAACTTTTTCTTTCCTCATCAGGCTATAAATTAGCACGCCAGTGATACAAACAAAGATCCATCCTTTAAGCGTCTGCAGCGGTGCATGCAAGGAGCTAGGTAAGGCTAGTACAAGGCCATCAGATAGGACTATCCAGAGAACTGAAACGACGACATATATTAACGTGATATAGAGGGGATAATTTTTTGATTTCATTGAGTAACCATACAAAAAAGCTACAAATATCCACCTTCCGTAGGGGTATCAAGCTATAAATAAAATGCACTAACACATATGAAAAATAAGCTTATAGCATGCAGATCATAACTGCACTCTATATAACAGTCTTAATCAATCACCTTGGGTGCATCGATATTGATAATTTATTGGCCACTCTCATCTTAGCTACAAATGATAGGATCGCAATATTCGACACCTCAGCGCGTCTATAGGCACTAGAATGAAAGGCGAGTAATGCATTGCTTTAGCGACAACTCATGCTTTTAATTCGAAGCAAGAAAGAACCGGCTTCTCCAGCCTCTTGATAGTGGCTTTACCAGCGATCACTGGTATCAGGAGGGGCATTGAGCAAAGACCTAAGAAAGGTGCGAATAAGTCAATTAGGCCTCTTTACGACATGTAATCTTATTCGCACCTTCCTTAGGGATAAGTGATCGAAAAAGCTGATTTCATCTAGTCAAATATTGATTTGATTGAATTTAGCCTTGGGGACAGGCTAGCGATCATAAAAATGATCATGCAAGACAAAAGGGCTTCGTTGGTGGGTCTGAATATCTAGGCTGTTACCTGAGGAAAATGAAAATGTTTGAATATACTATCCCGGTGAAAAATATCCCTAATCAGAAAGCGTCTAACGGGATAAAACCGACGGCCAAACAACGTCTGTACCGAATAGTACAAGAAGGGCTCTGTACGGGTTGTGGTTTGTGTCAATCAATCGCAGGGCCTGAGTCGATTCAAGTACGCACACAGCCGACCGGCTATAAGCGGCCCGCTGTGGTGGGCAATCTGAGTGATGCTGTAGTAGACCGGATCTATCAGGTTTGTCCTGGCATTAAGGTCAGTCTTGATAAGCATGTTAATCAAACGATCGATCAAGACCTGATCTGGGGCCAAAACCTGCACAGTGTGATGGCTTGGGCTGGACAACCTGAGGTACGTTTTAAAGCATCAACGGGTGGCGTGATGACGGGTCTGGCGCAGTATATGATAGCCAGTAAGGAAGTAGACTTTGTATTGCACGTTAAGGCGTCAGAGACCGAGCCGGCCTTTGGTGAACGGCATCTCAGTTTTACCAACGCTGATGTGATCGAAGCCTCGGGCTCCCGTTACGGGCCTGCAGCACCGCTAATCGATATCGTCAAACTGTTGGAAAAAGGCAAGCCGTTCGCATTTATTGGTAAACCTTGCGATGTATCGGCCCTGAATAACTATGCCAAGTTCGATGCTAGGGTTGAGCAGCTTATACGTTACAAGCTGGCAATTGTCTGTGGCGGATCTATGTCACCATCCGGACTGAACGCGTTTCTGTCATCGCTTGGGGTAGCGCGCCAAGACCTTGCGCATATCCGTTACCGTGGTCATGGTTGTCCGGGGCCGGTAAAGGTAAAGAATAAAGGAGGAGAGATATTCTTGCGCAGCTATAATGAGTTTTGGGGCGAGGACGAAAACTGGTCGATCCCGTTCCGTTGCAAGACCTGTCCGAACGGTATTGGTGAAGGTGCAGACTTAGCGGCCGCCGATAGCTGGCCGGGCAGTCTGGTGGATTCGACGACCGAAAAGGATGATCCGGGCAGCAATGCGGTGATTATTCGCAGCGGCAAAGGTGAGCAGTTGATGCAACGGGCCGTGAAAGCTGGCTTTATTGAGCAGGGCGATGAGATAACTGTTCGCGATCTGGACTTTTTTCAACCCCACCAGGTCAATAAAAAACAGGCCGGTAAAGCCCGTATTCAGGCTTTACAAGAAGAAGGTGGGTTGGGTATCTGTTATGATGGTCTGCGCCTTGATCAGGCTGCCGAATCAATGGATGAGGCGTTTTTTGAGTATCAAAAAGAGGGGACCCGTCGTCGTTTCCTTGCCGGCCATGCTGACGAGCCAACACCGCTTTAAGCCGCTTATGTCGTAGTTCGGTGATTGCCGGACTTGTGCACTGTTAAACAGCGATAACAAACAACGACTGCTGGGGTAATCCTCCCTTTATTAGCAGATGCTAAAAGTAGAGGTTACTGCGTGAATGCTCAGCGGTCAGTGAGGTTGGTTGGATTTCACCCAATCCCTTATAGCGACTATACAGCAAGGCGATAACAGAGAAGTCCAGAGCGTCCTCACACAGTTATCCACAGGATATGTGAGTAACTGTATGGCGCTGATAGTTGTAGCCAAAGGGGTGTTCGCTTTTGAGCGTTTGTCTCTTTCTGATTGGAATGGGCGCAGTGAATCAGCAGGAAAGCGCCAGCTTCTTGAAAACGGGTGTCGTAACATTCGACACCCATTGAGGGGCTATTTCTAATCTATGGGGATGCTTTTTAGAGCCTGCCGCTTAGTCGGTGACCTAGTCTTCTGATACAGCAACAACCAGCACGTTAAGCTTGATTAATGTCTATCAACTCGCCAACTTCGTAATTCTCAATAGTGGCGTAAGTGCCACACCAATCAGACAACGCTTGTCTCTGACTCTCTGACGGAGATTCATAGCGCTGTTGAGAGAGTACATGGCCCTGAATTCCGTCAGGATCTGAGTACCCAAAGTAGGTCAGTCCTTGCTTCTCAAGTTGGTCAACAAAGCTCGCAATGAATGCGTCCAAATCACTCTCGTTGTTAGTGGATAGCTTTACCTGTATCTCAAAGAGGTTCACGGCAAATTCACCCAGGAACA
Source organism: Amphritea sp. 1_MG-2023 (assembly GCF_030547545.1). Taxonomy (GTDB): domain Bacteria; phylum Pseudomonadota; class Gammaproteobacteria; order Pseudomonadales; family Balneatricaceae; genus Amphritea. The sequence continues at coordinate 92,113 of NZ_JAUOQE010000016.1, forward strand.
GTTTTTTGCGTAGGCGGCGGTTGTGCTTGTTTCGTACTTTCATTATGGATAATCCTTATGAAATGGTATCTGTGTGGGTGGGGTTTGTGGAATAAGGTCGCTAGATTAGGCGCTCATACGACCAATTTAACGCTAGCTGCACTCAATATGACGCTTGAGAAGGCGTCTTCATCCACCGGTTAATAAAAAGGGGAGGGCCAGAGTAAAGGGAAGATACGCACAAGTCCAATTTTCAGTTTATAGCTGCATAGCTATGCTACGACACGATAGGGTCTGTCGAGTACTGATAAATAGTTATTCGCGGGTTTCCTGGGGCTTGGGTAAGGGAAGCTGCGGATAACACAGGCTTTAACCTCTTTACTCTTTACATGACGGCAGGTTTGTCACCACTAATCAGGTGGCACAAACTTATTGTGCAACTGTAGTCACAATATTTTCTGGTCGCTACAGTAATAATGAGTCGGGAATCAAAATAAGAGAGGCAGTGTGATAAAATTGATGTAGCTGCTATAGGGAAGGTGCGAATAAGTCAATGACGCCTCTGGCTTACAGAGAAGCGGGAGATCAAGGCAACCGTTACAGGCATACTGGTTGTACGTCGAAAAATGTTAACGCCGAGATCCTGCTTCTCTGAAAGCCCCGAAGGGCGGAT
>NZ_JAUOQE010000017.1 GCF_030547545.1 Amphritea sp. 1_MG-2023
CTCCTACAAAAATACCGCACCGGTGGCGATGTTCAACGATGTTGATGTGATTAACCCGCTGGTGCGATTCGCATGCCCTCTGGGTACTCGTCGCGATTGAAGCCCCCATCAAACACATCGGCGTGGGGCACGCCTCCTACAAAAATACCGCACCGGTGGCTATGTTCAACGATGTTGATGTGATTAACCCGTTGGTGCGGCTCGCATGCCCTATGGGTACTCGTCGCGATTGAAGCACCCATCAAACACATCGGCGTGGGGCACGCCTCCTACAAAAATACCGCACCGGTGGCGATGTTCAACGATGTTGATGTGATTAACCCGCTGGTGCGATTCGCATGCCTTCTGGGTACTCGTTGCGATTGAAGCACTCATCAAACACATCGGCGTGGGGCACGCCTCCTACAAAAATATCGCAATGATGGCGATGTTCAACGATGTTGATGTGATTAACCCGTTGGTGCGGCTCGCATGCCCTCTGGGTACTCGTTGCGATTGAAGCACCCAACAAACATATCGGCGTGGGGCACGCCTCCTACAAAAATACCGCACCGGTGGCGATGTTCAACGATGTTGATTGCTTATTAGAAGAGTACAATCGGGTTTTATATTATTAAAACGCTTAGCAGGCGCTGTATGCCTGTGGTGTTGAGTGATTGTCTTTGAGGTGTTTGAGTCGTTATGGCTTTATCGCGTGAATTTTATCGTTATGGGCCGGATGAACGGCAAGGTCATCCTGTTAGCTTTGTCGATGTCAGGAAGCGGTTTGATTTTAGATTTATTGGCATTGGTCGCTGGGTGACGCAAGCGGAACAAAATCGCGCGGCGGGGTTATTTTATGATGCCTTGGTTGATCTAATGACGATTTTGCAATGCCCCGAGCCGTTGATCTCATTACGTGGCAGCTTATCGTTACAATATGGTATTGGTGGCCGTCCAGGAGTTGCGGCTCATTATCAACCGTCGATGCGCTGCTTTTCATTGGCTAAAAATGCAGGCCCGGGCAGTATTGCACATGAGTGGTTTCATGCACTCGATCATTATCTCGGCGGGACGGCATTTACGGATGCGCCGGCAGGCATGTTTGCCTCAAAAGCGTGGTTAGCCGAGGCGACGCCGGTGGTTCACCCGTTGAATGATGATCTGTACGCGTGTTTCAAGCAGATTATGTTAGCTGAGGATGGTGAATCCCCAAGCCCGTTGTTTGAAGCATCCGTGCGGGTCGATCGGACGATGAATCAAGTATATTTCAGTCAGGCTGAGGAGTTATGTGCGAGAGCGTTTGAGGCGTTTGTGCAGGATGCCGCTATTACGAATAGTTTCTTGGTCTCGGGGACTAAAATGACTGCCGAAGCCGAGCAGGGGTTGTATCCGCGAGGTGAGCAACGCGAACGTATCAATTTGGCTTTTCAGCGTTACTTTAATCGTTTGGGCGCCGCCTTAAAGAGTGAAATGCATCGGCAATCGCGTTAAGGAATTAATGGGCTCATTATTGGGCTAGTTAAGGAGGCAGAGACAATGAGGGTTAACGTGATATTAGCGTGGTGGTGTGGCGCAGCTGAAAACCCTCACCGCCTATGTTTTAGGGGGAGGGATAGCTATTTTCAGTGGTGAGTTGTCATTAGGTCGTAAAATGACTGGCTAGATGCGACTCAGTAACTCTGTTTTTTTCGCGTTGTATTCGCTTTCAGAGATAGCACCCGCATCTTTTAGTTTTGCTAACTTTTCGATGATCTGCAGGGTCTCATCGATCGAGGTATTACTCGGAACCGGTGTGTTACTCGATTGAGTGTTGCTGACCTGCGGCGGGTTGTCGATGGGGGCGTTATTGATCGGCGCATCGTTAAGCGGCGCGTTATTGTTCTGCGCCGGCTCGGCAAAGTTATTTTGTGGTGCGGGGGCCATGCCGGGGCCAGAGACAATGGGTAGACTATTGACGGCAATGGTACCGTATTGGCTACTAAAGGTTAGCGAGGTATCGCCGCCTTGCTGTTGGCTAACACCGCTAATATGGTTGTCTAGAGTGTTATAAACCGTTACTTGACCATTGAGTTCAACGGCTAAACGGTTTGGAAACACGGCGTAACGAATATTATTTTGTGCCCCACTACTAAACGGTTGGCCTAAATCGACGGGCCACCATTGATTACTGCCGGGTGTGCCTTGTGGAATAGGCACAAAGATTTGTAGATTCGCTAGACCGTTGGCTAGCTCGTTGCACAGATTATCTACGGTGTTTTTCAGGCCGTTATTGAACATATCGCCAACCATGATCATGCCGCCACGCATCCATTGACCGCTACCGCCCAATTCTGGGCAATTAAATTGCGCCATACTGCCAGAACCGTTATTGACGGCGATTAGCATATGCACAACGGCATCGTAGCTAAGGTTGTATTTTTGACTCAGATTGTTGACGAGTTGTTGCCCGTCGGCTGTTAAGTTTTGCATAATTGGCTCTTTTATCAGTGAATAAACGGAGAGCTGTTCAGCATGGTGTTGTTGGCAGGTTCCGTAGAAGCTTCAGTCTAACATAATGCAGAATAATAAAATGTGACAGATAGGGGTAAGTGGGCGGATATTGACATTTCTATCGCCTGAGTTATCGATATAGGCGATTTTTAGCTGTTTTATCGCATATATGCCGAGGTTTTTATAACTTTGACGCTGTGCGGCCATTTTAAATGGCGCGCTACCATCAATCGATTTAACGTTGTCACGTTAGGGTTGCGTGAAGGTTGCTAATGATGATCAAACCATTAGCAACAAGGCTGGGTCAATCATCTAAACGATGCGCCATCCTTTTTCGCCGTCACTGTTGATATAAAGGCTATTGATCGCGAAAGATTTTTTAGAGTGTTTGTCTATTTTTTTGCGTGTTGCTAGCGCCTTGATTTTATTATTGATCGCGACAATTCGCCTATTTTTCTTAGGGTATATACAACCTAGGTCGTATTTCGACTTATTCTCGCTGAGGTAAAGTACACCGCAACTTATGTTAGGCCCTCTTCGTTCGGCTGTAGTGCGTTTGATTATTACCTATTTAATGTGCTTCAAGCCCCGATTTATTATTCAAAGAAAGTTTTATTTGGAGTATGCATGTTTTCTCAGTCGCGTGTTGAATGTCCAATTTTGCGCAAAAAAATAATGTCCGCCGATGAGGCTGTTGCCTTCTTACAAGACCGCGATACGGTCGGGATGAGTGGTTTTACGGGGGCGGGTTATCCTAAGTCTATCCCTGGGGCACTGGTTAAAAAAGCCAAAGCATTACAAGATTTAGGTCAGAAATTTAGAATTAACCTGTGGACAGGGGCATCGACTGCACCAGAGTTAGATGGCGTACTTGCTGAGGTCGATGGCATCAGTATGCGTCTACCGTATCAATCGGATCCTATTTGTCGTCAACAAATCAATCAAGGTGTGATGGATTATGTTGATATGCACTTATCCGAAGTGTCGCAGTATGCGTGGTCTGGCTTTCTCGGCAAACTGGATGTCGCTGTGATTGAGGTGGCTGCGATTCATGCCGATGGCCGCATCGTGCCATCATCATCGGTGGGCAACAATAAGACTTGGGTAGAACAAGCGGATAAGGTCATTTTAGAAGTGAATGATCAGCAAAGCATCAAGCTAGAAGGGATGCATGATATTTATTACGGTACTGCTCTGCCGCCTAACCGTAAACCGATTATGATTAACACGCCGGCGGATCGTATTGGTGAACAGTATCTATCTATCCCCTTAGAGAAAATTGTCGCGGTTGTCGAAACATCGGCGCCAGACCGTAACAGTGCGTTTACGCCTCCAGATGAGGTCTCGACGCAAATAGCGGAACATATTCTCGATTTCTTTGCTCACGAAATTAAAGCTGGACGGTTACCGAAAGAGCTATTGCCGCTGCAATCCGGTGTTGGCAACATTCCCAACGCGGTTTTAAGCGGGCTGGAGCGGGGCGGTTATAAAAACTTGAGCGCGTATACCGAAGTAATACAAGACGGTATGTTGCATATGCTTAAGTCGGGTACGTTGTCGGTGGCATCAGCAACCGCTTTCTCGTTAAGCCCAGTGGCGTTGGCTGAGCTGAATGAAAATATCGATTTTTATCGTGAAAAAATCATTCTACGTCAGCAGGATATTAGTAATCATCCTGAAATCGTTAGACGCTTAGGTATCATCGCCATGAACGGTCTGATCGAGGCTGATATCTACGGCAATGTGAACTCAACCCATATTATGGGCTCGCGTATTATGAACGGTATCGGTGGTTCGGGTGATTTTGCGCGTAATGGTTCTTTATCTATCTTTATGACGCCTTCAACGGCTAAGAATGGCGCTATCTCTGCGATCGTTCCGATGGCGTCTCATGTCGATCATACAGAGCATGATGTGAAAGTAATCGTCACCGAGCAAGGCTTAGCCGATTTAAGAGGTTTGTCGCCGCGTCAGCGAGCTGAAGTGGTTATCGAAAAGTGCGCGCATCCTATGTATCGCGATCGTCTAAGAGATTATTACGAGCGTGCGTGTGCGAGTAAGCGAGGCATGCATACGCCACATATTCTCAGTGAAGCGCTAAGCTGGCATGAGAATTTTGAAACGAAGGGTGAAATGTAACGCTTCATTCACTTAACGTTATTGCTGAGGGCTCCTATTTGGGGCCCTCTTTATTTGATCTTCTGCCTACGCGAATTAATGAAGTATCCATCTTATAACGCACCCGTCTCATAAGGCATCAGTCTTATCACGCATCGTGAGGATGGTGCGCTAAGCAGGCGGATGGGTTGCCGTCAATGTCTGCAACCGACGTGATATCCGTGCTGATAGCTTTCCGATCAGTATTGAGTCGTTATTTAACCCCGAGATTGATTGTGTCTATTGTCGCGAGTTTGAGCTATATTTTTGCTGTCTAACTCGAATTGTCAATGTGTGACGTATTAACACTCGAACGATTGGCTTTCTGAGACTTGATATCAAAGGCCTGTTTGATCCACTATGGATCTATGCTAATTCTAAGAGGTAGCCTTCACCATGGAATGGATATCCCCATCTTCCACCCCCACCACCAAGCAGTTACTCACGTTAAGTCAGTTGTCGGGCGTTAATAATAGCTTCAGACTCGATACCTCTGTCGAGTGGAAGAGTGATTTGGCAGGCCAATGGCTAGCGGCGATGCAGCAGTATTCGCGTGAGTTAACCAAGTTAAACAGCGTGTTACCCAATGGTTCGATACCGTCACTCAATGTTGATATGACTCAGCAATGGCTGCAAAGCTTTCTCTTCAAGCCTATTCGGGAAAAAGCTCAGCAAGCGGTATTAAAGAACAACGATCCCGATCTGTTTAAACAACAGAATCTGGATATCGAAGCCCAGTATGCCAAGTTAACCTCAGAACTCTGCGATCAGTGCTTTGAAGGTGCCCATTTCTCTCCCACGCGGGCGGCTAATATCTTTACTGATCCGCAGCAAAGTCAGCAATTTTATAGCTGTTTGTTCAAAATGGCGGCGCTTGAGTATCAGTATAATAGCCTCGGTTTGACACGTTTAACGGCACAAAAAGAGCTACTGATTAGTTTACTGATTTTGATTACCGACACGCCGGCGATCGATCCGCAACCCTATCGTCAATATGCGAACAATCAACCACTCGATAGCTTTGAAGAATATCGGGCTAAATGTCAGCTACGCCTAGAGAAGCTCTATCAGCAACAGGCGTTTGATCTCGTATATTTTAGCGAGCACTCGGCTGATGCTAAATTAGGTTGCTGCGATTTTACGGTGGTGCAAGATTCCCTGTTACATGGTGTACAATTACGTTTTTACCCCTGCCAGCAGCCGGCAGCGGATCACAAACCGATTATTTATCTCAGTAGTCCATTAATCAATCGTGCTGAAATTTTTGATTTAGCCCCAGGAAAATCGGTTATTGAGGGGCTACAGAAGAGTGGCCATCATGTTTATTTGGTCGACTATAGTCAGGCGGGTGATCAAGATTCTGGTAAAGGTCTCGATTTCTTAGGCAAAACAATTCACGATCGCTATTTGGATTTAATCAAACAGTATCATCCTGAACAGCAGATCCATGCGATGGGCTATTGTATGGGCGGTACCTTGTTTCTGACTTATCTTGCTCGCCGGGCAGAAGAGCGTCAGGCTCAAGGGCTGACGATGGATATTACTAAGTTAGTACTGATGGCCACCCCGATATTGTTTGATGATGCTAACAGCGGTCATGGGCCGATGCGGGCGCTTATTCGAGACAGTTACGATAAGGATCTACTCAATCAGATGTTTGATGGCGTTAATATCCCGCCACAGCTGATTGAAGCTGGTATGCATAAGATTCAGCCCGGTGTTCGCTACACAGTGAGTCATGGTTTTTATGATCGAGCCTCTTTCGAGGGCGCGATTGAAGATGCCGCGCCATTTCTCAATTGGTTAAATCATGGCACGCGTTTTCCATCGAAAGCGCATCAAGAGTGGATTGAAAAAATCTTTATCAATAATCAAATTTGGCGAGGCGAGTACTGTCTATCTTCCACTGTTCCGGCGTTGGATGGTCAACCGGTTGATATGCATGCGCTTACCCGTGCCGGTGTGCGGATCATGGATTATCGAGGGTTACGCGACCCTATCTCACCCGCCGGATCATGTATCGCCAGCGAAACATGGGGTGTTGGTTCGGATGGTCAGAGCGAAACTACTGACGGTCTAAACCGAACCATTGAAAAAAATATTGGCCATATCTTCGTTGTCAGTCGCAAGTTATTGGCGGAATACTTGGATCATGCGCTGCAATTTTATGAATCTGCTTAGCCCTATAGTGTTATTTAACAAGCCACTGCTTTAGGTTTCTTTTGGTAGAGTAAAAATCGCAGCGTAGGCCCGGTTGTTGCGCAGCCAAACATAATCATAGCCATGGGCAGGGGCGTACCATCGCCTAAAAGCCCGACTAACGAGCCGCTTAGCGCGCCCGTTGCAAAGCCTAAAGCGCCGAGTAAGGCTATGGCGGTTGCGCTATTGGTTGGGAAAAACTCGACCGTGCTGGCCATACAGTTTGGCATCAGCAGCCCCTGCATACCGACAAACAGCATGACCATTAGCACGGTTGGATACAGTGATGGCGAACTACTGAGCCAAATATAACTGAATAATAATGCGCCGATTAAGAACTGAATCGCTTGCCCCACACTGAGTAAGGTATGAGGTGAGAAGCGCGTTAACAGCCTCATGTTGAGTCGGTTCATGACCACCATGGTGATGATATTGGCACCAAACAGTAGCGGAAATAATGCTTCTGACGCACCGAAGTATTCCATGTAAACGGAGGGGGAGCCGGTGATAAAGGCAAACATACCGCCAAAGGTAAAGGCGGCTGAAAAAATAAAGCCGAGGGCTTGCCTGTGCTTTAATACCATCCAATAGCGTTTGAGAAAGTGAGTTTTTTCTGGTTGCTTGATGCGGGTTTCAGGTAGTCTGAAAAAGATAGTGATCAGCATCATCAGCGCATAGCTTAATAAGAAAATAAAAATAGAACGCCAGCCATCCAATTTTAAAATTAACATTCCAATGACCGGCGCCATTAACGGCGCAAACATCATAATGAGGCCCATACGGGACATATTACGGGCGCTGTCGATGCCACTGCTGACATCTCGGATTACCGCCGCCGGGTTGACAACCGTCATACCGCCACCAATTGCTTGAAGCACTCTAAATAGCCATAGCCATTCGATTGAGGGTGTAAAGATGATCGCTAATGAGGCGCTACAAAAGAGTATCAGGCCGACAAAAATGGCGCAGCGGCGACCATAGTGATCAGAAAAAGGGCCACCGATTAATTGCCCAATGCTGAACCCCCCTAAGAATAGGCTGATCGATAATTCGACATTATGCACGGATGTATCCAGTGCTGTTGCCATCGAGGGGATAGCCGGTAGGTAGGCATCGGTTGCAAAAGGAGCCATGGCTGTCAGACCGGCGAGCATGAGTATGAGTCCGGGGATGGGGCGTATGCTCTCTTTCATGAAGCTCTCATTGCAGGTGATTAGATAGGGAAGGTGCGAATAAGTCAATTACGCCTCTGGCTTTCGCGTATCTGGCCATTCTAATGTCCGCAGAGAATATAACGGACTTATTCGCACCTTCCATAGATAAAGGAGAACGAGTATAGCAAGATTATGACGATAAAATGGAGATCTAATAAGGAAAAATATAGCTGATTAGGCTGCCTAGCATTTGCAGGCAACCTAGCAGGTAACCTAGCGGGATAACGTCTGTAAGCGGTATGCACTAGCACCGATTCAGCGCGATTCAAACCGCCAGCAATCGCCGCTCAGTGAGTCAAACTGAGCGCAACGCATAGTCCCGCGACTCAGATCATGTGAGAGGCGGGGCTGAACAGAACACTTACCTGTAAACGTCTATCAACTCGCTGACTTATGGCTTATATTCTGGATAATCCGTGAGGCCTTTTTCTCCACCGCCAAATAAGGTATCCGGATCGTGATCGGCCAAGGGATAGTGATGCTGTATTCGTTTGGGCAGATCTGGGTTGGCAACAAATGGCCGACCAAAGCCGATCATATCCGCTAATCCATCATTAAGCGTCTGCACGGCTTTCTCGCCATCATAACGGCCTGCAAAAATAAGTACCCCATGAAAAGCATTACGTAGCGCTTGCTTAAAGGAGAGCGGTGTCTCTGGGGCATCGTCCCAATCGACTTCAGCGATATGTAAGTAGGCTATCTTGTGGCGAGCCAACAATGCCGCTGCTGCGGTATAGGTTTCCACGGGTGTCGCATCCACCGTGCCATTCAGCGATGTCAGTGGTGCTAGTCGCACGCCTACCCGTGCAGCGCCGATGGCCTCAATTAAAGCGGTGACAACCTCATCAAGGAAGCGTAAACGGTTTGCGATACTTCCACCGTACTCATCGATACGATTATTGGCTTCAGAATCAATAAATTGATTGATCAGATAGCCATTGGCAGCATGTAACTCGATGCCATCGAAACCCGCGTCTAGGGCATTTAAGGCCGCTTGACGGTACTCTTCAATCACCGCCTTGATATCGGCTTGAGTCATTTCACGAGGCATGACGACATCGACAAAGCCTGGCGCTTGCTGACCATTATCGATAAATACTTTTACATTTTCAGCTTTTAAGGCTGATGAGGAGATAGGCGTTTCGCCACCGGTATTATCGAGATGCGTCACTCGCCCGACATGCCAAAGTTGCGCAAACATCACACCGCCTTTAGCGTGTACTGCGGAAGTCACTGTTTTCCAGCCGGCAATCTGTGCCGCCGAGTAGATACCCGGCGTCCAAGCATAACCTTGACCGAGAGCCGATATCTGCGTGCCTTCACTGATGATTAATCCCGCTGATGCACGTTGTGCGTAATAGTCAGCCATCAGATGATTGGCGATATTGCCTGGTTGTGTGGCGCGAGAACGTGTCATCGGCGGCATCACGATACGATTTTTAAGTGTTAAGTTACCCAGTTTTATGGGTTGAAATAGTGTCTCTGTCATCTGAGTATCCGCTAATGCTGTGTTTCGATAAGTTCAATTTGATAGCCATCGAGATCGGTTATAAAGGCTATCTGTGTGGTGCCACCTTTAACGGGGCCCGGTTCACGGGTGATATTGCCCTCGAGTGCTTTGATGCGTCCACAGGTGGCGTTAATATCGTCGACACCGAGGGCAATATGGCCGAAGCCGTTGCCTAGATCATATTGATGGGTATCCCAGTTATAGGTGAGTTCTATCGCATTGTTATGAGGGCTGCCATCGGCTTGAGGGTAACCGACAAATACTAAGGTATAGCGATACTGAGTGTTTTCCGTTCGCTCTAAAACACTCATGCCCAGTACTTGAGTATAAAAATCGATAGACTGCTCAAGATCTGAGACTCTGAGCATGGTATGTAAAAATTCATCTAAAATCCTGTGACAGCCTTACCCGTGTAAGACTGCTGATGTTGGCCATGAGCAGCGCATTATTAATGCTGCAAACCTGTTTTCGCTATTAGCCGTTATAAGCGCCGCTGGCATAGTGTAGCTCGTAGCTGTGGCTATAGATTTCAACGATGTTGCCAAAGGGATCTTCCATATAGATCATGCGGTAAGGCTTTTCACCTGGATAGTAGTAACGCGGTGCTTTCATACGTTTTTTACCACCGGCGGCTACAATTTTTTCGGCCAGTTCTTCGACATTGGGGTCTTGTACGCAGAGGTGGAAGGTGCCTGTTTTTTATCTTCTGGGTTTTCTTGATGTTTAAATTCAAACAGTTCAACACCGATACGATCACCTGTCGATAAGTGAGCAATGCGGAAGCTATCCCAGCCTGCGCCGAACACATCGGTACACATTTCGCCGATGGCAGAGTCATCTTCAATCACTTCCGATGGCACCATAATGATGTACCCGCCGAGTACTTCGGTGTAAAACTTAACCGCCGCTTCAAGATCGGGTACCGAGATACCAATATGGGAGTAGGTGCGTGGATATGGCATTTGCTTGAGTGCTGACATAATAACCTCGATGTGGTGACTAGGCAGGGTGATAGCCTTCGATTGAGCTAATATAGGTCTTTGTTATTTGTTTTTGAAATTATGGTTTGTTATTAATTTGATAATATTTTGTTATGATTTTTTGAGTGTACTCGGTGAGAAAGGCTCATTAACAAATGCAGCCCTCGGTGATTGACTCAAAGCATGGCCGAACGATGAACTATATCGCCTTGAGGCAATCAATAGCGTTGCTCAACAGGGAAGGCATCGTATTGACACAATCCCTGCTTAGCTTTGCAAGAAAGGCTAGTGTAACGATGAGGCGGTGAATATAATCGCCCCTTAAAACCTCTTGGCTATCAACATCGGATAGTTTATCTACATATCAATGCTTTGATTGAGCGTCAGTCAGGTTGTCAGTATGGATCGTGCCTGCTGTGATAATCGCTTTAGCGGGTTATCGCTGCTTTATCGATGCGCGTCATCATCTTTAAGCCTTTATATGGATCTTTTATGAAAAAGCAGCAAAACCGCGTGACACCGGGTATGTCATCGAAAGAGTTTACGGTCCTCGTCGCCTTATTGATGTCGATTGTAGCTATTTCAATTGATGCGTTATTACCGGCCTTGGGTGTTATTGGCAATGCATTAGGGGCCACGACGGCGAATCAATCGCAATGGCTGATTAGTCTATTGTTTTTAGGCATGGCCATCGGTCAACTGATTTGTGGTCCATTATCCGATGCCTTAGGGCGTAAGCCGATACTGTTTGGAGGCTTTAGTATCTATCTAGTTGGTACGCTCATTTGCTATCAAGCCAATAGTTTAGAGATCATGATGCTAGGTCGTTTTATTCAAGGTTTGGGAGTCGCAGGCCCCTATATTTCTGCGATCTCCTTAGTCCGTGATTTGTATCATGGTTCACAAATGGCACGTATTATGTCCTTGGTGATGATGATCTTTGTGCTGGTACCCGCGATTGCGCCGACGCTTGGGCAGGTGATTATGTTTTTGGCCGACTGGCGGGGTATTTTCGAGTTGTATTTGGTTTATGCGGCTATTTTAATCCTCTGGATATTATTCCGCTTAAAGGAGACGCTCGCCAAACAACATCGGATTCCTTTTACGCGAACAGGCTTCAGCGAAGGCTTTAAAGAGGTGCTGAGCAATCGCATAACGGCGAGTTATACCGTCTGTATGGGGTTGTTTTTCGGTAGCTTTATCGGTTATTTGAATTCGGCACAGCAAATATTTCAAGTGCAATTTAATACCGCTAACCTGTTCTCTGTTTATTTTGGTGCGCTAGCGCTGTTGCTGGGTTTCTCTTCTCTGATTAACGCGCGCATCGTGGAACAGCATGGCGCCAAGCATATTGCGTTTCGTGCCATTTTTACGGTGGTGTTAGCGTCGATTCTTTTTTTGAGTTTGCATGCTTTGGTGACGATCACCTTGTGGATGTTCCTCTGTTATGCGGGCACGTTTTTCTTCTGCTTTGGCTTTTTGTTTGGCAATGTTAACGCCTTAGCAATGGAACCTATGGGACATGTTGCGGGTATTGCCTCCGCTGTGATTGGCTCGGTTTCTTCCATTATGTCGATGCTGATAGGTACGCTGATTGGGCAGATGTACGATAACACCTTGATACCGATGACCACGGGCTTCGCGCTTTTTGGCACCATAGCGCTCGGTATTATGTATTGGGCTGAGCGGGGAAGAATTGAAGATGGACCGCAAGAGGATGAGACGTTTAGCGAAGCTGAGTCTGTCTAATATTCTCATATGATTCGTTATAAACACCGAGTATGTCGCCATCCTCGGTGTTTTTGTATCCCGTACATCTGATCGTCGCTCAACGCCAATGGCGAGCGCTGATCCGTCGCTTATTTGCGCTAAAAGCTTAATCGTATGACAACGATACTGGTGAGTAGCGCTCCTGCTATGGTGTGATTAGTTAGCCCTTGATACTGGCAGAGCGAATAGGGCGACAGTATGAGGTCAGCTAAGGGATAATCACAAGTGATGGGCTATGTTAATGGGCAAGGGCTAAGAAGAGCCGTTAAAGCTGTTGTTAAAAGCAGTCGTTAAGGACTGTCGTTAAGGGCTGTCGTTAAGGGCTGACGTCTAGGTCCGTTGCTACTTTAAGCGATATCATCTTTAAGTTTTACTAACGGTGAGCTCTATCAACTTTAAACGAGATCAATAAGAGTGGCCGTGCGGCGGGTGGAAGGTAGAGGGAAGAGGGGCATTACTTTAGTTGAAACACCCTGAGTGTCAGGCTCAATGGGGGGGGGAGGCGTCACTTCTCAGGATGCATCAACCGCAGCAATAATCTTTTAATTACAAATTTAGTGCCTAAATTTAATAAATCATTATTAATCAGTTAGTTATGAATTTTTTCTATTTTAAATCGGCTTTTTACTCCGGTGTTTTCTATAAATCTGTCGCTATATAGAGACTCATGACGCTTTAAATAATAAAGGCTTTATCTATCAATGGGTTAGAGTGTCTCTTATTGGGTACAGGCTCTGCACAGCGTTGAACTATGCTAAGGAAGGTGCGAATAAGTCAATTACGCCTCTGGATGTCTCAGTTAATAGGCGTTTTTCTTATCTTAGACGTAGGCCTGCTTTGTTGCTTGCGGTGTTACGCCTTTTATCGATGTTCTTGATGCTGTTGAGCTTATGAAAGAGGAAGTTGATGGATCATCGAGGATGGTGTTGATGGGCGTTTTAGGCTGATTTTTGCACTAATGGCTCAAAATGGGTGAAAAAGCCAAATTTAAGGCAAAAAAAACAGGCTATATAGCCTGTAAAAAAGAGCCTGCTTGATAACGCGGCAAGCTCTGTAGAGAGAAGGGGTTAAGCCGCCGCTGAGTGAACGAATACGGGCTTATCCAGTGATTCCATTTTCATCTTCGCATTGGCTCTACGTAAGAGAGGGCCAAACGATGGTGTTGTCGTTTTCACTGAAGATTTAAACAGGGCGAATGCGCTCAGTACCAGTTCTGCTTGAACTTCAGCACGTAGATCCGCCGCTTGTGTATAGATATCGCGATATTGGCTAGATGCAATCATGTTTCACCGGTAGTTATAAAATTAATTCAGGCTCGAACCATGTTCAGCGCTTCGACCCGCTGTCGAACCTGAATTGAAACTGTTTAAGAGGTGTCACCTCAAATAATGCGCGTATTCTATACTTTAGTAGAACAAATGATAGCTGATCAATTTTCAGATAATAGATGAGTAAAATTCATCATTTGTATCTTACTGATTTTTCATTCGCAGGGTCTGATCTCGCTGGGCACGGATGCGTTTCATCGATGATATTGGTTGTAGCATAAAGGGGTAATTAATCACCTTTAAATTCAACAGCTTTGCCGTTAACGTATGCCCAAGGGTTAGGGTTATCAAATAATGACTAGCGATAACAGTCGGTCTTTTTAGCCGATCTTTTTAGTTGATCTTTTTAAGTGATGCCTGAGTGAATATTGGCGGTTAATGCCGCTACAAAAGGGGAAGGATAGGATGATAGTGACTGATAAAAATCATTTTGCGGGGTTTTCTCCGGCATCTGCACGTAATCGTGAGCCAATCTCACAGGCTCTGATGACGTTATTACGTGGTAATGAAACGGTATTAGAGGTTGGTAGTGGTACAGGTCAGCATGCGGTTTATTTCACCGAGCAGTGGCCAGGGCTGCAGTGGCAACCGAGTGATATTGCTCAGCAATTACCCTTGCTTCAGGCTAACTTAGATACCCATGAACGACATAATATCGATCAAGCGCGGTTGCTCAACCTGCAGCATGCTCATTGGGCTGATAGCGTGATGCCGGTTGACCTTATTTATACTGCTAACACGTTACATATTATCGCTTGGAGCGAGGTGGTTTCACTCTTTAGTCAGCTTGAAAAAGTGTTACGGCCTCAAGGTCGAGTCATTGTCTATGGTCCATTTCGCTATGCTCAAGAATTTACCAGTACCAGTAATGCTGAATTTGATGCTTGGCTTAAAGTGCGTAATCCACTCAGTGGCCTTCGTGATTTTGAAGCGGTGAATGCGTTAGCGTTAGCAGCGGGTTTATCGTTGTTGCATGATATAGCGATGCCAGCGAATAATCAGTTACTGGTGTGGCAAAAAATCTGATGGGAATACGAGGAGTCTAACGGTATTGAGGCTTGAGCGCTTGATGCTTTCAGGCGCATCAATGGGGAAGTAGGCTGCAACCCGGAGGTCACAGCCGGGCAGTCAACAATTACAGCAGTGTAACGTTTTCAGCCTGTGGACCTTTTTGACCATCAGTCACTTCGAAAGATACTTGTTGTCCTTCGTTCAGCGTTTTAAACCCATCGGAGTTAATCGCGCGGAAGTGAACGAATACGTCGGGGCCGTTATCTTGTTCGATGAAACCGTAGCCTTTATCGGCATTGAACCATTTAACGGTACCAGTAGATGTAGACATGATTGTATTCCCTACAATAGTTTTTTTTTAAGATAATTGTACACAGAAAGCTCTGTATACGGGTTAAGCTAAGAATGCAGGAACTACATTTATGACGAAGGGACTCACAGGTTAAACTGATGGGCTCTTTGGTGCATAAAAAACAGGCCGTACTTTCAAGCTAATTTAATTCTAAGATATTTGTGGAAAGAGTAAAAGCGTTATTTTTAAAAGGATTTATTTTTTTAAATTGTTGAAATAAAAGGATTTATTTTAATTTTTTTACTATTTTACAATATCTCGGTTATGCTTTTAATCATTTTATCAAGCATTTTTGACGCGCCGGTTACACTTCAAAAATTCTCAGACGCTAGCCCTGATGTGATCTAGCGTGGGGTTATTTCGTGTCTCAGTGGCTTGTTAGACACTGGGGTGCGTGCAGGAAGTCATGAAACACAGAGGTGACTCATCGCTCGGGCTAAACCAGAGGGTGATGAGGCAATGTAAGCTAATGACATCGTTCCATGCATCACTTACATTTGCGCTGGCGACGTCTGTTAGGGGGGAGTCGTGGAGAGGGAAAGTGGTCTAAAGTTGCCCTCATTGATAGCAATAAGGGCGATAAAGATAGCGCGATTTTATGACTTACCACATGAGATCATCAGGGATCTGGTAGTCGGCATAAGGATCATCGGGATCGATCTCTTCCACCTGTTGACGGCTGATGATAAGTTCGGGACGCCGTTCACTGATTTTCTCAGCAACACCCGCCGGAATCAGTAAATAACGGCCTTTATTAGACGCGATCGCCAGATTACCTTTGGCTAACTGTTCCTGTAAGGTTTTGCTGACATAGAGTTTTTTGATGGTCGTGCCATCAACGAAGTTATATTCAACATCGCCGTCGTCGGGCATATCAATGATGTTCTGTTGCATCATCTGTAGACATGAGGCATCGATTGAGCGACGCGTGAGTTCATCTTCCCGTTGCCGGTTTAACGCGCGGTCGCGTTCAAGCTTGTCTTCTTTGGCCTTAGCGATGGCTTGTTCTCGTGCCAGCTGTTCTGGATCTTTAAACACTTCGCCTTTCTTAACCGCTTTTGCTTGTTTCGTTTTTTTACGTTTTTCAGCTTTGGCTTTATTTGCCTGCTGTTTATTTGCCAGACCCGCTTTAAGAAGCTGATCTTGTAGAGATCCTGCCATGATGTTTATCCTGCTTCAGTCGCATACTGGTTGCGAACTATAGCGAACATTGCGGGTTAGCTCCATATTATGGGGGTGATTAGGTAGGATTCCGCTCGAATTCTATCGTTTGGCTGATATCGGTTGATGGCTTAGCGGCTTTTTCGCTTTAATCTCGGGGCAGACTGTTGTTGAATAGAGTCAACGGTAGGCGTTGTAACAGGCGATAATCCTTCACCAACATGGATGCGATGAGTAACATGAAAATAGCGGTTTACTGCGGTGCATCATCGGGTAGGGTCGATGGGCCTTATCAAGCAGAGGCGCGTCAACTCGGTCAGCAGATGGCGCAACAGCAGATAGCGTTAGTGTATGGCGGCTCAAGTGTTGGGCTGATGGGCAGTGTCGCCGATGGTGTGCTCGATGCGGGAGGCCATGTCTGTGGTGTGATGCCGCAGGTGTTAGTGGATCGTGAACAAGTACATGTGGGGCTGAGTGAATTGCATGTTGTGGAAGATATGCATCAACGTAAGGCGGTGATGATGGAGCTTGCTGATGCGTTTATTGCGCTACCCGGAGGCACCGGCACGTTGGAAGAGCTATTTGAGGTGTGGGCCTGGCGTCAGATCGGTATTCATCATAAGCCTTTTGGTTTGCTCAATGTTGCCGGCTATTATGATCATCTGTTGGCGTTTATTGAACATGCCTCACAGGAGGCTTTTATTCGCGGTGAGTATCGTGATTTTTTGATGGTTGATGGGCAGGCTGAGAGCCTGTTAACTCGCTTAGCGGGACGTGTTGAGTCACGCCCAGTATGAATAAATTAACGGAGATATAATGTCACAGATGCCAACAGGTAAGCCATCATTAAGAACGATTGCGATGCCGGCGGATGCCAACCCCGATGGTGATATTTTTGGTGGCTGGATCATGTCACAGATGGACCTTGCGAGTGGTGTGTTTGCCGCGCAAGAGATTAAAGGGCGAGTGGTCACGGTCGCTGTCGATGCAATGACCTTCCATAAGCCCGTTTATATTGGTGATGATGTCAGTTGCTATTGTCGTTTAGTGCGGCAAGGTAACACATCGTTAGTGGTGTTGGTGGAAACATGGGTGCAGCGACATCATAGTGAGCAAGTCGATAAGGTGACCGAGGGACGCTTTACCTTTGTCGCGATCGATGCTGAGGGCCGTCCACGTCCCGTGAATAAGGCTGAAAAACCCATCGAGTGAATACAACAAAGCGCTTAGCCGTTATCGGGCTGAAGCGCTTGGCAAGTGGTGATGAGTGCGGTGTTATTGACGCACGCCTTCAATGTTGAGGTCGAGATAGACGCTTTCTGAGGCAGGCCCTAAGTTATAGTTAATATCAAAGTCTTTCAGATTCAATTGCGCCGTGCCACTGAAACCGGCGCGGTAGCCACCCCATGGATCTTTACCTTCGCCGACTTTCGATACCTGAATATCAATCGTTTTAGTGACGCCGTGCAGTGTCAGGTTGCCACTCAGTACTGCACTGCCATCGCTGGCCGGTGTAAATGAGCTGCTGACAAATTTAGCCTCTGGAAACGCTTTAACCGCTAAAAAGTCATCGCCTCGTAGATGCTTGTCGCGTTCTGCATGGTTAGAGTCGATACTCGGTGTTTTGATAGTCACGGCAATTTTCGACGCTTCTGGTTGCTCCGCATCATAACTAAACTGACCACTAAACTCATTGAACCGGCCTTCGAGCCAGCTGTAGCCCAAGTGCTGAATACGAAAGTTGATAAAAGCGTGTCCAGTATCGATGACATAGTCAGCGGCTTGAGCAGAGGTAATGCTACTGGCTAGAATAGTGCCAGCGATAATCGTTTTCAGGTTCATGAATGAGGCTCCTTATATAGGCTTGTCATGCGGATGAGGGTTTGATCTTTATTAATAAAATGATGTTTCAGTGCCGCTAATGCGTGTAATCCCGCTAGGCCAATCATGAGGGTCGCGACCCAATAATGTACCTCGCCGGCGAGATCCTCTTGGTTATCGATGACCGCGGACAGCGCGGGTACGTCAAACCAGTTGAACACGCTGATGGGGCGACCATCGGCGGTAGAGATCATATAGCCAGATATTAGCGTGATCAGCGGCAATAGATAGAGCAGCAGATGAACCGCTTTGGTCGCTAATTGAAGCCCCCTAGGTTGGGGTAGCGGTGTGGGGGCGCGATTCATGCTGCGCCATACCATTCGCAGCGCGAGCAGTGCGAGCAAGATCATACCGATACTTTTATGCCATGCAGGCACCGTTTGATACTCTGGGTCATAGTAGGTCAGCGTATCGATATATAGACCCAGCGGATACATACCGATAATACCGAGGGCGATGAGCCAATGTATCAGTATGCTGGGTATGCCAAAAGTGTGAGGATTATCTTTTATCGGTAATGCCATCTGTTGAGTCTCTAAAGGCCAGCGCTGGTATGACCGCTGGCGGTATAATGTTGTTTACTGTTTCCAGCGTTTAGCCGCGTTTGCAACACGAGCACCGAGTGCTTGAGCGGTATCTCTATCGCATTGAGGTGGCGCTAACTCGGGGCCTTCATCAGCATTGCTGGTGGCCATAGAGCCGAGATAGCCGCCGACTCGGTTAAGGCTTTGCGGGTCGCCTTTGCTGTTATTATTGCCATTAACCACGCCCAAGCTGACCCACAGCATACTGTGTTGTGCGGCAAAAACGGAGAGCTGAATCAGGCTATTTAATTTGTCGCCACTGAGACTCGCCGAGTTAGTGAAACCGGCGGCGAGTTTGTCCTTCCAGCCTTGCGCATACCAAACCTTTGAGGTGGCATCCATAAAGCATTTAAAGGGGCCGCTAACCGATCCCATGTAGGTCGGTGAGCCGAAAATAATGGCGTCGGTATCGGCCAATGTATCCCAGTTGATGGCGTCTAAATCTGCAACCGAAAGCGTAATAGCAACAGCGCCTGCATTTTCTACCCCTGCTGCAACGGCTTGAGCCAATACTTCCGTGTGTCCGTATCCGCTGTGATAAGCGATGGCGACTTTTACCTGATCTGACATGTTGTGCTCCTTTTAATTCAATCATCGGCTGTTTGCGATGGTGAGTCCTACTTTATTCGGTCATAATGAATTCATCTAATGCATTATTGTGATTATTGTTATGCGTGAAGTGAATTTAAGATCGATTGATTTGAACTTGTTAGTGGTTTTACAGGCGTTGCTGGAGGCTCGACATGTTACCCGAGCGTCTGAACAGTTGAGTATGAGTCAGCCGGCGGTCAGCCGTGCTTTGCAGCGTCTTAGAATAACCTTTGATGATCCGCTGTTAGTCAGAACATCACAGGGGTTTGATCTGAGTGCTCGGGGGAGGGATATTCTGCCGCGGTTACAACGCTTAACCAGTGGGGTTGAGCAGTTGATTGCCGAGCCTCAGTTTGATCCTAGCAGCGCAATGGATGTAGTGCGGGTGTATGGTTTGGATCTCGAGGTTGCCTGTTTCGTCGCTCCCTTGTTAAAAGTGCTACGTGTTGAAGCGCCACAGATGCGCCTTGAGGTGAGAACGGAGCCTCGTAACCACTTTGAACTACTCGATAGTGGTGAAGTGCATTTCAGTTTGACAGGGATGCAGCCCGTCGTAGGTGAAGGGCAGTATCGGCGGCTGCTGATCGCGCAGTCGGGCATTGTCTGTATGATGTCGGCGGATAACCCCCTAGCTGACGGCGAGTTAACCCTCGAGCGTTATCTGTCGGCCAGTCATGGGTTAGTGTCGATGACCGGCAAGGGACCTGGGCATATCGATGAGCGACTAGCTGAGTTGGGACATCAGCGGCATTTGGCCTTACGCTTATCTAACTTTATGACGGCGGCGGATTTTTGTGACACGTCTGACCTTCTCTTTATTCTGCCCGAGATTGTCGCCCAACGGGTCGCTAAGGGGCGTAATATCGTCTTGAAGCCGGTGCCTGTTGAACTGACAACGTCTGCGATTAACTTCTTCCTTTATTGGCATGAGCGCTATCATCACGATCCTATGTGTTGTTGGGTGCGTCAGCGGGTGCTGCAAGTGCTGTCATAGGTGGGGATAATAAACCAAAGTAGCAGTTAACTGCTCGCAAAGTATGATGGCTGAGAGGTCTCTAGGGTTGGATTATTAATGCTTATCCGCCGGAGTCTGTTTATGTCGTTTATCCCGCTGTTAAGAATGATCGCCTTCCTGTATTGGATGCTATGGAGTGTCGTCGCGTCTGCCGAGATTGCCGAGGCGGATATTCAGGCGCTGTTTCCAAAGTTAACCCGAGTGGGGGGGGCGCTGCAAAACCCACATGTGATACCGGTTTATCAGCTCGATCAACTGCTCGGGTATGTTTTTGAAACCAATGATTTAACCGACCTTCCTGGGTTTTCCGGCGAACGTATTAACCTATTGATCGGCTTAGATGCAGCGGGCCAATTGGTGAAGTTGAAGGTGCTGAATCATCACGAGCCGATCTTCCTGCATGGCTTGGGTGAGCGCCCCATGATTGAGTTTCTCAATCAATATGAAGGTATTACGGTTGATAAGCGGGTGATTGTCGATAGTCGTCACAGTGGCCAAGAACAAGCCGGCTCTAGCACGGTGTATATTGATGGCGTGACCAAGGCCACGGTATCGGTCTTGGTGATGAATGATACGGTGCTATCGGCGGCGCTGCAGGTGGCGCGTGCTTATCTGGAGGGGTTTACTCGGCCACCCTCGGTGAGGGTGCGGGAGGATGTGTATCAGCCTTATGATTGGCAAGCGTTGCTGGAGAGTGGCTTGGTACGCCGTTGGACCGTCTCACAAGCGGACATGCAAACACAGTTTCCGCTCGACCTACAGGATTATGCCGATGCCGAGCTACAGCACGCATTGGAGCAATCAGCGCCCCTTGGCGAGTATTTTTATGCTTACCTAAACACCCCAGTGACCGGTAAAAACCTGTTGGGCGAGCAAGATTATGCGCGCCTTAAACAGGCGTTACGTCCGGGAGAACATGCGTTATTAGTGGTGGCGACAGGCGACTATGGCTTTCTCGAACCAGCATTTCGCCGCGGTACCGTACCTAGTCGCTTAGGCATGTCGCAAAATGGCCTGCCGGTGGATATTCGTGGGCTAGACTTTTTTGATAATAGTGCGCCTCAATTACCTGCGGATGCGCCACCCTTAATGCAGCAGGGGGTCTTCAGAATCAAGGCGCAATCTGGTTTCGATCCGTCGCAACCGATGACGCTGACACTGAACTTAGATTTAGCCCGTAATCACCTGATTCGTGATCAGGGCGAGTTGAGCGATAGTTATCAACTCCCCGCCGAGCTGTTTGATATACAGGCGGTTACTGATGTTAAACCGTTACCCTTATGGCAGCGGTTATGGCTGGATCGTTGGCTACAGATTAGCGGGCTAGTACTCATTTTGCTGGTGGTGAGCGCGGCGTTTATTTGGCAGCATCGGTTATCATCGCAGCGACGTTTGTTGCATCGCGTACGTTGGAGCGTGATGTTGTTGACGCTATTCTTTATCGGTTTTTATGCGCAAGGGCAGCTCTCGGTGGTGAATATTTATACCTTGCTGCTGCAACTGATAAAAGGCTTTGATATCGAGGTGTTTTTGCTCGATCCGGTGTTGTTTGTCTTATGGACCTATGTGTTTATTTCCCTGTTTCTCTGGGGACGGGGGGTCTTCTGTGGCTGGCTCTGTCCGTTCGGGGTGTTGCAGGAAATGGCCTCTAAACTGGGTGGTTGGTTAAAGCTTAAGCAGGTGAAGATCCCCGCTAAGCTGCATCAGCGGTTGCAAAAACTGAAGTATCTACTGTTAGTGGCGTTAGTCGCGAGTGCCTTTTATTCGGTTTCACTGGCTGAGCGTCTCGCGGAGCTTGAGCCTTTTAAAACCGCGGTGACACTGGTGTTTGTACGCAGCTGGCCGTTCGTGGTGTATGCATTGTTATTGCTGGGCGTGGGGATGGTGATTCATAAGTTCTTTTGCCGTTACCTTTGCCCATTGGGGGCGGGGCTGGCGGTATTGGGTAAATTTAGCCTGTTTCGTTGGCTGCATCGTCGCACAGAATGCGGCAGCCCCTGTCAGTTATGCCGAGTACGCTGCGAAATCGATTCAATCAATCGAGATGGCAGTATCGATTATAATGAATGCGTACAGTGCATGGAGTGCATTGTGATTCTTAATAATGAGGATCAATGCGCTATTGAGTTATCGCAAGCTAAACGGCGGAAAAAAGCCACGGCCGATAACCGCATTGTGGTGCAGCAGGTTTAGTGCCTCACCTTCCTTAGCTAAGTCCCAGTTTTATCCCTAGCAGTATTAAGCCGCCGCCGATGACTCGCTCGATCGCTGTCTGCACCCGTTTCAGGGTTGCCTGCACGGCGGGTCGGGTGAGAAGCAGAATAAGTATGCTGAGCCAAGAGAATTCCACTAACATCGGTGTGACACAGTAAAGTAGCTGTAGCCAGAGGCTAGAGACTTCCGCCACAACGTGACTAAAGATCGCGACAAACATAATTAAGATTTTAGGGTTGAACAGGCTCACCATCATCCCCGCGATAAATGGGTGACGATTGCTAGCGTGATCGTCTGCAGCCTTATCCGTGGCGCGGGTGGCTAGATATACGATACCCAGATAGATCAAATAGGCGCTGCCTAGCCAGCGAATAGCGCTGTATAGCAACGGCGTCTGTTCAATCAGGGCGGCCAGCCCGATCACGGATAGCAACACATGAATCGCCAGTGCAGTTGCTAATCCCAGTGCCGTGATAAAGCCGGTGCTGAGTGAGCCTTGTAATGTGTTGCGTAAAATAATTGCCGTGTTAGCGCCTGGAAGCATCGCACCTAGCAGCATGATGCCGGCAAAAATTAACCATTCAGTCATGATATCGATCATCCCTTAGTGAAGGCAGCGATTGTATGCTTCGATAAGAGTGACGGCGAATGCCGATTATGGATGTAGGTTATCAGTTTTTGTTATGACCTTGACTGCGCTCTATCGTTCTCTTTCTTTAGGCGGGTTAAGTGCTGAGGCTGCTGAACAATCGTTCGCGCAGGTAGCGGTGTGCGGGATCTCCTTGCAGCCGTTGATGCCAGATTAGATAGTATTGGCTATTGGGTATGTTAATCTGTGGTGGCAGTGGTCGAGTGATTAAATCGTATTCTGGGCCGAGTCGATTGGCGATATGCGTGGGCAGTGTGAGGATGTAATTGGCCTGCTGAGTGATGGCCATCGCCGAGTGAATAAACGGCACGGTGAGTTTCATCTGTCGCTGACGGTTGAGCTGACTGAGTGCCTCATCCACCGCTCTGATTTTATCGCCGCCAGCACTGATACCGATATGATCGGCAGTGCTATAGTCATTCAGTGTTATGGGCTGATCCATCAGAGGATGATGACGATTGATTAAGCAGCTATAGCTATCGCTACCGAGTTGTTTCCCGTAGATATCATCGGGTACGGTGTCCAAAATACAGGCGGCCAGATCAATACGTCCTTGACGTAATGCATCCATCATCCCAGGGTGCCACAGATGAAAATGTAGGCTAATGCCCGGCGCGTCCTGTTGTAATGTTGCTAATAGCGGAGGCATCAGGTCATGGGTGATAAAGTCGGTGGTGGCAATATTAAATTCGCCATGATAACCGGCCGGTTCAAATTGGCTAGGAATCAATAAACTTTCAAGCTGATTGAGGGCATCGGGCAGTTGCGTCCAGAGTTGCTCGCCTCGAGGGGTTAGGTGCATAGTATTGCCCACCCGCACCATTAATTTATCGTTAAATATCGTTCTTAATTGGCTAAGATTGCGGCTCATCGCCGGTTGCGTTATGTGTTGTGCGTTGGCCGCCGCGGTGACGCTTTTGAGTTGCAGCAGATAATACAGCGAGATGAGTAGATTAAGATTAATACGTGATAGTTCCATCGGTTAAGCATATCAGCCATTGTTATAACGTCAATCTTCTTTCTGATGTTGTAGCGGCTCATTGGGGTTGCAGAGACTGATAAAAAAAGCCATCCTGTCGGCACAATTAATATAGTGATAGGAATTTTTTTATGGCACGTGCATCGGCCCGACATATTTTGGTTAGTAATGAAGCTCAGTGTGCAGAGCTTAAAGCAAAAATTGAAGCGGGTACTGAATTCGCTGAGCTTGCAAAGCAACACTCTAGCTGCCCATCAGGCGCACAGGGTGGCGAGCTAGGTAGCTTTGGTCCAGGGCAAATGGTACCCGAGTTTGATAAGGTCGTTTTCTCGGCACCTGTGGGTGAAGTGCAGGGGCCAGTTAAAACTCAGTTTGGTTATCATCTGTTAGAAGTAACCAGCCGCGAAGACTAATACCTAGTTATCGTTTTGCTGATGAGACTGCTGTTGTAGTGATGCACAGTAGTCTTGCTCGGCTACTTGGCTGGTAAACCAGATGTAATCAGCCATCTCCAGATAGGGGGCTATCGCGTCCTCAATCGTGATTAAGTCAGTATCGGTTTCTGCCAGTAAAATAGACAGGCTGGCGGCTGCGGTTCGGTGTTGTAGATGCAAGGGTACGCCGCTGTCTTTACGCACATGAAATGCCCCAGCGATCAGTATCGCTTGGCTATTTTCGCCAAGCTCATGTTCTAATGCATAGGCCATACTGGCATCTCGGCTGAGTTGAATCTGAGTCATCGGTCCCATCTGATCTAGCGGGATCATCTGACAATGACTGTCATACACCTGTTGTTGAATCGTCGCCTTAATCGTTGCCGGTATCGCGGATACGGTTGATAATCGAACTTGCGGTGGCACTTTATTTTGGTAGATCTGCAGCATCATCGGTTGACTCACATTACCCGCCTTGAGTTGATTGTGATCTTTCAGTGCGGCGTTAATCAGTGGACCATAATCTTGCCAAGGCCAGCTGCGATCATGCCAGTTGAGCGTTGTTTTAATCTCCTCGTCGCTGCTGTTTTCTGTTAGCTGATTGATGTTGTTAGCCTGTATATCATCCAGCATTTCGAGTACTACGCGAGTATCGCTACCGTTTTGTAAATCCTTGAGGAGTTGCAGTTCGCGCAGGTGATGCTCTGGGTTATCATGCTTTTCGCCCAACAAGATAAAACGATGGGATTTTAATTGGCCCAGTAACTCGGTATAACTGAGCGGCAGCCCCGTGGCAACGGCTATGATTTTACCGTTGAGTGGATGACTCTCCGTGACGGTGGATTGCTGCATAGCCTCGGCCGACGGCTGCCGATAACCACAAGCGCTGCTTAACAGAGCCGCACTGATCAGTAAAAGCGTTATTATCGGGTTTTTAATGCATTGTTTTAGATACATTTTGATCTGTCCCCTTTTCAGTTGCTTAGTGCTGGGGTAACGTTAGAAAAAAAGCACAGTGTGAAGGAGAAACATAGCATGAAATCAAATATTAAAGTGAGCATTCGTAAAAAAGGTGAGTCAGATAGCGGCGTTGATGCTGAACTTCAACAACGCGTTGAAGAGGCGGTACATTTCGTTCAGGGGCTACGTAAAAAGGGTGAGAATGTTAAGCAGATGATGGAAAAGCTTAATGAACATGACCATAAACACCCCGATGGCAGTGATTGGAGTTATGATTCATTGCATGATTTTATAGCAGAACATCACATTTGAGCCTGTAGATTTAAGCTTTGATGGCCGTTACGGCTAACGGTCGGCCGGTTGCTGGCTAGCTTCTGCTGATTTGATAGCTGCTTATTCATCAGAGTAGGTAGCTATACCCCTGTTAGTCGATGCCGCATACTTCACTTCTTGTTTCCCTCTAATCACTCACTGATTTAAGCCGCGTTGCTATATTTTCATCGCCCTGACTCGCCGTCAAAAAGCCTGAGACTTCATCGTGATGACTGACCTGCTTGCAGATCGGTGATGTGCTGACACTCAAGATAGCGGCTTGTCAAAAATGTCAAAATGACTTGTCACTCATGACGAAGTCGAGTGGGATGACATTGGCTTTCGATCATCTTTAATAATTAAATAATTGAAATATATAAGTTTAATTTTATTGGCTTTGTTTGTGCTTAATACTAAGCAACGTAAGACAAAATTGAATCGGGAGATTGACTCATGGAACATCAAGAGCAAAATGTTGAAATGTTCGGTATTACAGCCACCGTCTTAATGGTAGTCGCCGGTCTTGTGGTGGGTATCTCACCGATGTTGGTACAGGTTATTATGTTGCTATTTTGATCGACTCAAGGCGAATTTTGCTGAGTCGAGAAGGTATCGATTTCAGTCGATGAGTGTATTCAGTTGTTGAGGAGAATTTCCGGATTCTCCTTTTTTATTGTAATATTACGTAACAAGTTACGTAACTTATTTTATTGACTGTCAATGTCGCACATGAAGGGGTGAGGTGAGATGGATTACATGAAAAGTTTTGGCAGTCTATCGCTGGGTAGTCGCTTAAAGCGATTATCCGATAGGCTAGTGCAGGATGTTATCCAGCTCTATCAGAGTCAAGGAATCGATCTGAATCCCAGCTTTTTTCCGCTGCTTAATCTGTTACAGCAACAGGGTGCAATGACGGTCACACAAGCAGCAGAAAAGCTGGGCGTGAGTCATCCGGCAATCAGCAAAATAGCCGGTAAAATGCAACAAGAGGGCTGGCTCAGTAAAACCGCAGATCCAGAAGATGAGCGGCGTCAATTATTGGCATTAACCACGCAAAGTGAAGCGCTACGGGAGCAGATCACGCCGCTGTGGCAAGCGATTGAGGATCATCTTGATCGTTTGATGGCGGCGCAACAGTATCCCCTACTGGCCTCTCTATCGGAGTTTGAGCAGCGACTGACCGATCAGGGATTTTATACCCCGGTGTTACAGCAACTTGCACGGCGTCACGACAGCGAACAGGTGGTGATTCAGGGTTGGGATGAGCGTTTTCGTGAAGCATTTAAAGCGCTTAATTTGACGTGGTTAGAGCGCTATTTCGAAGGTGAATTAACGCAACGGGATCGTCAGGCATTGGATAATCCGGAAGGTTATTATCTTGCCCGAGGCGGCTATATCTGGTTTGCCCGTCATCAAGCAGATAACCGCATCATTGGCTGTGTTGCGCTGGCACGGCATGACGATGGGCAATATGAAATTGCAAAAATGGGCGTCGATGAAGCTTGGCAGACCGTGGGCGTAGGCCGTCGACTATTGTTGACGGCTCTGGACAAAGCCCGCGAGTTAGGGGCGCTAGAGGTATTTTTAGAAACCTCGAGTAAGCTTGAAAGGGCATTACAGTTGTATCGACATTTAGGCTTTCGGGTCATGCCTCATCCACATGGCGCATCGTATTATGATAGGGCCGATCTCTATATGAGGCTGAGCTTATGAATAGCAGTGCGGCGGTTAGTCATGAGCTGCGTTTAATCAAACGACGAGAGATGTTGGCGGGCGCTAAGGCAACCCTGCCGTTGATTGTGGGGGCTATCCCGTTTGGGATTATTTTCGGCACGCTGGCGGGCCCGAGTGGCTTATCGGCCTGGGGTGCGCTGGCGATGTCGGTGATTGTCTTTGCCGGCTCCGCTCAATTTATCGCACTTGGCTTGATGGCGGCGGGGGCTGCGGTGCCCGTCATCATTGCGACGACCTTTGTGGTTAATTTACGGCATATTCTTTATGCCGCCAATTTAGTGCCCAAGGTGGCACACCTGCCACATCGATGGCGGTTAATGATTGCGTTTGGTTTAACCGATGAAACCTTCGCCGCCGTGAGTAACCGCTTTCTGTTGCAGCAAAATACCGATTATGCACACTGGTTTTATCTCGGCTCTTGGTTAGCGATGTACTCCAACTGGGTGTTGTGTACTGGGTTGGGGATTGCCTTAGGCGAACTCTTTCCCGATATGACCGACTGGGGATTAGATTTTGCCATGTCGGTCACTTTTATCGGTATGGTGGTGCCCTATCTGAAAAGCAGACCGATGTGGGGCGCGGTGATTGTCTCTGGGGTGATCGCGATGGCAACGTTGGGGATGCCTCATAAGCTGGGGTTAATCGTGGCGGCCTTGTGTGGTATTGCAACCGGTTTATCATTTCACCTGTTACAGAAACGCAGCACCGCCGCGGAGGCTAACCATGACTGAAGTGTTGTTGATTGGCGGTATGTTTATGGTCACGTTTAGTGTGCGCTATGTGTTGTTTGCCGTGGCGGGTAAAGTGCGCTTTCCGCCTTGGTTGATCACAGGGTTGAGCTTTGTGCCACCGGCAGTATTAACCGCCATTATCGTGCCCGCGGTGTTATTGCCTCGTGACGAGCTGTGGTTAAGCATTGATAATCCTTGGCTACTCGCGGGTGGTTTCGCTGCGGGGGTGGCTGTTTGGCGCAAAGACCTACTCACGACCATTGTGCTGGGGATGCTCTGTTTTATGTTGTTACGCTTTGGCTTTGGTTTGGGATGGTAAGGCACGATTGCTTTTAACACAGCCATTGAGACGCCCCTTAAGAGAGAGCCGTTGAGACTGTCCTTGGGCGGCCCTTAAAATAGTGATCTTGAGACTACCCTTAAGGCTGCTCTTAAGGCTGCTCTTAAGACTGCTCTTAAGACTGCTCTTAAGATAGCCCTCTTGAGACGGTTGTTGAAAGCGTGTGACTGAAAGGCTTCTATTGAATGAATGCCCCACATGGCGCGATTAAACTCAGACAAGTGAGACGTGAGGCTTGAGAAAAACGTCATAGCGGATGGCGCTAACGTCGTCATAATTCTATAGTCATCCTCCCCGTGACAGCGGTGCATAGGTTATATTCACTATAATGACTTACACCGGTAAGTTGATCGTTAGCGTTATCAGGATGACAGCAGGGGTGGATTATCACAATTACAGCCAGCAATATTCGTGTCAGTGGGCAGGTGCAAGGGGTCGGTTTTCGTCCCTTTGTGTATAACCTTGCTCGCCGACTTGAGTTGGCAGGCACGGTGGCTAACTCGGCCTACGGCGTGGATATTTGGCTTGAGGGTGAGGCCCGTCAGTTGATGCAGTTTCAACGCTTACTCGCGCTTGAAGCACCGCCGATGGCGCTGATAGAACAACTGAAGAGTGAGGCTGTAACGCCGCAGGGGTATACCGATTTTTCCATTTCTCAGACACAGCAAGGGGTCTTAACGGTAGGGGCAACCCCCGATGCGGCCGTTTGCCGTGATTGTCTGCATGAACTGTTTGATATAACCAATCGACGTTATCACTACCCCTTTATTAACTGTACCCATTGCGGGCCTCGTTACAGCATTATTCGCGCGCTACCCTATGATCGACAATCGACCACCATGGCCGATTTTCGCCTCTGTGACGCTTGTGAAGCGGAATATTGCAGCCCCAATGATCGCCGTTTTCATGCGCAACCGAATGCGTGTGCGCAGTGTGGGCCGCAATTGAGCTTTGCCGATGCCTCGGGTCAGTTGCAAGCGGATGATCCGCTAAGTGCGGCGGCACGCTTGATTGAGCAAGGCTTGATTGTGGCGGTGAAAGGCATCGGTGGATTTCATCTGTTGTGTGATGCTCGTAATCCCGCCGCTATCGAACGTCTCCGGCAACGCAAGAGTCGGCCGGTCAAGCCGTTTGCGGTGCTAGGGTTAAACCCACCATCGCTGGCTGCTATTGTGCAGTTGAATGAGGCACGCGAGCAGCGCTTGCAGGCTCAGGATGCGCCGATTGTACTCTGTCCCGCGACCTCTAAGTTGTCAGCGGGCATCGCGCCGGGATTAGCCTGGTGCGGAGTGATGTTACCGCATACGCCGATACACTATTTGTTATTGCATCGTTTATGCGCTGAACCGCAAGGGCAAGCGTGGTTAACACAGGCGCAGCCTCCACTGTTGATCATGACGAGCGCTAATCGCCGAGGCAATCCGTTGATCACCGATAATCAGCAGGCAATGGTTGAATTACAGGGCATCGCTGATGGCTTTGTGCTGCATAACCGGAATATTCATACTCGCTGTGATGATTCTGTGGTGCATGGCTTGAGCGATGATATGCCGCTGATTCGTCGCGGGCGAGGGCTGGCACCGCAAGTGATACGTTTACCGCAAAGCGGCCCATCGACTCTCGCCGTAGGCGCATTCTTCAAAAATACCCTCTGTATCACGCAAGGCGATCGAGCCTATGTATCTCAGTATATTGGTGATCTCGATAATCCCGATTGTTGTCAGGCGTTAGCGACGTTAGCTCAGCACTTAATGCAACTGCTCGAGATAACACCGCAGCAAGTGGTGTGTGATCTGCATCCTGATTTTTACAGTAGCCGTTTTGCTCGGCAATACGCGCAGCAGCAAGGTATTCCATTATTCACGGTGCAGCATCATCATGCTCATCTTGCCGCAGTGATGGCCGAACATCGGGTATGCGAACCGGTGCTGGGGTTGGCTCTTGATGGCTTTGGCTTGGGCGTCGATCATCAGTTGTGGGGCGGCGAGTTGCTGCGCATCGATGGCCATCAATACACCCGTTTAGGTCACCTCCCCGAGCAACACTTACCTGGTGGTGATCGGGCTGCAAGTGAGCCGTGGCGTTCGGCTGCGGCTGTTTTGTATCAACTGCAACGCACCGAGGAGATCACGCAGCGTTTTCATCAGCCTGCGGCCGTTACGGTCACACAGATGTTGCAGCGACAGTTTAACTGCCCACTAACCAGCAGCGCCGGTCGATTATTTGATGCAGTCGCCTCATTGTTGGGTATCTGTCATGACAACAGCTTTGAAGCCGATGCGGCGATGCAGCTCGAAGCCCGCGCTTACCGTTATTTACAAAACCATCCGTGGCCAGAGCTGCCACCGCTGATCGATTTTACGGCTGCCGGTGAGCCACTATTGCTGCGCTTGTTAGCTACATTAGCCGATGCGCAGGATGCGGGCTGGGGCGCGGCGCTATTTCACCGACAGTTGATTGATGGCTTAACACATTGGATGATACGGCATCAGCCTGAGACTCGGCTGCCGGTGGTGTTGGCGGGAGGTTGCTTTCTTAATCAGTTATTACGACAGGGTTTGACCGAACAGCTACAGCAGGCGGGTTTAACGGTCTATAGTGCTAAATTACTGCCTTGCAATGATGCGGGTATCAGTCTGGGGCAAGCGCAGATTGCGCAGCTATTGGCGAATTCAAATAATAATGAACAACGAGTGGCAAAGGGGTTATTCCAATGTGTTTAGCAATACCCGTACAGGTGGTTGAGATTATCGATGCGGATACCGCCATGGCGGATATCGGTGGTGTGCGTAAAGCGATCAATGTTGCGCTGATTGCCGACCTGACGGTAGGGGATTATGTGATCCTGCATGTCGGTTATGCATTGAATAAAATCGATCCAGAAGAGGCGGCTAAAACCCTCGCGTTGTTTGCCGAACTGGGCGAGTTGGATGCCGCCATGCGTGATAATCAATAGGTGGCGTCATGAAATATGTTGCAGAGTATCGCGATGGCACATTAGCCCGAGAGATTGCCGCACGGATTCGTCAGGAAGCGCGCCCTACGCGAGACTATCATCTGATGGAATTCTGTGGCGGGCATACTCACGCGATTTTTCGTTATGGCATTCCTGATTTGCTGCCGGATAATGTCAAGATGATTCATGGCCCGGGGTGTCCGGTTTGTGTCCTGCCGATCAGTCGCTTAGATATCGCCATCGAGTTGGCGCTGAGGCATGATGTTATTCTCTGTTCTTACGGCGATATGATGCGGGTGCCCGGTTCACGTAAACGCAGTTTGCTAAAGGCTCGGGCTGAGGGAGCCGATGTACGCATGGTGTATTCCTGTATGGATGCCTTAGCGTTGGCGCAGGATAACCCCGAGCGAGAAGTAGTGTTCTTTGCGATTGGCTTCGAAACCACCACGCCTCCCACTGCGTTAGTCATTCGTCAAGCGCAACAATTGGGGCTGACAAACTTCACGGTGTTTTGTAATCATGTGCTCACGCCTGCGGCGATCAGCAGTATCCTTGATTCACCAGATGCGGACGAATTAGGCTTATCGATCGATGGTTTTGTCGGCCCAGCCCATGTCAGCACGGTGATTGGGAGTCAACCCTATGAACGCTTTGCTAGGGATTACAATAAGCCGATTGTGATTGCTGGCTTTGAGCCATTGGATCTCCTGCAGTCGATTCTGATGCTGATACGACAGTTGAACGACGGTCGCGCGGAGGTTGAGAATGAGTTTTCACGCGCCGTCACTCGGCAAGGCAATGAACGCGCAATACGGGTGGTTGATGAGGTCTTTGAGGTATGCGATACGTTTGAATGGCGTGGTTTGGGTTGGGTGCCGCACAGTGCGCTGAAAATCCGATCAGCTTTTTCCCAATTTGATGCGCAGATCCGCTTTTCTGTTGAATATCGCAGCTCGGCTGAAAATGCCGCGTGTGAGTGTGGCGCGATTCTACACGGCGTGAAATCGCCGCGCGATTGCACACTTTTCGGTGAAGCCTGTACCCCTGAAAACCCACTAGGCCCCTGTATGGTATCCAGTGAAGGGGCGTGTGCGGCTTATTATAGTTATGGCCGTCATCAGGTATCGCTCATCGAAACAACGAGTGTCGAATAAGCACTAATCATAAGCGCTATTAATAAGCACTAATCATAAGCGCTATTAATAAGCGCTAATCTAATCCTGTATCGAGGTTAGAGCATCGGCCGCCTAGCAATAAAGGGTTTACCTATTATGACCAAACCAAGCGAATATAGTCATGCATTAGATCTGCAGCATGGCCGAGTCGAGATGGCTCACGGGGGAGGAGGCAAAGCGATGGCGCAGTTGATTGATGAACTATTCTTAGCGGCTTTTTCTAATCCGTGGTTAGCTCAGATGAATGATCAAGCGTGCTTTACGCTGCCAGCGGGGCAGGTGGTGATGGCCACCGATAGTCATGTCATCTCGCCGCTATTTTTCCCCGGAGGCGACATTGGTGCTCTGTCGGTGCATGGCACCGTGAATGATGTGGCGATGTCGGGAGCCGTGCCGAAATTTCTCTCCGCTGGCTTTATCTTAGAAGAGGGATTTCCACTGGCAGATTTACAACGTATTGTCATTGCCATGGCGCAAGCGGCAGAAGCCGCCGGTGTTGCCATTGTCACCGGAGATACCAAAGTGGTGGAGCGGGGCAAAGGCGATGGCTGCTTTATCAACACCACCGGTATCGGCGTGGTGCCACAGGGGTTAAACCTGTCGGCTAACCGAGTGCAACCCGGAGATAAAATTCTCCTATCGGGTAGCCTAGGCGATCATGGAGTGGCCATCATGTCCCTGCGTGAAGGGCTAAGCTTTGAAACCACGATCGAATCCGATAGCCAAGCGCTGCATGAGCTAGTCGCCGCAATGGTCACCGAGGTGCCCGAAATCAACTGTATGCGAGACCCCACGCGGGGAGGGTTGGCCGCCACTCTAAATGAAATCGCGCAAAGCAGTCAGGTAGGTATCTCGATTAAAGAAGCGACTATTCCGATCAAGCCACAGGTGAGTGCTGCCTGTGAATTTCTGGGGCTCGATCCTCTTTATGTTGCCAACGAAGGCAAGCTGGTGGCCTTCTGTCCTGCGGACAAGGCCGCACAATTGCTTGCTATCATGCGACAACATCCACAAGGCCAAGAGGCCGCGATTATCGGAGAGGTGACCGCCGATCCCCTTAAATTTGTGCAGATGGAAACGGTGTTTGGTGGCAGGCGTATGGTGGATTGGGTGGCGGCCGAACCACTGCCTCGTATTTGCTGAGGCTTTCCAGAGAAACGCCATGCTGCGTTTACGCTCGCTCGTGTAAGAAGCCTACACGTCGCTCGCTAAGCCTTGCCTGCCGCTCCCCTGAAAAGCCTCAGTGTTTTGGCTGATATGGGGGTGAGAATGATGAGGGGCTAGGATATGAGGGTATGGGGGAAATCGTTAAGTACTGTGATGCTGCGTTGACGCTCACTTGTGTAAGAACCCTACACGTCGCTCGCTAAGCCTTGCCTGCTGCTCCCCTGAAAAGCCTCAGTGTTTTGGCTGATATGGGGGTGAGGATGATGAGGGGCTAGGATATGAGGGTATGGGGGAAATCGTTAAGTACCGTGATGCTGCGTTGACGCTCGCTCGTGTAAGAACCCTACGCGTCGCTCGCTAAGCCTTGCCTGCCGCTCCCCTGAAAAGTCTCAGTGTTTTGGCTGATATGGGGGCTGAGGATGATGAGGGGCTAGGATATGAGGGTATGGGGGAAATCGTTAAGCACCGTGATGCTGCGTTGACGGTCTCGTTAAAGGCGTCTTCTGCTATGGTTAAAAGATGCAGTATTATCGGTATATTGTTGATAGATACATTATTGGTAAAGACATTGTTGTAGAGAGATTGTTGTAGAGACATAGGGTTGTTTCACGACCATAGGAGGGGTTATGAGACTGATCATATTGATGATTGTGGTATTGGTGGTTGGCTTACTGAGCATGCAGCAGATGGCGCCGCAGAAAATACCGCAGAAGCCGGTCGAATCAACCGAATTAACCTCGGATATACCGACAATACCGACGCATCCGAGTGAGCTTAAACCGTTTGCCGATGATATCAATCGTTACGTTCAGCAAGAGGCGGCAAATAGAGCGGCGAGGCTGGAACAAGCGACTCAACCTTAATATTGTTCGATCGCCGGAGGTGATCTATTTCATTAGCCGGCGAGCTCCGTTCGGCGATAGCTTTCATCGCCGAGAGCCGGTTGAGCGGATGGCTAGGTGATAAATTTGTTGGTTTTGTCGCAATCGTTCGAGAGGTTGCCAATAGCGCGCTGTTTCGCTCTGTTTATGCTTTCTTTATCGCATGAAATACTGGATGATCTGCTTTTATGCAGTATCGGTGTTACTTAGCACTTAATAACAGCTCAATAGGTAATAGTTATGATTCAAGTAGGCGATAAAATTCCGGCTATCAGTGTTAGCACTATCTTCGCGGGTGAAACGGCGGCGGTGAGTACTGAGCAGCTTTTGGCGGGTAAGAAAGTGGTGTTGTTTGCATTACCGGGGGCTTTTACGCCTACGTGTTCTGCCTCACATCTGCCGGGTTACATTGTCAAAGCGGATGAGATTCTCAGTAAAGGCGTTGATCTTATCGCCTGCCTTTCTGTGAACGATGCGTTTGTGATGAAAGCCTGGGCTGAATCGCAAAATGCGGAACAGATCACCATGGTCGCTGATGGCGGCGCTGAGTTAACCAAGGCGCTAGGACTGGAAATGGATAGCGGTTCCTTTGGTGGCGTGCGCTCGCGTCGTTATGCGATGATTATCGAAGATGGCGTTGTGACGGCCCTCAATGTTGAGGAGCCTAAAACATTTGAAGTCAGTAGCGCCGAAGCGATACTTGAGCTGCTTTAAAACGGTTCGGATAGTTTTTCAGCAAGAATGGTTAAGAGGTTTATGGGGACGATATGCAAGATGTAATTGATGCACTGCGCGACGCGAATATTGACGTTGTGACCCCTTTGGATCTACCGGATTTCGATGATGTCGTCGCCGCAGAAGAAGAGATCTGTGTGCCGCTTTATCCGGATTTCAAAGAGTTTTTATTGACGGTCAGTGATGTTATCTGTGGCTCTATTGAACCGGTGACGGTGGCCGATCCATCCTCCCATACGCATCTGCCGGAAGTGGCTGCTTACGCTTGGTCGATTGGTTTATCCCGTGAACACACGCCAATCTGCGCTCATGACGGTGGTTTCTACGCCGTAACCATTGAGGGGGCCGTGGTTTACTGGACGCCAGAAAGTGGTGAGATTGAGGAATGGACCACCGTTTGGGAATGGGCGAGAGAAGTCTGGTTAGTGAGTTAAGCTTAGCATTGGCAAGATCTTTGAAAACGGCTCGGTGAGCCGTTTTTTTTAGACTGTTATTGTGTCAGGTGTGTCAGGGTATTTATATTTTAGTTAAAGGGGGCAAAGCCCTTTACTGCATCCTGACGGTAATGAGGTACATTGAGTTGAATCCGGCTCGGGCAGGTATGGTTGAGTTACTCGGTCATTATCGTTGGTCGAGCTTGAGGGAAGGTGCGAATAAGTCCGTTATGTTCTCTGCGGACATTAGAATGGCCAGATACGCGAAAGCCAGAGGCGTAATTGACTTATTCGCACCTTCCTTAGCCACAACAGCGGAATAAAAATTATCGAGTTCCTCATATCGCACGCATCGTATAACACACTTGGCAATAAGCGTTAGGATTCCAGTGAATCAATAATCTTCGTAGTGACCGCCGATTGCAAAAATATACATTGAGTTATCGTCAAAATTATAAATTAATCGGTCTTTCTGAGAAATCCGCTTTGACCAAAAGTCAGAGAGGTTATGCCTTAACTGTTCAGGTTTACCCATGCTTTTGTCTGGGTCATCTCTATGCCCTCCACTGCATCGCTTTGTTTGTGCTTTATGTAGCACAAACCAACTACGTTTCGGCAGGTAATTACGGCGTTAGTTTTACCTGAAGCGGAGTAATATTATCGTGATACATTTTGATCTAAGGTATTACTATGAGCACCGAAGTCGTCACGACGCTACAGCGACAAGCAATGAAGCTGCTTGCTGAGCGGCATGAGTCAAAAGAACCTATTCTTATAACTGAGCAGGGTCAGCCATCAGCCTATTGGCTTGACGTAGCTGATTACGAGTTAATGGTCGATCGGATGAAAAGCTTAGAAGGTATCGCGAAAGGCGAGCAGGCGATCCGTGAAGGTCGAACATCTTAGGCTGTCGCAAAGCTTTACGTACAGCTTAGAGTTGATTGGCTTTACGGTAATTCCCTTGATAATCAAAAATGCGCTCTTGGACGCGCCAAAATTGCCCGGCTTTGCGGGCGACGACAAAATCCGGTGCGCTAAATCGCGACGCAACGGCGAGTATTTCATCGGTCGAACTAAACTGTCGCGGGGTTAAGCTTTGATCAAAACGGCGGCCAAACAGATCGTTAAAACGTTTACGCTGCCCAGGGTTTTGTAGATCAAACCATTCACTCAGCTCTTCTCCCTGCTCATCGTGATAGATGATCTTTAATTTTCCCTTGGCATCGGTCAGGGAGATACCGGCGCAGCGAATCACGCGAGCATCTTTGAGTTTAAGGGCGGCTTTAAGCTGATCATCGGGATCAATAATGGCATGACCACATTGGTGACAGTGGCGAGCGGCAATATCATTTTCAGCGTTGCATTGCGGGCACTCTTTAAAGCGAAAGCGATAATCGCATTGGCTCAGGCTGCCATTTGCCTTTGTCAGTGTGCCCTGACAGCGACGACCAAAATGTTCGATGATATGACCGTCGTCATCGGTTTTACCCCAGAAAATATTAGCGAACTCGCACGCAGGGCAGAACACTTGCACCGGTACGCTGCTACTGTCTGGCTTGGCCCGACCGACTTCGGGGGCAAATAAATTAAAGCCGTTACCGGCGTAATCCATTATCAGGCAGTTCTCTTTACCCTCGGCGAGCCGTAGCCCTCGACCGACAATCTGTTGGAACAGCGAGACTGATTGCGTGGGCCTGAGAATGGCGATGAAGTCGACATGAGGCGCATCAAACCCGGTGGTGAGTACGGCGACGTTAACGAGGTATTTTAGCTGTTTCTGCTTAAACTGATTAATGCGCTGATCGCGTTCGGCATTGT
Organism: Amphritea sp. 1_MG-2023; assembly: GCF_030547545.1. Taxonomy (GTDB): domain Bacteria; phylum Pseudomonadota; class Gammaproteobacteria; order Pseudomonadales; family Balneatricaceae; genus Amphritea. The sequence continues at coordinate 37,745 of NZ_JAUOQE010000017.1, forward strand.
CAGTGGCGCCGGTAATCAGGGCTGTTTCGTTTAGAGGCAGGTAGCGACAGACCTCTTCGGCATGACGTACCGTTGCCGCAAACACCATCACCCCTTGACGTTCAGCGGCGAGGCTTTCGATCTGTTGGCAAATAGCTTGCGTGACGCGGGGATGACTGACTAATAATTGATTCACCTCTGCTTCCGCATAGCCGCCGAATCGATTGGCATTGAGGGCCGAGAAATCATACTGTGCAATCGGCGCATCCACCATCTGTGGTGGTGTGAGAAAGCCGCGTTTAATCATGTATTGCAGGGGGAGTTCGTAGATGCAGTGTTCGAAAGGCCGTGCTTCACTGCTGCGACAGAAGCCGCGATAGTGGTAGCGATAGATCCATCCCATCCCCATGCGGTAGGGCGTCGCGGTTAAACCGAGGAGTTTGAGTTGCGGATTGAAGGTTCTGAGTTGAGTGAATATCTGTTGATACTGACTGTTTTCAGCATCGCTAACGCGATGACACTCATCGATGATCACCAGCGAATGCTCGCAGGCAAACGCTTGTAGGTTACGTACCACTGATTGAACACTGGCAAAGGTGACTTGAAAATGTTCCTGCTTTTGCTTAAGACCAGCAGAATAGAGGCCGCCCTGCAGGCCATAACTCAAATATTTTTGGTGATTCTGTTCCACCAACTCTTTGACATGGGCCAGCACTAGAATTTTACGGCGAGCTAAGCGCGCGAGTTCAGCAATCACCAAGCTTTTACCCGCACCGGTGGGTAACACGATGACGGCTGAATCATCCGTTTTACGAAAGTGGTTTAGGGTTGCCTCTACGGCATCACGTTGATAGTCACGCAGTTGAAATTGGCTAGGCATCATATCGCTCTGATTGTCAATGCAGCCAAAAGGCGCGATTGAAACGGGCTTGCTGGCAAGTAAGTTAAAGCGGTCATGACAGGATAATCATCGAGCGATACCGTACCATGTGTGGCTATGTTAAGGGAGTGAGTCATGCGACTATTGTAGCGTGTTAATAATGGCTTTAAACGAGCTTTTTTATACAGACTATGAGATATTTTAACTGTATAACATAGGCCGCTCAGCGTTGTATTGAGTAGATTGGCTTTATGCGTCTATTGTGAAATACATGTTCTGATAGCACTGCTTATTTTAAGAAGAGGAAATGGAAATGGATCTATCTTTTGTCGATGTATACGTCATCCCTTGGGTGATCAATATAGCGATGGCTGCGGCTATCTTTATTCTTGGTCGGATGGTTGCGAAGTTCTTAGTATCTCTGTTGGGTAAAATTCTCCGTAAGGGGAAAATGGAAGATATTCTGGTTAACTTTATTACCGCGATTGCCAATGTTTTATTATTGCTGGTGGTAGTGGTTGCCTCATTAGATCAGTTAGGGGTTGATACAACCTCAATGATTGCCTTGGTCGGTGCTGCCGGTTTGGCCGTTGGTCTGGCTTTACAAGGTTCGTTGCAAAATTTTGCGGCGGGTGTGATGCTGATTATCTTCCGTCCATTTAAAGAGGGCGACTTTGTTGAAGCGGCGAGTGTTGCGGGTGTTGTAGAACATATTAGTATCTTCAATACCATTATGCGCACGGGAGACAACAAAGAAGTGATCGTGCCTAACGGTAATATCTATAGCGGTGTTATTACCAACTACTCTGCGCGTGATACGCGTCGTGTCGATATGGTGTTTGGTATCGGTTATGGCGATGATTTGAAGAAAGCCAAAGCGCTTCTCGAAGAAATCGTAACCAGTGATGAACGTGTCTTGAAAGAACCTGCACCGGTGATCGCGGTATCTGAATTAGCCGATAGTAGTGTCAACTTTGTTGTGCGTCCTTGGGTTAAATCGGGTGATTTCTGGGGCGTTAAGTTTGATACAACCGAAAGCGTTAAGTTACGCTTTGATGAGGAAGGTATCTCTATTCCTTTCCCACAAATGGATGTGCATCAGTACAAGCACGAGAACGATTAACTCGTTTAGTCGTCTCGATAACTCACACAAAACAGTCGCTTATGCGGCTGTTTTTTTTAGTGGTTAGGGAAGGTGCGAATAATCCCGTTATGTCCTCCCTTCGAGGCTTTCAGAGAAGCAGGATCTCAGCGTTAACATTTTTCGACGTACAACCAGTATGCCTGTAACGGTTGCCTTGATCTCCAGCTTCTCTGTAAGCCAGAGGCGTCATTGACTTATTCGCACCTTCCTTAGGCTTGCTAGGTTGTCTCTAGATTGTATCTAGGTCGTATCGCTGGGTGGATCAATATTCAGAGCCACATCGACCTCTCGTTTTAGCGTTTCGTTTTCCAGACGCACTTTCTGTGTTTCCAAACGATAACGAAAGATGTCCTTATCACGGGCTTCAAGTTTGCTCGTGAGGCCGGCTATTCGCTTATCTTGTAGCCCGATAATGTGTTCGTATTTTTTCACTTTGTTTTGCAAGCTGTTGATCAAACCGTAGTTTTGCATCCCGGTTGCATGTGTCTGTTGTGCATCTTCGGGGTGTTGATTGAGTTCGGTCACGAGGTGTTTGTATAGCGCTTTAAGATCCGCCGATTCCCGCTCATTATAGCGAATATTGCTTTCCACCGCTTTATGGGCACTGGCAGAGCCAATAGAGCCAGCAAGGGTGTGTTCTAGCATACGGTGAAATTCGAGCAATTCAATTATGGCAATATGACTTTTTCGACTGACTTGTAGATCTTCTGTCATTTGAGTCAGCGCGGCTTTGGCTTTTTCACTGCTTAAATAGCCCTCTAGTAAGGTTTGCGCTTCATTGAGTTTATCACTGAGGGGTATATAGCGGTCTAAGCCGGTCGGACGGGCTTGTCGGAAAGGGACCGGATGCATTGCACTGAGAAATTCAGTCGATAGGCTACGCTCAACTTTATGTGGCGAATAGAGGAGAGAGCCCAGAATATAAAAGCTGATATTGACCAGCAGCGTCCAAACCACACTGTGCGGAATAGAGCCGAGATGTTCGAGGCCAAATAGCGCTTCGGGACGTAACACTGACAATCCCAGTAGACCTTCTTGCAGAATACGACTATCTAGCCAGCCGTGTTCGATAAAAGCCGGAATGAGTAAGGTATAAACCCACATTAAAAAACCCGCTAATAAGCCTGCAAATGCACCTGCGCTGTTGCCTCGGCGCCAGAAAAGACCGCCGAGAAGGGCGGGTGAAAATTGTAATACGGCGACAAACGAGATCAACCCGATGGCGACGAGGATATAAGCATCACTGAACTCTATCGAAAACCCATAACTGCTTAAGAGAATTACTCCTGCCAATAACCAGCGTAGCTGTAACAAATAGGGCTTAATACATCGACATATGGCGACTCTTTCGATGATTGGCACCAGCAGATGGTTAGCTGCCATGGTCGAGAGTGTCATGGTGGTAATGATGATCATACCGGTAGCGGCCGAAAAACCACCAATAAAGGCTAACATCGTCAAAATATTATTATTCGCTAGCTGTGGCAGCAGCAAAACATAAAAGTCAGCCGAGGCTTCTGGTAAGCCCATGAGTAGACCCCCTGCGGCAATAGGGACGACAAATAGGTTGATCAAAATCATATACAGCGGCAACACCCAGATCGCTGTTTTGATATGTTTGATATCGGCATTTTCCACGACGGCCACATGAAACATCCGTGGTAAATTTTGAATAGCGGCAAAGCTAAGAACAATCAGCGTTAGCCACATCACGCCAGAATCTGCGGTGCCGCTTACCTGAATGACACGTTCGAATCCCTGCTCGAATAGCTGTTCGGTAATATCATCGAAGCCATTAAATAGGCTGAAACTGACAAAACAGCCGACCGCGATAAAGGCGACTAGCTTAACGAGGCATTCGACCGCTAGGGCGGTCATCATGCCTTGATGACGTTCTGTTGGGTCGAGCCTACGCATACCGAACATAATCGTGAATGCAATCATGAAGAGGGTGATCAGTAGACCGGATATATCCCCGTTCACCGCCGAACTCTGTTGTTCTGTGATTAATTGAAATGAGCCGGTCAGCGCTTTTAATTGTAAGGCGATATAGGGAAGAATGCCGAACAGCGCCATCACGGTGACTAACGCGGCAATCGCTTCAGAACGGTTATATCGGGTTGAAATGAAGTCGGCGATACTGGTGATATGAAAGGTCTCTTTTGCATGCACCATCCGTTTTAGAATGATCCACCAGCAGGCAATCCCGAGCATGGCACCGAGATAGACGCCGAGATATTGCAACCCAGCACTGGCGGCAAAGCCGACACTGCCATAAAAGGTCCAAGAAGTATGGTAAACCGCCAGCGAAAGGGCATAGATCCAAGGGCCTTTAAAGCCTTCGCCTCGATGACTAATACGTCGCTCTACCATCTGGGCGATCGCGAACAGTACCGCCATATATAAAGTGACAATGAGAATAACGGTCAGTGAGCTAAACATCTATATCCTTTATATGCATAAATATTTTAAAACAGTATTTATAAATCAGATAGTTAAGCTATAGCTGGCTTCGCGGCTAAGGTCAATGAAAATAAGCTCAATGCAGATAAGTTGCTCAGATAAGGTCAATGCAAAGATCACGGCGTTGACGCTATGGTGCTCCAGACGCGTGATCATCGGGCGGTGGTTTGACGCTGCAGCATGCCGGTGGCACGGGATCATAGCCACCGGGATGACCCGGATGACACTTTCCTATGCGCTTGAGGCCTAGCCAGCAACCTTTAAAAATACCATGGGTTTCAATTGCTTCAACCGTATAGGCCGAACAGGTAGGATAGAACCGACAATTTGGTCCGAGAAATGGGCTGACCAGATATTGATAGGCTCGAATGAGAAAGATAAAGTAGCGGCGTAAAATCATCATCGCAGTGTAGCGCCGCGAACCCTCGGGATACAAGTAAAACTCGCATAGAGGTAACACTGCCTCAGCGTTTTAGCAAATAGTCTCGGGCAATTGAGTCTCGGGTCAGTAGTCTTGAACAAATAATCACGAACTAAATAGTCTCGAAAAAATTGTCCTCAGACACGTGTTTCGAGTGAATGCATGAATGTTGAGCTGACGTAATAGTCAGACAAGCCGTTACAAGGTAACGGCTTGTGAAGAATAATACGGCGTTTGAGTTAGAGGTGTTCTTCGGCGTATTCGGCCAATCTAGAGCGGAAAATACCCTCTAAATGTACCGATGAGGCGCCTTCAAAGCCTTTGAATCGTTCGACAACATAGGTCAAACCGGAGGTTAAGGCGGTTAGATAGTTGGAATCAATCTGCGCTAGATTACCTAAGCAGATCATTTTACTGTCCTTACCGCAGCGGGTTAGGATGGTTTTGAGCTGTTGTGGTGTCAGGTTTTGCGCTTCATCAATGAGAACCACCGCGTTTTGAATGCTACGACCTCGCAAAAAGTTGAGTGATTTGAACTGAATGTTAGCCTTCTCAATCGCATATTTAACGCTGCTTTGAGGGCGTTCATCCCCTTCATGCATCGCTTCTAGATTATCGTGGATAGAGCTTAGCCAAGGAGTCATTTTCTCCTCTTCAGTACCGGGTAGAAAACCGATATCTTCCGCTACTGGTGGGGTTGAGCGGGTTACGATAATTTTATTAAAGCGCCCCTGTTCTATCACCATCTCGAGTGCACAGGCTAGCGCAATCAGGGTTTTACCCGAACCGGCCGCGCCATTGAGTAAGCACAGATCGATATCAGGATCTTGTATCGATTGCATAGCGAATGCCTGAAAAATATTGATGGGGTGAATACCCCAGCATTCTTGCTGCATTAATTTATCGTAGCCAAGATCTAACAATACGATTTCTTCGTGATTGACTGAAACGACACGGGCGGCAAAATCTTTCGAATCGTCGTAGATATACTGACAGGGATAAGCGTTGGGTAGCAGATCGGGGTTAACTTTATGGTAAGTGTTGGCGCCGTCTTGATAGCTTTTAACTTTATCGACGTTTTCCCAGAAGTTACCCTCAATATGAAAGTGTCCCGAGGGCAGCAAATCTAAATCAGATACCAACTGATCTTTACGATAATCCTCAACTTTTTGTAAGCCTGCACCGAGCGCCTTGAGACGCATATTAATATCTTTGGTGACCAGCACAATTTCACGATGAGGATCACTGCCCTGTAGGTGCAGTGCACAGTTAATAATATGATTGTCGTTATTGGTATTATCCGGGAGAAAGCCCTGACGGGTGGTTAGTTCATGATCGGGGAATATGCTGAGTTTGCCCAGCTTGGTGTTATCTTCGGTGCCGGGAACAAGAATTTGTACACCTTTGAGAATTTGTGATGGGGTGGCTGCACTGAGGATATTATCGATGGCTCTAATTACGTGGCGCGCTTCCTGTGCCACGCTTTGTTTACGGTCCTTTATGTTATCGAGTTCTTCCAGGACGGTCATTGGAATGGCGACATCCTGCTCTTTAAATTCGTACAGGCAGTTCGGATCATGCAATAAAACATTGGTATCGAGGATATAGAGTTTATCAGCACTCATACGGGTTTCCTTCTCGAGCCGACTCAGATATTGGCGCAGTTACCGCTAAAAAAAATTCGGTCTGCCTAGTTAGTTAAGCAGAAGTTGGCGTAGGATTAAAGCCATGATTTAGCATTATTTTATGGAGTCGGTCTGTGCAGTATCAGAAAATAGTCATTCTCACGGGGGCGGGCATATCGGCTGAATCGGGGATTAGAACCTTTCGCGCGGCGGATGGATTATGGGAAGATCATCGGATTGAAGATGTCGCAACGCCAGAGGCATTTGCGCAAAATCCGCAGCAAGTCCATCGGTTTTATAATCAACGCCGAGCGCAACTGATGTCGCCTGATATTCAGCCCAATGCAGCGCATCAGGCGCTTGCCCGATTGGAACAGTCGATAGCCGCACAGCCATCCGCCGAGCTACTGTTGGTGACGCAAAATATAGATAATCTGCATGAGCGGGCGGGCAGTCAAAACCTGATTCATATGCACGGTGAATTGTTAAGCCTAAGGTGTACTGCGTCTGCACAGGTGTTCTCGCATCATGGTGTGGTCACTATCGATGATGCTTGTGATTGCTGCGATCAACGCGGTACGCTAAGACCTAATATCGTTTGGTTTGGTGAACGACCAATGCAGATGGAGGCGATCTATGAGGCCCTCGAAAGTTGCGATCTGTTTATCTCGATTGGCACTTCGGGGCATGTTTATCCGGCGGCCGGTTTGGTCGAAATAGCCAACAGTGTGGGGGCTGAAACTGTCGAAATTAACCTAGAGCCGTCGACGATTCAATCCGCCTTCGATCGTCATATTTATGGCCCTGCTAGCCGCGAGGTACCTCGCTTTGTTGAAAGTTTGATCAATAGTTAATTGTTTCTTATCAACAAGTTACTGGAGCTATACTTGATTATTAACTATATTGTAATCTGAGTTATATATTTTAGACGGAGCAGGGAGAGATATCGGACAGCGATATCAAGGGATTTGTTAAGCCCTATCGACAGCCGGAAATACTTTCTGCGCTGGGGTGTTTATTTAGAGGGCAAGACTATGATGACAGAGCAATTTGTAACGGCCAATATTACGCCATTGGATAGCCTCGATACACTTTCACCTTATGAGGTTGCAAAACTGCAGGATCGCAATGAGGCGGGTTTATATCCGCTGTTCCGGCAGTGTGCCCTCGCTGTACTCAATTGTGGTAGTGAGTTGGATAGTACCAAGCAGGTACTCGAAAAACATAAAGATTTTGATATTAAAGTAAGTCAGAAGCATCGCGGCGTTCAGTTAGAGTTGATTAATGCGCCCGCCAGCGCCTTTGTCGATGGAGAGATAATTCAGGGGATACGAGAACATCTATTTGCCGTGTTGCGCGATCTGCTTTATGTGGGTGATGAGTTTGCCTCTCAATGTTGTGATGGTTTAGAGGAAGGTGGTCAGATCACTAACATGGTGTTCCACATTCTGCGTCACGCGAAAGCACTTGAACCCCATGTCAAACCGCATTTAGTGGTTTGTTGGGGCGGACACTCGATCAATAGAACCGAGTACATCTACACCAAGCAGGTGGGTTATGAACTTGGGTTGCGTGGCATGAGTGTCTGTACGGGGTGTGGCCCAGGCGCGATGAAAGGGCCGATGAAAGGCGCCACCATTGGGCATGCGAAACAGCGTATTAGCGATGCACGTTATGTCGGTATTTCTGAACCGGGTATCATTGCTGCCGAATCTCCAAATCCGATTGTGAATGAATTGATTATCATGCCGGACATTGAAAAGCGCCTAGAAGCCTTTGTGCGTCTTGGTCACGGTATTATCGTTTTTCCTGGGGGAGCCGGTACCGCCGAAGAGATTTTGTATATGCTCGGTATTCTGCTGCATACACGTAATAGCGCTTGTCCGTTGCCGCTGATATTCACTGGGCCTGCGGGCAGTGAGGCTTATTTCGAGACTGTCGATAAGTTTATTCGGGCCACCTTGGGTGATCGGGCCGCGGGGCTGTATGACATTATTGTCGATGATCCTTATGATGTCGCGGTGAAGATGAAAGCGGGGCTTGAACGAGTCACCGCGTATCGTAAAGCGACCGGCGAATCGTTTCATTTTAACTGGCAACTGTATATTCCATCCGAGTTGCAGCAGCCGTTTGAACCTACCCATGAGAACATGTCAGCGCTGGATCTCAGTCGAGATCAGCCGGATTATTTGTTAGCAGCAACGCTACGCAAGGCGTTATCGGGGATTGTAGCGGGTAATGTTAAAGCCCCCGGTATCCGTGCAATTGAAGAGTTTGGTCCGTTTGAACTGAGTGGTGAAGCGGAACTGGTGAGCGAGCTAGATCGACTGTTGGCCTCTTTTGTTCAGCAGCGACGGATGAAAATTGATTACGAAGAATATCGTCCCTGCTATCGATTGGTTGAAGCGCAAACGATTTAACGCGATGACATGACGATGGAGAAAAAAGCCTGTAGCGACGCGTTGCAGGCTTTTTTATGGTTTGTTGTCGATGCGCTATCAGCGCGATAAATGGCTTGCTGCGGGCATCCTGAAACAGAATAACCGATTCATCGAGGATCACTCGTTGGCCGAGTGGTTAAGCGTTGTAACGCGGTTATACAACGTTGTTATTAAGCATTGTTATCAAGCATTGTTATCAAGCGTTGTTAGCGTATAACCGATCATCAGCGTTACCGCCGCTAAGTATGAAAGCGTCGCGTCAGTGGCTCAATAGGGGCCACAATATGGCCGCTATTATTAACCTTAAGAGAATTTGAGAATCATCGATGCAACTGCTGTTTGATATAGTCATACCTGTATTTATTTTGATGCTGCTGGGATGGGGAGCGGCCCGTCGCGGCGTATTAGAAGAATCGAGTGCTTCCGCGCTAAATCTTTATGTTTATTACATTGCGGTGCCTGCGCTGATGTTTACATCCACGGCAGCGGTCGATATTGAAGCGATGCTGCAATGGGATTTTATCCTCGTTTATCTCGGTGGTTCGGTGATCGCCATCATGATCGGTTTTTTAAGTTGGCGACAAATGCGTCTCAGTGAGCCGCTCGATTGGACCATTATCGCCTTGAACTCTACTTGGGCCAATACCGTTTATATGGGAGTGCCGATCTTCTACTTTATGTTCGGTGAACGAGGCGCGTTACCCGTGATTATCGCCACCTTAGCGAGTAGCCTCGTGTTTATTTTAGTGCTTGCTTTGATATCAGAACTGCAAAACCGTCAAGGTGGGTTGCAGGCAATGCTGAAAAAGCTGCTCGTACAGGCATTGCTTAAAAACCCAGTGATGATGGCGCCCCTGTTAGGAATGCTGGTATCCATCAGTGGCATAAGTCTGCCGACCATGATTCTAGCGCCGATGCAGATGTTGGCACCGTCTGCCGCACCGGTGGCACTGTTTGCATTGGGTATCTCGTTGAGTGGTCTATCGGTTCGGGGCGCTAGTGTTGAGTTACTGTGGCTGACGGTGGTGAAATTAGTACTACATCCACTGATAACCTTTGGTTTGGCGTTATTGTTAGGGCTTGATCCTTTCTGGACCGCCAGCGCGGTGGTACTGGCCGCCTTGCCAACGGGGGCCATGGTGTATGTGTTGGCACAACAATATAACACTCGAGTGACACTCACCTCGGCAACGATTATGGTGACCACCTTAGCCTCGGTGGTGACTTTGGCGATAATACTGCCGCTGATGCAACAGTGGGGCAATTAGTGGCTATTCAGGAGCGATACAATGCAATGTCATAAAGTAGATTACGAAATTATCGGTGACTCGATGCCGATGTTGGAAGTTGAACTCGATCCGGGTGAGACCGTCATCGCCGAGGCCGGTTCGATGAATTACATGGAACAAGATATTAGTTTCGAAACTAAAATGGGCGATGGTGCCGATCCAGAACAGGGCATGTTCTCAAAACTCTTCTCTGCCGGTAAGCGAATGGTGACCGGTGAGTCATTGTTTATGACGCATTTCTCAAATCAAGGCGCCGCTAAACGTAAGGTAGCGTTTGCCGCACCTTATCCCGGCATGGTGGTGCCCGTGGATATGGCGGCAACCGGTGGGCGATTGTATTGTCAGAAAGATGCCTTTCTCTGTGCGGCGCTCGGTACGCGATTGTCAGTGGCGTTTTCGCGTAAACTGGGCGCGGGTTTTTTTGGCGGGGAGGGCTTTATTCTGCAAAAGCTGGATGGCGATGGCATGGCCTTTATACAGGCCGGCGGCACCGTGGTTAAAAAGCAGCTGAATAATGAAACGCTGCGCATCGATACCGGTTGTTTAGTGGGTTTCAGCGAGGGTATTGATTATGACATCGAGATGGTCAAAGGCTTGAAATCGATGTTTCTCGGTGGCGAGGGCTTATGGTTAGCGACCTTATCTGGCACGGGAACAGTTTGGGTGCAGAGCTTGCCGTTTTCACGTTTAGCGGATCGAATTATTGCTGCCGCACCGGCCATGGGCGGTAAGGATAAAGGCGAGGATTAAACGCGGTGGGCTTAAGGGCATAGGGTGATGGCTTTTTCATGTCATTTTTATGACTTTTGGCCCCAATAAAGGTATATTTCACCGATATTTATTATTGCGATTCTTGGTTTTACCTTCATGCTGCGTAAAAAACTGGTGATAACATTAACAACTGCGCAGGGATCCCGGCAGTATACGCTGGGTCAATTGGCTCGGTATCTGCTCATCCTTTTTTTGTTGATGTCTGTTTTGAGTTTTTTTATTTCTAACCTGTTGTTAGTGAAAACATCGGATGAGCTGGATAATCTAGAACAAGGGATTAATTCGCTCTCCAGCCAATATGAGATGACCTTAGGCACGCAAGAGCTGCAAAAAGGTCAGCTCGATCAGCTGTCATCAACGCTACAAGAACTTAAAGTCGAGCGGGATAAGTTACAGGCAGAAAACCTGCGTATCGGTGAACTCAACGAAACTTTGGATGCCAGCCTGTTTGGTCTTGAAGATCTGCTAGGCTTACCGCCTTCCAAGGATATGACCTCAAATCGTGCCGATGCCCTGACGGTGATGACCAATCAACGGCTGTTTTTTCTCAGCGTGTTACCCAATGGTGAGCCGATTGATGGTCTACGTATCAATGATTCATATGGTATGCGGATGCATCCGATCCTGAAGAAAAGGATCAAGCATAACGGTATTGATTTTAAAGCGAATATTGGTACTCCAGTTTATGCGACCGCTGACGGCGCGGTGGAATATGCGGGCACGCATAAGTCGAGTGGTTTTGGTAAGCTGATAATTCTACAGCATGCGTTAGGGTTCAAAACTTATTATGCGCATCTCAGCGATGTCAAAATTAAAAGCGGCACCTTTGTCAGCAAGGGGCAGTTAATCGGCTTGAGTGGTAATACCGGTCGATCAACCGGTCCGCATCTACATTATGAGGTGCGTCACCTGTTTCGACCGATCGATCCGAAGCCCTTTATGGCGTGGAATATAAGTAATTTCGATTCACTGTTTTCAGAAGTAAAAGGTATAAAATGGGCTTCTTTACGAAAAATGTACCCACTAAATCAGGTGCTGCAAACGGCTCAGCAATAACGATTATTGCTGAAGGCAATAAATTTAGCGGTGATATGAGTATCATCGGCCGCATGCATATCGATGGCACATTTGAGGGTAATGTGTCATCGCTGGATAACATCTCCATCGGTAAAAATGGTCATGTTAATGGCGTGGTTAAAGCGAACCATATTACCGTGTGCGGTTTACTCGAAGGCGAGATTATATGTGATGAACTCGAAATTGATCGCGGCGGCAAAGTGGTTGCAACGGTGATAAGTAAAGTGATGGCGATTCATCCGGAAGGCAATTTCATCGGTGAACGCCGCATGAAAGAGGTCGGTGTGTTGGAACATGTGCCACGGGTTGAATCGGGTGTTGAAGCGATCGATTCTCTGCCAGATAAAGTGACTCTCAATACGACTAAGGATAACGTCTAAACCATGTGTGAATTGTTGGGGATGAGTGCCAATGTGCCGACCGATATCTGTTTCAGCTTCAGTGGCTTGATGCAGCGGGGGGGTGAAACCGGTCCGCATAAAGATGGTTGGGGTATCGCTTTTTATGAAGGTAAAGGGTTGCGGGTCTTTCATGATCCGGCGCCTAGCTGTCAATCAGAGATCGCACAACTCATTAAGCAGCATCCCATCAAGAGTAAAACGGTGATTAGCCATATTCGCCAAGCGAATGTCGGCAGTATCTGTTTGGAAAATACCCACCCCTTTACGCGTGAATTGTGGGGCTATAGCTGGACGTTTGCTCATAACGGTCAGCTAGATCAACGCTTATTTGATCTGCCGTTGGATTTTTATCATCCAGTGGGTAGCACCGATAGTGAATATGCCTTCTGCTGGTTACTCGGGCAAGTACGGCAACGTTTCCCCGAGCGGCCCAGTGACTTTTCTCAAGTTATTGAATTTATTCATTGTTGTGCTGATCAATTGCGCGAGCTGGGGGTGTTTAATATGTTACTCACCGAGTCAGAATATTTGCTCGCTTATTGTTCCACTAAGCTTTCATGGATCACGCGTCGGGCGCCCTTTGGTCGCGCACGGTTAATGGATGATGAGCTAACGGTCGACTTCTGTGAAGAAACCACCCCTAACGATATCGTCACGGTGATTACCACCGAACCGCTGACCGATAACGAACACTGGCGCAAGCTGCAAACGGGCGAGATGATCGTCTTTCGCGAAGGTGTGCAACAGCCGCTCAGCCGTTGCTTTGGACACGCCTGAATTTAAACCTTTTGTAAACTGAAAATCCCATTGTGACTGCTACCATAAAGCAACTCTATACGCGCTTAGATAACTGTTTGATTGCCGATCGCTTTGCGCTTCGGAAAAAAATTCAGCTACTGCAAAAACGACTCAAAGAACATAAACCCTCTGATCGAATGCAGGATGAAGTTGAGAACGCAGTACAGCGCTCTGAACAGCGTGTTGCCCTACGTGAATATCAGCCAACGATCAGCTACCCTGATCTCCCGGTGAGTGGACGTCGTGAAGAGATCGCTAAAGCGATTGCCGACCATCAAGTGGTGGTGATTGCAGGTGAAACCGGCTCGGGGAAAACCACGCAGATTCCTAAAATCTGTTTAGAGTTAGGTTTAGGTCGTGTCGGCCTCATCGGTCATACACAGCCACGTCGTTTGGCCGCCAGAACCGTGGCTAACCGTATCGCCGAAGAGTTGCACACGGCGTTAGGCAGTACGGTGGGTTATCAGGTGCGTTTCACCGAACAGGTCGCGGATAATACCCTGATTAAGCTGATGACCGATGGCATTCTGTTGGCCGAGACGCAAAACGATCGTTATCTCGAACGTTACGAAGTGTTGATCATCGACGAGGCACATGAGCGCAGCCTGAATATTGATTTTCTGTTGGGCTATCTGCACCGTATTCTGCCGAAGCGTCCCGACCTTAAAGTCATCATTACCTCGGCGACGATCGACCTCGAGCGTTTCTCGAAACACTTTAATGATGCGCCGGTTATCGAAGTGTCAGGCCGTACCTTTCCGGTTGAACTACATTATCGTCCCCTCGAAGAGATGGATGATAACAGTGAAAAAAGTATTCCCGAGGGGATTGTCTGTGCTACGGAAGAGCTGATACAGCTCGAACGTCAAAAAGGCATCACTGGTGCGGGGGATATCTTAGTGTTTCTCAGTGGTGAGCGAGAGATCCGCGAAGCCGCTGAGTATCTGCGTAAAGCAACTCTGCAAGGGCGTCTAAGGCATATCGAAGTGATGCCGCTGTATGCCCGCTTAAGTGTCGCCGAGCAGAATAAAATATTCTCATCGGTGCGTGGGGCAGGGCGACGTATTGTGTTATCGACCAATGTCGCCGAAACCTCACTCACCGTGCCGGGTATTCGCTATGTGATTGATCCAGGCTTGGCACGTATCAGTCGTTATAGCTATCGCTCTAAGGTACAGCGGTTACCGGTAGAGCCGGTATCGCAAGCCAGTGCTAATCAACGTAAGGGACGCTGCGGTCGGGTAGCCGAAGGGATCTGTATTCGTCTCTATGGCGAAGATGATTTTAACGCTCGGCCTGAGTTTACCGATGCTGAAATCCGCCGTACTAACCTTGCCGCCGTTATTTTACAGATGCTTAACCTGCGGCTCGGCGCGATTGATCAGTTTCCGTTTATCGATCCACCGGATTCCCGTTACATTAATGACGGCTTCAATCTGTTACAAGAGCTGGGTGCGGTTAATGATAAGCGTCAGCTGACACCGCTAGGGCGACAACTGAGTCGCTTGCCGGTCGACCCTAAGATCGGTCGAATGTTATTAGCTGCGGCCAAGAATAACTGTCTCAGTGAGATGATTGTCATCGCCAGTGCGCTGAGTGTGCAAGATCCCCGCGAACGACCGATGGAAAAGCAGCAGGCGGCGGATCAGAAGCATCGCGAATATGCCGATGAAGACTCCGATTTCGTTACCCTCATCAATCTATGGAAGCTGTATGAAGAGCAGCGTCAAGCGCTCAGTCAGAATCAACTGAGAAAGTATTGTCAGAAACAGTTTCTCTCCTATATGCGCATGCGTGAGTGGCGCGATGTGCATCGACAATTGCATCTCATTTGTCGCAACCTCGATTATAAAGAGAACGCTCAACCGGCTGGTTATGATGCCTTGCATCAATCCTTGTTGACCGGCTTGCTGGGTAATATGGGCTTTAAGCAGGAAAATAAAGAGTATCTTGGGGCACGTAACCGTCGCTTCACTATTTTTCCCGGCTCGATGCTGTATAAAAAAGCGCCTAAATGGGTGATGGCTGCCGAACTGGTCGAAACCAGTCGCTTATATGCGCGCATGGTCGCGCGAATTGATCCACTCTGGGCTGAATCCCTCGCGGGCCATCTCGTTAAACGTAGCTATTTAGAACCCCACTGGGAGAAGAAAAAAGCACAAGTGGTGGCGCAAGAGCAAGTGACGCTCTATGGCCTGATTATTGTGCCGGGGCGTAGCGTCCATTATGGTCGAATCGATCCCGAGGTGAGTCAGAAGATCTTTATTCGTAGCGCCTTGGTTGAAGGGCAGTTTAGTACGCAAGGAAAATTCTTTAGCCATAATCGCAACTTACTTACCTCTATCGAAGGGCTTGAGGCGAAAACGCGGCGTCGCGATCTGCTGGTGGACGAAGACAGCCTCGATGAGTTTTATACACAGCGCTTACAACAGCATAAGGGTGAGGCTGTGGTTAATGGCGCGGGCTTTGAACGCTGGCGTAACACGGTCGAACAGCAGCACCCTAACATACTCTTTATGCAGGAAGAGGATATTCTGCAACGTTCCGCCGATCATGTGACGCGCACGAGTTATCCCGAACAGTTACTGCTCAACGGAGCGAAGTTAAAGCTCAGTTATCATTTCGAACCCGGTGCCAAGGATGATGGGGTTACGTTGCAAGCACCGCTGGTGTTACTCAATCAGCTTGCGCCGGAACGGCTAGAATGGCTGGTGCCGGGGATGCTCAAAGAGAAGTGTGTGGCGTTATTGAAGGGGCTGCCAAAAGCACTGCGTAAAAACTTTGTGCCGATTCCCGATTATGTCGATGCCTTTATCGAGGCGGCCGTGTTTGCCGAAGGCTCGTTAAATGAAGCGTTAGCGTTACATCTGAAACGCATGACCGGCGTTAGAATCACTCAAGACGATTTCGATGCCGTGACGCTGGATGATCATTATCGAGTGAATATTCGGCTAAAAAATGAACAGGGTAAAGTGGTCACCGAGGGGCGTGATCTGCAACGTTTACAGCAGAATTTTGGCGCGCAGGCACGACAGGCGCTGACTCAAGCACCATCGGAAAGCTGGGGTCGCAAGGGTATCACGACGTGGGATTTTGGTGATCTACCGAAAGCGATTACCCTAAAGCAGGCCGGCGGGCTGGAACTTGAGGTGTATCCCGGTTTGCAGGATGCTGGGCAGAGTGTCGAACTCAAAGTATTTGATGATAGCGCCATGGCTGCCCATCAAACGCGCTTGGGGTTGGCGCGTCTGCTACTGTTACAATTAGGCGAGCAAGTTCGGTTTGTGAAAAATCGTTTACCTAAGTTTCAACAAAGTGCCATCTTGCTGGCCAAGGTACAGCCGCGTCATCAGCTACACGAACAGTGTTTACTCAGTGCGGTGATGGCAACGTTTTTAACGGAGACTGACGATATTCGCACACAGCAAGCGTTTGATGATTGCCTCAATCGTTATCGTAGCGAGTTTTGTCAGCAGGCGGAGCAGCAAGCCGAACGCCTAGCGGATATCGCCACACAGTTTCATGCGATTCAAAAACAGCTGTCGGGGTCGGTTAACTTGCAAGCGATCACGATTCTGAATGATATGCGTCAACAGTTGGATGCCTTGGTGTGTAAAGATTTTCAGATTTCGGTGCCGACTGAGCAGTTACAAGCCTATCCGCGTTTTCTCAAAGGTATTGTGCAGCGGTTAGAAAAATATCAACGCGAACTACCGCGACAACGGTTGCTGAGTGAGCAGCTACAACAATTTACGCGGCAGTATCATGCGCAAGCCGATCTCGATCGTCAGCATAAACGTTATAATGAAGCGCTTGAACATTATCGTTGGATGCTCGAAGAGTATCGTATCTCATTATTTGCGCAGCAGTTAGGCACACGCACCACGGTGTCTGAAAAGCGCTTAAAGCAGCTGTGGCAACAACTGGGATAACGTTTTAAGTCATAAACGGGCGAGACAAC
This sequence comes from Amphritea sp. 1_MG-2023, assembly GCF_030547545.1. Classification (GTDB taxonomy): domain Bacteria; phylum Pseudomonadota; class Gammaproteobacteria; order Pseudomonadales; family Balneatricaceae; genus Amphritea. The sequence goes on from NZ_JAUOQE010000017.1 coordinate 54,995, forward strand.
CTTCGCTGATGGTCTAGCAGTGCGGGCTTTAATAACGGCTGCCGAGTGGATCGGTATCAGAGGTCGTTATCACTGAATAAAAGCAGCTAAATGCCTTAAATACTTGCGAAAATACTCGGTCTAAAGTATTGCGAATACCGCATTGCTATGCTGTAATACGTGCAATTTATTTTTAAGTGGTGCTGTTGAGTCGGTCTGATAGTTTATTTATGCTTTGTTGGCTGTCGCCATTGCGGAGTCTACAGTAGATAAACCTAACCGCTGGCTTGATTAAAAGAGACAAACTGAGTGAGTAACGCTCGTTAAGTATCTCGTTGAATTAAGCCAGTGCTTCCGTTGATCAATGCCGATATTAATAGCTGATTGACGGGTTAACCTGTAAAATTAGTTTTGTAGCGCATATAATGTCAGAAATTATTTCTTTAATTGATTGAAATAATTCTCAATTATAGTATTTTTCTTGTTAGCCGCGCGTAGTTGATGACGCAAGGCGATAAGAAATTATAAAGTTTGACTTAAAGTTAGGCTAAAAAGTTCGACTTAAAGGTTTGACAATAAAGGTTTGACAATAAAGGTTCGACTTAAAGGTTTGACTATAAAAGCTGAACTTAAAGTTTCGACAAAAAGTTTAACTACTAGTACGTTAAATATTGAAGGGGAAATGTTAATGAAAAAGTCTCTGATCGCTCTGGCTGTTGCCGGTGCTCTGACGGCTCCAATGGTTGCTCAAGCTGATGCTACTCTGTACGGCTCTTTGCGTGTTCAAGCTACTGATGCTGATGGTGCAGATCTGCATATCGGCGATAACACGTCACGTATCGGTATCAAGGCAACTTCTGAACTGTACTCTGGTGTGACTGCCATCGCACACTTCGAAACTTACGTTAGCACTGAAACCGGTTCTTTAGATTCTACTTATGTAGATGTAAATGATTCTGATGCTGTAAAATCTAAAGGTCGTTTGGCTTATGTTGGTGCTACCGGTGATTTCGGTACTGTAACCGTTGGTCGTCAGTGGATCCCAGCTTACCTGTGGACCGTTGCTAAAACCGATATCATGGCGGCTGCTAACACTGAAACAACTCACAACTATGGCACTGGCGCACGTCAGGGTAACACTGCTGCATACGTGACTCCATCTTTTGGTGGTTTCCAAGCAGCGGCTGCAATCGTAGCACGTAACAGTAATGGTGTTGATGCTCAGGATACTGACGATAACGTTGATGCGACTCACCTTGCTGCTCAATACAACATGGGCAACTTCGCTGTAGCTCTGTCTACATTGCAGTACAAAGGTACTGTTGATGAAAACATCAACTCTTTGGGCCTAAGCTACAGTGCTGGTGATGTTTACGTAGGTTTGTCTGTTGAAGACGACGAAGTTAACCGTACCGGTGATGACTCAATCGTTGTTCTGGCGGGTTCTTACACTATGGGTAACACTACACTGCTGGGTTCTTACACTGATTTCCGTGATGATGTTGCTGGTGCTGATCAAGGCAAGCGCTATATCGCTGAAGTTCAGCAGAAGCTGGGTAAGCAAGCATTCGTATTTGCTAACTACATCGAAGCTAGTAGCGATGCTGAAACAGCTGGAGAAGCTACAGACACCTTCGCTATCGGTTATAACGTAAGCTTCTAATCTTTTAACGAGATAAAGCTTAAGAAAAGGGTCCCTTCGGGGCCCTTTTTGTTTATCTGATTTTTGTCTATTGCTGTTGTCTATGACGACTGTATAGCGTAGAGGAAATCATCCCCATATTTAAAGGGGGTTATTTCCTGTTCGCATTTTTACGGGGCCTGATGCACAATAGCGCTTATATACCGCTTTCAGTTAGGGATGCTGCCCATGTCAGTTGTTACACGTCACTTGTTTACCGCTTCTTTCACGCTGCTATTATCGCTGTCATTGCCGGCTGTTGCGCAGTCAACGGTGGAATCTCAGTCATCGTTTGACGAGTATGATGTTAATGCCGACGTTGATCCGTGGGAGGGGTTTAACCGTTCGATGTTCGGCTTTAATGATGCCCTCGATCGTTATGCGCTGAAACCTGTTGCTCGGGGCTATAAAGCGATTACCCCCAATATACTCGAAGCCGGTATCGGCAATTTTTTCAGTAATTTGGGTGATGTTGGCAGCCTAGTGAATAACCTGTTGCAGTTGAAGGGTGAGGCTGCGGGGCAGGATTTAGGTCGAGTGGTTTTTAATACCACGGTGGGGTTGGTCGGCTTAATCGATGTCGCAACGCCGATGGGCTTGCCCGAGCATAATGAAGACTTTGGTCAGACGCTAGGTTATTGGGGGGTAAAAACCGGCCCTTATTTGGTGTTGCCGTTTCTAGGGCCTTCAAATGTGCGTGACGGTATCGGCCTAATACCCGATTCGATGCTTGATCCTGTTGGCGAGATCGACCCGATTCCGACCCGGAATCAGCTATATACGCTACGGGTTATCGACACGCGGATGAAGCTATTAGGCGCCGAGCAGCTGCTCAGTGGCGATCGTTATACCGCCATGCGTGATGCTTACCTGCAACGTCGAGAGTTCTTGGTGAATGATGGTCAGATTGTCAGCTTCGATGATGATCAATTCTAATTAAACCAACCTCGATGTTTGTCTATATCGCCGCTAGAGGCAGGCTCCTACTGTAGAGGGTGTGCACATGCCCCTTGGGTGCCTTACGCCGAGGTCGGCGTTAAACTAACTCATCGGCACGAGGGCGTGCCTCGCTACCGATGGTGGTTTTTAAAGTTGGCTGAGTAGTTGCTCTAGCTTCACTTGATCGGCGGCGAAGTTACGAATGCCTTCAGCCAGTTTCTCGGTTGCCATCGGATCTTCATTCATGGCCCAGCGGAAAGCCTGTTCGCTGTTTTCAAGTTTGGCTTCACTGCAGCGTGGATCGTTGGCGAATAGCTTCTGATCCAATGGTAGTTTGGTGTCCGCTAATTCGGCGATCAGCGCTGGGCTAATAGTGAGTCGATCACAGCCAGCGAGTTGACGAATCTCTTCACTATTACGGAAGCTAGCGCCCATTACCACTGTAGTGTAACCATGCTGCTTGTAATAGTTGTAGATGCGACTAACGGAGATAACGCCAGGATCTTTTGCACCGCTAAAGTCGGTGTCTGCGGGATTATTGGCTTTATGCCAATCGAGAATACGGCCGACAAAGGGGGAGATGAGAAAGACACCGGCATCGGCGCAGGCAATCGCTTGAGCGAAGCCGAAGAGTAATGTGAGGTTACAGTTAATCCCCGCTTGTTCCAGTTGACGGGCGGCTTCTATACCTTCCCAAGTGGCGGCGATTTTAATCAGTACACGATCGTTACTGATACCGGCTTCGTTATACAGACCGATTAGTTTTTTCGCTTTAGCTATCGTTGCCTGAGTATCGAATGACAGTCTTGCATCGACTTCTGTCGAGATACGACCGGGGATTAACGTGAGAATTTCACAGCCAACTAACACCGCTAGTTTATCTGTCATATTCGCCAGTTGCTCAGCCTCATTACCGCCTTGACTTAACGCCCAGCTTTTCGCTTGTTCGAGATAGGGGCGATAGGCCGGATCTTGACTCGCTTTTAGCAGCAAAGAGGGGTTGGTGGTTGCATCAACCGGTCTGGCATCTTTGATGGCATTAATATCGCCGCTATCGGCGACAATGGTGGTTACTTTTTTAAGCTGATCGAGCTGGCTTTCCATGTTTTTATTTTCCTTAAGGCTTGTTAGCAAGTCTTTTAAGTCAATCTTTAACGTAAGTCTGTTGAGTTAGGCTTTTAAGTCAATCTTTAACGTAAGTCTTTTAAGTCAATCTTTTGAGTCAGTATCGTTTGTCAGGCTTTTAAAGCGTCGCGACTTTCTCGACTGCGCGTTTCAATACATCAACATCGGCACCCGCCTTATGAGCGTTTTCACTCAGATAGCGGCGGAACTGACGGCCACCAGGCTGAGCGTGAAACAGCCCGAGCAGGTGACGGGTAATATGGCCGAGATAACAGCCTTGTTTGAGTTCGGCTTCAATATAGGGATACATCTGCTCGATAATTTGCAGTCGCGTGGGTAATGCGGCATCGGGCTGATAAAGAGTATCCACTTCTGCCATCATATAGGGGTTATGATAGGCTTCACGACCGATCATGACGCCATCGACCTGTTGCAGATGTGCTCGAGTTTCGTCCAATGTCTTGATACCGCCGTTGATAAGTATTTCCAAGTGTGGAAAAGCTTGTTTGATACGGTAAACCCACTCATAGTTGAGGGGCGGTATGTGCCGATTTTCTTTTGGACTCAAGCCTTGCAGAATCGCTTTTCTGGCATGAATGATAAAGGTTTTACAGCCAGATTGACTCACGGTGGCGACGAACTGATGCAGTTCTTCATAGCTATCCATCGCATCGATGCCCAGCCGATGTTTAACGGTGACGGGGATGGCGACACGTGATTGCATGGCGGTTAAGCACTCGGCCACCAATTCAGGGTGAGCCATCAAGCACGCGCCGATCATATTGTTCTGTACGCGATCGCTAGGGCAGCCAACATTGAGATTGACTTCATTATAACCGGCGTCTTCGGCCATGCGGCTGCAGAGGGCGAGTTCTTCGGCATTGCTGCCACCCAGTTGAAGTGCGAGAGGGTGTTCGGCGTCGTTATGGCGAAGAAAGCGTGCTTGATCGCCATGAATCAATGCACCGGTGGTGACCATCTCGGTATACAGCACGGCATGTTGACTGATGAGTCGGTGGAAATAGCGACAGTGGCGGTCTGTCCACTCCATCATAGGGGCAACACTGAATGTCCGCTTAAGCGGTCGGGTTTGATTATCTGCGGTCATATATAGGAACGGCCTGAATTAATGCTCAGCGTTTGGATATTTCCCGCATTAGACCGCTCAGGTCTAGCCCCTGCAGCTCAGCGAGTTTTTGTATATCGTTTTGGGTGCGAGGGGGTAACTTGCTGGCGGCTTTAATCGCCTGCTTTTTTTCGGCAGCCTTTTGTTTAAGTTTATCCAGCAGACTGTTTAATTGTTCTAAATTGAGAAGGCTTAGCTTCTCATCTACTTCATTATTCAGCATTTGATAATATAACTTTCCTGAGAGAAACGATTTATCCTTACGGCTCTGCAATGACTGCAGATTATCAATACATCCTTGGCAGACCTCGCAACCGGTTTTCAGAGGTTGTTGCTGATAGATCCTTAGCGAACAGATCTGAAAAGAATCTCTAAAGGTATCTCTGATAGGGTCGTGCGGAGAGGTTTCATTAACTATAGCATTCAAATGGCTTATGGTTAAACTGATATTGCGGTGATTTTCTTTTTCGGGCTGTTTTTTGATTTTTTCATCTCCTCAAGCGCTGGTGATTGCGATTAGCGAGACGCACCTTCCCTTGACCATATTGCTGATCGTTAACGCTTTTTACATCTTGATGACATCACTGTATCGATCATAGTATGGTTTTTATTTTCATGTTTTAATGCTTGGCTTCGTTAATCAGCAGTAGCTATGTCGATGTATCAGGTTAAACGGACCGGAATTAAACGTTTTTATTTTGCCGCTAAATATTCACTGCAAGGGATTAAAGCGGCTTGGATCGAAGAGCCCGCATTTCGTTACGAGGCCGTGGCGGCGGTTGTCTTATTGCCTGCCGCTTGTTGGCTGGCCGAATCGGGGATGCAACTAGCGCTGTTATTAGCCTGCTGTTTTTTAGTCTTGGCGTTTGAAATTGTCAATTCAGCCATTGAGGCGGTAGTTGATCGCTGGGGGCCGGATTATCATGAATTAGCCGGGCGCGCTAAAGATATGGGGTCTGCCGCGGTCTTTCTGATGCTCAATATGACGTGGGTGGTGTGGGCCGCAGTCGCCTGGGATAATGGCTATCTGGATATAATTAAATCATGGTTTTGATATCAACGACTAATGCGCGATTAAAACCTTGGTTAAACGCACGCCTAACCCTCTCATTTTAAAGGTCTCATTTTAAAGGTTCCATTTTAAAGGTTCCATTTTAAAAGCTTGGGGCCAACCCACTTGTAAAGCTTACTTAAGCATCGCTCTTATTTCCGGCAAACAAGAGCCACAGTTACTTCCGCATTTTAGCTGAGTGGCCAGTTTGTCGGTGCTGTTAGCACCTTCTGTGATCGCTCGACGAATGGCGTTTTCGCCCACCTCAAAGCAACTGCAAATAATCGCGCCACTATCATCTTGGTTCTGTATCGGCTTGCCCGCTAATAATGCCATTCGTTGCGCGGCGGTTTCAATCGGTTGATCAAACTGTTTACTCAGCCACTGACGGCTAGGCAGTGAGCCAGTGGAGGCGAAAAACAGATGCTTAGGCCGCTGTTGCTGAAAGCTGATCAAACGATAAGTCGAGGCTGTCTTTAGTTCAATGCGATCGGCACTGGGGTCAAGCAAGGGCCCCATTAATGTCTCTAGCCACGCGGCCCCGTCAACGGGTTGTAAGCCTGTCAGCTCATAACGAAACCCATGAGTCAGCGGGATTTTGCACCAGTATTCACAAGGCAGTGTTGTGAATGCGTGTGTAGTAATCAGCACGGCTTGCCAGCGGCTTACAACTTTACTTATCTGGACGGGACAATGTTTCGCTTCAGGTTGACCGGATAGGGGGTCTTTAATGGTGTTGAATAAGCTATCGACTCTGGCTTCAGAAGTAAATTGTGCGGTCCAGTGAATCGGCATAAACACCGAGCCTGTTGGTTGATCCGCCGATAGTTTGGCTTTAATGAGGCAGCGTCCCTGAGTGCTGCGAACCTCGACGAGATCGTGTGCTGCGATACCATAGCGCTGAGCATCTTGTGGCGATAGTTCGACATAGGGCTGATCGATATGGTTGAGTAAACGGCTGGCTTTCGCGGTACGTGTCATGGTGTGCCATTGATCGCGAATTCGACCGGTGTTGAGCACTAAGGGGTAATCCTCAGAGGTTTGATTCAGCGGCGCTTGCGGCGTAATCGGCAGTATTCGGGCGCGGCCTGAGGGGGTATTGAATCGGCCATCGGTGAATAAGCGTGCTGGGCTTTGATGTTGCCCCTTTAGGATAGGCCATCGCGTGGGCTGTAATTGCTGATACTCGGTGGCGGATAAGTTAGCGAGCCCGGCAATATTGAAAAAGCGCTGTCCCTTATTTTGATAGCCTGACAGCTTAGCGTGCTCGGCAAAGATCTCTGCCGGTGAGGTAAATGCAAACCCCTCAGCAAAGCCCATCGCCTGTGCTACGGCACAGATAATCTGCCAATCGTGACGGCTATTACCGGCGGGCGATAAAAAGCTTTGCTGACGCGAAATAACGCGTTCTGAATTGGTCACTGTGCCGTCTTTTTCCGCCCAACCGGTGGCTGGTAGCAATACATTGGCACAGTCGGTGGTGTCGGTTTTTTCGATACAGTCGGATACCACCACCAGTTCGCATTGCGTTAACGCTGCACGAATAGCGTCGGCATCCGGCATACTGACGACGGGGTTAGTGCCGATAATCCAGATCGCTTTGATGTTACCTTCACTGACGGCCTGAAACATATCGACCGCTTTGAGTCCTTCAGTACGCGCCATCTGTGGGGCTTGCCAAAAACGCTGTACTAATTCGATATTGGCGGGATCGCTAAAATCCATATGAGCGGCTAACTGGTTGGCTAAACCGCCGACTTCTCGACCACCCATCGCATTGGGTTGGCCGGTAATGGAGAAGGGCGTGGCTCCCGGTTTGCCTATTTTCCCCGTGGCTAGATGACAGTTGATAATCGCATTACCTTTATCAACGCCGGAGGATGATTGATTGATCCCCTGAGAAAACAGCGTCACGGTTTTATCGGTGTTGCTAAACCACTGATACAGCCGCAGTAGATCGTGTTCATCGATATGACATAGCTGCGCCGTTTGTGACAGGCTTGGGGTATGTGCGTTTGCTGCCGCAAGGGCGGCCTCAAAGCCTTCGGTATGCTGTGCGATAAAGTCGCTGTTGAGGGATTGATGTTCGGCTAAATAACTGAGTAAGCCGGTAAATAGATAACCATCGCTACCGGGTTTAAGGGCTAGGTGTAGATCGGCCATATCGCAGGTAGCGGTGCGACGGGGATCGATAACCACGACTTTCATCGCCGGGCGTTGTTTCTTGGCCGCTAGAATGCGCTGATAAATCACCGGATGAGCCCAAGCGGTATTGGAGCCAACCAGTATCAGTAGGTCAGCGAGTTCGAGGTCTTCGTAACAGCCTGGCACGAGATCGGCACCAAACGCCCGTTTATGCGCCGCCACCGCAGATGACATACACAGGCGCGAATTCGTGTCGACATTAGCCGAGCCAATAAAACCTTTCATTAATTTATTGGCGACGTAATAGTCTTCAGTGAGAATCTGTCCAGAGAGATACAGCGCCACGGAATCTGGGCCGTGTGTTTCAATGATCTGACGAAATCCCTGCGCCACATGTTCGATGGCTGCATCCCAGCTCGCGGTTTGGCCGTTGATCTGAGGTTCTAGCAAGCGTCCTTCAAGCCCCGTGGTTTCGTGTAGTGCCGCACCCTTCACGCAGAGGCGACCTTCATTAGCAGGATGTGATGAATCACCGCTAACCGCAATCAATTGATTGGCACTGACGGTTGCCTTGAGACCACAGCCAACGCCGCAATAGGGGCAGGTGGTTTTTACCTGACAGGTTTCCGGGTTGGCTGTATGGGTCATGGGCTAGGCTTCCTGTGTGACTGAGATATCAATATGTCTAAAGTGAGGTTAAAACAGCACTTCAACTTGACCCTTTTCGATACGGGCAGGCCAAGCTTGTATCAGAGTGTTTTCATCCTCTAGACAGCGGCCTGTTTTAAGGCAGAAGTGCTGTTTATACACCGGTGAGGCGACAAACAGTTGATCATCCTTAGAGCCAACTAATCCCCGTGACAGGACGTTAGCTTGGCTGAAGGGGTCGTGGTTAGACACCGCGAACACGGCCTGTTGTTTTTTGATATAGAACAGGGCTACTTGGGTGTCTTGGATCAGTGCACAGATGCCAGAATCAGCCACTAAATCGGTTTGATTACAGACGGCAGTCCAGTTGGGCGTTGTCATGATAATATCCTCTTGTTTAGCTAACCAGCTTGATCGGTTCGGCCTTCAGGGTGCTTTTTTCGCTGGCTGTCGCTGGGCGAATCTGTTGGCGCTCTTCGACAAAAACGACATTGTTGTCCGGCGCATCGGAGTTAACAAAATGACGGAAGCGTTTCAGTGCTTCAGGGTTTTCGAGGGTCGTTTTCCACTCGCACTGATAGGTCGATACGACTTGCGCCATCTGCTGTTCTAGCTCATCACCTAAGCTCAAGCTGTCGTTGATGACAACGTCTCGTAGATAGTCCAATCCGCCTTCCATATTCTCCATCCATACGGAGGTACGCTGCAGGCGATCAGCCGTTTTGATATAGAACATCAGAATGCGATCGATATAAGTGATGAGGGTGTCACGATCGAGATCGGTGGCAAACAGATCTCCATGTCGAGGTTTCATGCCGCCGTTACCACAGACGTAAAGGTTCCAGCCTTTTTCGGTAGCGATAATGCCGATATCTTTACTCTGTGCTTCGGCGCACTCTCGAGTGCAGCCAGACACTGCAAACTTTATTTTGTGCGGTGCCCGCAGGCCTTTGTAACGATTCTCAAGATCGATGGCGAGCCCAGCGCTATCATCAACGCCAAAGCGACACCAGGTGCTACCGACACACGATTTAACGGTACGCAGTGATTTGCCATAGGCGTGGCCGGTTTCAAAGCCCGCCTCAATGAGAATCTTCCAGATCTCAGGTAACTGTTCTAAACGTGCACCGAACAGATCAACCCGTTGGCCACCGGTGATTTTGCTGTAAAGGTTATACTGTTTAGCGACTTGCCCGAGAACAATGAGTTTATCAGCGGTGATCTCGCCGCCGGCCACTCGAGGCACCACCGAATAGGTACCGTCTTTTTGCATATTGGCCATAAACGTATCGTTAGTATCTTGCAGGCTGACGTTTTGTTCGGTGAGGATATAATCGTTCCAGCAAGAGGCCAGTATGCTGCCGGCCGCAGGGCGACAGATTTCGCAACCATGACCCTGACCATGTTTATCGAGTAACTCATCAAAGCTACGAATCTCTTCGATACGCACGATGTTGTAGAGGTCTTGACGGCTATAGGGGAAATGTTCGCAGAGATCACGGTTAACATCGATACCCATCGCTTCGAGTTCATGATTCACTAGATCGGTTAAGAGGGCAGAGCATCCACCGCAACCGGTCGCCGCTTTGGTGCTGCCTTTAACATCCGCAAGGCTACAACAACCGCTATCGAGCGCTGCTCGGACATCGGCTTTGCTGACATCATGACAGGAACAAATCTGTGCAGTTTCTGGCAGTGCCGCGACCCCGAGTCCAGTTTGTTCATCATCACCACGGTTAGGCAGAATCAGGGTGTCAGGATATTCTGGCAGATGAATGCCGTTGAGCATATATTGCAATAATGTGCCGTAGTTTTCCGCTTCGCCCACCAGAATAGCGCCGAGTAATAATTTGCCATCCTCAGAGACGACTAGCTTTTTATAAACCGCTTCACGTTCATCCACGAAGGTATAGTTGCGTGCACCGGGCGTGCGGCCATGAGCATCACCAATACTGGCAACATCAACCCCCATTAATTTCAGCTTGGTGCTCATGTCTGCGCCGGTGAACGTGTCGCTACCGCCGGTGAGGTGAGAGACGGCGACCTTAGCCATCTGATTGCCAGGCGCGACTAAACCGAAAATCTGCTGATTCCAGAGGGCACATTCGCCGATGGCGTAGATTGATGGGTCTGAGGTTTGACAGTGATTATTGATGACGATGCCGCCACGCTCACCAACCTCAAGATCGCTTTGACGGGCCAGTTCATCCCGTGGGCGAATACCCGCCGAAAACAGGATAAGATCGGTTTCCAATACCTCGCCGTCGGCAAAATTCATTTTGTGTACACACTGCTCGCCATCATCGATCAGCTGAGTATTCTTTTCCGTATGCACACTGACATCCAGTGCTTCGATCTTCTGTCGTAGCAGCGCACCACCGCCATCATCCAACTGCACCGCCATCAAACGTGGAGCAAATTCAACCACATGGGTTTTTAGGCCGAGATCGGTGAGTGCCTTGGCCGCTTCTAGCCCTAGGAGTCCGCCGCCCACCACGGTGCCCACGGTGGCATTTTTGGCTGCCGCGGCAATCGCTTCCAGATCATCGATGGTGCGATAAACCAAGCACTGCGGTCGATCATGGCCCGGTACGGGTGGCACAAAGGGGTACGAGCCGGTTGCCAAGACTAATTTGTCGTAGCTGAGTGTTTGACCTTTATCGGTGGTAATCGATTGTGCATCTCGATTGATAGCGATAACGGTTTCATTGATGAGCACATTCAGCCCCCAGCGACGATAGAGATCGGCATTGCCCATCGCGAGGTCTGCTTCGCTAGCGCCAGAAAAGTAAGCACTCAAATGAACCCGATCGTAGGCGAGCCGGCTTTCTTCACAGAAAACGGTGATCTCAAAATGTGCGAGCTGATCTTGATCAGCTAAGCTCTGTAAGAATTGATGGCCAACCATACCGTTGCCCGCTATGACCAGTTTTGTTTTATTCATGAGATCGCTCCTGTTGCTAAGCTTAATTCAGAGGGGGAAGTGTGCACTTCGGTCGTACTGTCCGAGGTTGATTCGGTGATGGCTGCGCTATCGCAGTAGCGTCGACCGAAAATCATGTCGGGGGCCAGATGTTGTACTTTTTGTTGTGACTGAATGAGTTCGAAATACCAGTTGCCGTCGTTGACGGCACCAAACAGCACCGCGCCTGTCAGGCGTTGTTGACGGAAAATGAGCTTACGATAAATGCCGTTAGCGGGGTCTTGATAGGTGACCGACTCGTTATCGGGGCTAGTCAGAAATTCGCCAGCAGAAAATAGGTCGATGCCTGATACTTTGAGTTTGGTGGCGCAGGGCTGTACGCGAAAGCGCTTGGTTGATAGACGGCATAAGCGGTCGGCGAGTACGGCGGCTTGATCCCACAGCGGCGCGACGAGTCCGAAGGTGTGTTCACCAAACTGAGTGCATTCTCCCAGTGCATAGATATGCGGATCGGAGCTCTGCAGCTGATCATCGATCAGAATACCGCGATCGCATTTAAGCCCGCAGGCCTTCGCCAGTGCGTGATTAGGGGTGACGCCTATAGCAATGACTGCCAATTCGGTATTCAGTTGAGTGCCATCTTTTAAACGGATCTGCCGTAAGGCTGCTGTCTGTGAATTGGTGTGCTGATCTGACGTCGGCTGCGATTGACTCGTAAACTGGCTGATCTCAGCGTTGAGTTTGAATTGAATGCCGCGAGATTCCAGTGAGTGTTGCAGGAGTTTGCCCGCGCTCGGATCGAGTTGACGGTTAAGTAACCACTCGCCACGATGAATAACGGTGACCGCCAGCCCTTGTTGGCGTAAACCCCAGGCGGCTTCGAGTCCGAGCAAGCCGCCGCCGACTACCGTGGCATGCTCTATCTGTGTAACTCGAGCCATAATCCGATCGATATCATCGAGCTTGCGAAAGCTGAGAATACCGTCGAGTTCGCAATCCTGAGCGACGGGCGGCATGACCGGATTGGAGCCGGTTGCGAAGACGAGCGTATCATACCGAAATGTCTGACCGCTCTGACAAGTGAGGGTTTTATTCGCCGCGACGATGTCGACCACAGGATCGCCGCTATGTAAGCTGATATGGTTATCTTGATACCATTGTGGTGAATGAGTGACGATATCGTCCGCGTGCATCTCTCCTGCGAGTACCGGTGAGAGCATAATGCGATTGTAGTTGGCATAACCTTCAGCACCGAAGACGGTGATCCGGTACTGATCCGGATTCCGTTTCAGAATCTCGTCCAGTAAGCGACCACAGGCCATGCCGTTACCAATAATGATGAGATGAGCTTTAGGCATAAAAAAAATCCAAAAAAAAATGGCATTCACCGACCAGTACGAAGTACTAGATGATGAACACCATTGTCCAAAAAATATGAGAAGCCTAAGATAGGCACATTGTATATAGCAGGGAGTGTGCCTGTTTTTTAAATATCGTTGTTTTTCAATTGGTTATTATGTTTTAGGTGTTTTTGTCTGTGTTATTTGTAAATATAGTTGCACTGAGTTAGGGCGAGATGGGTGATGTTCTAGCGGATGTGCACAGTCAAGAGTCTTTGTTGTTAGCGCGTTGCTATGGCGTTTTGCTTAAGCCTGAATAGCGTTCTTGCTGCAGTCGCAAAAGTAGCGATCAAATAAGGCAGAAAACCCGGCAATAGCCGGGTAAAAAAGAACCAACGATGGCGTGTTTAGGCGGCTTGTTCATCCGCGGAGATCGGCTTTTTTGCCGTTTTGACCGCCGTGGTCGTCGCCTCGGTATCAGCTGCATCAGCGGCAACGGATGCTGCAGGCGTTTGCTGACTGATGGGCTTAGCCGTAGGCTCGCCGGGCGTTCTCTGCTTTTCATAGAGGAAGCTTAAAACGGCGGCGCGATAATGGTTATATTGCGGATCATCGGCCAGTTCAAGGCGATGGCGGGGGCGCTCTAAGTTGACCTCGAGTATTTCACCGACGCTGGCGGCGGGGCCATTGGTCATCATCACGATGCGATCGGAGAGGAGTACGGCTTCATCAACATCATGAGTAATCATAATCACGGTGTTATTTAGATCGGCTTGAATCTCCATGAGTGAATCTTGTAAATGGGCGCGGGTGAGGGCGTCCAAAGCACCAAAGGGTTCATCCATCAACATCACCGTTGGCTCCATCGCCAGTGCGCGGGCAATACCGACACGCTGTTTCATGCCGCCGGAAATCTCATCGGGGCGCTTATGCATGGCATGATCCATATGCACTAAATGAAGGTTGTATTCGATCCACTCTTTCATTTCGGCTTTAGATTTGGTGTGTTTAAAAACCTGTTTGACGGCCAGTTCAACATTTTCATAGGCGGTTAGCCATGGCAGCAATGAGTGATTTTGGAACACCACCGCGCGTTCTGGACCGGGTTCGTTAACCTCTCTGCCATCCAGCAAGACACCGCCTTGAGTCGCTTGATATAAACCGGCGACAATGTTGAGAACGGTGGATTTGCCACAGCCTGAATGGCCGATCAAGGAAACAAATTCGCCGCGATCGATCTTCAGGTTAACGTTACTGAGTGCCTTAAAGGGGCCATTAGGCGTTGGAAAATCAATATCAACGCCAGTGAGCTCAAGGTGTTTTTTAGCTGTCATCACTTTTCTCCTTAATGCTGCCTTAGCGCAGTTCGACGGATTTATCCCAAGATACTTTTTTCTGTAGTACCAGCATGACGCGATCGAGCATAAAACCGATTAGACCAATCACTAATACCGCGACCATGATGCGCCCCAGTGAGTTAGAACTACCGTTTTGAAACTCATCCCAGACAAACTTACCCAGCCCTGGGTTTTGTGCCAGCATTTCTGCCGCAATCAAGACCATCCAAGCGATACCGAGGGAAAGACGTAAGCCTGTGAAGATCATCGGAATCGCCGAGGGAATCACAATCTTGATAACATGAGTGAGCCAAGATAAGCGTAGCACTTTGCTGACATTGTTAAGGTCGGCGCTAATCGTCGACACCCCCACCGCGGTATTTAGCAAGGTTGGCCAGAGGCAACACAACGATACGGTAATGAGCGAGGTGACGAAGGATTTAGCAAACATCGGGTCATCACTGACATACATCGCGCTGACCACCATGGTGACGAGCGGTAACCATGCCAGTGGTGAGACCGGCTTGAACAACTGAATCACCGGGTTGAAGGCGCTATACAGGGTTTTATTCAAACCGATGACAATACCGGCCGGAATGGCGATCAATGACGCCGCGAAAAAGCCTGCTAATACTGTCACCAGGCTCGTGCCGATCTGATCGATAAAGGTGGGTTTACCCGTATAGGGGCGTGTTTTGATCACCGCATCGGGGTTTTTCGCTAGCTTTTTAGCATTACGAACATCCTGACGTTGATGAAAAGCCACTTCCTTTTGCCGTTCTCGATTATGTTCGGCTAGCAAGTTGATACTCTGCTCGTAGACTTGTGAGGGGCCGGGAAACTCGCCCAGTGAGGTATGGATATTCTGGGCGGCGATATTCCAAATAAACAGAAACACCAGAATGCCGCTCAATGGCACCAATAGGGCTTTGATTAGCTGAGCAATGCTCAGTTTTTCAGGTAAGCCTAAGGGTTTTAATAGTTTTAGTGCGATGCTACTCATAATCAGTCTCCAACGGGTTGCCCATGGACAACCCTTTGGTTTTCTATCGGGTTATTGCTAGCCATGGATGCTTAAACCGACGCTAATCGTTAAATTTCAGTGTCGGGTTTTAGGCCGATGTTAAACTTCGTTAGATAGTTGTTTGGCTGAGTGCCGTCATAGGTGATGTTATCAATAAAGTGAGTTTGCGGGGCTTTGAAACCCGATTCCGTGGTGAAGTCCGGGAATTCATGGCTGACCATCTTACCTTCTTCGATCAGCGCATTGGCGGCCAGCGCATAGATATCGGGACGGTAGACTTTTTTCGCCGTTTCCATAAACCATTCATCGGATTTTGGCTCGGCAATTTGTCCCCAACGACGCATCTGTGTCAGATACCAGATAGCATCAGAATAATACGGATAGGTGGCGTTATGACGGAAGAATACATTGAAATCAGGTACGTCGCGTTTATCGCCTTTTTCGTATTCGAAGGTGCCGGTCATCGAGTTAGCAATGACTTCGTAATCCGCCCCTACATACTCTGGGCGGGAAAGAATTTCCACCGCTTCAGGCCGGTTACCATTATTATTGTCATCTAACCATTTCGCCGCTCTGATCATCGCTTTGACGACGCGGATATGGGTATTGGGATACTTATCCGCCCAGCCTTTAGAGACACCGAAGACTTTTTCGGGGTTGTCTTTCCAGATCTCATAGTCAGTAACAACGGGTACGCCGATACCTTTAAAAACAGCCTGCTGATTCCAAGGCTCACCGACGCAATAACCGTAGATGGTTCCGGCTTCCATGGTGGCGGGCATCTGCGGTGGTGGGGTGACTGACAGTAGTGCGTCGGCATCGATCTGACCAGACGAATCGCCTTTATGAGGGGCATAGTAGCCTGGGTGAATACCACCGGCGGCTAACCAATAACGTAGTTCGTAGTTATGTGTTGAAACTGGGAAGACCATACCCATATTAAACGGCTTGCCTTCCTCTTTATAAGCATCGACTACCGGTTTCAGCGCATCGGCCTTGATCGGGTGAATCGGTTTACCGTCCGCTCCCTTGTCGATATGCGGTTTCATCTGCTCCCAGATATCGTTGGAAACGGTGATCGCGTTGCCGTTTAGATCCATACTGAAGGCGGTAATAATATGCGCCTGAGTGCCAAAACCGATGGTCGCGCCTAATGGTTGTCCGGCCAACATATGGGCCCCATCGAGTTGACCGTCGATTACGCGGTCGAGTAGCACTTTCCAGTTAGCCTGAGCTTCCAACTGAACATACAGGCCTTCATCTTCGAAATAGCCTTTTTCATAGGCGACCGCCAGCGGTGCCATATCCGTTAGTTTGATAAAGCCAAACTTCAAGTCTTCTTTTTCGGGCTCGCCGACGCTGGCCTGTGCTGAACTCAGTGCCAGCAAGCTACCGACCGCGACTGCGCCGAACATTTTAATCGTGTTTTGCAGCAGTGTGCGACGTTTCATCATGTTAGAAAGCAGTGTATGAGTCATGTGTGTGGCTCCTGAAGTGACAAAAATTAATCAAAAAAAAACGCCTGCCCTGTCCTGATATCGCTATCAGTAAGAGCAGACGTCGTTGTCATGCGTGAAACCAAGTGAAGTGGTTTCAAATATTTATATTTATTACGCTGTATATAGCAGTTAGTGTGCCATTGTTTTTAAAATCATTATTAATCAGTAGGTTATGATTTTTAATCTAGTCTAGTTGTAAGCTTGTCGACCGGTTGGCTCTTCATTAACGCCCTGAAAATGCACTTTAATTGTGCTGTTGAACGCTATTGGGCACTTAAACAGCGCTTTGATAACTGAACACTCCGCTTAAACTTAATACTTGACTGACGACATCAGTCGGCGTGGCTAGCCATCGCCGCCAATGTTAGCGCTGCGAGGCAAGGCTTATCAGCATGGCTGCCGACGTGGCTCGAAGGTTCCACCGTTAAAGAACAGATCGCTACCCATGGTAACGGCGCCAGCGGCCCCTTGCAGCACCCATTCTCGGTCATGAAAACCTTCGGGTTTGAAATCGATGGTTGGGTGAGGCAGTTGCATTTTACTGGCGACCGCGCGATAGAGGTCGGGGCGATAAACCTGACAGGCAAGCTGATGTAAATCGGTATTGTCTTGCAGTTGATTGCAGTGTTGCATCTGTTCGAGAAACCACAGGGCGTGTGAGCGCCAAGGATAACTAGCGGCATAACGGAAAAATAGTCGATTGCCTTGATTGAGAACCGGTTGTGGCAGCATGGATAAGGCGGGCCCGAGGTAAGCATTCGCCAGCAAAATATCCAAGGCTTCGTCACTGTTTTGTGGCTGATCAAGCCAGTTTGACGCTTGAATTAAGGCACAGATCAGGGCTTCATGCGTCGCCGGGTGCGCGTTATGCCAGCTTTCTAAAACAGCGAACACTTTATCCGGACAGTTATTCCAAATTTGATAACCAGAAATAACCGGGCTACCGATGCCCATCTCTTGTGCAACGGAGTTCCAAGGTTCGCCCGCACAATAGCCGTCGATCAACCCTTTTTTCATGGTCACCGCCATTTGCGGGGGTGGCACCACGGTGAGATTAATATCGTTATCCGGATCGATCCCCGCCGCGCTGAGCCAATAGCGTAACAAATAACTGTGCGCCGAATAGGTATAGACCATCGCGAGAGTGATTTTGGCTCGTCCATTGGCTTTACGTAATTGAATTAACTGCTTTAAGCCGTTCGCCGAGGTGTCTTCGGGATCGTGACCTAGCTCATCAATTTCAGCCAGCAATGCGTGCGAGAGGGTAATGGCATTGCCATTTAAACCAATACTGAAGGCCGTCACCATCGGTACTTGAGGCGAGCCTAGACCTAAGGTAGACGCGAGCGGAATACCCGCCAACATCTGTGCCCCATCGAGCAATCCGAGCATGACTTTATCGCGGATGGATGCCCAAGAGCCTTCTCGACTCAGCTGAACATTGAGGCCCACGTCACTAAAAAAGCCTTTCTCTTTGGCGATCACGAGTGGGGCGCAATCCATTAAGGGTAAAAAGCCCAGGGTTAAATCGATTTTCTCCGGCGTGGCCAGTATCGGGCTGTGTAGTAGTGTCATAACGTTTGCCCTATGCTTAATTCAGCATCTCTAGTACTGATATTATATTTTTAGCTATCTGTGTCATGGTTTTACCTTGATCCATCGCCATTTTACGCATGGCGGTATAGGCCTTATCTTCAGTACAGTTCTGATGTTTCATGATGAGGCGTTTGGCTTGTTCTAGCTGTTTACGGTCTTCCAGTTCGCTGCGGACATCATTGAGTTCGTTGCGTAACGCTTGAAACTCCCTAAATCGGGCCGCGGCAACATCCATAATGGACTGAATGCGGTCGGGACTCATACCATCGACAACGTAGGCACTAACGCCGGCTTTAATCGCTTTTTGAATCGTTTGGCTGTCTCCCGATTCGGCAAACATCACCACGGGGCGAGGAATATGGCTGTTAAGGGTGGCCATATGTTCCAGTACGTCACGGTCGGGAGAGTCCAGTTCGATAATGATAATATCTGGGCGAATCTGTTCCACTTGCGCAATCAAGCCTTCGGTATCATGCAGTCGACTGACAACCGCATAGCCCTGATCAGTCAGCGCTTGTTCTAGTAGTGCGGAACGAGCGGTATCCTTATCGATCACCAATACCCGTTCTGATTGTGATTGAGTTGTCGTCATAGCGATTATTCTTATTAAAGGTATCAGCGATAGTGCACTAAGTGTGCCAGATGTTGGTGCAACGGATGAAATGGCCGCGTTAACCGAGTTGACGCCACGCTGTATAGTAGATGCCGTCAGGGACGTTCAGCAATAGTAGGGAGGTGATCGGTAAGTGATCATGGCGTATAGGGGTTAATATTTTATGCACTATTATGGTTCATTGGAAAGTGCGATGGTCTTCTGCATGATTGAGCGCAGTGATTACGGTAGGCGCGTATCGGTCTAGCAGGTATAATGCCGAGCAATTTCCTTAAAATCAGTCTGGATGCATATTTTCTGATGACCGTACGTACCCGTATCGCACCATCACCCACCGGTGATCCGCACGTAGGCACCGCCTACATCGCCCTGTTTAATATGGCTTTTGCCCGTCAGCACGGCGGCGAGTTTATTCTACGTATCGAAGATACCGATCAAACCCGCAGCACGGCAGAATCTGAACAAATGATTCTTGATTCGTTGCGCTGGTTGGGTCTTGATTGGGCTGAAGGCCCCGATAAGCCAGGCCCGTATGGCCCTTACCGTCAGAGCGAACGGAGTGACATCTATCAGACGCATACGCAGATGCTGCTCGATAATGGTCATGCGTTTAAATGTTATCGCACCGCTGCTGAATTGGATCAGCTGCGTAACGAACGTCGCGCACAGGGTTTACAAAGCGCACTGAAAGAGAGCGATCTTGCATTGCCTGCTGATGAAGTGGCCAAGCGTGAAACCGCGGGTGAGCCTTATGTTGTGCGCATGAAAGTGCCGGAAGAGGGCGTGTGTGTGTTTGACGATATGCTGCGCGGTAGCATTGAAGTGGATTGGGCGCAGGTAGACTGTCAGATTTTGATGAAATCCGATGGTATGCCGACCTATCACCTCGCCAACGTGGTGGATGATCATCTGATGCAGATCACCCATGTGTTGCGTGGCGAAGAGTGGATCAATTCCGCGCCGAAACATCAGTTGCTGTATAACTACTTCGGTTGGGATATGCCTAAGCTGTGTCATATGCCACTGCTGCGTAACCCGGATAAATCCAAGCTATCGAAGCGTAAGAATCCAACCAGTATTATCTACTATCAGCGTATGGGATACATGGCCGAAGCGGTGCTGAACTACCTCGCCCGTATGGGATGGTCGATGCCGGATGAACGCGAGAAATTCAGCCTCGATGAAATGATCGAACACTTCGATATTAACCGTGTATCACTCGGTGGTCCGATCTTCGATCAGGAAAAACTTAGCTGGTTGAATGGCCTTTGGATTCGTGAAGAGCTGAATGATGAGCAGTTTGCAGCCGCCTTCCAGCAATGGGCACTGAATCCCGAGTATCTGATGCAGATTATTCCGCTGATTAAACAGCGTATCGAAAAATTCTCCGATGTTGCGCCGGTAGCCGGCTTCCTCTTGTCCGGTATGTTGCCAATCACCGAAGAGAGCTTCACTCATAAGAGCCTGCAGAAAGATGATATTCGTCGTATTCTGCAATTCGCGTCTTGGATGCTAGATACTGAACAGAACTGGCACAAAGATCATCTATTCGCTCAGTTTAAAGCGTTGGGTGATGTGATGGGCTATAAAGTGCGAGACTTCCTGTTCCCACTGTTTGTCGCGATTGCCGGCACCAGTGCCAGTGTTTCGGTGGTGGATTCGATGCAGATCCTCGGCCCCGATATGAGTCGCGCCCGTGTACGTCATGCTCTCAATACCGTTGGCGGCCCTTCCAAGAAAGAGACCAAAAGCTGGGAAAAAGAGTATCGTGCATTAGCTGAAACGCTGGCTTAATCGTGCGATCTTGATAGTTAAAAGCCCTGCATTGCAGGGTTTTTTGCGTTTAAGGCTAAGTGATTGAAATAGCGTTAGCTTTTAGTCATAAAATTGCATGAAGTTTGCTTGACACTAGGTAGGGTCATCATTAATATAGCTGCCACTTGGTTTTGGGGCCTTAGCTCAGCTGGGAGAGCGGTTCGCTGGCAGCGAACAGGTCAGCGGTTCGATCCCGCTAGGCTCCACCAAAATCCTATTTAATCTCATGTGAGATTGTCCTGAAACCAGCGTAATTGCTGGTTTTTTTGTTTATACTGTGTCCAGCAACGTCTGAAGAGATACCCCCTCAGCCAATCAATACTGGGGGTACGTTTGGGGGTATAAACGATAATTATCTCATACCCCCAAAAAAGTACCCCCACCAAAAGGACATGGTGGATATATGGCACTGACCGATCCGAAAATCAAACAGGCCAAGCCTAAAGATAAAGACTACAAGCTTAGTGACGCTAGAGGTTTGTATCTTTTGGTTACCAAGAAGGGCGCTAAATACTGGCGTCTCAAATACCGCTTTGCTGGAAGTGAAAAATTGCTTTCATTGGGGGTGTATCCGAGCGTAACTCTCAAACAGGCCCGTAAAAAAGCTGATTTGGCAAAAGAGCAGCTAGAACAGGGTATAGACCCCTCACAAGCTAAAAAAGCTAAAAAAGTCGAGATAGCAACGGCGCAAGCCAATAACTTTGAGGCAATCGCCTTAGAGTGGCATAAGCAACAATCGGCGAAATGGTCCGAAAGTTACACGGCAAAAGTTTTACGCGCGATTGAACGTGACCTATTTCCCTATATTGGCTCTCTTCCTCTTGATCAAATATCTCCTCCTCAACTATTGGCTGTCTTTAAGCGTATCGAAAATCGTGGAGCGACAGAGACAGCTCACAGGGTTAAACAGATAGCAGGGCAAGTTTACCGCTATGCTGTCGCGACAGGGCGAGCGCAACGAGATATTACACCGGATCTGAAAGGGGCATTGGTTACCCATAAGACACAGCACTTTTCCGCAATTACTGATCCTGAAAGAGTAGGGAAATTGCTAAATATGTTGGATAGTTATGAAGGGACATCAACGGTGCGAGCGGCTCTTCAACTTGCTCCTTTAGTCTTTGTTCGCCCTAAAGAGTTACGACATGCTGAATGGCATGAAATCGATTTTGATAAGGCTGAATGGCGTATTCCAGCAGAAAAAATGAAGATGGGCGTCGATCATATTGTTCCACTTAGTCGTCAAGCAATTGATATTTTGCAAGAACAAAAGCTTTTGACTGGTCATTGGGGTGGATATGTTTTTCCTTCAGCAAGAAGTCCTCGTCGACCTATGAGTGATAATGCCATATTGTCAGCTTTTCGTAATATGGGCATTAGTAAAGATGAAATGACGGGCCATGGCTTTAGGGCAATGGCGCGCACCCTGCTCGATGAGGTCTTAGAAGAGCGAGTTGAATTAATTGAACACCAGTTAGCGCATGCGGTAAAAGATCCTTTAGGGCGTGCTTACAACCGTACAGCCCACTTGCCACAACGAACAGCGATGATGCAACGGTGGGCAGATTATCTTGATGAGCTACGGGTAAAGGCTGGGTAGCTGTTTAGTACTGATCGTTTGAGGATATAAGTTTTACTGTATTTGAAAATACGTCAGAAAATCATGTTAATGATGATCAGTGTATAAATATTACTTTTACGCTGATCAAAGTGCGCTACCACGATATGCACAAACAGAACCCAGCCGATCCCAGATATTGTTCATTAAATAGCTGTCAGAGCACGATTAAATGCAGCATTTACTGATGTGTGAGAACCGTCAGAATACATTTGCATATAACCTTGTTCATCTAACATAAGCCAAAGTTGCAAAGCAGCTTTTAAACCAAATTGGCTTGACTCAGGATCAATCCATTTTAGATATTTCTCTGGTCGCTCAACAAGTTCGTCTGCGTACCAGGTCGCTTGTACTGGAAACTGAAGATGGCCATTGTCATAGTCATAACCTATAAGTTTATCACCACATTCGAATTTTATTAGCCAGTCAGAATCAACTTGCTTACCTATTAGGTGAACTCCATTACGCCAAGCGATAGCAATACACGCGGCTAAATACCCTCGGCATTTCCAATAATTGAATACCCACCCATTGCAAATGTGAATTCTAAAAACAGGTCTGTCATTAACTTGGCCTATTTCCTCAGTAATTACTATGGCTGCGTCATAATCATTTAACGAGTTCTGGAGAGGTTTTGTATTAAAAACATAACCGCATAGCGGATTACCACCATTTGCTAATTCATCAATGAAGTTTATAAAGTCATCTGGCTGTTTATAAAAGTGGTGAGTTGGATAAGGTGTCTTAATCGCCCCCTGAAGCCATTCAAGATTAATTGCGAATAACTCTGCCGCCTCAACTAGCAGTTCGGGAGAAAGCTTGCTCAATAGTGTTTCAGGGCTACTAACATCGGTTAGTGTTAACCCTTTACCAAAGAAGCTGGGAATCTGATTTCTATGAACTCCGTGGGCTTCAAACAAGGCAAAGAAGCGCTCAGGAATACTTTCGACTTCCGAGTCACCAAAGCGGGGCTGTGATTGGGGCTTCCTCCATGCGTTCCAAGCACAAATACACGCGACAATCCCGCTGATGATTGCCACAACCGCATCAGTGGTTTCTAACCACTCCATACCTAGCTCTCCATCCTCTCAGCAATACCTGATAGCTCATCATCGGATAAACCTGAGCCATCCCAGTATGCATAACGCTCTAATGACAATGCATCGAGTTGTTCTAAATAGGCGTCTTCTTCCGAGTATTCCATTATGATTCCTAGTCCCTTTATGTCTGATTGTCAGGCGCTTATCTGCTCAATTTTGTTTACCAACTTGCCAACATAATGGTCCTTATCTTCATCTTTGAATAGGATGTTCCAGCTTTCGAGTAGATCACGCGTAACCGGTGCGCCTTTGTCATCACGCCATTGGCTGATCAGTTCTGACGAATGAGTTTCTGATACTAGGAATGCATGCAGCTCTATACTGTTGTTGGCTGGGTTCTGTTTTCGAAGGTCCGCTTCGATACCCTTGATCGTTTCGTAGAAGCGTACCTTGGGGTCTTCTGGTTTGTGATTGCGTAAGCCTTTGGGGTCGATAAAGATAACCTTCTGCTGCTCTCCTTTAACTAACCAGAGAATGAAATCTGGATAAAAGCCACCATCGATAAAGACTCCCACAGAGCCTTGACCTGTCTGATTGCGCAGTAAATAGACATCGTATTCAGTAAAAACGCCTGATTCTGTCGCCTTCTGAATATCCTTAACAAAATCGCGTTCACCCTTATTCAGAGAGACTGGGCTGACCTGGAAATCCAGCCCTTGTGTCGCTGCAAGTAGTGGCTGATAGAAGTGCCGTTCGCACCAGAGGAATTCCAGTCCGTCTTCGATCTTGCCGTTCCATTCAGAAATAGCACCTTGAGTTATTTTGTCACGGAGGTTTTCCAACCTTTTTATTAACGATTCGTGGCGCACACGATCTAAGGTGACCAGATAGCCTCCTTCAGGTGTTTCTTCATTGACGTTCGGAAGGTACTTGTTATTCTCGGTGATGGGGCGGTATTCCAGCTTGTCCGCTTCCCACTGTTTACGACGTAATCCGTAGAACATCTCGCAGTACTTGCGTAATAGTGAAATGGCCATGTCGTGCCATAGGGTCATGCGTTCTAAGCGACCAAGTGTCATCACTTCATCCGGAGCATAGAGGGTATACCAGGCACTGTCTTCTAACAGCTCTTCAACTACGTTTTGCGTGATGGTTAGGTTAGACCAGCGTTTATTTCGTTTGTATTGCAGTAGTTCAAAATAGAGCTGACGGTGATCTAGCAGAGAAGCATGAAGAGGTGATAGTTTTTGATCATCTCTACCTGAGTTTCGTGTCCCAATGTTATCTGTTGCGAACAGACCAACTTGAGGATAGAAATCCAGGCTGACTCGCGGCGGGCTGCAGAAATAATCGCGCTCTGTTTGAGTGAGCAGGCTAGGGGCTTTTAGTACCACTTGCTCAGCTAGCTCTAAGAACGCGGTGCCTGAACCACCAATGGCTTTGTTAGCAACGCTGTCTTTAACACGAATGACATTGAGGTTTTTAGGCAGTCCCGGCATATGTTTCAGAGGCAGAATAAATTCCTCAAGGCCTTCATTGACCGGAATTTCTTCGTCTTCGAGTTCCTTACGGAATTGAGCGATATAATCAGCCTTAACACCAAAAATATTCAGTGTTTCCAGAATAGCAATATTTTGAGGTCGTTCTATTCCGGCAGCTTTGAGTCCATTGGTTAGTTCGGCCGAGCGTTTCAGGGTGGTTTGCCAACCCTTAAGGCGAACCCCACGACCGAAAAGCTGAATGATTTGCGCGCCTTCATTCTTACCGACATTCATTAGGGTCATGTTAGAAACGCGCCAGCTACTCCAACCTTCCGTAAATTTTTTGGAACCTAACAGTAGATTGACCGTCGATTTATCATTATTGATGTTACGGAATAGGGAGTCACTAAAGCGAGCATCCTGAACATAGAGGTCATGCTTATCACAGAGTTTAATTAGTTTTGCATCATCTCCGACATTAATAACCCCAAATGGAGTGTCTGAGGTTCCTGCTCTTAAAGCAATTTCGCCAGCGACGCCGGTAATGTTTTCAATATGTAAACGTCCACCAGTAGAGTGGAAAACCCGATTTAAAATATCCTGATACAGTTGTTCACTGGTTGCTCCCAGTTCTTTTAGATAGTTAAATCGGTTATGCAGAAGGTCTGTGCCGCCCTGACTAATCATACCTTTGTTAAGCAGGTAGTCGATGGCCGCGATCGTTTCGTTATGTTTATGGAGCACTGTATCAACAAACGATAGTACTTGAATCGTGTCGGAAGCTTCTCCGGTTGAAAGGTTTGCGGTTACCTTTGAACTGACAAACACCCATAAGGGCTTGTGCAGATTAAAATGCTTGAGTTGCGCTTTCTGATCGTCATACAAACGTAACTGCTGGTAATAGCTCAGCAGAGAGGCAACCAGATAACGGTATTCATCTTCATCATTTGGATTTTTCTGTAGATTCAGAATCTGAGATTGTTTGCCGTAACCATCGCTGTAGAAGTGACGATAGGAATAGTCGAACAGAATCGCTTTGGTATAGGTCTGGCGCAGGTTCTCATGCTTGGAACCGGATTGGGCAAAGGTTGCGGAATACTCAAACGAGAAGCCCAAAGCACAGAGCTTTTGCCGGTAGTCGTACCAGCTACCACCACCGGATGCGGTGCCTCGGTGGCCTTCATCAACCAACAGCAGGTTCCTGGAACCAAAGGAGTCGACGGCAACCGTTTTATTCTTTTCGCTGTCACGCAGCTTGTTGATATCAATAACGATCACATCCTGAGCAAACAAATCGCCACCGCGTGCAGAAAACTCATTGGCTCGAATGCCGGATTTTTCCAGGTCTTTCAGATGCTGATGCGTTAAACCTTCATTCGGCGTCAACAGGATGATCTTGTTAATATCGCCCGCCTTGCCATAACGCTGCAGATAAAAACGGTACTGCAGAATATTGGCATGCATAATCAGCGTCTTACCAGAGCCGGTAGCACTCCAGTAAGCCACCATATTCAGCTGAGGCCACAGATCGTCGTCAGGGTTAAGTAACTCCAACGCCTTATGATTAAAGTCTTCCTCATTAATCCATTTAGCATTCCAGCGCTCAATTTGCTGATTCAGGCCTGCCAGCAATTCTTCCGGTTTGGTGAACAGGTAATCCAGATAAACTTCGGTAAACAGTAAAGTCAGGTACTGAAAGTACTTCCACTCAATGGGCTCTTCCGCTGTTGCCAAACGAGCACTATTAATCGTCTCAGTAACCGCCTTTATACGGCGATCATATTCCAGCAATTGCTCATCACTTAAACACGCATTAGACGTTAGATTCTCACGCATACGGTGCAATAACAGGTGCTCACCCTCGGCATTGCGCCCAGTCGTTTCCCCCATTAGCTGAAATCGATCACGAAAGGCTTCCAGTGTTGGCGCGTCCTTTTTGCCGACAGGATACTGACCACTGAGAGAATCAAAACCAAACAGCCCGAATAGCCATTGGTTCAACACAAGATGATGCCGAAACTGCAGCGTTTTTTTGATGCTTTTCTTTTTAGCTTTTGCCATGCTGAGTCTCCTTATTGCACTGACTCAGTATCAGCAAACATTAAGCGGTGGAAGGCCTCTTCAATCAGCTGCAAACGCGCTTGTTCCATCGGTTGCCCTTTGCGGTCACGGGGTATAGCGATATTGTGATCACCATTCACATAGAGAATATCAATCTCATCGTCCGGGCTTTCTGTCAGGCGAATCGCCAGTTTCTCAATGAGTACCGCATCAAGCACCGCATTATCGTATTGCACGCCATACTCCTCTCCAGCAATCACGCTCGGCAAGTTACGCCATACCACCAGCACTTTCTGGCCATTGCGATTCGTGCCAAATACGGTACGGAACCACCATTTGCCCTCGGCATTGCGTTTCACCTTAGCTTGCCAGCGGCCAAACTCACCTTGGCTGAGTTCAGCATCAAAATAGATAGGCGCGGCGATATGCTCGACAGTGAGACCTAACAGGTAGTTAAACGTTTCCAGCAGATCTACGTTGACGGATTTGGTTTCATCGCCACCAGCTGATCGAACTTTAAGTTCATACTTACTTGGTTCCAGGAACTGCTGAGTATTCAGAAGAGATTGAGAATCGCGAGTTTCCACATACAGCATATAGTTCAGCAGATAAGCTTCGCGCGCTTTGTCATTTTTATTTGAATCGGCAAACAAGTCTGACTTCTGAGTAAGAGCCAGATTGCCCAGAGCATCCTCATAGCTTTCCAGTCTTAGATACTTCATCAATACACTTTGATGCCCTTGAGATTCAGGCTTTCCATCTTTCCAGTGCGTAGAAAAAGAACATTTTTTCATACGCGGCAATAGGGTTCTATCAAAATGATCTCCCATTTCAATAAGAATCATGTTTCGTGATTTTTCATCAATAAAGTTCTGCTGGAGCACTGCATGGCCCGTAGTACCAGAGCCTGCAAAAATATCAACAATATTAGCTCCTTCATTTGTAGATATCTCAATCAACTTTCTAGCAACTGTTGTGGGCTTAGGGTTTGGAAACGTACCTCTCTCTCCAACAATATGGGACAATTCTTTCTCACCATCCGTGAAGTCATTAATCAATGATTTAACTATATTGGTACCAACATTTCGTAAGAACCTTTTAATCTGGGGCTTCTTCTTCTCATCAACACCAAAAGCGATCAAATGTTGCTCAGCTAAAGTATCGAAGTTAAGTACGTCGGGCTTTTCTGGATTAGGGCTTTGCCTCCATAACCATCCTCGCTCAGGATGACCGCAAGGCTTTCCAGTAACAGGGTGAAGAGGTTTGTAAAACCGATACTCATCATTCCCTTCGGTTTTATGCTGAGATTTCAGGCTACTTGCATTGGGCCATGAGGGGTTATCTTCACGCCAAAGCCAAATTTCAGCATTACAACCTTTAGCGTTATCTTCAGAAACCCAATTCCCATCTGAATCCCGATAATCAGCATGCTTGTATTGAGTAATACCTTTCCAGGGATTATTCCTTTTAATATCATCATTCCACTCTAACCCTTGGGCTAAGCACTCATCTTTATAAGACGCTGCCTGTTCTTTATATAGTGCTCTTACTTTTTCTTGAACTATTTCAATTTTAGGGTATTCAATATTTAGCTCTTTCACTAGCTCGGTAATTTTAACAAAACCTGGCTTGCTTTCCCTATAAATATCTTCATTGATGGCTGATTCTTTATCTCTAGCAAAAGCCAGAACATATTCATGATTATGTGAAAAAGTTTTTGCATCATTATGTGTTGTGTTCTTTCCCCATATCAGATTATCCAGATAGTTTTTAGAACCAAAAATCCCTTCCAATAAAGTCATAAGCTTATGTGACACACGATTATCTTCATCCTTGTCATCTATATGACAAAAGAGACTTCCACCTTTAGTCATTAAGCCTTTACTCTTTTGAAAACGGTCTTCTAGCATCGTAATCCAAGAAGAGTTCCTAAAAGAATCTTTATATATAAAGTCGTCTCCCCCTGAGTTATATGGAGGATCTGTCAATACAAGCTCAACGTCTTCTTTGTATTTTCCTTCTAGCAAGGATAATGCTTGAAAATTTTCAGAATGGATAATCAAGCCGGAACATTCATCATCAAGCATTTCTAAAGATGCTAATATTCTTTCTTTAAAAGATTGATCAAAATATTTAGTATCTACAACAAGTGTGGGCTTGTCCTGTAATGTTGTTTCTCTCAGGCCTATTTGGGAATTATCACTCGATATAAAGTTAAACCTTACCCATTCATCCCACTGTTCGTTATTATCAATAACTATTGAAACGAGGTCCCGTTCTCCAATTATCTTATCCATTGATATTAAGAAATTCGTCTCAGTTACAAACTTCTTTTTCAGCCACAGTTTCTTCTGGAAATTTTCCAGTTGAGCCAAAAAAGCGATGATTTTTTCACCCAGGGTACGTATCACTTCAATTTTGCTTAACAAGGGAGCTAAGCGGGCAGTATCATTTTTCAGTGAGGCAATATCTGCCCAATCGAGCAGCTCGTTTTTGATATAAAAATCCAGCTCGCGGGTCAAAAAGCCATCTAGGTCTTTATGGATAAAGTAATCAAAGCTGTTTTTCTTGGTGTAATTGTTCAGCTGACCTTGCAGGATAGGGTAGTCGGCCAGTTCACCGTCCGCTTTGCGATAGGGCTGCTTAAGGGCTTGTTGCCAAATATCCGGCAGTTCAGTATCAGCTGAAAGCAGGCGATTGACTGTAATCGTTCTTAGGTGATCTTGGGTCGGTGCTTTTTTCTGTGCCGCCGCAGTAGCCTTGTCTTTTACCTCCGGCGTCCAGTCATTCTCTGTTGCAGCCCGGAAATGGAAGCGCAGCTGTAGCTCCTGAAAAACACTGCCGTCTTCACCCGGTTCGCCATCAATCAGTTCAAAGGATTGTCCTCGATCCAGTACAAAAACACGTTTATTGTCATCGCCTTCCTTGTTATTGTCTTTTGCACCTGCCTCGGCATCTACCAATTTAAAATGCACACGAAGCGGATCTTCACCAATGCCAGCTTCAGGATTTAGCCGGAAGGTATAGTCACGCAGGGTTTCACTGCTTTTAATGTAATACTGGTCTTTATTGGCCCAGTGCAATACCACTTCTTCCCCTTGGTAGGGAATCGCGTAGGTGCCGTCTTTGTAGACACGACGAGAGAGGAAGTCCCCTTCATCGTAGTAGCGGTTAAAGAAGGTCACCAGGGCGTCGTAGACCTCGCCTTCTTCACGGGCCAGATCAAAGTTATCCGAGAGCTTAGCTTTTAGTTCCTGCACTTTGGGCAGAGAGTCTGGATCTATATCTCGTGCTTTTGCACCCTGTACGGCTTTTTCAAGTTCCTGCTCAATCTGGGTCTTATCCTGAGTGGCGAACCCTTTAAACGCCTCTTTGGTGATATTCGGCAGATCTCGCTCAATAAAGCGGTTAATGTCATCTTTGCGGGCGTGCATGATGCGATACAATCCGAAGTCCAACTCAGGTTGATTCAGTTGGAACATTTCGCGTAGCAGGCTGGCAAATTGCTTTCTACGCTGCTCTGCTTTTAGCTGTTGGGTACTGTTACTCATGCAAAATCCTGTTCTGTGTTCGTATCGCAAAATAAATAGGGCAGCCAAGATATATAAGGCTGCCCAAAGAGTGCATTCTTTTTGCTGGGTCAAATAAGACGCCAACGAATCCTAAATAGCTGGTGGCTACTACTTCGTTGATGCATTTGCTGCTCCAGCGCTTCGATTAACTGGTCCCGTCGAGCCTCTATTTGGTCTTCAACATCGAATATGTCTTGCCGCTGGTGTCGCTGCTTACGCTCTAGCTGCTTCAATTCTTCTTGTGCTTGTTTTTGCTCTTCAACAGATTCTGCAACTCTTGTACGTCGTTTCGCATCCTTTATGCGGGCACGTGTCTCTTCGAGTTGCTGTTCTGCACTTAAAAGCTGGTCATCTGCCCAAGCATCGAGTTTGTCACGTTCGCGCTGAAAATACTGGTTGTTTTCGTCTAGCACCCGGCTCAATGTGGCGTCTAGCTGTCTCTTAACGGTGTTGGCGAAGTATTCCGATAGTTCATTATCCTGCTTTATTGAACTTAAATTGTCGACATTGCCACTTAGTTGAAATAACAGCTCGCATTGCTCCTGGTCCAGTTGCTGTCGATCATCCGTTATCGCCGTAAACACAAGGTGTTCTTCTCGTTGAAAACTATCTAACTCCAACTGGTTAAGTTCTAACCAGCCCGACTTTCCACGCACTTTTTTAAGGCCCGCAAGTTTTACATGATGACCCGTTAAATTAAAGTCTATTTCAACAGTTGGGGTATCGATTCGTCGACCCGTATCGAGGACGTACTCACCTAATGGGTGGCTTAAGCGATAGAGATAGGTGTGCTCTGGGGGCTGCTGGCCTTTTCTAATCAACGCATAGGGCCCTTTTTTGAACTTATCGAGTGGCGATTCAATGAGTTCAAAAGTCAGCTGATCATCGTTAAATTCGGCATTGGCGCGCAGTTGATGTCGAGTAAGTTGCCAGAATAACCGGCTTATACGATCAAGCTGCTGCTCTGCCCGTTCACGTTGGATCTTAAGTAGGTCATGAATACGAGCATCAAAGTGCTCTAGTAACTTTTCTTGTGTTTCTTGCATCTTTTTATTAATGCTGTCTTCGAGTTCTTTTTGCAGGGTGTTGAAGGCTGTCTCGATCTCCATTTCGCTACGACAGGTGTTATAAATTTCAGCAATGCGTTTTTCGAAGTCCACCCCAGATTCTATCTGGCCGATCACCTCGTCTGACGCGCCAAATAGGCCATCAAAGAGATGAAATTTTTCACTTAATAATTCTAGTACCCGCCGATCAGCATCATTTTTCTGGTTAAGGAAATTGATTACGACGACGTCAAACTTCTGCCCATAACGGTGGCAGCGGCCAATCCGTTGTTCGACTCGCTGGGGGTTCCAAGGGAGGTCGTAGTTGATGACTAGACTGCAAAACTGGAGGTTAACACCCTCGGCGGCAGCTTCAGTGGCGATCAATACTTCTGCATCTTCTCGAAAGTGTTCAATTAAAGCCGTACGTCGGTCTACGGCGGGGCTTCCTGTAACTTGGTCCGACCCAGTATTTTGTTTTAGCCAGCGTTTATAGATAGCACTGTCGGCAGCAGAGTTGTTGCTGCCAGAAAAAGTGACTACCTTATCTTGGAAACCATGTCTTTCAAGATATTGCAGCAGATAGTCTTGGGTGCGGCGGCTTTCTGTAAAAACAACGGCTTTACGTTGAGCGCCTTCGGCCATGTGCTGAAAACCTTGTTCCAATGCGATAAGTAGAGCTTCAGACTTGGCGTCTTCTTTAATGCGTTGAGCAAGTTCAAGGTATTGCTCTAGCTCGGCTATTTCAGCCTTGAGTTGTTCGAGCACAACGGGTGTTTCATTGTTCACGCCAGGCTCTACAGAATTGGCTGTGTACTGGGCTTCCTCTTCAGCGGCTTCATCTAATAGCTCGCCCTCAAACTCTTCAGAGCCTATTAGTTGCTCAAGCCAGTTATCATCTGTTACTTGCTGTTCTTCCAACTGTTTAAGGCGAACAATCATTGTTTTTAGGGTGTTGATAATGGCATGTGTTGAAGAAGCTAAGAGTTTGCGCACAACCAGCGTGACAAGGTGACGTTGCTGCTTAGGCACTCCGTAGCTAAATTCCCGTTGTAAATATGCTGATACTAGGTAGTAAAGGCGTTGCTCATCGTCGGAAGGGGTAAAGGGAACGGTGAGAGCTTTGCGCTCGGTATAGCGAATGTATTCCAAAACTTGTTTTCGTAGTGTCCGCTTTACAAAATCTTTTAAACGCTCACGCAGCCCTTCAAGGTCTTCTCCTCCTCGTAGGTACTGACGACGGAAACTAGTGACATCGCCGAAAAGCTGTTTATCGATGACGGTTGATAACCCGTATAGCTCCATCAGCGAGTTTTGTAGAGGTGTGGCGGTCAGTAGGAGCTTATGACAAGCGCCGAAGGCTTTTTTAATAGCTTGCCCTGTTTGGTGGCTATCACGGTGAGCGTTGCGTAGCTTGTGAGCTTCATCGAATACAACTAGATCCCAAGGGATTAGTTTTAATTTATCGGATGCCCTTGCCGCAAAATTGTATGAAACGACAGTTATCGTTGCTTGATTGAATGGATCTGAAATGCCTTGTTTACGGAGCTCTTTGTATGTTTTGGCATCGAGTACTTGAGATGGAAGATGAAACTTATCTTTAAGCTCGTTAGCCCATTGTTTTCTGAGTGCTGCAGGGCAAACCACGATAAGTCTACGCCGGCGTTCAGCCCAATACTGTGAAAGCACTAATGCGGCTTCTATAGTTTTACCAAGGCCAACTTCATCGGCCAGTATAACCCCTTTAACTAATGGATTCTGAAGGGCAAAAAGCGCTGCATCGATCTGGTGAGGGTTTAGGTCTACTGAAGCATCGAAGAGTGATTGACTGATACGATCGACATCTCCACCACGGCGTTGGCGGGTCAGTTCGTAGGCGAAGTACTTTGCATGGTAGTCGGTAATCTGCATAAATCATCCCTAGTCCTTGGGGTATCGAGAAGCCCATTCTGCTTTAATACCGCTCTTAGATCAAAAGATTACCCGCCAAGACTGGGATAAGCCGCTCTGTGTTGCCTTAAGTACAGTCCAGAGCGGTTGTCATCAGTATCTTTCTGAGGTCATTTTTAAGCTTGAAATTTCCTCAGTCAGTCGCGTGAGTTTATCCTCAATGGCACTTAGTCGGTCGATTAGCTGATTAGTTGGCACGTCTTCCGCTTGGATATACGTGGCTCGGTCTAAATCAAACCAGTCATTTTTTGCTATCTCGACAGAGGCAATGGCTCTGTCACCGTCATAACGGCGTCCTGCTCGTTGTAAAATAGCGTCTTTTAGTGCGTTTTTACTATCTTTTTCACCGTGATTGATGAAGATGCTGGCGGGTTTCGAGTCTTTAGCAAACGCCCCTAAAGTAAAGATATAGTCTAGTAGTTTATGTTGGTCGGCATGACCGGAATAATACCCAGACATATTGATGACTTGAGCCAGGTTGCTTTTATTTCCTGTGCGTTCAGCCTGTTCTAAAAGCTGACGCCCTTGTGAATTAGATGACTGATAGCCAGTCAGAATAATCGTATTTTTAGGATCTCGTTTCATCCTATTGATATAGGCAACAACGGGCCCATTGTCGCACATGCCCGAGCTAGCAATAATTGCGGCATACCGATTAATCGCATATTGATAGCGGTCTTCTGATTTTTTTTTCTTGATGTCATCTGGGCGAAGATGCCTAAGTATATGTCCATGTCTGTAGATGCAGCCGTTATCCGTCAGGTCTCTGAAAATTTGGCTGCACTCTCGATCAGAGCAGCCCAACCTGTCAGCGAGATTGGAATTAAGGTATTGGTATTTACCATTTGATAACCTTTTCGATAGTTGTGATGCATAGACTTTATTTATACGGCTCGCTAGTGGGCTATCACATAAAACCTTCAATGGGTTTTCGTAACGGTCGGTATCGTCTTTTTTGGGGATAAGGTTTCCCATCAAATTTGCATATTCACTTTCGCCCCAGTTCTTCCATTGCCAGGTTAATAAATCCATTATGATTTCTTGTGTGCGATGGAACGAGAACGCAGGTATTAATACCGTACCGCCCTTACGGTATGCAGTATCACTGATGATCGCACCAAGGGTATTAACGCGCTTGTCCGAGCTTTTAAAAGAAGAGTCTCTTTCGGCTGCGCCATATGTCGACTCCATGACAATATAATCGGCTTTAGGGTATGGGCAGTGATCATCTTTAAGTAACGGAAGGTAGGCGTTATCTTCCATTTGGCAGCCAATGTCTCCACTGAAATAGATGCTTTTTAGATCGTTGGGGGCTTCTGCTTTCGACCATGTTAAAGAGATTCCACAGGCTCCGAGGACATGACTGCTTCGCTTAAAGGTTGCTGATAGGCCGTTGGCTAAGCGGAGCGTTTTGTTCCAATGAAATTCTCCGGCATCAATGACATGCCATTTGATTAGATTAACGTCAGCTTCATAAAATAGATCGTTTATTTTGGCCGCATCCCTGAGCATAAGCTCTGCAACTTCTTTGGTGGCTTGTGTGCAATAAACCCAGCCTTTAAAACCGCTTTTAATTAGCTTTGGTAGCAATCCACAATGGTCGATGTGGGCGTGTGTAAGCAATACGTACTGGATATGCTTGGCATTGAACTCGAATGGTTGGTAGTTTTTCCATTCTTCTTCGTGGGTGCCTTGGTTCATACCACAGTCTACTAAGAGCTGTGTATTGGAATCTGTATGCCATAACCATGAACAAGATCCAGTTACACCTTCAGACGCACCGATAAATTTTACTTTCAACATGACTCTTCCTTGTATTCGTTTTGGTTAAATAATAATGGCACCAGGGACATAGCCACCATGCTTGGCTATGTCTTTTTTTATGTCGTTTAGCGGAAGCTCGGGTAATGTTAGCCACTTCCTCATTTCATCGAGCTCTTTGAATAGCTGCAGGCCTGCTATGTTAGGGATAACAATAAACCGTTCAGGGGCATGTATCACCTCGCTATACCTATTTTCATAGCTACCTAATGAAAGCAGCAGCGCATAGTCGCAGTTATCTTTGAGGAATAATGAAATCTCATAAGTTGTCCAACGATCAACCGACAGTGAGTTTTCATCCTTTTCATCCGGTGACTTTAATCTGTTATCGCTTAAAAGCAGTGGGTAGGTCCAATCAGGTCTGTTCTCAATGTCGGGGAAGAATATTTCTTCGATGCCGGATAGCCCGAGCTTAGGTTCAGTGAATCGACCTTCATGAGACCAGATTTTTTCGCCGGTGATCACATAATCTTTCATTTCTTCGGTCGATTCTTGAATCTTTGTTGCGCTGCCAAGAGTTGGTAAGTCGGACTCGCGGAAATGCTTTTCTAACACACCAATCAAAAACAAACTCATCGCCAGCAGTGAAGAAAGCTTAAGCCCATGTTCCTCCAGCAACTTGTCCAGACTTCCATCTGAGGAGAGGTGGTTGTTTTTTCCATCCGGGGTGATTTTATTTATGTCACTAATACAGTAATAGCTTGTACTGCCCATCATCCGATAGATAGTATCTGGATCATTATATGTATTTCTAAGCTTGTCCAAATACAATCTGGCCTGTATGAGCCATTTAGAGAATTTTGGCGTTTTTATTACAGCTAGTAGTTTGTCTAGTTTTTCCTTTCTGAACTCAGCTGAAAAGTACTTTTTCCGTGCCCTAGCTTTTTGAACAGTGTCTCTTTCATTCATGCTTAGATGTTCATCACCACTCTCTGTAAATGCTTCATGAGCGAAGAGGGCATCATCGTCTTCACCAATGATTGCGATCTGGTCTGCGACTGAGTTACGAAATTGGCTAGAATGATACAGACTAGAGACTTTTCTGAAATGCCGCGTTTTTGAGGTCGAAGGTTCTAATTCAATAAAAGATTTAATGCTATCCCTTTCTTCGGCACATACAAACAGTCCTGGCTTAGCTCTCGGTTGTCCATATTCCGCAATTAAAGTATCTGCTTCATGTTGACTTAAGCGCCACTCCTTTCTTCTTCCCTCTGATATCCTGGGAGGAGGTACGTCTATAAATTTGGCAACTTTCGTTGCCGTCATATTTGAGCTTGCGCTGACGGCATGGTCCAAAAGTCTCTTAGTATCTTCTAAAGAGAGTTTGTCTGATCTAGGCATAGTTGATTCTCGTCGTTGATTGGTAAGACGAATCATACAGAAAAATAAATTTAAATTAATTACGTTATTAACGTTATTAACGTAATTATATTGTAATTAATTACGATTTTTTATTAATATTGACTGTTTGGCAGAGTTGATTGTTTTGAATTGAGGTTGCTTATTCTTTAGGGAAGATGCGAATAAGTCCTTCCCATGAGACAATTTATTTTTAATTTTCGAGCCTGACCATGTCACATCAATTTACCTTTG
>NZ_JAUOQE010000018.1 GCF_030547545.1 Amphritea sp. 1_MG-2023
GGTGGCTGTCTCAAGCGAGGAGGCGCATTCTACACCGGACAGGCAGAGAGTCAACAGGGACAGCACGAAAAAGTGAATAATTTATGAAAAACGGCGAATTCTTTAACCACGCGGCGCTATATAGCACTACTCAATAGCGCTGCTCGACTCACTTGCCGTTAGCGAAGCCCCTTAATAAGCGTAATAGCGATGCTGTTGATAAGCAGAACGGGCTTATGTAGGCTGATCGATCCCTAAAACCATAAAACCGCCTGACGGCGGTTTTATGCTTGCTTATGTTAGTGTCTAAATTGTCCAACCGCGTTGATTATTAGCTACTCACGTAACTCAAAGGCACGACAGTGCTCCATAGGATCACGGTGACCGCCAACAACCCGACTAACACACATAGTCCCACCGTCAGAATGGATGAAGCAAAGAAGAACGCCCTATCTTCAGGGATTTGCATTATTTCTGGAACACCAGTGAACAGCAGATAAACCGTATAAGCCACGGCCACCATGCCAACAATAACATTGAGCCACAACACAGGGTATAAGCCAACAATACCCGCCATGAACATGGGTGTCGCCGTGAAGGTTGCTAGTACCATGCATTCATCCAGACTAACCTTACCTCCATAGGTGCGTTCCATCCAATGGATAACATAGGCAATAAAGCCTACGCCAACCCACATCGCAACATAAAAAGCCACTGCCGCCATCAACGCACTTTGCATTGTCAGTTTAACGAAATCCCCTCCCGTGATACTCCAGCCCACTTGCGTTGTGCCGATAAACAGAGATAACGCCGGGATGGCGGCTAAAATGCTTATTTGTGCCAAGAAGCAGTGCATCATCGAGTATTGCTCTTTGCGAATATCTCGCCACTCATGCTTAGGGTCGTAGATTACACCCCACATATGCTGCAGAAACATAGGTCATTCCTCCTAGGCCAAGTTTTATTATCGGCCTCATTTTAGTGTTTGAGTAACCGTGCTCTCCTTAAGGTTCCGGTTTGATGTGTCACTAAAGTACTCATATGAGTACTTAAAATTGATTCGTTTTACTTAGTGTAGACTGATTATGTAATGATCAACCAATAACACGACAAATAACCACATAATATATTTCACGCTATACCAAAACATCGCCATCGGGGCGGCATGCTCTTTGGCCAAAAACACTCTCACCGCCCACTGCATAAATCTCAAATTTAATAACGTCACGCCAATCAAGTACACCAGCCCACTCATGCCCGTCATAAATGGAAACAATGTCGTCAACACCATTAATACCGTATAGAGCAAAATCTGCAGCCTAGTATATTGCTCGCCATGGGTTACCGGCAGCATAGGCACACCTGCACGAGCATAATCCTCTTTTTTATGCAGACACAAAGCCCAAAAATGCGGCGGCGTCCAAGCAAAAATAATTAACATCAGCAGCAAACTGTCAGGCTCAATCTGTCCTGTCACAGCGACCCAACCCAGTAGCGGAGGTGCGGCGCCGGCAATACCACCGATAACAATATTCAAGGGGGTCGCCCGCTTTAGTAGCATCGTATATATAAGCGCATAACCAATCAGAGCGCCCAATGTTAACCAAGCTGTTAATAAATTAGTCCCGATGATTAATACAGCGATACCCGAGAGAGACAAACATGATGCAAACAATAGCGCCCGAGTCTCGCTTATTTTTCCTTGCGGTAAAGGGCGACGCTGGGTTCTTGCCATCTTTGCGTCAATATTTTGATCCATAACATGATTGACTGCCGCCGCACCCGATGCCATCAGACCGATACCCAGTGTGGCACTGATAACAATAGTAAGCGGTGGAAAACTGCTCGAGGCCAAACACATACCCACCACGGCGGTCAATAACATCACCGCAACCACTCTGGGCTTACAAAGCTCTAGATAATCACGCCAGATAAGCGTTTCAACGATAACTCTTGGTTGACTATTATTCATAGCGTATCTCCTCTCGGTAACAGGATTTCAGCCAGAGTAAGCAGAGCAATAACGACACCGCGCCGACATGATGCAACCATGCCAGTAGCGTTGGTATGCCATAAATCACATTCGCGCCACCTAACCAGAGTTGTGCAATTAGCAACGCTAACAGCAAACTCGCAGGCCGCCGACTAGCTCGATGCTGTAAAGCCAATATGCCGACCAGTAATATAACGATGCTCACAACGACCGCACCGGCTCGATGCACCATCTGAATCGCCGCTCGGGCTGACTGAGAAAGTGTGCCGCCTTGATGATTTTGATCCGCCTCTAGGTTAAAACTAAAGCCTGTGGCAAAATCTAATTCTGTACTCTGCCCTGCAATACAGCTAAACCAATGGGTGCAGGCCCACCCCGCATAATTGGCACTGGTCCAACCGCCCAGCAATATCTGCACGAACAGAATCAGCACCGCCACACGCATCAGCCCGCGGTGAGAGCTCCGGTGAGAGCTCCGATGACCTGTGTTACTCATCGCTCGAATCTTACCTGCGAGTACAATCAGCAGCGTCAAGGTTAATAAGCCGCCCAGCAGATGCCCCAAGACAATTGGCGGCAGCAGCTTTAAAGTTACCGTCCACATACCAAACACGCCCTGCAAAACCACTAGCAACAATAAAATGAACGATAATCTAACGGGGTAACCTACCTGTCTACGACGCCGCCACGCCATAACTACCAATAACATCACCAATAATCCAAGTGTTGTTGCCATATAGCGATGCACCATTTCAATCCAACCTTTGACGGCATCAACTTCAACACCCACAAAGTTGTCTTGCGCCGCGTCAATATGCTGCTGAGAAATAGGCGCCGTTAGTTGACCAAAACAACCGGGCCAGTCCGGGCAACCTAACCCCGCATCCATGATACGGGTCCAGCCGCCCATAAAAATAACTAATACCGTCAGCACAATCGCCACATAGCAGATTAAAAGTGGGCGGTTAGTCTTCATCTCATCCCACCTTCGATATCCGCAATAAACGCTTTAGGTCTTTAATAATGGCTTGAGGAGGCAGCGATAAGCTGTAGCGAGTCACCATAAAACCGAGTGGATCTGCCAATAATAGACCTGCACCTAAGTCACGAGATTCAATTCGCTGCCAATGTAATCGATCACTATCTTTACCCAATGAGGTCTGCAAGCTAGGTAGCACCTCTTGCCAGCGACGACACTCATCAGCGCAATCTTTATCGACTAACAGAATTAACTGCCAGCTTCCCTCGATTGTCGCTCCCGACTCCACAACGAGCACATCATTAAGCTTCACGCCCGGAGAGTACAGTTCGCCTCTGGTAATCTGCTGCACGGGACGCCAGTCTGAATAATAAGCCAGTGATGCACCGATTAAGGGGATGAACGCCACCGCCCACACTAACCAAAAGACCGTTCGCGGATAACCTTTGCTATTCATAGCCTCTCCCGTCTTTGCTGCCAGATCAACCAACCACATCCAACCATTAACACCATGGCCAAACCAAACCATTGCACCGCATAACCTATATGCCGTTGCGGTGACATTCTTACCACCGGCCAGCCGACACTTAGCTGTGGTAACAACGGTTTATCAATACGCATAATGGCTGGATATAAGTTTGGATGTCGAGCACTTAACCTTGCCATATCCAACTGCTGAATCCTCACATGGCCAGCGTCTTGCCAATCATCCGAGTGAAGTTGAACCGCTGGCAGAGGCGTTATCAATCGGCCTACGATCTCCTGAGGTCCATCAGGTAATTCAATCGCCGGTAATTGATCTCGATACTGACTGCCTTTAATCCAGCCTAAATTAATCAACACGAGTGGCGTCTCCCTCTGCTCTGCTTTATCGATACGAAAGACAACCACTACCTCATACCCAACTTGCCCCTCTCGCGTTCTATTATCTAAAAGATAGATCACATCGGTTAGAAAGTAGCCCGCTAATTTCACCCCAACGGCTTCAGCATGATCGGGGTTAGGCAGCACCGTCAGATCAATATGGGCTCGATTCCACTGCTCGAGTAACTGCTGTTTTTCTTTCGCACGCTGCAACTGCCACCCACCTAGCCATAGCAATAATGCAATCAATAACAAGGCAAGAATAATCATTAACCACTTGCTAAGCGGTATGCGCTGAACTTTACTCAATAAGACCTTGCTCCACGTTACGTCTCGCTTGATTCAACCATGCAAGAGTATTGATTATGTTTAAGATCCTGATTGTTATTATTTTTATTCTCATCATTATTAGCCTCTTTACGGCTATGTATTTTTTGTTCAAAGATCAGAGTCGTTCTCAACGCACCTTGAAATCCTTGCTTTTACGCGTTGTCTTAGCGGCCTTGCTACTGCTGATGATTTCAATCGGCTTCTACAGTGGAGAGCTTTTACTGAGAACCCCTTTCCCAGTGAATGCCGCATCACATCAGATAGACAAACAGGAATAACCCTAGCCAAACAACATCAACAAAGTGCCAATACCATGTAACCGCCTCGAAGCCAAAATGGTTATCCGGGGAAAAATGTCCTCGTATGACGCGTAATAGAATCACCATTAACATCAGTGTACCGAGGGTGACATGCACGCCATGAAAACCCGTCAGAATAAAAAAAGTGGCACCATAGATACCAGCCTGCAGCGTTAAACCCAACGTTTGATACGCTTCAGCGTACTCCATTGTCTGAAAGACAATAAATACTGAGCCTAGAACGATAGTAAGCGCCAACCACAGAACGACTTGTGGACGGCGATTCTGCTTTAAGCGGTAATGCGCTAATGTGACCGTTACACTGGAACTTAGCAGTAACAGCGTATTAATAAGAGGCAGATGCAGTGGATCAATAACCCCCGAAGGACCAGGATAAGCGGCCATATCTGGAGTCTTCATCAACGGCCAAGAGGCTTCAAACCCCTGCCATAACATATTAGCTACGCCCTTTTCCCCTTCGCCGCCCAGCCAAGGAACCGATAAATTTCTGACATAAAAAAGCGCCCCAAAAAAAGCGGCGAAAAACATAATTTCTGAAAAGATAAACCAACTCATTCCCCAACGAAATGAGCGATCCATTTGAACTGAATAAAGCCCTCTGCGACTCTCATCGATCACATGACTGAACCAGCCAGTCATAATTAGCCCCATGCACAGTAGCCCTCCGATCAAGAGGCTTAATCCCAGCGCAGTATCCGATTTAGCGCTCAGCGCATTCATCAATGCTCCAGCGCCATATGCCATTAAAAAAAGCGCGATCGAAGCAAAAATTGGCCAGCGACTTTGCGCCGGCACATAATAAGTTTGATGACTCATAGGGCACTCCTTGTTGCTGAATTCACAACATCATTAGCCGGCCTAAGCTCAGGGGTGATATCAAACAAGGTATAGGAAAGTGTGATGGTTTGGATGTAGTCCGGCAACTCGTCATCCACCATAAACACCAGAGGCATCTCCTGCTCTTCACCTGCCCCCAATGGTTGCTGTTCAAAGCAGAAACAATTGACTTTATGCAGATATTTAGCCGCGGCAGATGGCGCCACACTGGGTATCGCCTGCGCGACCATAGGTCTATTGGTTGGATTAACAGCCATAAAGGCTGTCTGTGTCATTTCACCGGGATGAACCGATATTTCAGACCTTGCAGGACGTAACGTCCAAGGCATCGCCTCATTATTCACGGCAAGAAACTGTACTCGAACCTGACGCTGCTGATTAATTGGATACGCCTGCGTCAACGCTCCGGTATTCTGCAACTTGCCATTTAAGCCAGTAATATCGCAAAACACGTCATATAACGGCACCAATAGAAAACCAAAACCGAACATCAGCACCGTACTGACTAGCAGCTTAACGAGTAGAGAGCGATTGCGTTGTTGTCGTAGATTCATCATTCACCTCGATGGCCATCCTTATAGGGATGACTGAAAATCGGCGGTTCAATAAATGAGTGATATGGCGGCGGCGATGACAGCGTCCATTCAAGTCCATGACTACCTTCCCAAACCTCATTACTGGCTTTTTTACCGGAGCGAATACAACAAACAACATTATAAACAAACAGTAGTTGAGACAGACCAAACAGGAAGGCACCCAACGTCGCCACCATATTAAAGTCGGCAAATTGCAGAGCATAATCAGGAATTCTTCGCGGCATACCCGCCAAGCCAAGAAAATGCATGGGGAAAAAAGTGACATTAACGCCGATAAAAGAAAGCCAAAAGTGCAACTTGCCCATCGTTTCGTTGTACATATTCCCCGTCCATTTAGGCAGCCAATAATAGGCCGCAGCCATAATCGAGAACACGGAACCGGGTACCAGTACATAATGGAAATGCGCGACGACAAAATAGGTATCATGATATTGAAAATCCGCCGGCGCGATTGACAACATGAGTCCCGAAAAACCACCGATAGTGAACAGCACCACAAATGCCAACGCAAACAACATGGGTGTTTCAAAGGTCATCGAGCCACGAAACATCGTCGCCACCCAATTAAATATTTTCACTCCAGTCGGCACTGCTATTAGCATCGTGGTGTACATAAAAAACAGCTCACCAGCTAAAGGCATACCCACAGCAAACATATGGTGTGCCCAAACAATAAACGAGAGCAACGCAATTGAGGCGGTGGCATACACCATGGAGGTATAACCAAACAATCGTTTACGAGCAAAAGTAGGGATGATTTCTGACACCACCCCGAAGGCGGGCAAGATCATGATATAGACCTCAGGATGCCCAAAGAACCAAAACACATGCTGAAATAACACCGGATCGCCACCGCCGGCGGCATCGAAGAAGCTCGTACCAAAATGAATATCCATTAACATCATGGTCACCACGCCCGCCAATACTGGCATGACGGCGATCAATAAAAAAGCCGTAATCAGCCAGGTCCAGACGAATAACGGCATATCCATCAATTTCATGCCGGGGGTACGCATATTAAGAATGGTCGCAATCACATTGATCGCACCCATAATGGAGCTGATACCCATCATATGCACAGCGAAAATAAAAAAGGTCACGCTAGGCGGGGCATAAGTCGTCGACAGCGGGGCGTAAAAAGTCCAACCAAAATTAGGTCCGCCCCCCTCCATCAACAATGTTGATAGCATCATCGCGAAGGCAAACGGTAAGATCCAAAAGCTCCAATTATTCATCCGCGGCAAGGCCATATCCGGCGCGCCAATCATGATTGGAATTAACCAATTCGCTAAGCCGACAAAAGCAGGCATCACCGCACCAAACACCATAATCAAGCCGTGTGAGGTGGTCATCTGATTAAAGAACTCTGGCCTTATCAGCTGTAAACCCGGTTGAAACAGTTCAGCCCGAATCGTTAACGCCATGCAACCGCCAACAAAGAACA
This sequence comes from Amphritea sp. 1_MG-2023, assembly GCF_030547545.1. Lineage (GTDB taxonomy): Bacteria > Pseudomonadota > Gammaproteobacteria > Pseudomonadales > Balneatricaceae > Amphritea. The sequence continues at coordinate 7,343 of NZ_JAUOQE010000018.1, forward strand.
TGGTCAGACTAAATAACAGATAAAGTGTACCGATATCTTTATGATTGGTGGTAAAAAGCCAGCGAGTAAGCCCCTTTGCTGGGCCATGATGTCCCGCACTGTGAACCACCTGTTCTACGTTACCCATCAGCCTACTCCTTCAACAATGCATTGATTTGTTGAACTGTCACGCTACCGCCCTGATTACCCCAAGCATTACGCTCGTAGGTGATAACCGATGCCAAGTCCACCACACTCAACTGTTCGCCAAATGCCTGCATTGCAGTGCCGGATCGCCCAAACAGAACCACATTGATGTGTTCAGCCGCATCGCCTGTCATCAGTTTGCTACCCACTAACCCGGGAAAAACACCCGGAATGCCCTGCCCTTCAGGCTGATGACAAGCGGCACAGCGGGCTTTGTAAACCTGCTCTCCCTGCGCCATTAACTCTGCCTGACTCATCTGACGCTGAGCCGACTGCTGCTCTGCAACTTTCAAGTTAGCCTGTTCGGCAAGCCATAACTGATAATCTGCTGGCGATTTAACCTCAACCACAATCGGCATAAAGCCATGATCTCGACCACACAATTCAGCACACTGCCCCCGATAAATGCCCGGCTCATCCACCAATGTCCAAGATTCATTGATGAATCCCGGAATTGCATCCTTTTTCACCGCTAACGCAGGCACCCACCAAGAGTGAATCACATCGTTTGATGTCAGCAGAAAACGCACCTTTTTACCCGCCGGAATGACTAATGGTTTATCCACTTCCAATAAATAATGTTCGCTTTTGGCTTGCTGATTATTAATCTGCTCTTGAGGGGTCGTCAGTGAACTAAAAAAGTCGATATCTTGATTAAGATATTTATAGCGCCACTTCCATTGATAACCGGTAATCTGAATATCAAGATCGGCGTTATTCTTGTCATACATCTGAATAAGCGTGGTACTGGCAGGGACGGCCATCGACACCAAAATGACCACCGGAATGATGGTCCAGATAATTTCGACCCAAGTACTTTCATGGAAGTGCGCCGCTTTAGCGCCGCGGGATTTACGATGCCAAATGATCGACCAAAACATAATGCCGAACACCACCACCGCGATGGCGACACAAATGTAAAAGATGATCATATGCAGGTCATAGACAGAGCGACTGATATCCGTCGCCCCTTCAATCAAATTAACCTGCCACTCTGCTGACACTAACGGCACATAACATACACTCGTCAACAGCAGCACTCTGTCGATACGTATCATTCCTAAGCCTCCTTGCCGTCGAGTATTCAACAGCAATAAACCAAGCCTATCAATGATCCCTGTTATGCGATTCCGTTATCCGAGTTGATCACTTGGTTATCAGCCAGTATAGCAGTAGATTTGAAAGTGCAAGAAAAAAGCCCCTCTGTCAGAGTATCTGCAACGCCCCCGATATCGCATTCAAATTCATCAAAAATCAATATTTAGAACATAACTTATCGATACAGTATCGAGACCCTAGCACACCACTGCTTAGCGAACTAACCACATAGCTATTCAAAGATGATGCTAAAAAGCGGTACTTAAGAGCCGATCAACCGCGCATATCCAGACGATAAGATTCAACGGCATCGTTTGAGAAACAACCGACACCTCAGTAAAACCATCAACAGAACGGTAAATATGAGTTGCGGTGAGCAGTCAGAACGAATCTGTCAGATGAAATACAGCAGCGCCAACAAACTGGCGGGATAAATGAGATAACGCAGCGCTTCCCTAACCGCCGCTGCATTCCTTGAGTCGATGTTATCGCTAGCGGTAATATCATCAACAACGCTAGCCAACCCACTATAATATAGGGACGTTTAGTGAACCCCATACAGGCAGCGCAGTCATCGATAACGCTGCTTGCATTAAACGACGTCGATTTCGATAAATAGGTTCAGGCGTCATCTCAGAGGGTTGAATCGATTGACCGTGATTACGCTTATATCTATTCGAAGCAACCCTCTGCTAGCCTACAAGCATCTAACTACTGAGTGTCTTACGCTTACGTAATAACCAAAGCACTGGACCCGATAATGAATAACCGAGTAGCAGTAACCAAAGAAAAATAGACGGACTGATTGATATCACACCGATCGTCAGCACGATCACCAACAGAATCATGAACGGGATTTTTCCTTTTGGATCCACATCTTTGAAACTATAGTAAAGCACATTGCTGACCATCAGCACGCCCATCAAAGCCACATAGATCGCAATCGGATAAATCATGTTACTCACATCAATATCAAATTCGACACAAGCCCACACTAAACCGGCAATCGCTGCCGCGGCTGCAGGGCTTGGCAGACCAATAAAGTAACGTTTATCGACAGAGCCAATCTGAGTATTAAAACGCGCCAGACGCAACGCGGCCCCAGCAACATAGATAAAGGCGCAGAACCAACCAAACTTACCCGCACCACTCAAGGCCCAACTAAAGCTGACCAAGGCAGGCGCGACACCAAAAGAGACCATATCGGCCAACGAATCATATTCGGCACCAAAGGCACTCTGCGTATTCGTCAAACGCGCAACACGACCATCCAGACCATCCAGCACCATCGCCACAAAAATCGCGATTGCCGCATTATCAAACACGCCATTCATGCCCGCGACAACGGCATAAAAGCCACAAAAGAGTGCGCCTGTCGTGAACAGGTTAGGCAGTAAATATATCCCTCGGCTGCGAGGTTTTGGGTCGGTCGATTCTTGATTTAATTGATCGGATTGTTCTGATTCATTTCCCTGTGGGCTGTTCATAGAGCTGTTTACACCAATGGATTCACAAAATGTGCTGTTATTCTACTTTTCCGCATAACGGAAAGCTATCGCTAGCCAGTCGCTTTACGTATTTGCATCAAACATAACAGCGATGAGTGTGGCCTTTATTCTTACAAACGAAACGCATCGACATGCCTTGTTGCTGAGGCAGACGGGTTACTTAAATCCGGGCAAAAAGAAGGGTCGAGCAACCCGCTTCTCCGTTAACTTTCGAGTGATGGCTCGCTTTAATGGCGCAAAATTATTCGCTACCCGTAATGTGGCTTTACGAGCAGCTTTGGCGACAACATGATCATTGGTAAACAATCCCACCACGATATTAGTGCCCATATAAAGCGGTCGAGTCAGCCGCATATGGCGGCGCTGATATCGCTGTAGAACACGATTAGAACCGATATCCATCCCTCGACTGAGCGCTTCTTTAATCTCTTTTGTTAAGCTTTCCTGACTTCTCAAACCTAAATTAAATCCATGAGCCGTCACCGGATGCATACCAACGGCTGCATCGCCAATCAGCGCAAATCGTTGACTGACAAACTGATTCGCATGAGTGGCCACCAGCGGATAAAGATGACGATCGCCATACAGTTTCATGCTACCCAACTGCCCCTGCAAACGCTGTTCAATATCCGCGGCGAAAGCCTCAGCACTCATATTGAATACCTTCTCGGCGTCCTTACTCGAAACCGTGACAACAATCGATGACAGGTTACCCGTCATCGGGAGAATGGCCACGGTGCGACCATAATGAAAACACTCAAATGCCGTTTGATGATGTGACTCGGTGTGCTCCATACGACACACAATAGCCGTACGAGAGAAATCTTTGATACTGACAGGCAAGCCCATTTGACGCCGCGTGCCTGAAAAACGACTGTCCGCTGAGACCAGTAGATCACATTCCAAACGCTCTCCGTTAGTCAACTGCACCCAAGCATGATGCGCATCACTACCGACCTCTGCAACGGTGGTGTCTGTTAACAGCTCGACATTCGCGAGTCCTGCTACAACCTCATAATAAGCTTTACGAATTTTATCGTTGGGGACCAAATAACCCAGCGCATCGAGATCGGTATTCTCATTATTGAAGTCCAGCGTATAACGCGAGTTCCCATCCAGTACTTTCGCCGCACAAATAGGTGATACATCGTTTACCGCTAGCTGCTGCCAAGCCCCCGCCGCTTTCATGGAGGCTAAGGAAAAATGCGTTAATGCGATTTCACGACCATCTTCCGGCGGGCTCTGCAACACACTGAGAGACGCACGATCCACGACTAATACATTTAATGAAGTCTCGCCCAGTGATCGAGCAAAACTCAAGCCTGCGGGGCCCGCGCCAATAATAATGATGTCATACTTCATGCAAAACCTCTGAGCGCTGATGCGCCATAGCCATTGGAATATGGCGTTCAACGTTACTCCCAAAGCAGACGAATTTCCCTAATCCAGATCAAGCTCATTTAATAAATCACGGCGACCATCCTAATGTAAAAAATGCTGCCATACTCTACGGGCATAAGTTCTACGAACAGAAATGCTACGGAGATAAAAACTGATTGCAGAAACCGCTCTATATGCAAAAATACATTTCATATATTGCAATACATAAGCTGATCTCATTTATGGATACCCGCTCGCTTAAATTTTTTATCCGTCTGTGTGATACGCTGCACTTCGGCCGTGCCAGTGAGGCTTGTCATATCAGCCCTTCGGCCTTAACTCGCAGCATCAAGCAGATGGAAGAGACGCTCGGCGTACAACTATTTGAGCGCGATAATCGCTCAGTCAAGTTAACCCGCGAAGGCGAGAGGTTTCAGGAATATGCGCGAGAAGCCTTAATACAATGGGATGTAATACGTCGTTCTCTGCTCGAGGAAGCACAAGAGTTACAAGGCGAAATCAGTGTGTATTGTTCGGTCACCGCAAGCTATAGCTTTCTCTACGATATGCTCAATAATTTTCGCCGACAACACCCCAAAATCGAAATCAAATTGCATACAGGTGACCCCGAAAGCGCCATTCAGCGGGTGATCAGTGGTACTGACGATATCACCATCGCCGCTCGTACTGATACACTTCCGAGCAATCTATCGTTTAAACATATGGCGCTCTCACCACTGGTCTTTATTGCTCCGCAGCAAGATCCTTTACTCGACTCAATGCTTAAAGAGCCGATTGATTGGTCAGCGGTACCGATGATTTTATCTGAAGAAGGCGTTTCACGAAAAAGAGTTGATCAGTGGTTTAAAACACGCGGTACTAAAGCAAAAATCTATGCACAAGTGGCCGGCAATGAAGCGATTGTGAGTATGGTCAGCCTAGGCTTCGGCGTGGCTGTTGTCCCCAAAATCGTATTGGAAAACAGTCCGCTGGCGTCTAGAGTCCGCATCCTACCCATCAAGCCAGAATTGAAAGCCTATGATGTAGGACTGATTACGCTCAAGAAGAAACTTCAGAGTCCGTTAATCTCAGCTTTTTGGTCTCAGGTCCGTTGATGCTCAACCGATGCAGACGATCAAAGCCCTCTTAAACGCACTCACTACTCAGGTTATTCACTCACAAACGTTGCTTCGCTCAGTACGACAACGGAAACGGTAAGTGTCTCATTAATCAAGCAGAGCGGTCATCTCCGGCAGGATATGCGGCCGTCCGCGATGATTTAAGGCGGTGCCGATAACTAATCCTGTCAGACAGACCTTCTCATCTTCAATGCGAACCACTCGCTGACGAAAGCCAAATTTCACTTTACTGATACGCTCTAACTCGACTTCAACGCGAAAAGCGTCGCCACTCTTTAATGACGCTTTGTAATCCAGCTCGGAACGAATCACCACTAAATGAATACCCGCGTTAGTCAATGCCGCAAAATCGATGCCGCTCTGCAGCAGAAAGGCATGTCGAGCATGCTCAAGATAATTAAAATAGACACCGTTATTCACGATACCCTGCATATCTAGCTCATAATCCCTGACGCTCATATCGATACCGAACATTGAAAACCTCATCACCAAAAAAGGGTGCTGTCATAGCACCCTGTTAAACATCAATTATAACTAGTGAGTTGAGCGAATCGGTTGAACCGATTCAGGCGCTAGCGAGTTAATAATCGTCAACAATGCATCCACGCCGGCCTGTAAATTCGCATTATTATCAATTTTCAAAATATTACTCGGCAGGCTATCAACAAACTGTCGATGCCGATTCAATCGCTTAATAATCTCAGCTTCACTTTCTCGTCCTCGTTCAATCAGCCGTTGACGCAGTTGCTCTTCATCGACCTGAACCAGCACCGGAATCAAGTTCGGGTAAGCATGCTGAGCAATTTGTAGATATTCACGGGAGCCATTAATAACGACATTCACCCCCTTCGCTAACCAATTATCGATTTCTGAGCCGATGCCATAGCTATAATCATGAGAATACCATTGCATGGCAAACATCCCCATACTGGCACGCATATCAAACTCATCAGGGGATAGGTGGATATGATTTTCACCGCCAATATTTGGCGCTCGGGTGATATAACGGTGGGCAACAAAACAACGATGACTCGCCTGTAGACGCTGACGGCACCCCTCAAGCAAACTATCTTTACCGCTGCCTGAAGCGCCCACCAGATAGAGCAGCTTTCCACTCATAGGATGGTCTCTGAATTCTATACCGGTTATTAAGAGTTCAAGAATAATACGCTTAAAATGGAAACACCAGCCCTGATTAACTCGCCACACCGACAGCAAGCCACAAACAATCGCTTACGCACTGCCTCACTAAGGAAGGTGCGAATAAGTCCGTTATGTTCTCTGCGGACATTAGAATGGCCAGATACCGAAAGCCAGTGCAGCGAAATGTCTGGACCTTTTCAAGCTGGCTGACAAAGTAGATGACCATTCTAATATCCGCCCTTCGGGGCTTTCAGAGAAACAGGATCTCAGCGTTAACATTTTTCGACGTACAACCAGTATGCCTGTAACTGTTGCCTTGACCTCCAGCTTCTCTGTAAGCCAGAGGCGTAATTGACTTATTCGCATCTTCCCTAACATGTTAGCCTTACCGCTATCCTGCAGGTAACGATAGCCTAGCTATCGCTAACGGGTCGCTCAACGTAATCACTTCAGGGCCCGTACTGAGCAAAAAAAACCGCTCAATGAGCGGCTTTTAAATAACCCTATTCGCGTCAGTGATTACAGGCTCAATACCTTCTCACCACGCGACAAACCGGAAACACCCGTACGCACTACTTCCATAATATGGGCGGTGCCGAGAGTGTCGATAAAGGCATCCAATTTATCACTCGCGCCGGTCAGCTGCACGGTATAAGTAGTCGGCGTTACATCGATAATCTGGCCCCGGAAAATATCCGCAGTCCGCTTAATCTCAGCACGCATCTGACCACTGGCTTTCAGCTTAATCATCATCAATTCACGCTCGACATGATCACCTTCAGTCAAATCAACCACTTTGACCACATCGATTAGCTTATTAAGCTGCTTAGTAATCTGCTCGATTACTCGATCACTACCAATAGTAGTCACCGTCAGGCGAGACAGTGTTGAATCTTCTGTCGGGGCAACGGTAAGCGACTCAATGTTAAAGTTTCGCTGAGAGAACAATCCCACAACGCGGGACAATGCGCCAGGCTCGTTTTCCATCAGCACAGAAATAATATGTCTCATGATCAGGTTCTCTCCGTCTTACTCAACCACATATCACGCATAGAGCCACGTGGTACCTGCATCGGGTATACATGCTCAAACGGATCCACGGTGATATCCATAAATACCATCCGATCTTTCATCGCAAACGCTTTCGTCATCGCCGCTTCTAGATCTTCATATTTATCCACCTTCATACCAACGTGGCCATAGGCTTCAACCAGTTTGATAAAGTCCGGCAAAGACTCCATATACGAATGAGAGTGACGTGATTCATAGTTCATATCCTGCCACTGACGTACCATCCCCAAAGACTGGTTATTTAAGCAGATAACCTTGAGTGGAATGTTGTACTGACTAATAGTGGATAACTCTTGAATATTCATCTGAATGCTACCTTCGCCGGTAACACAAACGACCTCTTCATCTGGGAAGTTCATCTTCACGCCCATCGCCGCCGGTAAACCGAAGCCCATGGTGCCTAGGCCGCCAGAGTTAATCCAACGATTAGGTTTATTGAATTTATAATATTGCGCGGCAAACATCTGATGCTGACCAACGTCAGAACAGATATAAGCGTCTCCGCCCGTGACCTTGCTGAGCATCTCGATAACCTGTTGCGGCTTCATCTTCTCAGAATCATCGGTCAGATAACGACCTCCATGACGTGTCCGCCACTCATCAATCTGTTTCCACCACGCATCAATAGCCCCCTTCTCTGGTTGCTTCTTGCTGTTTTTAACCAGAGAAACCATCTCACTCAGCACATGCTTAGCAGGCCCAACGATCGGCACATCAGCTTTGATGGTTTTAGAAATAGAAGCTGGATCGATATCCACATGAATAATCTTCGCCGTGGGACAGAACTTATCGACGCCATTGGTTACTCGGTCATCAAAACGCGCACCCACCGCCAAAATCAGATCCGCATGATGCATCGCCATATTGGCTTCATAGCTACCGTGCATACCCAACATACCGATAAACTGGCGATCGGTACCTGGATAGCCGCCTAATCCCATCAGGGTATTCGTCACCGGTGCATTCAACAGCTGCGCTAACTCGGTTAACTCTTGGCTGGCATCACCTAAAATAACACCACCACCGCTATAGATAACCAAACGCTTGGCATCCAACACCATATCAATGGCTTTCTTAATCTGACCACTGTGACCACGACTAACGGGATTATAAGAACGCAGTTTAATGTTTTTCGGGTATTCGTAGTTAAAACGATCCGTTGGGTTGGTCATATCTTTAGGCACATCGACCACAACCGGTCCAGGACGACCACTTTCCGCAATATGGAATGCCTTCTTGATAATAGAAGGGATCTCTTCAGGATTCTGAACACTGAAACTATGCTTAACAACGGGACGGGAGACGCCGATCATATCGGTTTCTTGGAACGCATCTTCACCGATCAATGTACTCATGACTTGGCCGGTAATCACCACCATCGGTATTGAATCCATGTATGCCGTGGCAATACCGGTCACCGCATTGGTCGCACCTGGGCCAGAAGTCACCAGCGCCACACCTGCCTTACCGGTAGCACGAGCATACGCATCAGCCATATGGGTGGCCGCTTGCTCATGGCGTACTAAAACATGCTGCACATCGTCCTGCTGAAACAAGGCATCATAAATGTGCAGCAATGCGCCACCGGGATAGCCGTAGATGTGTTTCACACCCTCATCTCTAAGGGCGCGAATAACCATTTCGCCGCCTGAAAGTTGTTCCACAATAGTATCCTCAAATTACACGCACAGAGGCATGTATATAAAAATCTGATACTGGAGGATGTTATGACGCGCCTACTGGTGAGAAATAACATCAACCAGCAGGCTTTTGCGAAGGTGACCGATACGATCAGAGAAAGGCAAAAGCAACTCTTCATCCGATGATTACGTGTGGGTACACACTGTAAACCCGGGAAGATAAGCTGGGTGTGCTTATCAAGTTTCTGCTTCGGGGTAACCTACTTAGTGCAGAAACAACAAAATTGTGGCGTCATTCTGACAGTAGATTATGAAATGATCAAGAGAACAGCGATGATAAAACAAATATTCTTCAGTTGTATCACTCAAGACTGCCGACTCGGCAATGACAATGCTATAGTGAAAAAAAGTAAAATTAGCTAACCATAGATATTTTTCGAGTCGGAGATCGTTGCATGAACACTGCGGAAATTAAAAACAAGGAACGCGCATTAAATGAATTTGTGCTGGTATTACGCAAAATAATGGTAGAGCCAGATATCTGTCAAACCGCACTAGAAATCACCCGTAAACATATCGACGAAAAGCATGCCAATGTAAAAATTGCCGATGAACTGTCCGCCACCACTAGCATCAAAATTCCACTGGAACACAGCGAAGCAGATAGCCTATTTCTAGAGATGTTAAAAGATTTGGTTCGCGACGAAAAAGCGCTGTATTAAGCCAACCGTCCTCAAACTAGATCAACCTGATAGCGGGGATTCCCACCCTGCTTTCAACCCCTCATTTTCCCTGACTAAGCCTATAACTAAGCCAGAGACCTCCTCCGTCTCAGAGCCATCACCGCCACATCAAGAGTTTTCCTAAGATGAACCATCGCCGTCATTTTATCTCTGTCACAGACACAAAAACGCCCTGAAAAACAGGGCGCTTTAGACTCAGCAGTACTCGATTACAAACGGATACCTAGCGCCTTCACCGTCTCCATATTGATATATTCATCAACCGGTAGGTCATTCGCTCGCTGAAAGTCATTAACCGCAGACATCGTCTTACGACCAATCACGCCATCAATACGACCGGGGTCAAAGCCATCATCCAGTAGTGCTTTTTGAATATGGCTGATATTCGTAGTGGTCATATTGGTATCACACAAAATTGAGCGCCACTCCATATAGCCCTCTTTATCCAACTTACTGAGTGTGACCGTCCTATATTCGGCGGGAATCTCAAAACGTTTTTCCTGAGCCGCGACAGCAAGCTTAGTCACTTCAACCGTTTCATATTTTTCTGGAATATCCATTCGCTTGAAGCCCGCAGGCTGAACAACAACGGTACGCTCAACGGTCTTATATTGAGCCGGTGTTTCAGTTAGACAGATTTTATTACCCGTACGCGTACTGCTCGGATGCGTCATATCGTGAACTTCATGCCAATCAAACTCATAATCATGCACTTTTTTGGTTAACGCGACATCTGAATACTCCGCAGGCACTGCCATCCGCTGTTCCCGCGCTTCAGAAACCAGCTCTTGTACTTTCACTGTTTTATACTCAGCAGGTATCTCAATCGTGCGTGTACTAGCCGGTGTTACCAACACCTCACGAGAAACTGTTTTGTAAGTGGCTGGGATATCAACCAAACACATAATTTCACCGGTGGCCTGATCAATCTTCTGAATCGGCCCCGTGCCTTTTTTCCATACCGTATGGGCAGGCACATCGACAACCTGTTCGGTCATCGTTTTATATTGCGCCGGTATCTCTTGAATACGACTACTGGCTTCTTTCACCATGACGCGCTTTTCAACCCAACGATATTTCGCTGGCACGACGCTCACTTTTTCGTAAGCTTCGCGAGTTAAAACCGTTTCCTTGACCTGCTCAAACTCGGCAGGCACATAGTGCTCGTGAAAACACATGCCTGGCTTAGCCGCATCAAGATCAATACCGTGTGATGCCGCTGCCGCTAGTAAGTTCTGGCTAGCAGGAGCACTGTTTAAGCTTTTATCGATGCGCCAGACTTGCTCGGCTTCACGTATCAGTTTCTGTTCTTTAACGACATCATACTTGGCAGGCACCGGTGTCATTTTGAAGCTCGCCGGTTGCACCATGAGACGCTCAGTCACGGTTTGATATTGCGCGGGCACGACTTCAACGCGCTGCCCCGCCTCTTTGACTAATACCGTCTCGGTATACGTTTGATACTCTGGTTCCACCCAAACCCGAGCATAACACTCACCCGATTTGGCTGCGGGCGGTAGTAAGGGCTCACTTCCCACCCCTTGACTGGCGGCTTTATCGGCGAGCATCGCTTCCCGTTGTGCCAACGCTTTCTCTTTATCGATTAGGTTTTGATTACGCTGTTCTAACTCTACAGGATCGAAAACAGCCGTGGTCTGTGGCGTTTGAGTGCTACATGCAGCCAGAAAAATAGCGGCACTTAAGCCTGTCAGACGAAAGACATGATGCGATGTAATTTTCATACATCCCCCTCATAAAATTATTTTTTGTCTTATAAAGGTAGAACATAAATCCACTACTGCTATGCACCATTAGGCTAATACCCGCAAAAACGACAAAAAAAACGCGCTCATTCTTGCGAATAGCGCGTTTTTCGTTAGCGATCGTTATCAGATAGAAAAGAGGTGATGCTTTTTCTTACCAAGTTTAACTAGGAAAAAGCGCTGATAGGTGCCATTCGCTGCGGTAAAAATCGTGGCCGCTTGCATATTGTCATCCATGCCTTTCTCAACACCGTTGATGATCACCGCATTACGTTGCAGGGCATCTTTAATCTGCTTACCTGACGCCGCTAAACCCGCATCACTCAGCAGCGTGGTTAACGGTGTTTCAGCCAGATCGATATCCACTAAGCGAGAAGATGGTAAGCCATCCAGTTGTAGCTGTTCAAAATCAGCTTCGTTTAGGTCAGACAGATTACCGCTAAACAGTGCTTCAGTAATTCGCATCGCCGCCGTCAATCCCTCTTCGCCATGTACCAGACGCGTGACTTCTCGTGCCAATACCGCCTGCGCTTCAGGACGACCCTCACGCTCCGCATCTGACTTTTCTAACGCATCGATCGCTTCAACCGATAAGAAAGTAAAATATTTCAGGAAAGCATAAACATCGGCATCTGCGGTTTGCAGCCAGAACTGATAAAACGCATAAGGCGAGGTTTTAGTCGGTGACAGCCAAATGGTACCCGACTCGGTTTTACCAAATTTAGTGCCATCTGATTTAGTAATCAGCGGTAACGTCAGACCAAAAGCCTTGTTACCGTTCATCCGTCGTGTCAGCTCCGTTCCGCCGGTGATGTTGCCCCACTGATCAGAACCGCCAATCTGTAAGGTACAGTTATGGCTGACGTTCAGCTGTTGATAGTCATAGGATTGCAAAATCATATAGGTGAACTCGGTAAACGAGATACCCTCACCTTCACGATCGATACGCTGTTTCACCGACTCTTTCGCGATCATCTGATTCACCGAGAAGTGTTTACCCACATCCCGTAGAAACGTCAGAATATCCATGTCACGCGTCCAATCGAGATTATTGACCACGGCGGCACTGTTCGCGCCGCACTCAAAATCGATAAACTGACTCACCTGACCTTTAATTTTTTCGACCCAACCCGAGACGGTGGCATCGTCATTCAGTTTGCGTTCCTGAGCTTTAAAGCTAGGATCGCCGATCAAGCCAGTCGCACCGCCCACCAGCGCCAGCGGCTTATGACCCGCCTGCTGAAAACGTTTAAGCGCTAACAGCGGTACCAAAGAACCGATATGAAGACTGTCTGCGGTTGGATCGAAGCCACAATAAAGGGTGACAGAACCTTCAGCCAGGTGTTGTTCCAGTTCTTCTTCACTGGTCATCTGCGCGATCAATCCGCGCGCATTCAAATCCTGTAGCAGTGTTTTGTCTGTCATTGCCTTCTATTAACCCTTCATAAAATAAGTAGCCATTATTGGAGGTCGTATTCTACCCTTCCACATTAAATCCGACAAACCTATGATGCTGAAACAACGCTAAGATTCGGGTCGGTTAATCACGCGGATCGTTATTGAGTAACCATTGGCGGCGATTCACAGACAGTCGTGTCTCCCATCAATGGCAGTTTGACTGCTATATACACTGTTCTTCGCCGATATAATGTGAATATTTCGATTATTTGTTCGCTTCCGGTATACTTTGCATAACTTTTAACCACTGAGGCAGAGCCGCGTGTTGATAATCAAGCGTCTAAAACAGCATCTTCCCGTTACTCACCTGACGGCAGTCATTATCTGCACGGTGATTATTGCGCTAACGGCCATGCTAATGCCTTCGCAAGATGCACCCGCATCCGTATTGAATGCGACAAGTACCTCGGCACAACCTCTGCCTCTAAAAACGAGTACTGCTGACAGCACATCAACGCTATCGCAACAACAAATTCAACAACAGCCTCAACAACAGGCTTATCCACAAAGCCCCGATGTGTGGCAGGATTTCACCGTGCGTCAAGGGGACACGCTAACCTCGATTTTTAAACGGGCGGGGCTCAGCAGCCGAGAAGCCTTTCTTGTGAGTACCGCGGTCAAGGATACCGAGGCCTTAAAACGCATCTATCCAGGCCAAACACTCAGCTTTGTTATTAACGATCAGCAATTATACAAGCTCAAACATATCCGTAATCAACTCAACAGTTCATTGATTATCGCCTCCGAGCAGGGCTATGAGGTTAAAGAGATCGAAAAGCAGCCCGATATCCAACCACGCTTTATTCAAGGTTCTATCGAAAACTCCCTATTTCTCGATGCCTCTCGGGCAGGCTTATCGGATCGTATGATCATGGAGTTAGCCGCCATCTTCGGCTGGGATATCGATTTCGTACTGGATCTGCGTCAAGGCGATCATTTTAATCTGGTCTACGAAGAGCGATTTCTCGATAACCAAAAAATAGGCGAAGGTAACATCCTCTCGGCTCAGTTCGTCAATCAAGGTCAAAGCTATACCGCTATCCGCTATACCGATAGTCAAGGTAATAGTCGTTATTACACGCCTCAAGGTGACAGTATGCGTAAAGCCTTTTTACGCAGCCCAGTCGACTTTGCTCGCATCAGCTCCAGCTTCAAAACACGTCGCAAGCATCCCGTGCTCGGTCTTACTCGAGCTCATAAAGGCACCGACTATGCAGCCCGCACCGGCACACCGATCAAAGCGTCCGGCGATGGGAAAATCATTTGGCGAGGTAAAAAAGGCGGCTATGGTAACTGTGTTATCGTGCAACACGGGGGCAATATCACTACCCTCTATGCGCATATGAGCAATTACCGTAAAGGCCAGAAAAACGGCAGTCGCGTGCAACAAGGGGATGTGATTGGTTATGTCGGTCAAACCGGTCTCGCATCGGGCCCTCATTTGCATTACGAGTTCCGAGTTAACGGCGTCCATAAAAACCCACAAACAGTTAAGTTACCGCATGCCTCGCCTATAAATAAGGCTGAACGTGGGCATTTTTTCAGCGTAGCTGAACAGAGCCTGGCACAGCTAGAAGCTTACAAAGCGACTCAATTGGCTTCACTATCTGACTAATCTCAACCGGACTCTCAGGAACTTTCATGAATGCCCCGATTTTTATAGGCCTGATGTCCGGCACTAGCCTTGACAGTATTGATGCCGTCGCGGTGCGGTTTGAACCGACATTTGAATTGATCGCCAGCCATAACGAGCCCATTCCTGCCGCCATCCATGCTGCCACACTCGCACTGTTTAATCCCGCCGATAATGAGATTGAACGCTTAGGCCGACTAGATCTAGCGTTAGCGGAATTATTTGCCACGGCTGTCAACCAGCTGATTCATCGACATCAGCTTGAACGTGCCGATATCGTCGCGATCGGTAGTCATGGTCAGACGATTCGTCACCGTCCCGAAGCCCACTTCACCTTACAGATCGGCGATCCAAACCGCATAGCGGAACTCACCGGTATTACCACCGTTGCTGATTTTCGTCGTCGGGATATGGCCGCCGGCGGTCAAGGTGCCCCGCTCGTTCCCGCTTTTCATAGCGCACTCTTTCGTCACCCGAAACACAATCGAATACTGGTGAATATCGGTGGCATGGCGAACCTAACCATCCTTGAGGCAGCCGCCCACAAACCTGTACTCGGCTACGATACGGGCCCAGGCAATGTTTTAATGGATAGTTGGATCAAGCAGCAACAGCAGAAAAACTATGATCGAGAGGGCCAATGGGCGGCAACCGGAGAGGTTATCCCGCCACTCTTACAGGCGATGTTGGCACTCCCGTATTTCAGTGAAGCAGCGCCTAAAAGTACCGGCCGAGAACAATTTAATCACGCTTGGATCGAGCAGTCTCTCAAGGCGTTGGAAACGCAACCCAAGCCTGAGGACGTACAAGCTACCCTATTGGAATTAACCGCTCGCTCTATTACCGATGCTATCCTCAATCATCATCTCGATGATCTACAGATTTTTCTGTGTGGCGGCGGGAGTTATAATCAGACATTGAAAAAACGTCTGACTGAGCTACTCAAACCCCATTCACTGACGACCACCAGCGACCTAAACCTCGCCCCTGATTGGGTTGAAGCAGCAGCATTTGCATGGCTCGCGTACAGGACACTCAATCATCAAAGTGGTAACGAGCCCGGCGTTACTGGAGCAGCCGGTTATCGTCCATTAGGCGCCATTTATTGGGGTAACAGTGGCGTCTAAACGCTCACATCGCGGAGATGAGCGGAATTAACTGACGCTGATTGAGCATGATATCTGCGAGAGTGTATTGACGCATCGTATCGATAAAGGCCTGCATCCCTTTCAGCAACGCATTCTTAAGTTCGCAACCGGCGACTAACTGACAGGATGTGGTCACGCAATCGACACCGTCCAAATGATTTTCAAGCTGTTCAATCACCTCTCCGATATTGATCAGCTCAGGCTTAACGGCCAACCGAATCCCGCCATTTTTACCTCGAATCGTTTGAACATAACCCAGTTTGGCTAACTGTCCGATCACTTTGACCATATGGCTCTGAGACACTCGATAAACACCTGCAACCTCAGCCACACTGCTCAGTTGATCCTCTTTCAAGCTAGCAAGATACATCAATGTTCGCAGACCAAAATCGGTAAAAGCCGTCAGTCTCATAGACACTCCAACACGGGCAAAAAATTAATAAAAACGGGGTAAATAACTATACCCCGTTTCATAGTCGCACAATAGTCGATGCCTCTATAAACGTCTCAACAATAGATTACAGCCGGTTGCTAAGGCGGCGGCCTGTGGATAAAGAACTCCCCACAGGTTTAATTGATCAGTGCTGAGGCAAAAAAACAGCGACATCACGCCGGCCACCGTCGCACTCTTGCAAATCAGTTTTATCACGCTCAGTTAACACTCTCTCCTGGCCCAAAGACTTCATAGTTTAGTTGTTCATCATCGATACCTAAGTCTTTTAATTGACTGTGAATCAACCGCATAAACGGCAATGGGCCGCAAAAATAAAACTCAGCATCCGCCGGACAGTAATGTTTCAACCACTCAGTCGTAATATAGCCTTGATGATCATAATCACGGGATTGTTGTGCTCCCGCCGGATCGTCATAGAAAATCGCCGTCGTGAGCTGAGGGTAATCTCGCTTGAGGCAGCCGATATGCTCGGCAAACGCATGGGATTGACGATTTCGGGTTCCCTGTAGCCAAGTGACGTGACGAGTATCGTTGCTTCGTAACAGATCATTCAACATACTCAGCATCGGCGTGACACCCACCCCACCGCTAATAAGCACCACGGGACGATCATTGTGTTTCAAACAGAAATCACCACTGGGCATATGCACGGCCAACTGACTGCCCACTTTAAGCGTATTATGTAGGTAGAGTGAAACCTTTCCATCCGGCACCTCGGCTAACGGAGATGATTCACGTTTAACCGAGATTCGATAACCCTCTGGGCGATAGCTATCCGAGAGGCTGTACTGACGAATCTCTTCATACGCCCAATCAGGGCTCGTCACTTTGACACTCAAGAACTGACCGGGGCGATATTTCGGTAACGGCTGAGCGTCGTCGGGACTCAGATAAAAAGAACGAATTTCATCGCTCTCATCAACCTCACGCGTCACGTGAAACGCTTTAAAACCCGCCCAACCTTCCGCTTCGGCTTGACTATAGAGTTGCGCTTCTCGACCGATAAGAATATCCGCCAGTTGCTGATAAGCCTCCGCCCATGCGGCCAGCACGGCATCGGTCACGACCTCATCGCCCAATACTTCTTGAATCGCTCGTAGCAGATTGCGACCCACAATATCGTACTGCGGCGGCGTTATATCCAAGCTAAAATGTTTCGCGGCAATTTTCTCTACAACGCCGCCTAGCGCACCGAGATTATCGATATTCGCGGCATATCCCAAAATAGCCGCGGCCAGTGTCGACTGTTGTCGTCCACTCGCTTGACTCGCCATATTGAAGACATGCTGCAATTCGGGGTTTTCAGCAAATAGCAGCCGGTAAAAGTGTTGTGTAATCGCTTCCCCTGATGCTTGAATAGCAGGCACGGTAGCTTTGACGATCGTGATAGTCTCAGTTTTCATAGACAGCCTTAGTGTTGATATAGAATTATTTAATGGTGCAGTCCATAACACCGCGTGTTTGATGTTGGTGTTACCGCGGGTCGAGGTGATGCGCTTCTAGATAAGGGAAAAGCGTCCGCTCTTCAAAGCACATATTCACTTTGAAGAACGGGCGCTTTTACTAAAACGGCAAATGCCTGTAGATTCTCAGCATTGGGAGACGCCATCAACGATCGCAGCTGTTGATGTTCATGCCAAAACTGCGACAAAAGCGGTGCTTCTATTCCCTCGACTAAGCTTTCCTCTTCGCTAAAGAGAGTCAGCAGCTCCGGCTGCAATTGATCGCCTTCCTGCTGCCAATAACTCAGCACCGCTGTGACACCGTCTTCAGCGCGTTCGAGTATCCGTTTCACATGCACTAACGCGGTATGATGTTCTCGGCTCAAGGGCTTAAGTATCTCCGACCTATGCATCTATTGACTCCTGAGGTTCTTTAGTAAGAGAAGAATATTCCTGTTAATATTCATTTGAAATGAATATTAACAGGGTATAACATATATATCAAATGAACATTATAGATAGGCACAACCATGATTACTTGGACAACTAGCGAGATCTACGTTTTTATAACGGTCATCGTCATGATTTTGTTAAAACTCTGGAGTGTCTGGCACGTTGCACTTAAGGCGGGAGCAAATCGAGAGGGACGTATCATTTTTCTAGGCTTGCTAAGCGGCCTCAGCCTCTTTGGCTTAACCGCAAAACTCTATATCTCGCATGTATTGAGTTAATGACTTGCGTACGTGATGACTAATTAACGGCAAACTTTCAACGGCTTATGCGAAAAACAACAAAGCCCCGTTAACGTCTATTTACATCGGTAAATAGACGTTAACGGGGCTTCTAATACAGCATGATCAGCATCAGCGCATTGTCGTGTTAATCAGATCGAGAAAGAGGAACCACAGCCACAGGTCGTGGTTGCATTAGGATTATCGATAACAAACTGAGAACCTTGCAGACCCTCTTTATAATCCACTACCGAGCCGACCAGATATTGATAGCTCATCGGATCAATCAGCATAGTGACGCCATCATTTTCAATCGCGGTATCATCATCAGCCACCGCTTCATCAAAAGTGAAACCGTAAGAGAATCCCGCACACCCGCCACCGGTAATAAATACCCGTAACTTAAGGTTATCGTTCTGCTCCTCTTCGATCAGACGTCTTACCTTCGCCGCGGCGGAATCTGAAAAAACCATGTCCGGCTGCTGGTCAGTCATCTCTGTCATATCTGCTCACTCACTCGTGTTTACCTGTTCAGGGATCTATTATCTATTTAACCGACTAATTTAGTCAAGTATAGAAAGTTCCGATTACGGCATCATGCCGGTATGTCGCAACCCTTCGGCCTCATCAAAGCCGAACATAATATTCAAATTCTGAATCGCCTGACCCGCCGCGCCCTTAACCAAATTATCAATCACCGATAACACCACCACGGTATCATCGTCCTGTGGCCGAAAGACGCTAATCCGACACATATTCGCGCCTTTGACGCTACGTGTTTCTGGCAAGCTGCCGGCAGGCATCACATCGACAAATGGCTCATTGGCATAACGTTGTTCAAATAAGGCCTGCAAGCCATCAGTAGGATCTTTAAGTATGCCGTACAGGGTCGCGTGGATACCTCGAATCATCGGGGTTAAATGCGGTACGAAGGTCAAGCCGACAGGCCGCCCCGCCGCTGCGCTTAGGCCTTGCTTAACCTCCGGCAGATGACGATGACCCGCTACGGCATAGGCTTTCATATTTTCACTGCTTTCACATAGCAGTGAACCCACCTTTGCACCACGACCTGCACCACTGACACCCGATTTAACATCGGCAATCAGACGACGATGATCGATCAAGCCGTTTTCAACCAAGGGTAAAAAGCCTAGCTGAGTGGCCGTAGGGTAACATCCAGGACAGGCAATTAGACGCGCCTCCTTGATGGCGGCACGGTTGATTTCAGGTAAACCATAGACCGCTTGCGCGGTTAGTGCTGGACTGGTGTGTTCCATGCCATACCATTGAGACCAAAGCTCGAGATCTTTAATACGGAAGTCGGCCCCTAGATCGATCACCCGTACACCCCGTTCAACCAACTCGGGGGCCATTTTCATTGCCACACCGTGAGGCGTGGCAAAAAACACCGCATCACATTGGGCTAATGTATCCACGTTCGGCACCGAAAACTGCAGATCGTAGTGACCACGCAGGTTGGGGTACATATCGTCGATTCGCACTCCTTCCTCAGAACGCGAGGTGATCACCTCAACTGACACTTCAGGATGGTTTGCCAACAGTCTTAGCAGCTCTACGCCGGTATAACCGGTGCCGCCCACGATACCTACTTTGATCACTTTGACCTCTCAAATGGTTCTACGGTTTTCTATTCAGTCTACGTATGATACAAACCCTTGCGAGGCATTACTATTGCGTACCGCTAAAATAGGCCACTATAGCCCTGTTCATGTTAACGGGGTGGTAGGATAATCATTACTAAACTCCCCGCTATCTGTGCTTTAACAAAGGCTGACTCACATCAAATGTTAAAAGACTCGATGTCATTCACTCACTTTCGCAATCGACTAGCTCACGTTGAAGCCTTACCACAGCTGGTGCTGCTGGGGATTCTTTCTGGACTGGCAACGGGATTAGTCATTCTAGCCTTCCGCCTATTGATCGATCTACCATTACAAGCATGGCTACCGGGCGGTCAAAGTGAGAACTTTGAAGCATTACCCGTATGGGCGCGTGTGCTACTGCCCATCATCGGTACACTCGCGATTGCCTTGCTGTTCTGGAACATATCTCCGGCTAGTCGCAAAGTCGGCATTCTCCATGTCATGGAACGGCTCAGTTATCATCAAGGAAACCTGCCCGGCAAAAACATGTTGGTGCAGTTCGTGGGGGCTGCGATCGCCCTATTAAGCGGACATTCGGTCGGTCGCGAAGGGCCCGCCGTGCATCTGGGAGCGGCCTGCGGTAGTTTGGTCGGTCAGGTGCTGAAACTGCCGAATAACTCTTTACGTATTCTGGTGGGTTGTGGCGTAGCTGCCGCCATCTCCGCGGCGTTCAATACCCCTCTGGCCGGCGTTATCTTCTCGATGGAAGTAATTCTGATGGAATATACAGTGATCGGCTTTACCCCGGTGCTCGTGGCCTCCGTCACGGCCACCTTACTGATCCGCTTTGTCTACGGTGACGAATCCGCCTTCACTATCCCAGCACTACAGATTCAATCCATGTCAGAACTACCGTTTGTCATGTTACTGGGCATTCTCTGTGCTTTAGTCGCTGCCGCGTTTATCAGTATTTTGCTGCAGACACAGAAAACCATCACCTGGCCGCTAGGCATAAAACTGTTAACCGCAGGATTATTAACAGGCATCGTCGCCAGTGGCTATCCACAGGTCATGGGGCTTGGCTATGACACGTTATCGGAAGTCCTAGAGGGCAGCATGGGGTTAACGTTGTTGGTCTGTTTGTTGCTAACTAAAGGCCTGCTCACACCGATCGTACTGGGCCTAGGTGTGCCCGGCGGTCTGATTGGCCCGACGCTATATATTGGGGCCCTCACCGGAGCCGCCTTTGCCTTACTAGTCGCCTATGTGACCGGTGCCAGCCATTCAGGGGTTGGCTTTTACGCCATGCTGGGGATGGGCGCGATGATGGGTGCGGTGCTGAATGCCCCCTTAGCCGCGCTAATTGCATTACTCGAACTCACCGCCAACCCGAATATCATCTTTCCGGGGATGCTCGCGATCGTCGTGGCTAGCATCACCGTGCGTTTTTTCTTTAAACAACCGTCTATCTTTCTCAATCAACTCTACGCTCAAGGGCTGGACTATCGTCAAGAACCGCTCGCTCAAGCGCTATCACGTCAAGGCGTTAGCAGCGTGATGCATAGCCATATTATCCACTGCGCCATGAACATCAACGTGGAAGCCGCCAGACGCATATTGGCACACCAACCGGATTGGATTGTGCTCGAAGATAACGATCAGTTACCGCGTTACATTCTGCTACCCGCCAGTTTAGAGCAGTTTATGGCGCAGCAAAGTGAGCAGCCTGACTTTAACGCTGAGCAAACACTCATACTCACAGAAGTACCCGCGGTGCGTAAAGATATCGCCGTGATCGGTATCAATGCGACGCTCAAAGAGGCCCTCGATCGGATGAATCAGCAACGGGTCGATGCGTTGTGGATACAAAACTATAGCAAAGAGATCACCGGCATTCTCACCCGCGAACAGGTTGAGCACTTCTATACCCAAAAAATCGAACCATAACCCCATTCTCCTAAGGAATCCGATGACAGAGTTTCCGCTACACGGTTTATATGCGATTACCGATAGTACGTTAATGCCCAACACCGACAGCCTATTGTTACAGGTGGAGCAAGCCCTTCGTGGCGGTGCGCACATTATTCAATACCGCGATAAATCCAACGATCAGACGCTGCGCCTGCAACAGGCCATAGCGCTAGTGGATTTATGTCAGCAATATCAGCGCCCGATTCTCATCAATGATGATACGCAACTCGCCAAGGCAAGTGGCGCAGATGGCGTTCATCTCGGTCAAGGCGATGGCAATATCGAGGACGCACGCGCCTATCTAGGGGCAACCGCAATTATTGGCAATACATGCCACAATTCACTGCCCTTGGCACACTCCGCCTATCAACAAGGCGCCGATTATGTCGCCTTTGGTGCGCTCTTCCCTTCAAGCACCAAACCCGATGCCACACTTGCACCTATGAGTCTGATCCGCGAAGCCAAAGCAACACTACCCGTTCCGGTAGTAGCGATTGGCGGCATTAATATGGATAATGCAGATCAGGTAATTTCCGCTGGAGCCGATATGATCGCCGTCATCCACAATCTGTTTGCCAACGATGATATTTGCGCCCAGGCCGGACAGTTTAACGCCCTGTTTAACTGCTCCGCTCACGACACGAATTAAGAGAGCCCAACATGTCCCGTTCAGAATCTTTATTCCAAGCCGCTCAGACCCATATCCCAGGTGGCGTCAATTCACCGGTACGCGCATTTAAAGGTGTGGGTGGCACGCCGATCTTTTTTAAACGCGGTGAAGCGGCTTATATGTTTGATGAAGATGATCAGCGCTACATCGATTATGTGGGTTCTTGGGGGCCGATGATTCTAGGACACTCACACCCAACGGTGATGGATGCCGTGCGCAAAGTGATGGACTCCGGCCTCGGTTTCGGTGCGCCCACCGCCATCGAGATCGAGATGGCCGATAAAGTCTGTGAGATCATGCCCGGCATGGACTTGGTACGGATGGTCAGCTCCGGTACGGAAGCGACCATGAGTGCGATTCGTCTAGCCCGCGGCTATACCGGCCGCGATAAAATCGTCAAATTTGAAGGCTGTTACCACGGTCACTCGGATTCATTATTAGTCAAAGCCGGCTCCGGCATGCTGACCTTGGGTGAGCCAAGTTCTCCCGGTGTGCCCGCCAGCTTGGCAGAACATACCATTACCCTAACCTACAACGATATCGACAATGTCCGTCAAGCGTTTGCCGAGGCGGGCAACGAGATTGCTTGTATTATCGTTGAGCCCGTAGCCGGCAACATGAACTGTATTCCTCCCCTACCGGGTTTCTTGCAAGGTCTGCGAGAAGTCTGTGATGAATATGGCGCGGTGTTGATTATCGATGAAGTAATGACCGGTTTCCGTGTCTCATTAACCGGTGCACAGGGCTACTATGGCGTCACTCCAGATCTCACCACCATGGGTAAAGTGATTGGTGGAGGTCTGCCCGTGGGCGCCTTCGGCGGTAAGCGTGAAATCATGGAGTATATCTCACCACTGGGCCCTGTTTATCAAGCGGGTACGCTGTCCGGTAATCCACTGGCGATGGCCGCGGGCCTAGCGATGCTGAATGCACTTCAGGAAGAAGGCTTTCATGAAAAACTCAGCGCCAAAACAGAACTCCTAACGCAAGGTTTTGAAGCGATGGCGCTCCGTCATGGTGTCCCCTTCACCACCACGCAAGTGGGCGGCATGTTTGGTTTATTCTTTACCGAGCAAGAACAGGTTACTTGCTTCGCCGAAGTCATGAAATGTGATGCCGATAAATTTGGCCGTTTCTTCCATGGCATGCTCGAAGAAGGCATCTACTTAGCCCCTTCTGCCTTTGAAGCGGGCTTTATGTCTCAGGCTCACACCGAAGACGATATCAATGCCACAATCGAAGCAGCTGGCCGCGTGTTTGCCAAACTCGCCGCGGAATAAACGATGCTCATCAGCTTAGTCTACGGCGCATTGTTAATCAGTGCGCTGTTCAGCGCACGTCAGTTGCAACGTCACGCACAAAGCCACAGCGATACCGCCAAAGCGACGCTACAAGCGGCCGCTTTGAGTGCTGGGTTTGTCGCTATTTGGGCGTTATCAGAACTTGTGAATCAGTCTGATCAGTTTGCCGGTACTGATATCGCCACACTGCAAAGACTCTTGAGCAATCTGGCCTACTTTGTTGCGCTGCCATTTTTGGCCACCGCATTATTTATCAGTGCATCTTCGCAACATTGGCAACGGCCGGCATGGGGACGCTGGCTACTCGGTTTATTCGCGCTGTTTGAATTACTCCGCCGCATGGAGCATGGCGAGTTATATACTCAGATCGTTGCCGTTATGATTTCTGTCAGTTTTCTATGGGTGACACTGATCATCAAAGAAAAAGCACTACGACAAGCAAGCCTACTGGCCGGTATTAATATGGCTATCGCACTGCTAGTGACGGGGCCTGGGGCAGTACTAGCGTCACCCTTACCCGATAGTCAGGTGCTCTATCCGCTTTTATTGACAGCAGCCCTACCCCTAACCGGTATCGCTATTCAGCAAACGATTCAGTTTCATCGGTCTAACGTCTGACTGTCATGGCTTATAAGCGCTAACTGATGAGCGCCAACTTAAAAGC
Organism: Amphritea sp. 1_MG-2023; assembly: GCF_030547545.1. GTDB lineage: Bacteria > Pseudomonadota > Gammaproteobacteria > Pseudomonadales > Balneatricaceae > Amphritea. The sequence continues at coordinate 32,090 of NZ_JAUOQE010000018.1, forward strand.
GCCTACTAGGCGCTTCCCTGATCCATTCTCATGCTTAATGCCGCCACTAATGCCTCCCTTTATCGCCGCACAACGACAATCGGCAGTATGCCGCCTAAATAACACATCAATTTAGTCGCCAACCCGGTAGCAACAGTGTCGCTAAAGTGCGAATATATCATAAAGGCTCTTCCCTCCTATCTGTCGCGTTGAGTCACAGGGGTAAATAGTTAAAGCGTTTATTATCAGCAATATGGTTTTCTATCAGAGTATCTATTAATCTCTTTGTTAAACTCTCTGTCGCACGTCGATATTTCACTAGCGCAAGGAAAAACTCATTGAATTCAGCTGTTCCAATCGTTATCTGTGATGATTCCCGCTTAGCGCGCAAACAGATCGCCGCTGCCTTGCGAGACTGGAATGTAGATATTACCTTTGCTGAGCATGGCGTAGAAGCCTTAGATGCTATTCGAGCTGGCAAAGCAGATATCCTTTTTCTCGATCTTAATATGCCGATCATGGACGGCTATCAAGTATTAGAGCGTATCCGCCGCGATGACCTACCCACCATGGTGATCGTCATTTCAGGCGATATTCAACCTGAAGCATACAACCGAGTGATGGCACTAGGCGCTTTAGCTTTTATTAAAAAGCCCTGCTCATCTGATGTTATTGCCGAGGTGCTAAATCAATACGGATTACTCCACGAACTGCAACATTCAGCGCCCTCTTTAGCCAACCAAGAGATCCTCGAACTCCCCGATTACTACCAAGAAATCGCCAACATTGCCATGGGTCAGGCGGGTAATCAATTAGCTCGACTGCTGGATACATTTGTTAACCTCCCCATCCCTAGAGTCAGCCTGGTGTCCCCTGCAGAGGTTGAAATGATTTTACTCAGCGCCGCTAGCAGTGACTGCGACTTGGTCAGTCAAGGATTCGTGGGGCCCAATATCGCGGGTGAAGCGTTATTACTCATCAAACAAGGCAATCTCGATACGATTGCTCGACTCATGGATATGCAGGGACAGACAGATCAATTTAACATTGAATTACAAATGACCCTGTCTAATACATTAATAGGGGCCTTTATGTCAGGGTTCTCGAAACAGCTCGATATGACCCTAAGCAGAGCAACCCCGATTATTTTACGTCACTTTACTGAGCTACCTAGGCAAAATACTCAGTGGCAAAAAACGTTAATGATCGCGATTGATTACCAATTAAAGTTACACAACTTCCAGTGCGAACTGCTGGTTATATTTACCGAAGACTCATTGCCGAAACTAAAAGAGATGGCGAGATATTTTTCATGAACGCAACAGCGAATCAAGATATTAATGATATTCACTGGATTTTGGGGCTATTACAAAATTTTGAAGCGGGCCTGATTGTTATCGACCGCGATAATACCATCTGTCTATGGAATGATTTTATGGAAAACCATTCCGGTATTGCCGCCAGTAAAGCCACCAATCAAAAGCTCTTCAGCCTGTTTCCAGAACTACCGGAACATTGGTTAACGAAAAAGATGCAGGGTGTCTTGCTGCTCAATAATACCGCCTATATCTCTTGGGAACAAAAACCCTATCTGTTTCAGTTTAAAAGCCACCGCCCCATCACGGGTAGTGCGCCTTATATGTATCAGAATGTCACCTTGATTCCATTGAGTTCACCGACAGGTCAAGTTGATCATATTGGCATGTTAATTTACGACGTTACCGATAATGCCGTGGCACAACAAGCGTTGCAGGCCGCCAATAAACGCTTGCAATCGTTAAGCCGTGTGGATGGATTAACGGGGCTGTACAATCGCGCCTATTGGCAAGAGTGTCTTAAAAAAGAGTTTGCTCGCTTTGGACGACTGCAAGCAGCTTCTTCTCTGATTATTCTGGATATCGATCATTTCAAGCGAGTCAACGATACTTATGGCCATCAAGCCGGTGATATTGTTATTCAGACGATTGCCAATATTTTGCAACAACAGGCGCGAAAAACAGATTTTGTCGGCCGTTATGGTGGTGAAGAATACGGCGCGATTCTGGTAGGAACCCATGGTGCAAATGCGATGATTTTTGCTGAACGGTTACGTTCGGCCGTCGAAGCAAGCGTCATCGACTATGGCGATCACCAACTATCGGTCACCATCAGCATCGGCCTATCTGAAATTAGGCTCGATCAAAGTACTGAAACACAGTGGCTAGAAGAAGCCGATCAAGCACTCTATAAATCGAAACAGAATGGTCGTAATCAAGTGACACTGTTCCAGCGCGATCAATAACACTCTGATGATAGACAGCCTGATCAGAGAAATAGATAGACATGCTCATTAGATCTCTATAGAGTGTCTTTCAGCTAGAAAGAATACTCATATTTACATCCTACATTTCGTTGTTTTATTCGTAACACCACGTCCTGCAGTTTTTAAGTCTCAGTCTATATTTTCATGCCATTCAGCCTTTTTAAGGCACTTTTTATATAAATTTCAGGATATTATTATGTCTAATACAACAACCGGTACAGTTAAGTGGTTTAACGAAACTAAAGGTTTTGGTTTCATCGAACAAGCATCTGGCCCAGATGTTTTTGCTCACTTCAGCGCTATTGTAAGCGATGGCTTTAAAACATTGGCTGAAGGCCAGCAAGTAGAGTTTACTGTCACTAGCGGCCCTAAAGGCCCGCAAGCTGAGAACATTGTTGCTATCTAATCGATAACAACCCTTAAAAAAGGGCAAGCCTCGCTGAGGCTTGCCCTTTTTTATGTGCTCGCTAATGTAAAATTTAACCCTCAATGGCCAAATTCACGTAACCCCTGCAAGTCATAAACCATCACATCGGCCCCTTTCACATCAATCAGCCCTTGTGTCTTCATCTCCTTCATCAACCGAGAAAACGTTTCCGGCTGCATACCCAACTGCGATGCGATCAACTGCTTAGCCATCGGCAACTGCAATTGACACTTTGATGCGGCAGGATTATGTGCCAAACCAAACAAGTAGTTACCTAACCGGTGTCGCGTATTCTGTAATGTCAGGGTTTCGATCTCGGTGATACGCCGATGCAATTTCACGGCCATACTACCCATCACCTTTAACGCACTCTGCGGAGCGGCTAGCAGCATCTCTTTATAGAGCTTATTGGGGATCACCATTATCTCACTCACCCCCATCGCCACCGCATTCAGGGGATAACAAACCTGATCCATAAACATCAGCGCCTCAGCAAAAGCGCCGTCAGGCTTAATCACCTCAATCACCTTGGCCTGACCATCCGGCGACACGCGAAATAGATTCACGCCCCCAGTCAGCACGATATAAAAGCGGGTTGCGACATCGCCCTGATGAAACAGCACCTCATCATTGCTGAGCTTGATCACATGACACTGCTGATAAAGCACGTCACGTGCATTTTCCGGTAGCGCTGAAAACAAAAAGTGCTCACGCAATGCCACTTGTAATCTAGATTCTGACATTCACTCTTCGCCTCTCAAATAACGCTGACCTACTCATCACTCACCGCCCCCCTGCACGCAGGCTTTCATTGGCTGATACCGAATCATAGACGATCTCTCTAATCGACTTAAAAATCGAGACCACCGTTATAGCGGCTATCGATCAGTAGCCAAAAAGGCTACCTCAATCGCTAACGCTGCATCAGCCGTTGCGGCGGTAGTTGCGTCAAGTTACATGAAATCAATAGCTACGCGCTTTCGCCCGTGCGTCTGCGGCGCCGCTATGATCGCCACCTTCACTGCGAATATCAGCAATCAGTATCCAAAACTTGCGTTCCCTCGATGATTGTCCGCGGGCCAGTGTGAGCCCTTTGAGCGCCAACTGCTCGGCCTGAAGGTATTGCCCCTGCTGTCGTCGAAGATCGGCTAATTGAAAGTACACTTGCGGATCGCGTGGCGCTATTCGTTGCGCTCGCTCTAGACTGCTCTGCGCGGTACGATACTGCCCCTGCGCTTGCTGCTGCTTGGCGCCGTCGAGTAACGCCAGCACGGCGGGATTGCTCGGTGATACGTCAGTTCGGTTCGCGGGGGCTATTGGAGTGCTTTCCCGTGGCGCAACAGCGGCCGCTTCAACCGGACGGCTGATCACCGTAAAGCCCTGACGCGTATCCACTGGGGTGGCTATCGCCGTCTGTTCGCCGGTCTGCTGATTAACCACCACGTCTTTTCCGGCGGCGGATCGATCTTCAACAATCGGGTTAATATTGGCATTACCGCTAATGCAGCCCGTCAATAACGAGGTCAAAAGCAGCCCAAGGCCAGTCAATATAACTTTTTTCATTTGTTTATTCCGATCTAAACCAACGCTTAAAAATATCCAGCGGGTTATTTATAACAGTGTCACCACACCCAGAAGACTGTTGCGGCTCGGTACCTTCAATAAACGGTAACTGACGCGCGCCCTCGCAACCTTCACCGGACATCAAACCGGTGGCATCTTCGACCCAATGATACTGGATATTCTCCGGTCTTTCTGCCACAAATGGCTGTGGATGAGCCTGCGCCATAAAGTCAGTCCAGACGCGCAGCGCGCCACTGCTACCCGTTAACGGTAAGGGTTTATTATTATCCAACCCTAGCCAGACCACCGCCAAACGATCGCCAGCAAACCCCGCAAACCAGCTATCTCGCTGATCATTGGTGGTGCCGGTTTTGCCCGCTACGGTCAAACTTCGCGGTAAACGGCGATAGACAGAACGCGCCGTTCCCTCACTCACAACCTCTTGTAAGGCATACTGAATCAGATGTACGGGCGCCGCATCCACCGTTTGTAAAATATTGAACGGGTAACGAGATAGTTCTTCGTTATGACTATCTGTGACCATGCGAATCGCTCGCATGGGTACCTGAAAACCGTTACCGGCAATAGTCTGATAAAGCTGAGCCACCTCCAATGGCGATAATGCCGTAGAGCCCAATAACATCGATGGATACTCACGTATCTCCCGTTGTAAACCGAGCCGCTGCAACATATCCACCACTTTATCGGTACCCACTTCTAGCCCTAAACGCGCGGTTGATTGATTATACGAATGCGATAGAGCACGGTGCAGCGGTACTGGACCATGACTCGTGCGGCCATAGTTCTGTGGTCGCCACACATCACCATTCGCCAATTTCACTTCGATCGGCTCATCATCGATGATCGATGCAAGGGTATAACCCTGCTCCAGCGCCGCGAGGTATACCGCTGGCTTTATCAAGGAGCCAATGGGCCGCTGCGCATCCAATGCCCGATTAAACCCCTGATAGCGCGTATTACGGCCGCCAATCACCGCCAGCACTTCGCCACTCAGCGGATTACTCACCACCATACCGCCTTCTAACGCCTTAACGGATGCACCATAACGTTTGTGCAGATTAGCCGTCACCTCAACCAAACTATTTTCAGCCCTTATCTGAGCAATCGGGTCCAATGCGGTAAATACCCGCAGTCCTTCGCTGTTGAGCGCCTCTTCAGGATACTCTTGCCGTAATTGCCGTTTGACTAAATCGAGATAAGCTGGATAAGCGCCTTTCTGTAAACTCTGCTGCTTGACCACGCTCAGCGGCTGCTGCTCAGCCTTAGTTCGCTCTGCGGCGGAAATACTGCCTTGTTGTTGCAGCATCTTCAGCACCAGGTTACGACGCTCCATGGCTCGCTGAGGATGCCGACGCGGGTCGTAAAAGGAGGGGCCTTTTACCATGGCCGCCATTAATGCCACCTGATGCAGCTTTAATTCACCAATCGGTTGCGCAAACAGATACTGACTGGCCAGACCAAAGCCATGTATCGCTCTCGATCCCTCCTGCCCCAAATACACTTCATTCAGATAGGCTTGTAGAATTTCATCCTTGCTGTAATGTAAATCCAACAGCATCGCCATTGGAATTTCTGCCAACTTACGGCTCAAGGAACGCTCGGCGCTAAGGTAAAAGTTTTTAATCAGTTGTTGCGTTAGGGTGCTGCCTCCCTGCACAAAACGACCGGCTTTGATATTCGCCAGCATCGCTCGAGCGATACCTCGCAAAGAGATACCATGATGGTGATAGTAGTTACGGTCTTCTATGGCGATCAGCGCATCCACGAGGTGAGGTGGCGCTTGCGCTAACTGAATCAGGTCACGGTCTTCATTATCTTTCGGATAAATACCGCCAATCAGCATCGGTTCCAAGCGCACCAACGGTAACTGCCGACCAGCGGTATCGCGTATACGGCTGACACCCGCGCCATTAAAATCAATCAGTAACGACTGTGCACGTTCGGGACCATCAGGGAAATTAAAGCCTCGGGTAAAAACACGGACACGCGTAGACGCCCACTCGGCACTACCCGGCTGAGTAGCACGGGAAGTGAACTGATAACCTAGCCCTTGCAGTTCTATTTTCAGATCATCGCGACTCAGCGGCTGCCCTGGAAACAGTTCCAATGGGCGGGCATACACTTTCGCCGGCAATGCCCAGCGTTTACCTTCAAATTTAGCCCGCACCTGCGCATCAAGGTACACCAACCCTGCGGCAGCAATCACCATCATGACGAGCGTCAATTTCAGTATCAATTTCAACAGACGCCGCTTCCAAGATGGTTTTTTAGGCGTCGTTTTACGACTCTTTTGTGTACGAGATGCTGCTGCCACTCTCTTTTTTGCCATGAGCTACGTATAATCCTCTGTGAAATCCGGCAACTACTTACTAAATTGCATACCTATTCTATGACTCAAGCACTGATCACTGCCCTATCAGATCCTAGCCATTATCCTCATCCGACTGATGCCATTCGGGTGATTGAGACGCATATCTCGTGGGTAATTCTAACGGGAGAGATCGCCTATAAAATCAAAAAGCCGGTTAATTTTGGTTTCCTTGATTTTACTAGTTTAGAGAGTCGTAAACACTACTGTCATGAAGAGCTACGACTCAATCAGCGCTTGGCACCGGATATTTATCAGCAGGTCATCGCCATTTGCGGCACGCCCGCCAACCCTACATTAATGAGCACGCAATTAACCCCGCCTGAATCGACAGACACGGTTAACATCGATGGTTTGCCTAACGCGAGCGAAGCGGAGATTCCCTTCGAGTATGCGGTTCAAATGCGTCAGTTTGATGATTCCCTGCGACTCGACCGACTGCTATTGAATAATACCCTACAGCCTGCTCATATTGATGAATTGAGTCAACAAATTGCTGACTTTCACCTGCGCGTCCCCCACGCCAGTACCGATGGTCCGTGGGGCGAACCGGATACCATCTGGCAAGTTGTCAGTGATAACTTCAGCCATACCAGCGAACACTTAGACACACTGGATGACTGGATGGAACTTCAACAGTTGGCGTATCAAGTCAGTCAACAGTTTCGCAGTCTGGCGTCAAAAATAGAGCAGCGTAAGCGGGAAGGCAATATCCGCGAATGTCATGGCGACTTGCATCTAGCCAACACCACCTTACTCGATGGTCAGGTAAGATTGTTTGACTGTATTGAATTTAATCTTGAGTTTCGTTGGATCGATACCATCTGCGATCTCGCCTTCCTGTTAATGGATTTAGAAGCCAATCAACAACATGCCTTATCCCATCGCTGCCTCAACCGCTATTTAGAGATCACCGGCGATTATGATGGCACTCAATTACTGAACTTCTACAAAGGCTATCGAGCCATGGTGCGAGCTAAAGTCGCGATGATCGGTGCAGCACGCAATCTGACCGAGTATCGACGCTACACTAAGCTCGCCTTAAGCTATGCGAACAAACCCTCGCCAGTACTATTTTTGATGCATGGCGTATCCGGTAGCGGCAAAAGCTATCTCAGCCAGCAGCTACTGGAACACAGTTCAGCCATTCGCATCCGCTCGGATGTAGAACGCAAACGCTTACACCGCGAACTCAGCTTAAAAGGCGATAATCTCGAGCTATATGGCAATGAGATGAATGTACATACTTACAATCATCTCAAAGCGCTCACTCGAAAGCTGCTCAACGCCGGTGAAACCGTGATCGTCGATGCCACGTTTATTCGCGAACGCACGCGCAAAAATTATCTAAAAATGGCGACTAAACTGGGGGTTGAAATACGTATTATCGCCTGTCATTGCAATCAAACAGTCATGGAAAAACGCTTAATCAGTCGTCAACAAATAGGCAGTGATCCTTCCGATGCCGATGTCAGCATTATGCGTCAACAACAAGAAAGCCAACAGCCGCTAAAAGCTGAAGAACTCGCTTACAGTTACCGAGTAGATACCCTCGGTGATAATGCTATTGCAGACCTCTGTCAGCAGATTGATCAAGATCCACTGATTCATCTCCCCCTGACGCCCTAAGTCATCCGGTCCCATCACCTCTCAAGGCGTTAGGGGCCGCTGACAAACACCGGCCAGGGATCGCTAACCACCTGAGTCACCGCTGCGCCATAGAGCTGACTGAGTTTCGCTGCCGTCATCACCGTCGCAACCGCGCCCACCTCAATCACTTCACCCTGTTGCAATAAAACCACTTGATCGGCCACTTGCGCTGCCAGATTGAGATCGTGCAAGACACAACAGACAGCGACACCGCTATCGGCCACCGCGCGAATATGCTGCAACAGTAACTGCTGATATTTGAGATCCATTTCACTCACGGGTTCATCCAGCAATAAAACCTGACATTCCGCGCCCACCTGTGCCAACACACGGGCAACTTGTACGCGCTGCTGCTCGCCACCCGACAGCGAGGTATAGTCTCGCTGAGCCAATGCTTGCAGTTCAAACTGAGCCAAGCACGCGGCGACACGGCTAGCCAGCAAGTCAGGCGAGAGCATTAATGGATAACAGCCTAATGCCACGACTTCTGCTACTCGAAACGGAAAGTTCAAGGGCTGCTGTTGTGTATACATCGCCAAAAAGCGGGCACGCAACGGTGGATCAATCTCACTGATGGACTGCTGCTTAAGATGGACACAGCCACTATCGGGTGACTGCAATCCCGCTAACAAGCCTAACAGGGTCGACTTGCCGGCCCCATTCGGCCCTAACAACACGGTAATTTCGCCGGCAGGTAACGTCAGGCTGATATCAGTAAGTAAGTGATTACTATTACGCGTCAAACAGACTTCTGACAGCTTCAACATACACGTAACTCCCGTTGACGGCGGGTTAACAACAAGAGAAAAAATGGCCCACCCACCAGCGCCGTCACAATGCCTACCGGTAGTTCAGCCGGCGACACCAAGATACGTGAGATAATATCTGCAAAAGTGAGTAACGCCGCACCGAGCAATGCCGATAACGGCAGCAGACGACGATTATCCGGCCCGATCATCAACCGCACCAAATGCGGCACGATCAAACCAATAAAGCCGATGATGCCCGTCAGAGCGACGACCGCCCCCACACCCAAGGCAATCAATAAAATCATAACCCGTTTACAACGCATAACGTCTAGCCCCAACAGACTCGCCTGCTGTTCACCCAAGAGCAGCAGATTGAGCTTTTGACCATAGCGCGGTAACAACCACAACACCGGTACCACGGCCATCAATAGCACCAACAAATCCTGCCAGCGGCTATGATTCAAACTGCCCAACATCCAAAAGCTCAACTGTCGCAGTTGCTGATCTGCCGCCATATATTTCAAACCACCGAGTCCCGCTAAAGCAATCGCATTAATGGCGATACCACACAGCAGCATATTGGTCACCGACACGCCCTGCATTGTCAGCGATAATCGCGCTACTAACAGAGTGGTGAGTACGCCTCCGCCAAACGCCGCCAGCGGTAACATCAATCCCCCTAGCCAATAAACCGAACTACCGAGTAACACCATCATGATGCCCGCACTGAGCGCTGCACCGGCAGAGATACCGATCAAGCCAGGGTCGGCCAATGGATTACGAAACAGGGACTGAGCCGCTGCGCCGGTAATAGCGAGTACGCCTCCAGCTAACAGCGTCAATAACAACCGTGGCAGTCGTAACTGCCAGAACACCTGACTGGCAACAGAATCATCGAATATCGTGGTCAGATCTAAGCTCGTCGGACCGATTAATAACGATAGCAGTATCATCAGCGGTAACAGACAGCCGATACCCCAGACAGCTTTACGATGGCTCATCAATGTTTCTCCAATACAAAGTCAATCGGCACTCGCACATAAGACGCAACCGCAATACCGTTTTGCCTCGCAGGCACAAATTGCCAATCCTGCACGGCCTTTTGCGCCGCTCGGTCGAGCAGTTCAGATCCCGAACTTTGCGCCACCTGTAACGCCTCAACCGCACCATGACGATTAATCGTCACCTGCAACATGACGCGCCCTTCAATCCCTCGCTTGCGAGCGAGTCGTGGATATTGCGGTGGAGACGGCGGCGTCATAAAGCTTGGCTGCGCATGATATATCGGCGCACCCTGCGCGACGCTAGCCGTAGACGAAGGCGCTGAGCTGACCAGCGACCCTGAGGCAGTGGATGTCGGCTTGAGTGTATCAAGCACGGCTGTAGATGCCGCTGATGCGGAAGAGGCCTGCAACGCAGCGGTATTGATAGTGTTATATCGAGTCGGCAACGGTGCTGCGACGATCTCTGGCGCTTCTATTGCTGCTTCTGTTGCCGCTGTCGCTGTGTGATTAAGTGGCTTTGACGCTGTGATCGGTTGGCTGATCGGCTGATTGATCGGCTTTGCAGCCGATGTCGAGTGATCGGCGGGTTTATCGAGAATCGCCTTAGACGTTGATGGCGTCACCTGATGCTCAGAGGTAGTTTTAAGCCGTTCATCACTGTCGCGAAGAGGCTTGTTTCGGGCATCGGCCGATTTTTCATCCGCAACAACAGCACTCGCCTCACCGACAGTCGATGCTGACACGGTCAGGTTAATCGCCAAGACATCAGCCCCGCCGATATTGGCGGCGTGCCAAGACATCCACCAGCCACCTATCAGGGCTAAATGAACAACGCCGGACAAGCCAATGCTCATGACAAAGAAACGCCACTTCAGTAGAGCGGCCAGCAGGCTGTTCACAGATTTAAGTCACTTTAATTATAGGCTTTAGTTATAGGCTAGAGTTATAAGCTAGTTTTTTATCCGCTAAGATGGATAACCAATATTGGCGATTATAATAGCAGTATCAATACAACTGTCTGACATTTTCTCATCAGATTATTAATCGGATTCACCATGACGACTATCACACCACTCATACTTATCAGCGAACTCCCCGAAAACAGCACCAAAGGTATCAAACTGGGCGAGCGAAACCTATTTGCCGTCAATCATCAAGGCAAGCTCTACCTCTACGAAAACCGCTGCCCTCACAAAGGTATCCCTCTGGAATGGATGCCTGACACCTTCCTCGATGTTGAAAAACAGTTTATTCAGTGCGCTACCCACGGCGCCCTATTTACTATCGATGAGGGCCTCTGCATTGCCGGCCCTTGCACCGGCGCCACATTAACATCGATTGAATTTGTCATTATTGAAGGACAGATCTGCCTAGCATCAGCCTCAGAGACACACCGGTAGTCGATGACTAATGGTGACCTCTCGCGGCGTAATGCGGGCACCATAGGCATACACTTCAACCCCCGCCGCCACCGCCTCACGCAGCAGCCGACCATACTCGGGATCAATATGATCTGCCGGCCGTACCTGCTCTATTCCGGTATGCGGCACACAATAGATCAGCACCGCGCGATGCCCCTGCGATACCATCAACATGAGTTCGCGTAGATGCTTCGCACCACGCGTTGTCACGGCATCGGGAAAAGAGCCAATTCCATTCTCCTCCAACAGGGTGACATTTTTAATTTCAACATAACACGGCGATCGCCGCGAGCTTTCCAACAGCAGATCAATACGGCTATTCTCATCGCCATATTTTACTTCTTGACGTATCTGCTGATAATTTTGCAACGTCTCAATCACACCGTTTTCAATCGCTTCACGAATCAACGCGTTCGCCCGCCCGGTATTGATACAGGCCCAAAAACGTCCCTCGACTTGCACCAACTCCCAACCAAACAGGTATTTACGTTGTGGATTCCCCGAATTTTGAATCCACACTTCACTGCCAGGGTCGGCGCAGTTTTTCATCGAGCCCGTATTAGGGCAATGCACCGTCAACAGCTCTCCATCATTCAACTCAATATCCGCCAAAAAACGCTTATAACGTTTAATCAGGCGCCCCGACTGCATATGCGCTAATTGCATCAGCTCAACCTCGCCCGTAGACGGGCTAATGCGGTTTCGATCTGTGCGACACTGGTGGTATAGGAGAAACGGATATAACGATTCGCTTGATAGTCTCCAAAATCGATACCGGGCGTCACCGCTACTTTATCTTGCTCAAGCAACGTCCAACAGAAGTCGAAGGTATTATCCGTAAAACGGGAGGCATCAGCATAAACATAAAAAGCCCCCTCGGGCGTCAGTGGGATACCGAAGCCCAACGACCGCAAGCCCTTCACCAGTATATCCCGGCGCTCTTTGAACGCTTCTCGGCGTTGTTCTAAAATCTCTAGCGTATCCGGCTGAAACGCCGCCAACGCGGCGTATTGCGCAATGGTCGGCGGTGAAATAAATAGGTTTTGCGCCAACCGTTCGACCTCTGGGGCCGCCGCCTCAGGCACCACAGTCCAGCCCAAGCGCCAACCGGTCATGCCGAAATATTTCGAGAAACTATTGAGGACAAACGCATCTTGATCCACCGACAGCACCGAGGTCGCATCAAAACCATAGGTCAAACCATGATAAAGCTCATCAACCACCAGCCGCCCAGCATGACTTTTAACCGTTTGTGCAATCAGCTCTAGCTGCTCTCGATGCACCACACTGCCCGTGGGGTTCGATGGCGAAGCCAATAACACACCCGCCGTATTCGCCTGCCAGTGCTGCTCGATCAAGTCTGGCGTTAGCTGATAATTATCCGCTGCTGTCACCGGCACTAACTGACCTCGCGCCTCCAGCAGACGTAAAAAGCGCGGATTACAGGGGTAGCCTGGGTCGGCCATCATAAATGTTTGACCCGGATTAGCTAACGTCGCGAACACCAACAATAACGCGCCCGATGCGCCCGCCGTCACAATCACTCGCTCGGCAGGGATATCTAAGCCGTAACGCTGCTGATAAAAGCTCGCGATCGCTTCCCTTAATGGCGGAATCCCCGCCGCAGGGGTATATTGTGTATGCCCCTCTTGAATCGCCGCGATGCCTGCGGCGGCAATCGGTGCAGGCGTCGCGAAATCGGGTTCTCCGGCACACATGTGCACCACATCATGGCCTTGTGCATCCAGCTCTTTCGCTCGTTTTAGTAGATCCATCACTTTAAAAGACTCAATATCGGCGACCCGATGCGACCAGTTATTCATGACAGACGACTCCCTTGTGACGCGTATTTGAAAGGTCGCGATTATACATTAGTCATAGCGTTAACGCAGAATTCTCATCCTAGAAAGCGATTGATTGTGCCGCGTATAATCGCTAATCCCTGCTATAATTGACGTTTGAGCAGGTTTAATGCCGTAAACGCTTATCATTAAGTTTCAACAGCAAGATCTAAAGCTTAATGATAACAAGCTAGTTTTTTGTTCTGGGGGGCTGGTGCTAACTCGAAGGTTCTGGTAACTTCAGCTCCCTTCTGATGGATGGATTAAACACCTTCGGTATAAAAGCCGTTGGTACAAGCGTTCGGGCACGGTTGCCCGACCTGTTGAGAGAGAAGCGAGGCAGAACTATGCCGAATCAAGAAACACAGTTCACCCACTTTGAGCCATATCCAATTAAGGAAGGCGAAGAGTACATGAATGATGCTCAAAAAGATCATTTCCGCCAAATCCTAAACGCCTGGAAACAGGAACTCATGGAAGAGGTCGATCGTACCGTAAATCACCTGCAGGAAGAAGCAACTAACTTTGCCGACCCCAGCGATCGGGCGAGTCAGGAAGAGGAATTCAGCCTCGAACTGCGCACCCGTGATCGAGAACGTAAACTGATCAATAAGATCTCAAAGGCGATGGAAACCATCGACGATGACGATTATGGCTACTGTTCCGCTTGTGGCGTAGAGATCGGGGTTCGTCGACTGGAAGCGCGCCCAACAGCAACACTCTGTATTGATTGCAAAACACTGGCTGAGATCAAAGAAAAGCAGCTCGGTATCTGACCCTTCGCGGCTGACTCTCTGTCAGCCGCTTTTGCAATGGTCTATATCGGTCGCTTCGCTCCCTCACCCACTGGCCCGCTCCACTTTGGCTCTCTCCTTGCTGCACTTGCCAGCTATCTTGACGCTCGCGCTCATCATGGCCGTTGGCTCGTACGCATTGAAGATCTCGACACGCCTCGCGTTATCCAAGGCGCCACTGATGACATCCTCCGCACGCTAGAAGACTATGGCTTGGAATGGGATGATGCCGTTATACGTCAAAGTGATCGGTTACATCTTTACCACGAAGCCTTAACGCAATTACGCCAGCGTCACCAAGCTTATCCCTGTGATTGCTCCCGACAACAGATCCGACAGCGTACCGGCAGCAGCCGTTATGACGGGCATTGTCGCCGCCATCCACCCAACCCTCAGCATGTTTGCGCTATTCGCAGCCATAATCCACAAGACTATCCATTTGATGATCAAATTCAGGGGCCACAAAGCTTCCCTGCTCAAATCGAAGATTTCGTTATCTTTCGTCGCGATGGTTTTTTTGCTTATCAACTCGCGGTGACCATTGATGATGCAGAGCAGCAGATCAATCACATCGTGCGCGGTTCTGATCTGCTCGATTCCACCCCTAAACAGAGACACTTACAGCAACAGCTAGGCTATCCCCGCCCCATCTACGCCCATATTCCTGTCGCCACGAATACTCAGGGACAGAAGCTGAGTAAGCAAACCCTTGCGCCAGCATTGGATCGACATCACGCACGACAGCAAATCATTCGAGCATTACAGTTTCTCGGTCAGCAACCCGTGACAGAACTCCACGACTGTCGCCTCGATGAATGCCTCAGATGGGCTATCGAGCACTGGAATATCTCCGCTATTCCTAAACAAATAGGCCTTATACTGGAAGATAATTAATGCATTTTTACCGTGTTTTAATCGTATTGGTGATTGGCGGCTATCTCCTATCGCCACTGCTGGATCAATGGTGGCCAGACTCTGCGACCCCTTGGTATCGCCCTTTTATTATCTGGGCAGCGCTTATCTTGATTATTGCAATTTTGGAACGGAGGCAACGTAGCGATGAATTTTAATCTGACTGAACTGATCGTCATCGCTATCACGTATCTCACCATCCTCTTCGGTACCGCGTATATTACTGAACGCGGCTGGATCTCCAAACGCATCATCTATCATCCCATCACCTATATTCTGTCATTAGGCGTCTTTAGCAGCGTGTGGACCTTTTATGGCACCTTTGCGTTGGCCAAAGAGTCTGGCTATAGCTTTCTGGCCTCCTATCTAGGGGCTTCGGCGGCCTTTTTTCTCGCCCCTGTGATACTGGTGCCTATTTTACGCATCACTCGAACCTATCAGCTCAGTTCACTCGCCGACCTGTTTGCCTTTCGCTTTCGCTCGGCGACCGCCGGTACGCTCACCGCTATTTTCTCGCTGATTGCGATACTGCCGCTTATTTCAATTCAGATTCAAGCCGTCTCAGACTCATTACATATTTTAAATCAGGACTTTTCTTCCAATCAGATAGCCATCGGTTTCTGCTCTCTGATTGCATTATTCACCATTCTCGTCGGCGCTCGTAACCCCTCGCTACGCTATAATCGTACCGGATTAATTGTTGCGATGGCCACCGGCTCACTGATCAAACTCTTCGCCATGGTCACGCTGGCGCTAACCGCCTTGCTGACGGTAATGGATGGTCCAGATGGGCTTGAACGCTGGCTATTACAGCACCCAGAAGAGATGGCCTTGTTGCACACACCGCTCGATAGCGATATGTGGCGCACCATGTTGCTAGGATTTTTCTCCGCCGTGATTGTGATGCCTCACACCTTCCACATGATGTTTACCGAAAACACCTCCTCTAACAGTCTCTATAAAGCCAGCTGGGGGCTGCCGCTTTACCTATTAATCATGGCACTGTCAGTGCCTCCCATCCTCTGGGCAGGTATTAAGCTGGGTATCGCCGATCAACCAGCGTTTCTGATACTCAACCTCGGCATACAGCTCGAATCTAACTTTCTCACCACGCTTGCTTTTATCGGCGGCCTAACCGCCGCCAGTGGCATTATTATTGTGGCCACCATTTCGATCGCCTCGATGCTGCAAAATCATCTCATTCTGCCCTTCACGCCGCCCCTAGCAAGCCACCGTCTCTATTCCCGTTTACTCTGGTTAAGGCGCATACTCATCGTTGTTATGATGCTCTGCAGCTATCTGTTTTACAGTACGGTAGGGCTGAACTACAACCTGCACTGGCTCGGCACACTCGCTTTTATCTCCTTTATGCAGTTCCTGCCGGGCATTCTGGCGACATTGTTTTGGCCCGCGGCTAACCGAAACGGCTTCTCTCTAGGGCTCATCGCTGGCATGGGGATATGGATTACTTCGATGCTAACCGGTTTACTCGGTGGCGATAGCCTCACCTCAGAGACGGTGATTCTCGACTATGACAATTGGCATCAGATCGCCATCTATGCGCTGTCCGCCAACATCATTGTATTTCTCCTCACCTCACTCCTAACGCATAGCTCACAAGAAGAGATCGCCAGCGCCAGTGCCTGCCTACATAACAGCTTACAACGACCGGTGGGGCCTCAACTCAATATCAATCACAGTGACGAATTGACCGAATTACTCAGCCCGAGACTCGGTAAAACAACCGCACGACGAGAAGTAGAGCACGCTTTAAAAGAGCTCAACATGATGAGCGGCGAGCTCAATGCTATCGAACGGGCACGTCTGAGAAACCATATTGAAAGTCGCCTGAGCGCGCTATTTGGTCCGGTGGAAGCGAGTACGTTACTCAATCAACAAGTACACACTGATGTAGGACAGTACCGCACTCGGGATATTCATCTACTGGAAACGCAACTAGAAACCTATCAAACCCGACTCAGCGGCCTAGCGGCGGAATTAGATAATCTACGGCGTCACCACCGCATGACCTTACAGCGTCTACCCGTTGGTGCTTGCTCGTTAGATGAAAAGGGACAAATTATTTTTTGGAACGAAGAGATGGAACGCTTTATCGGACTCAAGCACTCCGCCGTTCTCTCGCGCAAGCTTATCAACCTCCCCGATCCCTGGGGGGAATTGCTGCATAATTTCTCTCAACAAGAGAACAACCACCTTCTTTCCCAGCACCTCCTCATTGCCGGTGAGAATTGCTGGTTGAGTCTGCATAAAGCCAATCTCACCGATGACACTGAATCCATGGTTATTTTGTTAGAGAACGAAACCGAGAATCAGCTACTGGTGAATCGCTTAACTCATAACGAACGACTCGCCTCGATTGGCCGATTTGCCGCCGGCGTCGCCCATGAAATTGGCAACCCCGTCACCGGTATTGCCTGTTTAGCCCAAAACCTTAAATATGAAACGGATGATCCCTATATTCTCGAAAGTGCCGAACAGATCGTCACACAGACTCAGCGAATCACCCGAATCGTGCAATCCTTAGTGCGCTTCGCACATTCCGGTCAGAGTGATCGTCAGCCACAGACAGAAAGCATTAATCTAAAAGCGTTGACCGATGAAGCACTTCACTTGGTATCCATGGATAATCGCAGTGAAACACTCTCATTGATCAATCGCATCGAGAGTGCGATCCATATTCAGGGTGATCCGCAGCGACTGATGCAAGTGTTCGTCAATCTCATCAACAACGCCTGCGATGCATCGCCGCATCAGGGTCACATCTGGCTCAACGCGACTCACAGCGGCCACTCGGTGATCATCACCATCAATGATGAGGGCAGCGGTATCTCGCCCGAACATCAAAGCAAACTATTTGAACCGTTTTTCACCACCAAAGATCCCGGCAAAGGCACCGGGCTCGGACTATCTTTGGTCTATAACATCATCGAGGAGCATTATGGTAGTATTCATATAGTGAGTCCCGCCAATAAAAATCAGAACAATGGCACTCAGGTGGTTATCACCCTCCCAGTCTCTTAACAGGATCAAGTTTGTCATATAACAAACACCTGGGACACGAGGACAAGAAGCAAAGGTAAACCGAATGAGCCGTATTCTGATCGTAGAAGATGAGTCGATTATACGTTCCGCCCTCCGACGACTATTGGAGCGCAATGACTACCGTGTTGACGACGCGGAGTCTGTTGACGACGCGACCCGCCAATTTAACCTCAATGATTACAACCTAATTATCAGTGACCTGCGCTTACCCGGCGCGCCCGGCACCGACCTGATCGATTTAGCCAAAGCCGTGCCGGTTGTCATTATGACCAGCTACGCCAGCATGCGTTCCGCTGTTGATGCGATGAAAATGGGCGCCGTAGATTATATCGCCAAGCCGTTCGATCACGATGAAATTCTCGAAACCATCGGCAATATCATCAAGCTGCGTAGCAATGACGAGAATAGTGCCCATCCGACAGATACCGCTCAAACTAAACGCCGTCACGAAATGGTCGGCAACTGTAGCGCGATGCAAAACCTTTTTACGCGCATTCATAAGGTTGCCGGTACCGATGCCACCGTACTGATTCAAGGTGAATCCGGCACCGGCAAAGAACTCGCGGCCCGTGCGATTCATCAACAGAGCGCTCGAGCCAACTCGCCCATGGTATCGGTTAACTGTGCATCCATTCCCGAATCACTGATTGAATCCGAACTTTTTGGTCATGAAAAAGGTGCCTTCACGGGTGCCGATGCCACTCGAAATGGACTCATCGAAGCGGCTCACGGCGGCACACTTTTTCTCGATGAAATTGGTGAATTGCCCCTCGAAGCCCAAGCACGATTGCTACGCTTTCTCCAAGAAAGCGAGATCCGCCGAGTCGGCTCGGTGAAAGCGATCAATGTCGATGTGCGTCTGATTGCCGCGACCCATCGTAACCTCAAGGCGATGGCGAAAACCGGCGAGTTTCGCGAAGATCTGTATTATCGACTCTATGTCATGGAACTACAGATGCCTCCTTTACGTGAGCGCGGCGAGGATATTATCGAAATTGCGCAACAGTTTTTACGAAGTAGCTGTGAAAAACTGGGTTCCCCGCTACTCAAATTCAATGATGATGCCTGTAGCACCATGATTCGCTATCAATGGCCAGGGAATGTGCGAGAACTGCAAAACGCCATCGAGCGAGCCGTTATCTTGGCCGAAGATCAGCTGATTACCACCGACCTACTCGGTCTGGATATTGAGCCTGACTCCCTAGCAGAATTGGAATCAAACTTTGCCAGCGGCCACTCATTGGTGGCAGAAACCGATGTTAATGAACGCCGTCCCGAGCAAAACCTATCGCTTGATGACTATTTTCAACGTTTTGTCTTGGAGAATCAGGATAGTATGAGTGAAACCAAACTGGCGAAGAAGCTTGGCGTCAGCCGGAAATGCTTATGGGAACGTCGTCAAAAACTGGGAATCCCTCGAAAACCCAAAGATTAATACCCGCACTAGATGCACTGAGTTACCTAAAAGGTGACTCAAAAGTGTTACTTATCCCCCACCAAGCACCCACAACATGTGTATAAAGGTAACACTATTTGTTACCCAACCCGGTAACACTGAGTAACAAACCAGAGGCAAAAAACAACAAAACAATAAAAAACAAAGAGTTACAAAAACTGGCACAGCAAGTGCTATTATTAGATCAAGAAGAAGAACAACACTTACTGCCGATAATCGTAATAAAAATAAAACCCAGATTATTAGCTGATAAGTATCTCGTCTCAAATAAAAATAACAATGAGACACTACAAGCTGATCGCTGAATTGACACCCAATACAACGGTCCCGAATCAGTGCTATTAGAAATAAAAACAACAAGCTAATACTGAGTTGTTGTCTAACAGCGATCAGCTTACCCATCTCCTTTTCATCATTCGTTATTCAAAACTTCCCTACTGTATTGCATTCAAGATCCGTAAACGACGGCTTAAACTACGCTTTTTACTCGTCTTTTGTGCTACTATTCTGGCCTCTTATTTCTGCGCAAGTTTCTCAGTAAGATATGGACAAAAACTCATCACCTATAGGTTCGTTTATCCGTAAACTATTCGGTCGTAATCGACAGCCATCCGCCAGCAAAGCTAGCCCGCCAAAAAGTGGCCCTCTGCTTATTTCAGAAGAGATCCATCGGATTCCTCGCAGACTGTTGAACGATGCGGCGATGAAGACAGCCTATCATTTGCAGGATGAAGGTTACGAAGGCTACCTAGTGGGTGGTTGTATCCGCGATCTGCTGATGGATAAGCACCCGAAAGACTTCGATGTCGCCACCAATGCCACGCCGGAACAAGCCCACGCGATATTTCGCCGTTCACGTCTAATCGGTCGACGTTTTAAGCTACTGCATGTTCGCTTCGGTCGAGACATGATAGAGGTTGCCACCTTCCGCGCTAGCCATGATAGTCAGCCTAAAAATGAGGATGGTGAACACGGTCGTCAAAATGATAGTGGCATGATCGTTCGAGATAATGTTTATGGCACGATCGAAGAGGATGCTCTAAGACGTGACTTCACCGTCAACGCCCTCTATTACTGCCCCAAAGATCACTGCGTTTACGATTTTACTAACGGCTTCAATGATCTACAAAATCGTACCCTGAGAATGATTGGCGATCCGGATTCCCGTTATCGTGAAGACCCGGTACGGATGCTCCGCGCGGCACGTTTTGCCGCTAAGCTAGGTTTCACCATTGAGCCGGCAACCGAAGCCCCTTTGTATGAGCTCGGTTACCTGCTCAAAGATATTGCCCCGGCACGCTTATTTGATGAGGTACTGAAAATATTTCAATCGGGCCACGGTATCGAATCATTTCATCAGTTCCGTAAATACGGTCTGCTGGAACATGTTTTCCGTCAAACCGCGGAGTGTCTCGATGACCCACAAGGCGAACCCGTTGAGCAACTGATACTCAACGCGTTGCAGAACACCGATCGGCGCTTACAGCAGAACAAGAGCGTCACACCGGCCTTTCTATTTGCCGCACTGCTCTGGTATCCCATGCAGCGTCGCATGGCTCAATTACAAAAAAATGAGGCGATGCACACGGTTCCAGCAATGCATGAAGCGGCGAATCAGGTGATTGCTCAACAGATCCGTCAGACCGCTATTCCGCGGCGTTTTTCTACACCGATCCGGGAAATCTGGGAATTACAGTTCCGTCTTCCGCGTCGTCAAGGTAAAAGAGCCTCACGGTTAATGGAGCATCCTCGCTTTAGAGCCGCCTATGATCTATTGATGCTGCGCGAAAACAGTGGTGAAAACCTCGAAGGTTTAGGCAAATGGTGGACTGACTATCAAGCCCAAAACCCTCAGATTCGCAGCCATATGTCCCGTGACGTACCCAAGGATGAAGCCCCCAAGCGTCGCCGACGTCGCCGCAGCCCCAGCAAAAAACCCGAGCAGAATAATGGCTGAGTTATCCCACAAGACAAACTGGATTCGCTGCTATATCGGCCTCGGTAGCAATCTCGAACACCCCGTTACTCAGGTGAGTCGCGCACTGCTTGAACTGGAACGTTTAGATTGTTGTCGCGGCTTGATTCATTCCAGCCTATATCGCAGCGATCCGGTTGGCCCAGTCGGCCAACCCGACTACATCAATGCCGTCGCCAGCTTAGAAACCACCCTTACCCCGCTGCAACTGCTAGATGCGTTGCAAGCGATTGAACAGCTACATCAACGGGTAAGAATACAGCACTGGGGGCCGCGTACACTGGATCTAGACTTACTGCTTTATGGTGACGAGCAGATCAATAACGAACGCTTAACCGTCCCTCATGCCTTTATTCAAGCCCGTAATTTTGTCCTTTATCCGCTGGCAGAAATCGATCCTGACGTATATATCCCTAATCAAATCAGCCTCGCAGATTGCCTAAAAAACTGTGACAAGGGCTCGCTTGAACTAATCTAGTCAAACAAAAATAACTATAAAACAAAGAGTTACAACGTTTTTATTGCCTATGCGCAATAGATAATAGTTAATCCGAAAAGGCCTAGGTATAATCCCCTCCCGTGTGAGTAATAAATAAGCAGGTTCTCTTATGAGCAGCATTACCCTTCATACACTAATGGCTCGAAAACAGGCTGGTGAAAAATTTGCGGTGCTAACCGCATATGACGCCTGTTTCTCCCACCTAATTAGTTCTGCGGGTGTTGAAGTTATATTAGTGGGCGACTCCCTGGGCATGGTTCTGCAGGGAAACGATAGTACACTGCCGGTGACCGTCGAAGAGATGGCATATCACACCGCAGCGGTTAAAGCAGGCAATCAAGGCTCAATGATCATGGCAGACCTGCCTTTCATGAGCTATAGCACTCCCGAACAGGCCATGGACAGTGCCGCTGCACTGATGCAAGCAGGCGCGCACATCGTCAAGTTGGAAGGTGCTGCCTGGTTAGATGAAAGCATCGCTCTGTTGGCACAGCGCGGCATTCCGGTTTGCGCCCATTTAGGGTTAACCCCTCAAGCCGTTAACGTCCTAGGTGGCTATAAGGTACAGGGCCGCAATAACAGCGCCGCGAAACAGATGATCGAAGACGCTGTGCGTCTTGAGCAGGCTGGTGCAGCGATGCTGTTACTAGAATGCGTGCCTTCATTACTCGCCGGTGAAATTACCCAAGCGGTTGATATTCCGGTTATCGGTATCGGCGCAGGCCCTGAAACCGATGCTCAAGTACTTGTTATGCATGACATGCTAGGCATTACCCCAGGACGCAGTCCTAAGTTTGTAAAAAACTTTATGACGCAAGGTAATGATATCGCCGGTGCGTTCAAAGCCTATGCCGAAGCAGTTAAGGCAGGCGCTTTCCCCGGCGCGGAACACGGATTCGAATAATGATGAAAACTATCCATTCTATTGCCGAGCTACGTGAAACCCTCGGCGCAGAGCGTCGTGCGGGCAAGCGTATCGGTTTTGTGCCAACTATGGGCAATCTCCATACGGGTCATATCCAACTGATTCATCAAGCCAACAACAATGCCGATATCACTGTCGCCAGCATCTTTGTGAACCCACTACAGTTTGGTGAGAACGAAGACCTCGACGCTTATCCGCGCACTTTGGAAGCCGATCAAGAGAAACTTGAACTGGCCAATTGCGATTACCTGTTCGCGCCGACGATCAAAGAGATCTATCCCAATGGTCAGGTGATACAAACGCAGATTGAGGTGCCAGGCATCTCGGATATGCACTGTGGCGCCACCCGTCCAGGACATTTCCGCGGTGTTGCCACCGTGGTATGTAAATTATTCGGCATCGTACAGCCCGATGTGGCGATCTTTGGTGAGAAAGATTTCCAACAATTGCTGGTGATTCGTCGCATGGCAGAAGACCTATTTCTGCCCGTTGAGATTCAGGGATCACCTATCGTTCGCGCTCAAAGCAATCTCGCGTTAAGCTCTCGCAACGCTTACCTGACAGCAGAAGAATTGGCCATCGCGCCGATCCTCAATCAAACGATTCGCACCACTATCGATCAGATAGCCGCGGGCCGCCGAGATTATCTAACCCTGCAAGAAGAGGCGCAGGTCGCTCTCGAGCAGGCAGGCTTCAAGCGCGATTATTACTGTATTTCCAAGCGTGATAATCTGCATCAAGCCGATAGCAACGATACGGAATTAGTCTTAATCGCCGCTGCCTATCTGGGTAAAGCGCGTCTGATTGATAATATGATGCTCGATCTCTAAGCCCTTCTCAGATACCGCCTGATGGCGGTATCTGAACATCAAAATCACATTCCTCTGCGATCTCCATCTTTAGTCTGCTTGGCTATTCCCTTAACACCTGTTAAATTCTGTGACCGGTGACATGTTTTATCTGTTAGTGTCGCTCTCAGGGTTAACCCCATTGCAGTGACCTTTTGTCTATGTTGTACTGCACTGCACAAATAGAAATAATTACAAAAACAGCTGTAGAGTCATCACTGTCAGGTTACAGACTGACCTGCCATATATTCGTCACCATACGTGACTATAATTCTGCAGCAATTTTATAAGCAAGAGGAATAATCATGCGCGATGTTGTTATTGTAGCTGCCGGCCGCACAGCGGTGGGTAGTTTTAATGGTTCCCTGTCATCCGTTCCTGCCAGCGAGCTAGGCTCGATTGTTATTAAAGGGCTGCTGGAAAAATCCGGTGTTGCCGCAGATAAAGTTGATGAGGTCATTCTCGGTCAAGTACTCACCGCCGGTTGCGGTCAGAACCCCGCACGTCAAGCAGCTATCAATGCCGGCTTACCTATTGAAGTATCAGCCATGACCATCAACAAGGTCTGTGGCTCAGGCTTAAAAGCAATTCAACTGGCGACTCAGGCAATCCGCTGTGGTGATGCTGAAATGATCATTGCCGGTGGTCAAGAAAATATGAGCGCCTCTGCTCACCTGCTGCCAAACTCCCGTAACGGCACTCGCATGGGTGACTGGAAAATGGTAGATACCATGATCAAAGATGGTCTTTGGGATGCGTTCAACGATTATCACATGGGTATCACCACTGAAAACATTGTCGACAAGTATGGCTTCAGCCGTGAAGAGCAGGATGCCTTTGCTGCAGCCTCGCAAAACAAAGCTGAAGCAGCCGTCACCTCTGGCAAGTTCAAAGATGAGATCATTCCCGTTGTGATGCCTCAGCGCAAAGGCGACCCTATTGTATTTGATACCGATGAGCAGCCACGTTTTGGCGTCACGGCAGAGGCTCTGGCTAAACTGCGTCCGGCCTTCAAAAAAGACGGCACCGTCACTGCGGGTAACTCATCGACCATCAACGATGGTGCTGCAGCTGTTATGCTATGCTCTGCAGAAAAAGCTGCTGAGCTAGGTCTACCCGTACTGGCAACCATCAAAGCTTATGCGTCTGCGGGTGTTGATCCCTCTATCATGGGTACAGGCCCCATCTGTGCTACACAGAAAGCGCTTGAAAAAGCCGGCTGGACTGTTGATGATCTAGAATTGGTTGAAGCGAACGAAGCGTTCGCCGCGCAAGCCATGTCAGTTAACAAAGAACTTGGCTGGGATACTAGCTTGGTGAACGTTAACGGTGGCGCTATCGCCTTAGGCCACCCAATCGGTGCTTCAGGCTGCCGTATCTTTGTTTCCTTGCTGCACGAAATGGCTCGCCGCGATGCTAAAAAAGGCTTAGCGACACTCTGTATCGGTGGTGGCATGGGTACTGCGCTAGCGATCGAGCGCAGCTAAACCTAGCGAAAACCGTTGTCACAAAAAAACGCGGCCCGAACCGCGTTTTTTTACACTATTTTTATGCCTCAATGGCTCGGCTTTTAAATCGCCCGAGCGAGACCCACATTAGGCTGTTGCAATCGCGCCTTTCCCCACTCCTTCAAACGCTCTCACCATCACCTCTCGATCGGGATGGGATAACTTCACCTGCGCCGCAAGGTGACAAGCAATCTGCTCTACCGTGGTTTCAGTACCCATCAGATAACAGTGGCTCGCCGGTAAACGAATCTCAAACTCCCCCTGCGGGGCATCATAGCAATAATGATGTTCATCATCGGTCGCACTCACCAAGTGGCTTCGGGTACCGATATAGATATCAGAAAAGGTTTTCGCCCATTGTTGTTCGACAACGGTATCCCGTTGCCCATCGAGAAAGATCTGAATCCGCGAACGGTGGCCATGCGCAATACGCTGACAGTTACCGTCATGCTGTTGCAAACCGTGACTATAGTGATAATACGCCGCATTGATTGTTTCAGGCACAAAACTAATTTCTAGCCCTTTCACCTCATCGGGAAATAACGCCAAGAGCTGAGCATTACACCAAGCCGCCAAGCTAAGCTCGTTAATTTCATCGATATCCACCAGCACGATCGCCTGTTCTGGCGAACGACAGTAGAACTCACCACCTTCAGGATAGCGCCAGTTAACCGTTGTTTCGCCATTCAATTGCTCTGAATGCAGGTTAGCCATATTAGTCGGCACGACCAACGCATGATCGATACTGTTATCAAACCATTGCTTCACCGCTTTTTTGACAATGCCAAAATCACAGATCATGCCCTCTTCATTTAAGTCACCATCGAGTACTAATTGCACCAGCCAAGACTCGCCCAGCAAGCCTCGCTGCGGATGCAAGTAAGAAAAATCAACATTGGTCAGGTTATCTACAAAAAGCTTCACAGGCAGTCACACAGTTAATGGCAAAGGATCGGATATCGAAAGGGCGTATATTAGCTGATTACCAGCCCTATTGCATTCTGACGAGTACCGGTATACTAGCTCTTTTTGATAACAGGCAGATGAAATTCAATGCGACTGGATAAATATCTAAGTCAGGCAACCGGTTTACCCCGCAGTCTAATTAAACGACAGATCAAATGTAAGAATGTCGAGGTAAACGGTCAACTGTGTCAGGATCACGGTTACAAAGTCCGAAGCGATGATCAGGTATCACTGGAAGGTCGTGATATTGCCCCGCCAGGCCCTAAATACTTAATGCTCAATAAGCCCGCCGGCACGGTTTGCGTCACCGAAGACAGCGAGCACCCGACGGTGATCGACTTACTCGAGCAGATCACCATACGGGATCTGCATCCGGCTGGACGCTTAGATATCGATACCACAGGCTTAGTGCTGATCACCAACGATGGCCAATGGTCGCATCGCGTCACCTCACCTAAGCATCAGTGCGATAAAGTGTACCTCGTCAGCACCGCCGAGCCGATCACTGCGGATTATATCCAACAGTTTGCTGCCGGTATCACCTTGCGCAATGAAGACAAGCCCACCCTGCCCGCTGAGCTCGAGATACTGTCGGACACTCAGGCCAGAGTCACGCTGCACGAAGGTCGTTATCATCAGGTTAAGCGTATGTTTGCCGCGATGGGTAATAAAGTCACCGCCCTGCACCGAGAACAGATTGGCAATATTCGCCTAGATGACGATCTAGAAGCAGGTGAATACCGTTTCCTTACCGCAGCCGAAGCGAACTCTTTCTGATGACTGATACCGCCTTTGCTCTGTTAAAACCACAGCTGGATAACGCCGATGGCGTTGCTCTGTGGATTGCCGATGAAAACCTGCTCAATCAAGCCAGCAAGGTCAATCCCGCGATTACCGTGATCAGTAATCGCTTCGATCTCTGTCAGCAGCTGGAAAGCGCCGGCTGGCAGAGCCAGTTTTCTGATTTCGACTTCAGCCCCTATGCTGATCACAGTGTGGATAACATTATCTACCGGGTCTCGAAAGAAAAACCCGTGGTGCATCATATTATCAATCAAGCGATACGCGTGCTTAAACCCGGCGGTACGCTTGCACTTGCGGGACTCAAAAACGAAGGTATTAAAACCTATCTAGACAAAGCGAAAAAGCTATTTGCTGGACAGATGGAAGCCTCTAAATCAGATAAAAATACTTGGATGGGTATCCTTCAGTCGCCGGGTTCGGCCGCTACTGAATTACTCGATGATCAGGATTATTGTCGCTTACGTGACGTCGCCAGCGATGATCACTTGAGTTATATCAGTAAGCCCGGTGTTTACGGTTGGAATAAGATCGATAAAGGTAGCGCATTGCTAATATCAGCGTTACCGCAGTTTATCGCTAGCCTCGCGAGCCCTCCCAAATCCCTACTCGATCTCGGTTGTGGCTATGGCTATCTCGCCCTTAATGGCGCGTCACTCGGCTGTCTAGTGACGGCCACCGATAACAATGCTGGAGCCCTACTCGCCTGCACTGAAAATTTTCGGCAGCAACAGATTGATGGCCACATCATTGCTGCCGACTGTGCCGAAGGGATCGATCAGCGCTTCCCGTTAATCCTCTGTAACCCGCCTTTTCATCAAGGCTTCAGTATTGAAGGGGATATGACTGATCGCTTTCTTAAGGCCGCTCACCGGCATTTACAGCCCGACGGCATCGCCTGCTTTGTGGTGAACTTACATATACCCCTTGAACGAAAAGCCAAAAAACTGTTCTCAACCATAGAGGTTATCGCCGACAACGGTAGCTTTAAGTTGATACGACTGGCCCAACCGCACTAAACACGAGTGACAAATACAGCATGATCGCCACTTATCTTAAACAAACATGGTTCTTTTTCCGCGCCCATATGCAAGCGATTATGCGGATACAGCTACCCTTTATTATTCTCATCACCCTGATCAGCATGAGCGCTATGCAGTCCGTTGATCCGAGCAATCCAGAGATGAATGATTCAGTGATGATGTTCTATCTGGCGAGCCTGATCTTCTTGCCGCTCTATGCTGGCGCCACCATTGCCTATCTTGAATCGGTTGTGAATAATCAGCCTATCAGCACGACTCAAGCACTCAAAATCGGTCTGCAACGCTGGGGGCCCTTGTTTCTCACTAAGCTACTCGGCGCATGTGGCATCGTCATCGGCTTACTGCTGTTCTTTATCCCCGGCGTCTTTGTCATGATCCGCTGGGGATTTGCCGAATATCACAGCGTCATCGAAAAATCAGGCCCAACTGAGTCGTTAAAAAACAGTTGGCAAGACACCTCAGACTATTTCTGGCCACTGCTTAACGGCTTAGCTTGTCTGTTTGTTATCTTGCTCGGTAGTAACCTGCTCATAGAAACCCTACTACAAACCATGGGCATCGACTCTCTCATATTACGTAGCCTGTTTGATATCGTGTTTGGCTTTCTTAACTGCCTATACACGATCTATGGCTTTCGATTGTATTGCGTTATGCGGGAAAAGAGCACCTAACAATCATGACTCAACAGGGGGAGTGCGGTATGGCTTCCCTGACTCGATCATATGCAAAGTATGCGCTATCGCCGCGCCTCATCACCCGCCAATCAATACATCGGATGAGCATTTTTAGTCTCCGCGAGAACTCCCTAAACAGAATCCCAATGCGCAACGATTTTCCCTGCTCATCGAAACGGAAAAAAATCCATCGTGCCATATTGATCATCACCCGGCCACATTGGATGAGTATGTAACGCCACTAAATTCCTTTCAGCAATCGCCCGCACAAACTCGATAGACTTACCGAGATAATCTCTAGCCATTGCCTCAAAGTCATCGATAAACGCTTGCTTACCCTCTCCCAGCATCTCTATTGCTATCTAAGACACGCTTATCGCCGCTATGCTCGCAGCATGAGTCCACTTATCTTGATAATAGTTACCCCCAGAATCAACGGAACAAGCCTGTGCATAACATTGGGACAACTCACCTAAGCCGCACAACCGCTGATCTAAAGCGCATTGAGTAATAAACGTTCAAGACCAAAACCAGCATAAAAGACTTGCATTAACAGCTCAAATAAACATAATGAGAATCATTATCATTTAATTAATAGAGAGTTACAGATGGATGCACTTCGAATTGATGCATGGTTAGAGCGCAGGGAACCGGTGATCAAACTACATAGCGGCCTATCGAATAGTCTCATCGCCGAATGGCGTGGTCACGCTGTTAACGAGTTACTCGAACAAGGCATTGTCACCTGTTACGAACTGTACTCAACGACACGCAGCCTACAACAGCAGGCCGCTCATGAGTTACTCCTGAATGCCTGTGCCAACTCACTGTGCCAACGCAACGGTCCGCAATGCTTTAACTGTATTACCGGACGCTTATTACGCGCCTTGGCGCGCAGTGCTACTCAGGCCTATCAACCCAGCATGGCAGGATTAGAAAGCTACAAATCCGTCAGCTAGCGTCTCCTCTATTGCTTAGGCATCGGTCGCGCTTGATAGGCCGCAGTGCCCCATAAAGGCACTGTCGAAAGACTGTGTTTAAAGCTACCGTTAATCTCTTTGGTTGAATACGAGAGGTACATCAGCGTTTGTGATTGTGGATCAAAAATCCGGCGTACTTTCATCGTTTTGAACAACACGCTCTTGGATTTTCGAAACACCACGGCACCGCTCTTGGAGCGATCAATCGCAGCGATCATCTCTGCGGTAATCGGGCCTGTCTGACGACAAGCAATCGATGAATCACTCGGATCCGCAAAATTAAGATTGGCTTCAATACTGGCAACATGGCAAGTCACTCCCGTCACAACAGGGTCAACCAACACGTTCAGTTTAATATCCTTCGTCGTCAGAAAGCCCAGTGAAACATCACCCACATCTTCTCCGCCACACCCCGTCAGCAGCAGAACAGACAACATGGCTATTCGTCTTTTCATACTCATATCTCTTTTAATCATCAGCTCATCAGTTATCCAATAGGTACAAAAAAACCCGCAGCAGCGGGTTTTTTGACGCAGAATGAAGACTTATTCTACAGATTCATCTTGCTCTAGATCACGCATAGTCAACTTGATGCGACCACGAGGATCAACTTCCATCACTTTAACCTTAACCGTGTCATCCATCTTGATGTAATCAGTCACCTTCTCGATACGCTTGTTAGCGATTTGCGAGATGTGTACCAAGCCATCTTTACCCGGCAGAATGTTAACAAAGGCGCCGAACTCTTCAAGACGTACCACCTTACCTTCGTAGATCTTACCTACTTCAGCTTCAGCAGTAATTTCGCGAACTCTATCCACCGCCGCTTTCGCGGCTGCTTTATCGGCCGCATAGACTCGGACAGTACCATTGTCTTCAATATCAATGGTGGCACCGGTCTCTTCTGTCAGCGCACGGATCGTCGCACCACCCTTACCAATAACGTCACGAATCTTGTCTGGATTAATTTCCAGCAGTGTCATCGCAGGGGCATTGTCTGGCAGTTCAGGACGGGCATAACCAATCACTTTAGCCATCTCTTTCAAGATATGAGCACGCGCTTCATAAGCCTGCTCCAGCGCGATCTCCATGATCTCTTCAGTGATACCGGTAATCTTGATATCCATCTGCAGCGCGGTAACACCCGCTTCTGTACCCGCTACTTTAAAGTCCATGTCCCCCAGATGATCTTCATCACCGAGGATATCCGTCAGGACCGCGAAACGCTCGCCTTCCTTAACCAGACCCATAGCAATACCGGCAACCGGCGCTTTCAACGGAACACCCGCATCCATCATAGACAGAGACGCACCACAAACCGATGCCATCGAGCTTGAACCGTTAGATTCAGTGATCTCAGACACGATACGGATAGTGTACGGGAACTCTTCCTGTGATGGCAGAACGGCTGCAACACTACGACGTGCTAGACGACCGTGACCAATCTCACGACGGCCAGTCGCGCCCATACGACCCGCTTCACCGACAGAGTAAGGAGGGAAGTTGTAGTGCAACATGAATGGATCGCGACGTTCGCCTTCGATCGCATCGATGATTTGTGAATCACGCGCTGTACCGAGTGTACAGGTAGCGATCGCCTGAGTTTCACCACGGGTAAACAGTGCAGAACCGTGAGTACCACTCAATACATCAACTTCAACATCGATACCACGGACAGTTTTGCTGTCACGACCATCGATACGTGGCTGACCATCAAGGATACGACCCCGAACAATCTCTTTTTCCAGTGATTTAAAGATACCGGATACTTCAGCAGCAGAAGGTTGACCCTCTTCACCACACAACGTTTCAACCGCTTTACTACGTGCTTGACTCAGAGCGTTTTGACGCTCCATCTTGTCAGCCGTTTGATAAGCAGCATTGATATCAGCACCAACGACGCCGCGCACCTGTTCGATCAGTGCTGCGTCCTTAGCTTCTGGTGCATATTCCCAGCGCGGCTTACCGGCTTCGGCAACCAACTCATTGATAGCAGAGATAGCCACTTGCATCTGCTGATGCGCAAATACAACGGCCCCTAGCATCTCATCTTCAGACAGCTCTTGCGCTTCGGATTCAACCATCAGTACGGCATCGGAAGTACCCGCAACCACCATGTCCAGCATGGAGGTTTCCAGCTCTTCATAGGTTGGGTTGAGCGAGTAACCCGCCTCTTCGGTATAACCAACACGCGCGCCACCGATAGGACCCTGGAATGGAATACCTGAAACCGCCAGTGCAGCGGAAGTACCGATCATCGCCGCAATATCAGGATCGTTAATCTTATCCGCAGACATCACCGTACAGATAACCTGTACTTCATTCATGTAGCCTTTAGGAAACAACGGACGGATAGGACGGTCAATCAAACGTGATGTCAGTGTTTCTTTCTCAGATGGACGCGCTTCACGCTTAAAGAAGCCACCAGGGATACGTCCAACGGCATAGTACTTTTCTTGGTAGTGAACAGACAGTGGGAAAAAGTCTTGACCTTCGCGGGCTGATTTAGCACCCACAACGGTACACAAAACCTGTACACCACCCATCGTTACCAATACAGCACCGCTCGCCTGACGGGCAACCCGACCCGTTTCGAGGGTAACTTCATGCTTACCGTATTGGAATGTCTTAGTAATTGCTTGTGGCACGATACAATTCCTTATCTTTATGCAAAACAAAAAAATGTCTGTGCAACGTCACACCGGCCTCTTTATAGCCAGTACTCTGCTGGGCTCTGGTCTCCCTGAGAACCCACTAGAGTACAGGCTGGTTGGTGTAAAACGCAGTACAGACCTTATAGTGATCTCTATTTTAGCAGACCTTAAAAAGCACCGGGGCCATCAATGATGGCCCCGGAACATTATCTTAGCGACGCAGACCGAGACGCTTGATCAGATCAGCGTAACGAGTTACATCTTTATTCTTCAAGTAATCCAGCAGCTTACGACGCTGGTTTACCATGCGGATCAGACCGCGACGAGAATGGTGGTCATGGATGTGACCTTTAAAGTGAGATTGCAGACCAACGATGTTGTGAGTCAGCAGAGCAACCTGAACTTCAGGAGAACCGGTGTCGCCTTCAACACGTGCGTATTCAGCAACGATCTCAGCTTTCTTTTCAACAGATAATGCCATTTTAAAAACTCCAAATTTAATATGCACACCACTGACTGTATAAGCGTGGTGGATTAATAGTCGCGTTGTACCGAGCATATTATCAGTGCAACGTCATATTGCCTGTGCCGCCTAAGCCACACAGACAAATCAATTATATATCCTGCGTATTCATCAAGCGACGCGGCAGTAATTGCCCATACACGTCAACTTCACCAATCCCCAGAAATTTATCACTCGCGCTATCACGAATCCGCACCAGTGGCTGCTCGTCAACGTTATCCAACATCACGCGCTGCCCCTGACAGAGAGCAAGGGTTTGAGTTGCTGATAGCAACACCTCTGGGGTATCCGCAACAGGGCTCCATGACGGTAATAATAACGTATCCAACGACATTTGTATCGCTTCTGTCGTGGCCTCACTCCCCATATCCGCTACACGTTGCTCCAATTCAGCTAAAGGCATCATCGCCTCTGCTTTATAGGGCCCCGAGTCGAGACGGCGCAGCATTTTAACATGCGCTCCGCAGCCTAGCATCTCGCCCATATCCTGCACAATTGAACGGATATAGGTGCCTTTACTACAACGAATATCGAGATCGACTTCATCACCGCGGAAATCCAGTAATTCAATACTGAATACCGTCACTTGACGGCTTTTCACCTCAATCTGAATGCCTTGACGTGCCAGTTTATACAGCGGCTGACCATTATGCTTAAGGGCCGAAAACATCGACGGCACCTGCGTAATTAAGCCCGTAAACGCCTGCTGTAATAACTCGTCGATCTGCGCGGCACTGAGGTTGTCTGGTAACGGCCGTTGTTCAACCACCTCACCATCGGCATCACTGGTATCAGTTCGCTGACCCAACTTAGCCGTGGTGATGTAGCGCTTATCGGCATTCAATAAAAACTGAGAAAACTTAGTCGCTTCACCAAAGCAAAGTGGCAGCATCCCAGTCGCGAGAGGATCCAACGCACCGGTATGACCCGCCTTCGCGGCGCCATAGATACGTTTTACAATTTGTAGCGCTCGGTTTGACGACATTCCACCCGGTTTATCGAGCAGAAATATGCCATTGACCGAGCGGCCTTTTGCCCGCCTTGCCAACGGTTATTCCCCGTCTTCCTGACCGTGTTTACCATCTGCTCGCGTTGCCTTAATGATCAGATCATTCAGGCGGCGACCACGGTCAACACTTTCATCGAAATGGAAACGTAATTGCGGCATCACCCGCAGTTTGATCTTGCTGGACAACTGCCCACGCAGGAAGCCGGCGGCATTGTTAAGAACCTTGAGGGATTCTACCACTGCCGTTGCTTCATCTTTGCCACCCATCGCCATCACGGTGATATAGATATCGGCATAGCCAAGATCTTTAGCGATCTTGACGTAGCTGATTGTCACCATGCCTAGGCGGGGGTCTTTAATTTCACGCTGAATCAACTGAGCCAAGTCCTTTTGAACCTGGTCAGATATCCGCTGTGTACGACTAAATTCTCTTGCCATAGTAGTCTATCAATGCACTCTTAAAGGGTACGCTGAACTTCAATCGTGTCGAAGACTTCGATCTGATCGCCGACCTTCACATCATTGTAGTTCTTAACACCGATACCGCATTCCATGCCCTGACGAACATCAGCCACGTTATCCTTAAAGCGACGTAGTGATTCAAGCTCACCCTCATAAATGACCACGTTTTCACGCAGTACCCGGATACGCTTGTTACGGAATACCGAACCTTCAGTCACCATACAGCCTGCAACCGCACCAATCTTCGGTGCACGGAACACATCACGTACTTCGGCGATACCCACAATCTGTTCCTTAAACTCAGGAGACAGTAGACCGGTCATGGCCAACTTAACATCATCAATGATGTCATAGATAACGCTGTAATAACGTAGTTCGATATCTTCACGCTCAACGATGGCGCGTGCCTGAGCATCCGCACGAACGTTAAAGCCGATCATGATCGAGCTAGAGGCAACCGCCAAGTTAGCATCCGTTTCAGCAATACCACCGACACCGCCGGAGACAACATTCACCTTAACTTCGTCGGTACTGAGATCCATTAACGAGCTAGTCAGCGCTTCCAAGGAACCACGAACGTCCGCTTTAATAATGATATTCAGCGTTTTGACATCACCGGCTTGCATGTTCTCAAACAGGTTCTCAAGTTTCGCCTGCTGCTGACGCTGCAGTTTAATTTCACGGTATTTACCCTGACGGAACAAGGCCACTTCTCGGGCTTTCTTCTCATTGGAGACCACGGTGAACTCATCACCCGCACCCGGTGTACCATCGAGACCCAGAATCTCTACCGGAATAGATGGCCCAGCGGTTTTAACCGGCTTACCGTTCTCATCCAGCATCGCTCTGACACGACCATACTGCAGACCAGCCAATACGATATCGCCCTGGCGTAGGGTACCATTCTGAACCAACAGTGTTGCCACAGGGCCACGACCCTTATCCAATCGGGATTCAACCACAACACCACGGCCAGACGCTTCAGGAATCGCTTTCAATTCCAACAGCTCGGCTTGCAGCAGTACCGCATCCAACAACGCATCGATACCTTCACCGGTTTTAGCCGAGACGTTAACAAACTGAACGTCACCGCCCCATTCTTCCGGCAAGACATCACGCTGCGCAAGTTCGTTTTTAACTCGCTCAGGATCAGCATCTTCTTTATCGATCTTGTTAACCGCAATGACCAACGGCACACCGGCCGACTTAGCGTGATTGACCGCTTCTTCGGTCTGCGGCATAACGCCATCATCGGCAGCAACAACCAGAATAACGATATCGGTCAACTGCGCACCACGGGCACGCATCGCGGTAAACGCTGCGTGTCCTGGAGTATCCAAGAAACTCACCATACCATGGCCGGTTTCTACGTGATAAGCACCGATATGCTGAGTAATACCACCCGACTCACCGGCAGCAACCCGTGTTTCACGAATATAATCCAGCAGCGATGTTTTACCGTGGTCAACATGGCCCATAACGGTCACAACCGGTGCACGTTCAACCTGCTCACCGGCAATATCTTCAGCCGCGCCAGCACTTTCGATCAACTGATCTTCAACCGTATTCGCCTGCATGGCGACAGCGGTATGACCCATCTCTTCAACAACCAGCGTGGCAGTGTCTTGATCAATAACAGAGTTGATGGTCGCCATCGCCCCCATTTTGAACATCACCTTAATCACGTCAGCCGCCTTAACAGACATTTTCTTCGCCAATTCAGCAACAGTAATCGACTCCGGAATGCCAACCTCATGGATAACCGGCGCCGTAGGACGCTCAAATGCTTGTACGTTAGAGCTGGTCATGCCACGTTGAGCTGGTTTGCCACGACGATTACCGTCACGCCCACTCGGCTTACGGGATAGACGCTTATCACCACCTTTACGACCGGCGGCTGGTTTATCCTGACTGCGGAAATTTTTCTCACGCGCGGGTTTGCGATCTTGCTTCGGTGCATTCGCATTCGCATTCGGCGCTGGCGTATTAGCCGCTGGCGCACCCGATCGAGGCGCGGCTGTTTTCTTCGCCGCAGGCTTGGCCATGGAAGGCTTAGAGACCGCAGCTTTAGGTTCAGACGATTTAGCCGCCTCACCATTGCTCGCACGAGCCGCTTTGGCCTTCGCTTCTGCGGCTGCTTTGGTGCGCGCTTCTTCGCGCTGCTTCTCTTGTGCAGCCTGAAGCTCGGCATCACGACGCGCTTGTGCATCGAGCTCAGCTTGTAAATTATTTGCTTTAACGCCAGCAGCGGGCGTTTCTTCAACGTCAGCACGCTTAACGTAGGTGCGTTTTTTGCGCACTTCTACATTGATAGTTTTCTTACCTGCAGCACCAGACACTTTAATCTGACTAGTGGTTTTACGCTTCAGCGTAATCTTTTTAGGTTCACCATCGGATTTTTCTCCGTGGCTACGCTTAAGATGGTTTAGCAGTTTCTGACGCTCATCTTCAGTTACTGAAGCGACTTCATTCTTTCCTGCAATACCTGCTTCTTTCATCTGCGTAAGCAAACGATCAACGGGAACGCCAACTACTTCGGCTAGCTGTTTTACTGTGACTTCTGCCATCTGGGTTTATCTCCTCCGTTGACTTATTCTTCGTCCGCAAACCATGGGGCGCGCGCAGTCATAATTAGCGCTGCAGCCTTGTCTTTATCCAGCTCATTAATATCAAGCAGGTCTTCAACCGCTTGTTCAGCTAGATCTTCCATAGTCACGATACCTTTACTGGCCAAAACATAGGCCAGATGACGCTCCATACCGTCCATCTCCAGCAGATCCTGAGCAGGCTCAACATTAAGCGCCTCCTCATTAGCCAGTTCTAGGTTGAGCAGAGCGTCTTTTGCGCGAGTGCGCAGTTCATCAACAATCTCTTCATCGAAGCCATCGATTTCGAGCATTTCATCCGCCGGTACATAAGCCACCTCTTCTAGTGAGGTAAAGCCTTCATCGACCAATATGCCCGCGATATCATCATCAACATCGAGGTGTTTGACGAACAACTCCAGAATGGAGCCTGCTTCAGACTGCTGCTTTTCAGCCGCGTCTTCTTCCGTCATCACATTCAGCTTCCAGCCGGTCAATTCAGACGCTAGACGAACATTCTGTCCGCTACGGCCGATAGCCATCGGTAAGTTTTCTTCTGCGACCGCGACATCCATCGAGCGAGAGTCTTCATCCACCACGATCGATGCGACTTCTGCCGGTGACATGGCATTAATAACCAGTTGTGCAGGGTTATCATCCCAGAGGATGATATCAACACGTTCGCCACTCAATTCATTCGATACCGCCTGAACTCGTGCACCACGCATACCCACGCACGCGCCAACCGGATCAATACGGCCATCGTTGGTTTTTACAGCGATCTTTGCACGTGAACCTGGATCTCGAGATGCCGCTCGAATCTCAATCACTTCCTCTGAGATTTCAGGCACTTCGATGCGGAACAACTCGATCAGCATCGCCGGACAGCTGCGGCTCATCGCCAATTGCGGACCACGTCCTTCGGTGCGAATCTCATTGAGTACGGCACGGACACGGTCGCCCATGCGGTAAGTTTCCCGCGGCAACAATTGATCACGAGGCAGAACCGCTTCAGCGTTATTACCCAGATCGACAATAATGTTATCTCGTGTCACTTTCTTGACGGTGCCAGAGATCAATTCGCCAACACGGCTACTATATTGAGCGACCACTTTAGCGCGTTCGGCTTCCCGCACCTTTTGCACAATAACCTGTTTCGCGGTCTGCGCAGCGATACGACCAAACTTAACCGATTCAACTTCTTCTTCGTGGATATCGCCTGGCTGAAGACTAACATCAATCTCTTCAGCTTCTTGCATGGTCAGCTCAGTCCCCAACAGAGGAACGCCTTCATTGCTGACAATAGCCCAACGACGGAATGTTTGATAATCACCCGTAGCGCGATCAATGACGACGCGGACATCCGCCTCTTCGTCGTAACGCTTCTTTGTCGCGGTTGCCAACGCCAATTCAATCGCTTCAAAGATAACCTCTTTTGAGACATCTTTTTCGTTAGATACTGCTTCTGCAACCAGTAGAATTTCTTTATTCATACAACTGCCTCAACCTCAAAATTCAATTCTTAACTCTCAGAACTGAGGAACTATGTTTGCTTTTTCAATATGGTCAATCGGCAACAGGTACTCTTCCTGATCGACAACCAGCACAATATCTTCATCTTCAATGCCACTCAGGACGCCTTTAAATCGACGGCGACCATCAAATGGCATACGCAGTTTTACCTGCAATACATGCCCGACAAACGCCTTGTACTGTTCCAGCTTAAACAGCGGACGATCCATCCCCGGCGAGGACACTTCTAATGTATATTCTCCGCTAATCGGATCTTCAACATCCAGAATACCGCTCACCTGACGGCTCACATTAGCGCAATCATCGACACCGATACCTTCTTCGGCATCGATATAGATCCGCAGCATGCTGTGACGCCCCTGAGATATCATTTCGATACCCCATAACTGATAACCGAGAGCCACCACCGATGGCTCAATCAGCTCCTGTAACACACTCAACTTTGCTGACACGCAAAAACCTCTAAACCTACTTTTTGAGCAAACAAAAAATGGGTCAAAGACCCATTCAACATACGACCTCTGAGCCGCAAGTACGAAAAAGCCCCTAAAAAGGGGCCAATCAACGTACTACTTGATCGACAATTTCAGATCATTCACTGTTCAACAGCATTCTGAAATTGGTAGCGATAACCCTTTGAAAGGTTACTATCTGCTAGGCATGACCTAAGCAGTTGATTTCACCTTCAAGAGTTACTAACGAAACTCTTTGTTTCTGATTGACCATTAAGAAATGGTAGCGGGGGCCAGATTTGAACTGACGACCTTCGGGTTATGAGCCCGACGAGCTACCAGGCTGCTCCACCCCGCATCAGAAATCGGCGAGGATTATACTCCCGCAAGCCAGCCAATTCAAGGGAACGTTACACTTGATTATTAAATAAGCACTGAAACTCTCGCATTCAGGCACACAAAACACTGTCCCGCCGAGACATCAACAAAAAACACTCATAGTGCGCTCTTTAAACAGGGTGCCGACAATGAGTCTGACCCATTGGGCGTGAAGCCTGCCGACGACGGTCCGCAGGACTTCATCGCAGATGAACTCACGCGGGACGCAGTTCCGCCGAGGCATAAACGAAAAAAAACGCTCATAGTGCGCTCTTTAAACAGGGTGCCGACAATGAGTCTGAATCATTGGGCGTGAAGCCTGCCGACGACGGTCCGCAGGACTTCATCGCAGATGAACCCACGCGGGACGCAGTCCCGCCGAGGCATAAACGAAAAAAACGCTCATAGAGCGTTTCTTTAAACAGGGTGCCGACAATGAGTCTGACCCATTGGGCGTGAAGCCTGCCGACGACGGTCCGCAGGACTTCATCGCAGATGAACCCACGCGGGACGCAGTCCCGCCGAGGCATAAACGAAAAAAAACGCTCATAGAGCGTTTCTTTAAACAGGGTGCTGACAATGAGCCTGACTCATTGGGCGTCGAAGCCTGCCGACGACGGTCCGCAGGACTTCATCGCAGATGAACCCACGCGGGACGCAGTCCTGCCGAGGCATAAACGAAAAAAAACGCTCATAGAGCGTTTCTTTAAATATGGTGCCGAAGGCGGGACTTGAACCCGCACGACCATTAGGTCACCACCCCCTCAAGATGGCGTGTCTACCAATTCCACCACTTCGGCATAAAACGAGGTTTACTCTCCAGGCGGTACGTCCGCATCACCTGTCGGTAAATTTTGCTCTTCTAGAACAGGTACTTGATCAACCTGATCTGCGGCTTGCTGAATAAGTTCTGCAGCTGGGATGCCTGCATCACCCACTGAAACCGCCTTATCTTTTGCATAAATAGCCAATATAAAACTGGTTACAAACAAAGCCGCTGCAATAATGGCGGTCATACGACTCAAAAATGAGCCAGAACCCTGACTGCCAAACACGGTCTGAGAGGCACCGGCACCAAAAGATGCACCCGCCTCAGCGCCTTTACCTTGCTGCAATAACACCAAAGCAATAATGGCGACAGCCAGCAAAACATGTACAGCAAGAACCAGAGTTTCCATCTATTTTTCCACTTACTTACGACTTTCTGTCGCCGCAGCGCAGATTGTCAGAAATTCGTCAGCTTTCAGCGATGCGCCACCAATCAAGCCACCATCAATATCTCGCTGAGCTAAAAGCTCCGCTGCATTGCCGGCATTCATACTGCCGCCATACAATATTGATAACTGATCAGCAATGTCAGCATCACATTCAGCAAGT
The DNA here is from genome assembly GCF_030547545.1 of Amphritea sp. 1_MG-2023. Classification (GTDB taxonomy): domain Bacteria; phylum Pseudomonadota; class Gammaproteobacteria; order Pseudomonadales; family Balneatricaceae; genus Amphritea. Next base: position 72,832 of record NZ_JAUOQE010000018.1, read on the forward strand.
TGCGCACGGATAGCAGCATGTACTTCCTGCGCCTGCTCCGGGGTTGCCGTCAAACCTGTACCAATAGCCCAAACAGGTTCGTATGCAATCACGACAGAGGCAAAACCTTCTATTCCTACACGTTGCAAGACTGCATCTATCTGCGCAGCCACTAGCGACAATGTCTCACCCGACTCTCGTTGCGTCAATGTTTCACCAACGCACAATATCGGTATCAAACCGGCAGACAGTGTTGCAGCAACTTTCTCAGCTACATCCTCATCCGACTCAGCGAACAGACTACGTCGCTCAGAGTGACCTAGGATAACGTATTCACAACCTAGATCTTGCAACATCGCTAATGACCATTCACCGGTAAACGCGCCGGATGGTTGCGATGAAACATTTTGCGCACCTAATGCAATCGGTGCATCACTCAATGCTTGCTTAACCTGTGATAGGTAAACAGCAGGCGGACAGACTAATGTCACTAGCCCCTCAACTGCAGGCACGCCTGAGGTGAGACTTTCCAGCAAAGTCTTAATTGACTCACTGGTTCCGTTCATTTTCCAATTTCCGGCGACTATCGTCTTACGCATGAGTTCCCCTCTGTGCAAAGCGGCGCATATAATAACGAGTTATATTATAAGTTACAAGTGATTAGAGCACTCTAATTGATAAAATATTAAAGTGCTTGCCGAACCACATCGGCTAACTCCTGACACAAGCCTTCAACCCACGCCGCATCATCGCCTTCAACCATCACTCTCACTAATGGCTCAGTTCCCGATGGCCGCAACAATACTCGTCCACGATCCCCCAGCGTCGACTCAAGCGCCATCACTGCCGATTGCACCGCCGATAGAGACAGCACATCTATCGTTTTATCATGCAACCTGACGTTAATCATCGTTTGCGGCATTTTACCCATCGCCGACTTAAGCTCATTTAGCGAACACCTCGTATCGACGATCGCTTTGAGTACCTGTAAAGCAGCAACAATACCGTCGCCGGTCGATGCCAACTGTCGACAAATCAAATGCCCCGAAGACTCGCCTCCAAGCAACCAATCCTTCTCGATCAGTTGTTCGAGCACATAGCGATCGCCCACCTGCGCTCGCACAAAGGGAATACCTGCCTGCTTCAAGCCTTGCTCTAAGCCAAAGTTACTCATCAACGTGCCGACAACACCGCCATTGAGTCGTCCCTTGTCATGTAACGCCATCGCTATAATAAACAGTAATTCATCGCCATCGACTTGCTGCCCCAGATGATCGACCATGATCAATCGATCGCCATCACCATCCAACGCGATTCCTAAATCAGCCTGACGTTCAACCACCGTCTGTTGCAATAACGCCGTTGAAGTAGCACCACAATCTTCATTGATATTAATGCCATCAGGAGATGATCCAATCTCAAATACTGACGCACCTAACTCACGAAAAACCTTCGGCGCAATATGATAGGTAGCGCCGTTGGCGCAATCAACCACGATATTCAAACCCTTCAGGCTCAAATCGCCCGACACTGTGCCTTTGCAAAACTCAATATAGCGTCCGGCCGCATCATCGATACGACGCGCCTTGCCGAGTTCCGCCGCATCAACGGTCGTCATCGCCATATCCATCTGCGCTTCTATCGCGTGCTCGACCGCATCAGGGAGCTTAGTGCCCTGCTCGGAGAAAAACTTGATACCATTATCGTAAAAAGGATTATGCGAGGCACTGATAACTATACCTGCATTACAGCGAAACGTCTGTGTTAAGTATGCAATCGCAGGGGTTGGCATTGGCCCCAGCAATAGAACATCAACGCCTGCGGCGGATAAGCCTGCTTCCAAGGCCGACTCAAACATATAGCCCGAGATACGCGTATCCTTACCGATAACAATCTTACTCCGCCCTTCCCGAGCAAACACCTTACCCGCCGCCCAGCCAAGCTTGAGCATAAAATCTGGCGTAATCGGCGCAGTACCCACTTTACCGCGGATACCATCCGTACCAAAATAACGTTTAGTCATTATCAAGCCTCCTTTCATGGAGAATAGCTTCGGTCATGCGCACCACATCTACCGTCTCTTTAACATCATGCACTCTGAAAATATGCCCACCTTGCTGTACACCGATAGCCACGGTTGCCAATCCCCCCGCTAAACGCTGATCAACCGACCGTTTGAGCACATGATCAATCATACTTTTACGCGACGTGCCGACTAACAAAGGCAAATTGAATCGCTGCAGTTGACGTAAATTATTTAACAACCGCAGATTATGTTCAACGGTTTTACCGAAGCCAAAGCCAGGATCAAGAATAATCTGATCGTTATTAATCCCGACAGCATGGCACTGCTTGATTCGCTGTTGCAAAAAGTGACCAACATCGTCGATCACATCAGCGTATGCGGGGGCATCTTGCATGGAGAGAGGGTTACCCTGCATATGCATAATACACACCGGCAGGCGCGTGGCGGCGGCCGCCTCTAGCGCGCCTTCTCGCCCTAAGGCACGCACATCATTGATCAATCCAGCCCCTAACTTGGCCGCCTCAGTCATCACCTCTGGCGCACTGGTATCAACAGAAATAATGACATCCAACTCTGCCTGAATGCGTTCAACCACCGGCAGAACCCGATCTAACTCCTCAGCTAAAGAAACCGCCGCAGCACCGGGCCGGGTTGATTCCCCACCGATATCAATAATGGTCGCGCCGTCCGCCACCATCTGTCGGGCACGCTCAACCGCTTGATCAACACAGAGCTTACGCGCTTCATACAAGGTACCGCCATCGGAGAAGGAGTCCGGCGTTACATTGACGATCCCCATCACCTGTGGGCGACTCAAATTAAGTGTACGAGAACCAAAACGATAGGCAGAAAAATCAGCCACGGTGGCGTCCTTTCGGTAGTAGTTATTAAAAAGGCCGGTCAGGGACCGGCCTTATGGCGTTTCACTCATCGATTAATGAGGTTTCTGATCTGGGGCATCAAGATCAGCATCTGGCGATGCACCATTGTTGCCATCGAGATCATCATCGTCATCAAGATCAAACGCTTCTTTTTCTGTGTTAGCCGCCGCTTCATCCGCTGCGGCTTTAGAATCAGACTCCTGCCAACCTTCAGGCGCGGTAACCGGCTGACGATCCATCAACTCATCCAACTGCTTACTATCGATGGTTTCATACTTCATCAACGCCTGCGTCATCGACTCAAGAATATCTCGGTTATCTTCCAACATTTGATAGGCTTTGGCATAACACTCATCGATAATCTTACGAGTTTCAGCATCAATTTTGCGCTGCACCTCTTCAGACATCACCTTACCCGGCTGCCCATAACCTCGGTTGAATGGATCCTGTTCTTCATCATCATATAAGATAGGCCCTAACTCATCGGTCAAGCCCCAACGAGATACCATGTTACGCGCCAAGCTAGTCGCACGTTGAATATCATTCGATGCACCGGTGGTTACACCGTCTTTACCCAAGGTCATCTCTTCAGCAATACGACCACCATACAGACTGCAAATATTAGAGATCAGTAGCTTGCGACTATGGCTATAACGATCTTCTTCAGGCAAGAACATGGTGACACCCAACGCTCGACCACGCGGAATGATCGATACTTTATAAACAGGGTCATGTTCAGGCATCAAACGACCGACAATCGCATGTCCGGATTCGTGATAAGCCGTATTCAATCGCTCTTCATAAGACATCACCATTGATTTACGCTCGGCGCCCATCATGATTTTGTCTTTGGCGCGTTCGAACTGCTCCATACTCACGGTACGCTTACTCGAGCGCGCTGCGAATAGCGCCGCCTCATTTACCAAGTTAGCGAGATCGGCACCGGAAAATCCAGGGGTACCACGAGCAATCAAATCGGCTTTCACATCATCGCCCAGCGGCACTTTCCGCATATGCACTTTCAAAATCTGCTCACGACCACGAATATCGGGCAGACCAACATGCACCTGACGGTCAAAACGACCCGGACGTAACAACGCAGGGTCAAGCACATCGGGACGGTTAGTCGCCGCAATAACGATAACGCCTTCCGTTCCTTCAAAACCATCCATCTCAACCAGCAGCTGATTCAGTGTCTGTTCCCGTTCATCATTACCACCACCCATACCCACACCACGGTGACGGCCAACGGCATCGATCTCATCGATAAAGATAATGCAGGGCGCGTTTTTCTTCGCCTGTTCGAACATATCCCGCACGCGGGATGCACCCACACCGACAAACATCTCCACAAAGTCAGAACCTGAAATAGTAAAGAACGGCACTTTAGCTTCACCGGCAATCGCTTTCGCCAACAGTGTTTTACCGGTACCGGGATTACCTGACATCAGTACACCACGGGGGATATGCCCGCCTAAGCGCTGAAATTTTCCAGGGTCACGCAAATAGTCAACCAACTCTTTGACTTCTTCCTTCGCCTCTTCGACGCCGGCCACATCCTCAAACGTGGTTTTAATCTGATCCTGCCCCATCATTCTGGCTTTAGACTTACCAAATGACATTGGCCCGCCTTTACCACCGCCGCCGCCTTGCATCTGCCGCATGAAGAACATGAAAATAGCGAGGATAATCAGTATTGGGAAACTCGCGACCAGTAACTGAGTCCACACACTCTGCTTCTCTGGCTGCTTACCTTCAATAACCACTTTATGGTTATATAGGTCGTCAACCAGCTTAGGGTCCTGCAAGGCAGGCCGCACGGTCGAGAAGCGCTCGCCATTGATTCGCTCACCCTCAATGGTATAACCATCAATCACCACACGCCGAACCTGATCGCTTTTCACTGCACTGATAAATTCAGAATAATTCAGATTCTGCGATGTGCCTTCGCTATTGAAGTTATTGAAAACGGTTAACAGCACTGCCGCGATAACCAGCCACAGTACTAAATTCTTTGCCATATCGTTCAAAGGAAAACCCTCTGTTTTCTCAAAATTAGTGTCCGTCCGAAGACAAACAAAACTACAGTAGTTATACCGTGTTGACTATATCAAGGACGATAATTTCGTCCAATCAAATAAACTTCTCGCGAACGGGCCCTCGAGGAGTCCGGTTTACGGGTATATACCTTAGTAAAGCTGCTGCGCATATCGTTCATATATTCGTCAAATCCTTCACCCTGAAAAACCTTGGCGACAAAATCACCCCCGGGCTTCAACACCTGACGAGCCATATCCAACGCCAACTCAACTAGGTACATCGCCGCCGGCTGATCAACAGCACTCATACCACTCATATTGGGGGCCATATCTGAAATTACAAGGTCTGCTAGCTCATCACCTAACGTTTCAAGGATTTCATTGAGCACGGACTCCTCGGTAAAGTCCCCCTGAACGAACTGTACACCGGGTAGCGGATCCATATCGAGAATATCCGATGATACGACTCGACCGGTATCGCCAACCAGCTCTGCCGCTACCTGAGACCAACCTCCCGGTGCCGCCCCCAGATCCATCAATGTCATACCCGGACGAATCAGTTTATCTTTTTCATTCAATTCCAGTAGTTTAAAACTCGCTCTCGAGCGATAGCCTAGCTCTCTAGACTTTTTCACATACTGATCGTCGAAGTGTTCTTGCAGCCAACGACCGCTGCTTTTTGATCTTGCCACCCACAACCCCATTCGGAATTTGAGTCAATGTCTACTTTCTGCACACTAACTCAGGTAAAATCGGTTTATTATGATTCTGAGCGGGTCTTCCGCTCCAAAATTCAAAGGTCAAGTATTTTAGTATGAGCTTAACCCCTACGCAAAAGAAGCAGTTTCGAACGATCGGCCACGGTCTTAACCCCATCATCACTGTCGCCGGTAACGGCCTCAGTGAAAACATTTTACTGGAAGCCGATCGCGCTCTGGAAGACCACGAGCTCATCAAAATAAAATTTGCTGTGGGCGACCGCGAAGCGAAGAAACAATTGATCAGTGAAATGGCCCAAATTGTCGAAGCAACCATCGTTCAAGAGATCGGTAATGTTGCTTTGCTGTATCGCGCAGCGAAAACGCCAGATCCAAAACTGTCCAACCTGTTACGTTAATGTAGCCGGAACAGATCAACAACAAAAAAACCGCCCTAAGGCGGTTTTTTTATCCTATTGCATCAGATATGGTGCACCTGATCAATTTCATACTCTACGCCGCCGCCAGGGGTCTGCACAACAGCGATATCGCCTTCTTCTTTACCAATCAATGCACGGGCTATCGGAGAACTAATAGAGATTTTACCCCCTTTAATGTCCGCCTCATCATCACCGACGATTTGATAGCTAACCGTGTCGTCAGTATCCAAGTTAATCAGATCGACGGTGGTACCGAAAATCACTTTTCCTGAATGTGGAATCTGAGAGACATCGATCACCTGAGCCGAACCTAACTTCCCTTCGAGCTCCTGAATTCGCCCCTCAATAAAGCCCTGTTGCTCTCGTGCCGCATGATATTCGGCGTTTTCTTTCAGATCGCCATGTTCACGCGCCTCAGCGATAGAAGCAATCACTGTAGGACGCTGAACAGTTTTCAGATCATCGAGTTCATCACGTAAGGCTTTTTCACCACCCACGGTCATTGGAAACTTTTGCATATTATTACTATTCCTTAATGAAGGTCTTGCAAACGACGTACGGTTTTTTCTTCACCATATTGCATCGCTTTGATCATCGCCTCAGCGCCCGCCAGCGTCGTACTGTAAGGTACTTTATGCTGCAGAGCAGAGCGACGAATTTCAGCGGAGTCAGCAATCGCCTTACGTCCTTCCGTGGTATTGATAACGTAAACAATTTCGTCGTTCTTCAACATATCGACGATGTTCGGACGACCTTCCATCACTTTATTAACAAGTTGTACTTCGAGGCCATCCTGCTTCAGCAAGTCAGCCGTGCCACGAGTCGCGACGAGCGTGAAGCCTAAACCAACGAGATCACGAGCAACCGGCAGCACATTCTGTTTATCAACATCGCGCACGGAGATGAATGCTTTACCGGTTGCCGGCATTTTCTCACCCGCCCCCAGCTGTGCTTTCATGAACGCTTCACCAAAGGTTTCACCCACACCCATCACTTCACCGGTAGACTTCATTTCCGGCGACAAAATAGGGTCGACTCCCTGAAACTTATTGAACGGGAATACGGCTTCTTTAACGTTATACAACGTGGGCACGATCTCTTCTGTAAAACCGATCTCTTTCAGTGTTTTACCAGTCATAACCTGAGCACCAACTTTGGCCAGAGAGACACCGATACACTTAGAAACAAACGGCACCGTACGCGATGCACGCGGATTCACTTCAATAACATAGACTTCGCCGTCTTGATAGGCTAACTGAGTATTCATCAGCCCCACAACACCCAACTCTAACGCCATCTTACGTACCATATCCCGCATCTTATCTTGCAGCTCATCGGAGAGACTGTAAGGAGGCAGAGAGCATGCTGAGTCACCGGAGTGAACACCGGCTTGCTCGATATGTTGCATAATGGCACCGATCACAACGGTCTCGCCATCACACACCGCATCGATATCCACCTCGATCGCCGCATTGAGGAAGTGATCCAATAGCACGGGAGCATCGTGAGAAACTTTCACCGCCGTGGTCATGTATTGACGTAATTCAGATTCCTTGTAAACGATCTCCATCGCCCGACCACCCAACACATAGGATGGACGCACAACCAGCGGATAACCCAGCTTGTCCGCTTCAATAATCGCTTCTTCCAGCGAACGCACAGTCGCATTCTCTGGCTGCTTTAAGCCCAAACGCTTAAGCATCTGCTGAAACTGCTCGCGGTCTTCCGCACGGTCAATCGCTTCCGGTGAGGTACCAATAATCGGCACGCCCGCTTGCTCGAGCGCCAATGCCAATTTCAATGGCGTTTGACCACCATACTGCACGATGACGCCTTTAGGCTTCTCCAGATCAACGATTTCTAACACATCTTCTAGTGTGATCGGTTCAAAATACAAACGATCAGATGTATCGTAATCTGTCGATACGGTTTCCGGATTACAGTTAACCATGATGGTTTCATAACCGTCTTCTCGAGCCGCTAACGCCGCATGAACACAGCAATAGTCAAACTCGATACCCTGACCAATACGGTTAGGCCCGCCACCAATGACCATAATTTTATCGCGCTCAGACGGATTCGCCTCGCACTCTTCCTCATAGGTTGAGTACATATACGCGGTATCGGTCGAAAACTCAGCCGCACAGGTATCCACTCGCTTAAATACCGGACGGATATTGAACTTATGACGCTGTTTGCGTACTTGTTTTTCAGACACGCCTAACAAGGCGGCTAAACGAGTATCCGAGAAACCTTTACGCTTCAGACGGTACAGTTCGGTGCTATCCAATTCAGACAGGGTCATATTAGACACCCGCTGTTCATCTTTAATCAGATCTTCAACCTGCACCAAGAACCAATGATCAATACCGGAGAGCTCATACAGCTCTTCAACGGTCATACCTAAGCGGAAAGCATCACCCAAATACCAGATACGTTCGGCGCCCGGCTGTTTCATCTCGTGAATGATTTCAGCCCGCGCATCCTCACTCTGCAGATCAACAATAGGATCTAATCCAGACGCACCGACCTCTAGCCCACGCAACGCCTTCTGCAGTGATTCCTGCTGCGTACGACCAATCGCCATCACCTCACCGACAGACTTCATCTGCGTGGTTAAACGATCATTTGCTTGTGGAAACTTCTCGAAAGTAAAGCGCGGTATCTTAGTGACAACATAATCGATCGCAGGCTCAAATGATGCCGGGGTCGCGCCACCGGTAATATCATTTTGCAACTCATCTAGGGTATAACCAACCGCTAGCTTGGCAGCCACTTTAGCAATCGGGAAGCCCGTGGCTTTTGAAGCCAACGCCGATGAACGTGATACTCGTGGGTTCATCTCGATGATGACAAAACGACCGGTTTCGGGGCACTGACCAAACTGTACGTTAGACCCACCCGTTTCAACACCAATTTCACGTAACACTGCCAATGAGGCATCACGCATCCACTGATATTCTTTATCCGTCAGTGTTTGAGCCGGCGCAACAGTGATGGAGTCACCGGTATGCACACCCATGGCATCGAAGTTTTCGATTGAGCAGATGATGATACAGTTGTCGTTTTTATCACGCACAACCTCCATCTCATACTCTTTCCAGCCGATCAGGGATTCGTCAATCAACAGTTCGCTCGTGGGCGATAAATCTAAGCCACGCTCACAAATTTCAATAAACTCTTCTTTGTTATAGGCAATACCCCCACCGGTTCCGCCCATCGTAAAAGAGGGACGAATAATGGAAGGGAAGCCCAAGCGAGATTGCACCTGCAACGCCTCTTCCATGCTATGCGCAATGGCAGCACGAGGACATTCCAAGCCAATCGATTTCATCGCTTTATCGAATCGATCACGGTCTTCCGCTTTATCAATCGTATCGGCATTAGCACCGATCATCTCGACGCCAAACTGCTCAAGCACACCTTCGCGCTCAAGATCGAGGGCACAGTTCAGCGCAGTTTGACCACCCATCGTTGGCAGCAGAGCATCAGGACGCTCTTGCTCAATAATCTTGGCAACCGTTTTCCACTGAATAGGCTCAATGTAAGTGGCATCAGCCATCGCCGGATCAGTCATAATAGTGGCTGGGTTAGAGTTAACCAGAATGACGCGATAGCCCTCTTCACGCAGGGCTTTACAGGCCTGGGCTCCGGAGTAATCAAACTCACAGGCCTGACCGATAACGATAGGACCCGCACCGAGGATCAGAATACTTTGTATGTCCGTACGTTTTGGCATGTGTAAACAACCGATCGAAAATGTTAATTCGTTGAAAGCTGCCCGCCGCTAGCTCACGGGCAGTCCGTATATAGCTTAAGTCAGGCTCTTAGGCCTTGCGCGCTTCGATATCGCGAATAAAGCGATCGAACAACGGCGCCACGTCTCGCGGCCCAGGACTCGCCTCAGGGTGCCCCTGAAAACTAAAGGCTGCACGATCTGTGCGTTCAATACCCTGCAGGGAACCATCAAACAACGATTTATGTGTCGCTCGCAACGTTGCTGGCAAACTCTCTTCGTCAACCGCGAAACCATGATTCTGACTGGTAATCATAACCTGTTTATTAGCCAGATCTTGTACCGGATGGTTCGCGCCATGATGACCAAACTTCATCTTCAGGGTCTGCGCACCAGACGCCAGCGCCAATAATTGATGTCCTAAGCAGATACCAAAAACCGGCAAATCGGTTTCACAGATCGCCTGAATCGCTTCAATTGCATAATCGCAGGGTTCCGGGTCACCGGGTCCGTTGGACAGAAACACACCATCAGGCTGCAGTGCTAGCACCTCAGCGGCGGTGGTTTTCGCAGGCACAACCGTGAGACGACAACCACGCTCAACCAGCATCCGCAGAATATTGCGCTTAACACCGAAATCATAAGCCACGACATGATGTGGCAGCTCGGTGTCAGCCCGCTCTTGATGCCCTTCGACAGGATCCCATGTGCTTGATGTCCATGGATAGGCCGCTGAAGTAGTCACCTCTTTTGCCAAATCCATACCTTTCAAACCAGGAAAGGCCTTAGCCGACTCAAGCCCTTGAGCTTCATCGATATCGCCCGCCATCACGCAGCCGCTCAATGAACCTTTCTCACGTAGAATACGTGTTAGTCGACGGGTATCAATATCCGCGATACCAACAATATTATTCGCTTTCAGGTATTCATCCAGACTCTGTTCGCTACGCCAGTTGCTGGCGATCAGCGGCAGATCACGGATCACAAGACCTGCAACCCATGTTTGAGAGGATTCTTCATCCTCTTTATTCGTTCCCACGTTACCGATGTGTGGATAGGTCAGGGTCACTATCTGACGAGCATACGATGGATCCGTCAGAATCTCCTGATAACCAGTCATAGAAGTATTAAACACAACTTCTCCGCTAGACTGGCCATCCGCGCCAATCGCTACTCCCCGGAAGATACTACCGTCCTCAAGGGCCAGAATGGCTGGTCTTGTCAAAATTAACCTCCCCGCTTAGCGCGAAAATCTAAACAGAATTAATAAACTGTAAGTTGCAAAAAAGCGAGGCAGAACAAAATGCCCACCTCGCTTTTTTATAGAGAATTCATATTGTGCATTTCTAGGATGCAAATCGGCGATATTTTAATCCATCTCGCTTAGCTTGTCTATGTAAGCCGACCTCCCATTATGAGTATCAACAGAAAATCCTGAAACATGCCCGTAACAAAAAAGACATATAAATGGAGGCTTTAAAATATTCGATGCTGTGAACAATGAAAATATCTCAAATTAATCTAATGGCGGCGGCCATCTTACTGCTTGTTGTAAGCGTCATGGCCTGCCTAATGTTTTGGTCGCTGGAGCGTTTAAATAACAGTTTCGATCAAACTCGAAGCTATCAACAGCTTAAGCTAGAGATTGATACCAAGGTCACCCGCCCAATTCTGATTTACCTTAGCTCAGGCGAAGCCTCACTGCTGAGTGAAATTGATAACGCCCTTATTCAGCTCATACGTCAGGATGTCCGCGTAAAAGCGCTAACTGATAACGGGATACCCGCCGTAGAGAACACGCTAACCGAGCTACAATCGGTTGCTTTGTTGCAGTTACGCGCAGCAGGAAAATTACGTCAGCCTCAAGAACTATTAATTAACAATGAGCGCGAAATTCTGAGCAATATCAGTCTATTGAACGATTACGCGAACAAAGGCGCTCAACAGCAACCACAATTACAGCAACGCTATATAGCGATTCTCAACAAGATAAGCCCGCTGATACCTGAACTCGCTCACAGCCGACAACACTTTTTTACCGCCGCACACCCCAACAGAAGCGACGTTGAGCGACGCTTGCACTCATTAGCCAGTATCGCTAATAAGCTAAGCGAATTGCCCCGCTTTAATATCTACGAAGCAACGGAAGCCGATGATTCTTTAGCCGCCTTACTAGGCAACAACAGCGTCGATACCGACCGCCCACGCAGCGAACTCGGCGAGCTGTATACCCAGGAACTCAGCAACCTTATCAGACGTTATCCCAAAGAGCTGACTAATATCGAGAAAATTTATGCGCGCAAAGCCACCACTATCGCCAACACAACCGCATTGATTGATCAGCTCAATAACCACTTACAGGAAAATCAAAACCGCCTGCAAACACATTACGATGCCACTGATCAACTGGTCAATATATTGCTTATTGTCAGCCTCTCATTAATCATCTTCATTGGCTTGATCATGAGCCTTCTCAATACCAAGCTTAGCCGCATCATCAGTGGAACCTGCCAACAATTAGATGCTCTCGCTAACGGTCGGTTAACTCAGGAGGACAGGAAAACCAGTCGCATCATCGAAATCGAGATACTCGAAAGCTCCATCGCTAGCCTGCGAGACTACTTCACCGCACTGATCGATAAAATTAATACAGAAAGCACGACCCTCGATCAGCTAGGCAAAAACCTCAATAACAGCTCCGACACCTTAACCCGCATCGTTAGCAAGCAACAGCTTTCAACCGAGCAGGCCTCTGTACAGATTCAGCAACTCAGCTGCTCTTACCAAGAAGTCGCCAAAAATGCGGTTAAAACCTCAGAAGCTACGCGAAAAGCGACAGAAACCGCCGTTCATGGTGTAACCGAAATGCAAAACACTCGGGAAAGCATACGCCAACTGGAAACAGAAGCAGAGGCGACCAACCTGACACTGCAGCAGTTGAAAGATGACGGCAAAGAGATTGGCTCGGCGCTTAACGTTATTCAGAACTTTGCAGCACAAACCAATTTACTTGCGCTTAATGCCGCAATTGAAGCCGCCCGCGCGGGCAATAGTGGCCGAGGCTTTGCCGTTGTTGCCGATGAAGTACGCTCCTTAGCGCTAAATACCGCCACAGCCGCTGACAATATCGGCGTCATTATCAATAAACTCAATGGAGCTATCGATCAGATGGCTAATAAAGTAGAGCTCCAAGCAGAGTGCGTACATAACACCGTCACACTGGCAGAAAATGCCCGACAAAGTGTTGAACAGATCCGCATATCGATTAATGAGATAGACAGCATGAGCAGCATGATTGCCTCGGCAACCGAGGAGCAATCGACTGTCACCAATCAAATCTCCGACGTCATTAATATGACCTTAGAGCACTCACAGGAATCCGCCTTGGAAGCCGAAAACAACAAACAACATGCACGTCAGGTTGATCATACGAGCAACAGCTTGATGCAACTATTACAACAATTTAAACAGAGACAGTAACAGCAAAACTATTTGTTGCTAAGGTAATGCAGAACAGCCGATGGATATAGTACAACCGATAACTGTCCTGCCGTTATTGCTTGCCGAGCACCTCGTCCGGCGCTTTAGCGCGATACAACGCAACTTATAATTGGTCACCGGCAAAACTGTACGCTATTCAACAAGCATGACAGTCATAACCCTGGGTTCGAGGGTAGGATGATCGGCGCTCCCCAGACAACCATCTCAGCATAAAAATAAAAGAGGTTTCGCGCTACGCTTTTTCGAATCTCAGACAAGCGCAGCGTTCGAACCTAGGATAATAACTTTTATCGCCACGAGGGCGTGGCTCCTTGTACAGATTATCCGCTATTACAGCATTGGCGAAGGGTATGGTGAGTTCGGCGAACCGCACCGGTGGTGTGGATAGAATACCCACCCGGCCTTGTAGCGAGCGACGCCCTCGTCGCGATAAACACGTTCACACACCAAAACACATCGCCACGGGGGCGTGGCTCCTACACCTGATTGATACGCTTTTTCGGACCTCGGACCACGGCCTATATCGCCACGAGGGCGTGACTCCTACACCTGATTGATACGCTTTTTCGAACGACGGACAGCGGCTTTTAAGGCCGTATAACGAAACAGCCCCGATCAAGCGAACAATCGGCTTGAGGTGCCCAAAGGGCATGCTACGTCGACCACATAAACACGCTCATGCCA